>UQZJ01000012.1 GCA_900545495.1 uncultured Eubacteriales bacterium
AGGGACAGTTCAAGCCCACCGACAACGTGCTGTACCTCTACTCCGGCGGCGCGGGTGGCCTGTTCGCCATCGACGTGGATCTGGGCTGACGCCCCCATAAAGACCGATAAAAAGCCCGCCTTTCGACGAGAGTCGAAAGGCGGGCTTTCTGTTTGTTCCGGGGCGATTACTGCATGAAGGTGCCGGCCTTCATCTGCTCCAGATAGGCGTTGTACTTCTCCACCTTGTCGGCGGGAACCAGCTCGGTGTTGATAGCACCGGCGGACAGGGCGCCGTTCTCCATCGTACCGAACACGGTGTTGCCGCCGAAGGTACCGGCCTCAACAGCCTCCATGGAGACCTTGATCATGGCGGCGTTATCGGTGACCTGAGAGCAAATGATGCAGGGGTTCTGGCCCAGAATGTCGGCGGGCTGGCCGATATCGAAGACCTTGATGGCGCCGGCCTTCTCGTTGGCGGCGTCGATGGCCTCGCGAGCGCCGGAGTCAACGGCGGAAGCGTCGCCAAAGAACACATCAGCACCCTTGGAGATCAGCTCGGTGGCAAACTCCTTGCCCTTGGGGGCATCGGAGAAGGAGTTGGCGTAGGGCACAGCCAGCAGCTCCACGGTCTTGCCCTCCTGCTCGGCCACATACTTGGCGGCCTCCTCGTAGCCGGCGATCTTGCCCTTGGTGGTATCCAGCTCCATACCGCCGATGAAGCCCAGCTTGCCGGACTCGGTCATCAGGCCAGCCAGCGCACCGGCGATCCAGCCGATCTGCTGGGCGTTGGGCAGCAGAGAGCTGACGTTGCCGTTGACAGCCTCACCGGGGGTCTTCTCCGCACCGTTCAGCAGGGCGAAGGCGATGTCAGGATACTCCTCAGCGGCCTGCAGGACAGCATCGGTGTACTGGTTGCCGGGGGCGTAGATCATGTCATAGCCCAGCGCGCAGTAGGCAACGATGGAGTCATAGTACTGATCCTGAGAGATGGAGTCGGTGACATCATACTGCCAGTTCTTGTCCTCAGCGGCCTTGACCATGGCGTTGTAGCAGGCAGCGCCCCAGCCGCCGTCGTTGATGCTGGAGTCGCAGATCATGGCGACCTTGTAGGTCTTTTCGCCGTTGTTGGCGTTGTCGTCGCCGTTGCCGCCGTTGGCGTCGGGCTTGTCGCCGCAGGCCACCAGAGACAGGGCCATGACCAGCGCCAACAGCATTGCAAGAAACTTCTTCATTCTGTTTTTTCCTCCTGAAATAGATGTCTTTTTATAATAGCGCGTTTTGCGTTATTACCGATTTACCGCTGCTCCTTGCGGTAGGGCTGACCGTTGGCACGGGGGCCGGTCTGCCGTGTGCCGATGACACTGAGCACGATGACCGTCGCCACATAGGGGATCATCTGGAAGAACTGATAGGGGATGCCGATGCCGGACACCTGCAAGCGGATCTGCAGCGCGTCGCAGAAGCCGAAGAACAGGCAGGCCAGCAGGATGCCGCCGGCACTCCAGCGGCCGAAGATCACGGCGGCCAGCGCGATGAAGCCGCGGCCTGCCACGATGCCGTCGGTGTAGGTGCTGGAGTAGCAGGTGGTCAGGTAGGCGCCGCCGATACCCGCCAGTGCGCCGCAGATGGAGCAGGCGATGTACTTCACGCCGATGACGTTGATGCCCAGCGTGGCGGCGGCCTTGGGATGCTCGCCCACCGCCTTGTAGCTCAGACCGGCGCGGGTGCGGCGGAAGAACACCGCCGTGAACACCACCAGCGCGAAGGTGAGATACACCATGGGGCTCTGGTCAAACAGCAGCGGGCCGATGACCGGGATATCCTTCAGGCCGGGGATGGCGATGCTGGGCATGGTGGTGATCTGCTTCAGGTCGGAGCCGGTGCCGAAGACCACCCGGTAGATAAACGATGCCAGCGCCGGTGCGAAGATGTTGATGGCCATGCCGTACACCGTATGGTCGGCGCACAGCGTCACCGTGGAGACGGCGTAGATCATGTTGACCAGCAGACCCGCCAGCGCGCCGCACAGCAGACCCAGCCAGTTGGAGCCGGTGATGTAGCAGGTCAAAAAGCCCACCAGCGCGCCGATGGAGGCAAGACCCTCCAGACCGATGTTGACCATGCCGGCCCGCTGTCCGTACAGCTCCGCCAGCGAGATCAGCAGCAGGGGGATGGCCAAGCGAACGGTGGCCAGAAGCAAGCTGGAGATCCAATCCATTACTTGTCACCCGCCTTTCTCTTTCTCTTGGAGAACAAACGATTCTTCCACGACTCGAACTCCGGCAGCTTAGTCAGCGCCATGCCCGCCACGGAAAACACGATCACCAGCGCCTGAATGATATCCGACACGCTGGTGGGAACGCCGGTGGCCGCCTGCATGGTGGTGGAGCCCACCCGCAGCGCCGCGAAGAACAGCGCCACGATCACCGTTGCGATGGGGTGGAGCTGGCCGATCAGCGCCATGGCCACGCCGTCGAAGCCGTAGCCCGCGCCGAAGCCGTTGATGAGGCGGAACTGGGTGCCCAGCAGCTCCGCGCCGCCGCCCAGTCCGGCGATAGCGCCGGAGATGATGAAGCTGGTCAGGATGTAGCGCTTGACGGGGATGCCGTTGAAGCGGCTGGCGGTCATGTTGTAGCCCACCGCCCGCAGCTTGAAGCCGCCGCTGGTCCAGAACAGCACATAGTATAAGACAAGTCCGACCACCAGCGCCAGCACAAAGCCCCATGTAAAGCGCATATTGGAGATCACGCGGGGCAGCTGCACCAGCTTGGAGATAGCCGGGGTCTGGGGGATGTTCTCGTCCCGGATCCAGCTGGTGTACAGCACGCCCATGAAAAGCGTCGCCACATAGTTCAGCATGATGGAGATGATCATCTCATTCTGACCGCGGGTGACCTTCAGGATGCCGGGGATCAGTCCCCAGAGGCCGCCGGCCAGCGTACCGGCCAGCAGCGCCAGCAGGATACCGACGAAGCCGGTCAGCCCGCTGAAATACGCCGTCAGGAACGCGGCCATAGCACCCATCAGGAACTGACCCTCGCCGCCCAGATTGAACACGCCGCACTTATAGGCGAAGCAGGCGCACAGCGCGGTGAACATCAGGGGCGTGGATTTGCTCAGTGTGGTGCCGATGTTGGCGCGGGAGCCGAAGGCGCCCTGGAACAGGTACTTCAGCGCCGCAAAGGGGTCGGCGCCCAGCGCCGCCATGATGATGCCGCCGATGAGGAACGCCAGCAGGATCGACAGCAGGGGAACAGCGAAGCTGCTCAGTGAACGTTTTAATTTCTCCATGTACACCCTCCCCCCTTACTTACCGGTCATGGCAAGGCTGATCTCCTCGATGGGAGGATTCTTGCCGGAATACTCGCCCATGATCTGGCCCTCGAAGCAGACCAGAATACGGTCGGACATCTCCAGGATCTCGTCGAAGTCGGCGCTGATGAGCAGGATGCCCACGCCCCGGTCACGGGCGGCGATCATCTGGTCGTGGATAAAGCTGGTGGCGCCGATGTCCAGACCCCGGGTGGGGTGTGCCGCTACCAGCAGCACCGGGTCGGATTCCAGCTCGCGGGCCAGAATGACCTTCTGCTGGTTGCCGCCGGACAGGCTGCGGACATCCTGCTCCACCGAGGTACAGCGGATGTCGTACTTCTCCACCATCTCGTCGGCGTAGCTGTTGATGGCCTTCTTCTTCAGCAGCAGGCCGTTGCCGCTGCTGAAGGCGGGGGTGGCGCAGGTCTTCAGCACCAGATTCTCCGCGATGGACATATCGCCGATGAGTCCCTGCAAATTCCGGTCCTCCGGCACATGGGAGACGCCGTCCTTGATAAAGCCGTGGGGGTCGAAGATGGCCAGCCGCGCACCGGACAGCTCCAGCGTGCCGCTGTCCGGCGCGATAACGCCGGTGATGATCTGGGTCAGCTGGGTCTGGCCGTTGCCGTCCACACCGGCGATGCCCACGATCTCGCCCCGGTGTACCACCAGAGACACATCGTTCAGGCCGTTGTGCTTGGACTCCTTATGGTAGTCGACGTGGGACAGCGCCACCGCCACCTCTCCGTCGGTACAGTCCTTTTTCTCATACTGATAGGTGACCAGCTCGCGGCCGATCATCATGCCGGCCAGCTTCTGGCTGTCGGTATCCGCACAGTTGACGGTACCCACCACCTCGCCCAGCCGCAGCACGGTGATGCGGTCGGAGATGTGCATGACCTCGCGCATCTTGTGGCTGATGAAAATGATGCTCTTGCCCTCCGACACCAGCTTGCGCATGATGGCGAACAGGCCCTCCACCTCGATATCCGTCAGGGCAGCGGACGGCTCGTCCAGGATCAGCAGCTCCGCGCCGTGGTACAGTGCCTTCAGGATCTCGGTACGCTGCTGCTCGCCCACGGAGATCTCCGTGATCAGGCGATCCAGCTGCACGTCCAGACCGTACTTGGCGGACAGCTCCTCGATCTCCCTGCGGCGGGCGGCCCGGTCGATGAACACCCCCTTGGCGTGCTTATCGCCCAGAATGATGTTGTCGAACACCGTCATGGCCTCCACCAGCATGAAGTGCTGATGCACCATGCCGATGCCCAGCTTTACCGCCTGACTGGGGGAGTCGATACGGACTTCCTTCCCCTCCAGAAAAATCTTCCCCTCGGTGGGCTGATACAGGCCGATCAGAATATTCATCAGCGTGGACTTACCGGCGCCGTTTTCACCCAGCAGCGTCAGTACCTCGCCCCGGTTCACGGACAGGCTGATGTCCTTGTTGGCGTAAAAATTGCCGAATCGCTTGCTGATGTGCTCCATCCTCAGCAGCTCACTCAAATGCGATCCCTCCCTGTACTCTCAAAATGAACAGGAAAAGTATACCATACGTTCCCCTGCTTGGAAAGCAACAATTTCCTTATTTCTGCGTTTTTCTACACAGAAGTCCCCGGCGCCGTTTTCGCAGGCGCGCCGCCATGCTCCTCCCGCCTGCGATAGCCCAGCGCCGCCGAGATCATGGCGGCCGTGGCGCACACCTGCTCCACCGCCCCGTGGAACTCCTCGGAGTGGACGCTGCGGAACATCCCGATCACGCCCACCGTGTACTGCACCACACCCTCCACGTTGTAGACCGGCGCGGAGATGGAGCGCAGGCCGATCTTGTACTCGCCGTTTTCGATGGCGTAGCCGTTGGCGCGGCACGCCTCCACCTCCCGCAGCAGCGTGGGGATATCGGTAATGGTGTGGGGGGTGAACTGACTTCTGCTCCGCCCCCGCAGCAGCGCCTCCGCGCCGGTGCGGGACATATGGGCCAGAAACACCTTACCCTGCGACGTACAGTAGATGGGCAGGCGGGAGCCGGTGTCCGACACCACCCGCAGGCTGCCCCGCGTCTCCACCTGATCCAGCGTGATGACACTGCCGCCCTCGCAGACGGAGAGCATAACGGACGCGCCGGTCTGTCGGCACAGATGCTCCATGTAGGGCCGCGCCACCGTGGAGATATCCCAGGAGCGCTCCACCTGCCGCCCGTACTCGAACAGCCGCAGCCCCAGCGTATAGCGGCCATCAGGCGTCTGCGTCACCACGTCGTATGCGCGCATGGTGGTCAGCAGGCCGAACACCGTGCTTTTGGGATAGCCGCACAGGGCGGTCAGCTCCTTGAGCAGCAGCGGCTTCCCCGCCTGACTCAGAATTTGCAGCAGCTCCATGGCCTTCGCCACGGACAGAATGATGTTCCCATCCACCACAGGGCATCAGCTCCTTTCCCGACCAGCATACCGAAGTCGTGATTTCTTGTCAAGCAGCGCACACGTTGGGGCTTGACAAATGCCCCGTCGTGTGTTGCACTATACCTATAAGAATATGCTCCGCCGTACACCCGCCGCCCCTCGATCACACAACGGCAAGAAAGGAACATGCCTATGAAAAAGCTGCTGATCTGCTTGACGCTTCTATGCTGCTCCCTGCTGGTTTTTTCCGCGTGCGCCACCGGGCGGGACAACGAGCAGGACAATTACGGAGGTGATCCCATGGAGTTTGAGCGCTTCTCCCTGTCGACGAGCGGTACCACCGCGGAAAGCTATGTCTACGAGGGATACAGGACGGAAAGCGGCGTACATCTGGCATATTATACCAGCACCTCCTGGTGGGATAACACCGTCTCCGACTATGTGGAGAGCCGCCATGTCATCCGCGCCATCGACGGTGACGATGCCCTCTACCAGACGCTTTGCGCCCTGCTGGGAGACTGCCGGATCAACGAGTGGGCGGGTTTCCGCGGTGCCAACCCGCCGGACGTGCTGGACGGAAGCTCCATGAGCTTTCAGGCGACGCTGCCCGACGGCTCGGTGATAACGGCCTCCGGCAGCAACAACTTCCCTCCCAACTACCGGCGATTTTCGGACGCCCTTGCCGAGCTGCTCCTGACAGAGCAGATCACCGATACCGCGTTTACCGACGGCACCTACGAGCTCACTCTGCCGGAGAGCTGGGTAGGCGTGGTACGCGCCCGCTTCTCGGAGGGGATGGTGACCTTCTCTGTGGACGGCAGTGACGGCAAGGACGTCACCTTCTTCATCCTCGACAACACCGGCTACGGCTACACGTCGGAGGACTATCCCGGCCGGGTGGCCGTAGGCCGCCTTGTGTCGGACGACGATATCCGCTTCATCACCGCCCGGGATCTCTACGCCATCAGCGCCTACGCCCAGAAGGTCTCCCCGGAAGCACTCGCCCTCTGGGAGAGCTACGAGAGCGACAAGGCGGCCATCCTCGAAAGTCTCCGGGGCGTCAACGGCTATACGCTGTACCCCGAGGACGGCACGGTGCTGTATGAGGCACAGGCGCAGGAGCTGGCGGACAACGCCCGGAGCCTGTGGCTGTATCTGCACTTCGCCGGGGAGTATGCCGGCGGCGTACAGCCCACGACCATCGACGGGCGGCCATATAAACCGCTGTTCCCCGCGCAGGACAACATCCATACGCTGGAACAGGTGCGCGACCGGTTTTTGCAGGTCTTCTCTGCCGATTTCACGGACAAGACGCTGGACGCCGCCCTCGCCGACAAGGATCTCCTGGCGTACAACGGCGACATCTATGCGGCCTATAAGAAAACCAGCGGCGAGGCCGCCTACAACAGCTGGGTGGATCATGTGCGGGACGACGGCGACGGGAAATTCACCGTTGTCATGGCGGTGACGCTGCCTCCGGACGCGCACACCGACTATGTGGAGCTGCCGGCGGAGAGAAATGCGGCCGGGGATTTCGTCTTTACGGATTACCCCTACTGGGACAGATCGGAATGATCTCCGGACAACTGCATACGCAAAAAGGAAAGCACCGTGACCGGTGCTTTCCTTTTTGCGTCGTTGCGAATGGATGCAGTGTCAGCGGTTTACGCAGCGCAGCACGATCGCCAGCACCAGCATATGGACGGGGTAAAAGGCGTAGCACGCATACTGGAACGGCTTGCTGTGGTGGCCCTGCCGCCCGCGGTACAGCCAGACGGGAATAAGCGCCAGCAGCGCCAGCCCCTGCTGGCACAGCTCAAATTCCATGCCCAGCAGCCTCACGGGGTACATCAGGCCGCCCAGCAGCTCCACATTCACCCAGTAGAGGGCCAGCAGCTGCCCCAGTAGGCACCACCATTTCCGCCCACGGAAGATGTAGAAGATCAGCACCGTCAAAACACCGGCGCCGTAGTAGTCCACCATGCCCAGCGTACCCAGCGCCATATCGGCGAGAGCCACGAGGACGAACACCAGCAGGAACGCCCAGCGCTTCCCCTTCTGCCGTACCGCCTCTGTCAGCCGGATGCCCAGAAGCCCCAGCAGCAGCGTCCAGATCACGTTCTGGTGTACCGGGTAGAACCATGTGCCGCCGTACATCAGGTCGAAGGGTATTTCGGAGAGCACCGCGAACACCAGCATCCGCAGGGCGTATTTTTGAAAGCTGTGGGTGTGGAAATACCCCTCCACCGCCATGAAGGCGAAGATGGGGAAGGCCAGCCGCCCCGCGCAGGTCAGCCATTCCTGCGCCGGAAGGAGGGTGGCCCAGAGGTGATCCATCAGCATAAGGGCCATGGCGAGGATATGAAGCGCCGCCGCGCTGATGTCAAAGGTTTTTTTCGTCGTTACGTTCATGTTCTGCATGGACACGCTGTTGCTCCTTTTGGTTCGTTTGGTCTTACGATCCGGCGGTCACCCGCCGGGTCGCCGGGCACACGGCTTCACCGGGCGCGCAAAACAGTCGTCATTATACCATAACGCCCCGTCCCTTGCAACCGTGCGTCTCGCCTACCGCGTCAACGGTCGCCGCAGACAAAAGAAAAGCACCGGTCACCGGTGCTTTTCTTTATGTGCCGTATCACGCGCCGCGGGTAAAGACGGTGCTGCCGCCCTCACCGGCGTCAAAGAGATCCGCGCCGCCCACGGCGGTGACGATTAGCGTGCCGTCCCAGCTATCGGAGAAGTCGAGGGCGAAGGCGAAGGTTCCGTCGCAGGAGCGGTCATCGCAGCGGAGCTGGAGGCGGTAGAGCATCCCCTGCTCCGTCGTACCCAGATAGGTGCCGCAGCCGCTGTATGTGATGGGGTCGTCCAGCCCCTCCACCGTGTTCTGAATGCTGACAGCGCCGTCGCTTTGGAGGGAAAGCGCATAGCGATCCGTATAGCCGCTGCCCTCTCCGCCGTGATGCACGTCCGTATACCAGTCGCCGGTGACGCCGGTGGACATGGTGCTGCTCATCGGCACGATGCGCTGGGCCAGATCGTACTTTGCGCCGCTCTTGTCCACGGCGTACACCGTCTCGTAGCCGCCGCCGTGCTCGTCGGCGCAGATGCCGCTTTCAAAGCGGACGATGTCCCGCAGACCGTAGAGCGGGCCGCCGCAGCAGAGGGCCTTCCCTCCCAAGCCGCCGAAAATGTCGGCGTACTCCACCGTATTGCCCTTGGTGAGCAGGAATGCGTAGGGGTACAGCTCCTGCCCGCACACGCCCACAAAGATATCCTGATAGTCGCCGTAGCACCCGGCGATGGGGTAATCCGTGTCGTAGCTGAAGCCGAAGGACTTGCGGTATGTCTCGCTGTCGAAGAAGCCGTCCTTGCCCTTTGTGATACGGACGGAGGCGCCGTCCCCGGTGAGGGCGGCAGACACGAAGCCATAGGCGGAGCTGGGCGCCTTGGCGGCCGCCCATTCGCTTGCGCCGGGCTTCACGGTCATCTCCCGGTCGTACCAACCGGCGCCAGCCACCATGCCGACGGGCTGATAGGCGGTGAAGGTGCCGTCCCCGTTGGGATAGAACACGGCGGTCTCCAGCCCCGTGTTCCGTTCCTGCACCGTCCGTGCCCGCAGGGCTGCCAGTTCGATGCAGGCGGAGGGGAACGTCTCATCCTCCGGGCCGATATCGTTCACGCCCCACGGCGCATACATGGCGTCAAAGGTCTGCGCCGCCGCACGCCGCAGCGCCGTGGTGAAGTCCGCCTCGCGGACGCCCACGCGGTCAAGCACCTGCGCGTTGGTCAGCTTCTGACCGGCGGCAAAATCGTAGTGATAGACGAAATAGCGGCTGCCCATGTCGCCGAGCCAGCTTGCGGCGCACAGGGAAAGGCTCAGCAGGCTGCCGCTCCAATGGCTTTCCCAGGAGACGTTCAGCCAGTTGACGTACCGCGAGCCCTCCGCGGTGATCCCCTCCTGTGCGGCGCGGGCATCGCTGCCGAAGTACGCCATGATCTCGGCGTTGATAGCGGCGGCGTCCGCCGTGTCGGCAGCCAGCTGCGGGATACGGTAGGCGTAGTCCCACGTCTCCTCATACTCATCGGTAAAGGAGCCCTCCACGCTGTACGCCTCGGTGATAAGGCTGTCGTTATAGGTCTTGTCCGGTGTGGGTGCAGGCGTGGGCTTCAGCGTGGGTACGGGTATTTGTACACAGCCTGTAAGCTGTGTGCAGAGCGCAAGGCAGAAAAGCACGCTCAGCGCCCGTGAAAGAATGCGATGCTGCTTCATATTCCGTTCCCTCCCTGTTCGTCCTGTCTGCTGCCAGCTGTAGTCTATACCTTCATTATAGAAAAAAGCAGCACGATATGTAACATAAATAGCAGAAAAGAACGGATGTTTTGAGGAAATCGCAATATTTTGCGCGTCTTCGGCGCAGTCATGCCGCGTCCTCCTTCTCATAGACTCCGCGCACAGCCGTCCGCCTGCCCCAAATCAGCAGCCAGCACGCCGCCATGGCCACCGCGCCGCACAGCGTAACGCACAGGCGGTAGTCCAGTACCTCTCCCAGCGCGCCCACCGCCAGCGCACAGACGCCGGAGGCCGCCGTGAGCATCATGTCGAACAGCGCGTTGACGCGGGCGCGCAGCGCCTCCGGGATGTAGCGCTGCACCGCCGCCTCCCGCAAAATGGCGCTGTTGTTGCCCAGAAAGCCGCAGAGCCCGCGATTGACCAGCATCAACGGGTAGGGCAGCCACAGCAGGAGCATATCCATCAGCTCGTAGGTCTGATACACGGCGAACACAAAGCCGAACCGTTTCTTCTGTGGGATGTCCACCCGGTACTGCACGGCGCTGCCGATGGTGCGCCCCGCGAACTCCGCCACGGAAAACAGGGAGTACATGGCCGCCGTCATGCCGGGCATGGTGCGGAAAAACGCCACCAGAATCGGCGCATAGCCGCCGGCCACACCGTTGGTCACGGACATATATTCATAGATACTGCGCACGCCCCGCTCCTCCTTGAGATAGGCAAGCCCCTCCCGGATATCTGCCCGCCACGCGGCCATGGTGTAGCGCTGGCGCTGTGCCTGCCGGCGCTCGTCCAGCCGGATAAAGCTCTCTGTCAGCGCGGCGGCAAGGGACAGCGCCCCCTGCAGCACCAGTAAGAGCGGAACGCCCAGCGTATCCAGCAGGACGGCTGCCAGCGGCGTCATGACGACCGTCAGGATGGGATAGAGCATGGAGGAGACGGCGTAGCCCTTCTGCTCCGCACCGGTGGGGATGAGTTGAGGATAGATGCTGGTGTAGGCGAGTCGGTCAACGGAGCTGAGACAGGCCAGAAGCACCGAGACGCCCAGATACCCGACGTAGGAAAAATCGAACCGCATGAGCCAGAGCCCCATGCCGCCGTAGACGAGGCCGTTGCAGATATCGCCGCCCACCAGAAATGCCTTGCGGGGCAGCCTGTCCATCAGCGGCGCCACCAGAAACGGAATGAAGATATTGGGGACAAGCTGGATAGCCACGATCAGCGCGGAGGCCAGCGTGCTGCCCGTCTCGTCGAAGACCAGAAAGGACAGGGCAAAGCCCCCGGCGATGCCGCCCGCCGCGCCCAGCGCCGTGGCGATCGTGACCAGTGTAAAGCTGCGCGTCCAAAGCTGTACTGTCTGTTTTTTCATTGTTTCATCACCTCTGGGCATATCATACCACGCAGCCTCTGTGAAAAGAAACCCGGCACATTTGGGAAATCTTTGACCCAAATATGCCGGTAAGCGCATTTCAAATTCGTATGTCAGGAAACTCCGTCAGAAGCTCGCAGACCTTCTTGTATTGCCGGGCGGCGGTGTACCACTCCACCACCCACGGCAGATGGAACGCCGCATAGCCCTGGGGAAGCCGGGTGCGGCAGCAGGCGAAGCAGTCCAGCAGCAGCGCCCCGTACGCGTCGCAGTGCAGATAGTCCGGGTGCGCCAAACGGAAGCGCACCACCGCCAGCATCTTCTCCACCGCCTCCGACCGCTGCTCCGCCGCCTCCGCCGCCTCGGCGCGCTCCAGCGCCGCAAGGGCCTCCGCCGTCCGCCCCGTCTTTTCACAGCAGATGGCCAGCTTGTGCAGCGCCAGCACACCGGGGTCGTCCAGCGCGGAGAAGTACCCATACGCCTCCTCGAACTGCCCCCGCTCGATCTGCACGGCGGCGGTGTTGTACGCGATGGAATCCAGCAGCTCCTGCTCGCCCAGCGCCTGCGCCAGCCGTCTCGCGGCGGCGTAGTGGGGACACATACGCTCCATGTCCCGGCGGTTGCAGTAGCAATTCCCCATGTACGCCCGGCACAGCAGCATCAGCCGCGCCGCGCCGTCCCGTGCCGCCAGATCGTAGCCGGCCTGCAAATGCTCCACCGCGTCCTCGTAGCGTCCCGCCTCATACGCGGACACGCCGATACGCCAGTGGCAGAAGGCGTTGGGCAGCAGTGCCAGCGCCTCGTCCCACCGTCCCTGCAAAAGCCGCTGCATGGCCAGCTGCCGCTGGGTCATGCCCGCCTCCAGCCCGGCGTCCAGCGCCCCGCCGTCCGTGTCGAACTGCCGCAGCAGGAGGATATCCGTCCACGCGGCGGTGGCGCGGTACGTCTCGTCAGAGACCGCCGGCAGCGCGGCGGCCAGCTCCCCAAACCGTCCTGTGAACAGCCGCTCGTAGCCGTCCTCCGCACAGCGCGCCCCCGCCGCCTCCAGCGCCGGGTCGGTGTGCAGACCCAGCCGCGCCAGAAGCAGCCGCAGCACATCGGCGGAGGGCTGCGCCTTCCCCGTCTCGATCTTGGAGAGGTAGGACACCGTGCAGATGTCCTTGCAGAGTCCCGCCTGACTCCACGAGCGCGCCAAACGCTCGCGCAGGATCAAATTGCCGTAATAGCTCATGTCCCGTCCTCCCGTATCCCGTGTTTTTTACAGTATAGCAGGGCGCAGCGGTTTCGCCAAGCGCCGAATACGGCGCTTTTCATTTTTCCTCATCCTGTTACCGCTCCACCTTCATGATCACCTTCAGCCGGTGCAGGAGCTGGCCGGTCTTCAGCTCCTCCAGATCGACCACCGCGATCCCCAGCTGGGCGGCGCGGTGGCGGGCAGCGGCGTTGCAGGTCTCCGTGGTGACGATGGCGGCCTTGGCGCCCTTGCCGCCGAAGCGATCCCGCAGGATGGCCAGCTCGTTCAGCGCCTCCGTCTTGATGTCGCAGGCCTTACAGCTCAGGAACAGCGGGACCACGCCCCGGGCGGCCATCACGTCGATCTCGTTGGAGACGCTGCCGTGCCCCAGCACCTCGTCCCAGCGCACCACGGCGCTGCTGATCACATCGTGGAAGATCCCGGTATCCACGCAGGCCTTGTAGGTGTATAGCTCCAGCACGCTGCCCACATCCCGCAGCCACGCTCTGGTATGCAGATCCCGGAAGCGGAAGGATACCTGCTGATTGGGGACGATGTCCAGCTCCCGGATAAGGTCGATGCGCGCCAGCTCCCGCAGGGCGGCCTCGTTGACGGTGTTCCGCGTTCCGCGCTCGCCCTTCACGGTGTACCCGCCCTGCACGGACAGGGGTGGGGTCTGCCCGTACTCCGAGGGTGACACCCTTTGAATGTAGGAGATGATATCGGGCCACTCCCGGCGGAAGCGGAGGAAGCAGTGGAAAAACCGGTCGAAGTCCGGCAGATACTGCGTCAGTATGTGGTTGTCCACCCGGCCGGGCAGCAGCGTGCCGCCCGCCATGAGGAAGAACTCCTCGATGGAGTAGGTCAGATCGCAGTGCAGCTCGTCGGCGAAGGCCGCGCCGGAGATATCGTAGAAGCAGTTCTTCTTGCGGGAGTAAGTGAAGGCCGGCACGCCCTTCCGGGCGGCGAACATCCCCGCCGCAAACAGCGCCGCGTCGCTGCCGCCGGTGACGTCGATGGCGCAGTCCGGGTACTTCTCGCCGATGGCGCAGAGCTGCCGCAGGATACGATCCGCCTTGAACAGGCTCGCCTCCACAAAGATAAGCTCCGGCTCCCAGCCGCGGCACCGGAAAAATGCCGCCAGCGTCTCCTGCCGGCTGCGATCCCGGATGACCTCGCCGGGGCAGAGATAGACGATGTGCCGGGGGCGGAACATATCCGGCGCCAGTATATTCTCAATGGCACGCTCGTCGTACAGCTCGATCAGCGTATTCATGCACCCTCCGCCTCCCTTCTTGTTCCAACAGTATATAGCGTTTTGGCAAAAAGCACAAGAGACCACCGCGCCATCCTGCGGGAAAAAACGGGGGCGGTGCGCTTTTTTCTTGCGCCGGGACGGGAGAGGGCGTATAATGACAGAAACGAGCATCAACAAACGACGGAGGGTGACACGATGTACGAGAACGGTAAGATCTATATGGGTCTGGCAGGCGACAAGCGTGTGGAGCTGGCGCTGAATATGTGCAACCGCCACGGGCTCATCGCCGGCGCCAGCGGCACCGGCAAGACCATCACCATGAAGGTGATGGCGGAGTCCTTTTCCGACGCGGGCGTGCCGGTGTTTCTGTGCGATGTAAAGGGCGATGTGGCGGGCATCTGCGCACCGGGACAGAGCAGTGAGGGCATGGAAAAGCGCATCGACAAGTTCGGCCTGCGGGAGCGCTTTGCCTACCGGGGCTACCCCACCACCTTCTGGGATATCTATCAGGAGGGCGGCCACGCCGTGCGTGCCACGGTCAGCGACATGGGGCCGGAGCTTCTCAGCCGGATCCTTGGCCTGACAGCGGTGCAGGAGGGCATCCTGCACATCGTGTTCCGCATTGCCGACGACAAGGGCCTGCTGCTCATCGACCTGAAGGATCTGCGGGCCATGCTGAATTATGTAAACGAGCACCGCACCGAGTACATGATGACCTACGGCAATATCACGCCCCAGTCGGTGGCCGCCATTCTCCGGGCGCTGCTGCCGCTGGAGCAGCAGGGCGGCGACCTGTTCTTCGGCGAGCCGGCGCTGGACATCCGCGACTGGATGCGCACCGACGCCGACGGCCGGGGCATGATCAACGTGCTGGACTGCGTCAAGCTGGTGCAGAACCCCACGCTGTACGCCAGCTTCCTGCTGTGGATGCTCTCGGAGCTGTTTGAAAGCCTGCCGGAGGCCGGCGACATGGATAAGCCCCGGCTGGTGTTCTTCTTCGATGAGGCGCATATGCTGTTCCGCGGCGCGCCCGCCGTGCTGCTGCAAAAGGTGGAGCAGACGGTCAAGCTCATCCGCTCCCGCGGCGTGGGCGTGTACTTCGTCACCCAAAGCCCCAGCGACATCCCCGACACCGTGCTGGCGCAGCTGTCCAACCGGGTGCAGCACGCCCTGCGGGCCTACACCCCCGCCGAGCTGAAGGCCGTCCGGGTAGCGGCCCAGTCCTTCCGGGCCAACCCCACTTTTCAGGCGGAGGACGCCATCATGGAGCTGGGCGTGGGTGAGGCGCTGACCTCCTTCCTGGACGAAAACGGCGTACCCGCCATGGTGGAGCGCACCAAGATCATCTGCCCCCAGAGCCTGATGGCGCCGCCGGAGCCGATGGTGCGCGCCAAGGTGATGATGCACGACGGCATGGAGAAATACGACGACTTCGTGGACAACGTATCTGCCTACGAGGTGCTGTCGGAGGAGGCGGAGCAAGCCGAGGCCGCCAAGCAGGCCGAGGCCGACCGCAAGGCGCAGGAGAAGGCGGAGGCCGAGGCAGAGAAGCAGCGTCTGAAAGAGGAGGAGGCCGACCGCAAGCGCCAGCTGAAGCTGGAGGATGAGGCGCGCCGCCGCCAGCAGAAGCTGGCAGACGAGGAGCGCCGCCGTCAACAGAAGCTGGCGGACGAGGCGCGGCGCAAGGCGGAGCGCCAGCAGGAAAAGCTGGAGGCCGAGGCCAAGCGCAAGGCGGAGCGCCGCGCCGCCAAGATCGAGTCCCAGCTCATCTCCGCAGGCGGGCAGGTACTCAAGCGCGGCCTTCTGGGTGTGCTGAAAAAGCGGTGATCGCCGCAGCTGAATAGATAAAAGGAAAGCACCGGTCTCCGGTGCTTTCCTTTTTGGCGTATTTATATCTGATGCGAGCAGGTCGTCACTCCGGCTGCGCCGCGCCGTCCGCCTCCAGCGGGATGAAGCGGAACTGGGTCACGTCAAAAAGCCCCATATCCGTCAGCTTGACCTCCGGGATGACGGCGAGGGACATGAAGCACAGCGTCATCACCGGCTCCACATCGGCATTGACCCCCAGCTCGCGGTACGCCGCCTCGTGGATGGCCGTCAGCTTTTTGTCCACCCACTCGCCGCTCTGGTCGCTCATCAGGCCCGCGATGGGCATAGGCATGGACTCGATGACCTTGCCGTCCTTCACCAGCACGATGCCGCCCTCCTGCTTCCGGAGCTGCTCCACCGCAAAGGCCATCTCCTCGTCGTCCACGCCCACCACGATGAGGTTGTGGGAATCGTGGGCGATGGAGAGCGCCACCGCGCCCGCCTTGATGCCATAGCCCCGCAGGAACGCTGTGGCCACGTTGCCCGTCCGCTGGTGCCGCTCCACCACCGCCACCTTGACGATATCCACCGCCGGATCGCGGACAAAGTTGCCCTCCCCGTCCAGCTGGACGTCCGCCGTCTCCTTCTGGGTGACCACGCCGCCGGGCAGTATGCCGATCACATGGACGTGGCCGCTCTTGAGGTGCATCTTCAGCTTCTCCACGGAGAAGTCCTGCAGGATGATGCTGCCCTTGACGGCGGAGGCGTCGATCCGCCGCACCTCCGGCAGGTAATTTCCGTCCTCGGCGGCAAGAACACCCGCCGTCCAGACCTTGCGGACGCGGAATGCCTCCAGATCCTCCAGCAGCACGATATCCGCCCGCTTGCCCGGCGCGATGGCGCCCCGGTCGTAAAGGCGGAAGCACTGCGCCGCGTTGATGGTGGCCATCTGGATGGCGGTCACCGCGTCCAGCCCCTCCTCCACGCAGATGCG
Source organism: uncultured Eubacteriales bacterium (assembly GCA_900545495.1). Classification (GTDB taxonomy): domain Bacteria; phylum Bacillota; class Clostridia; order Oscillospirales; family Oscillospiraceae; genus Vescimonas. The sequence goes on from UQZJ01000012.1 coordinate 16,648, forward strand.
CAGATGGTTATCCAGATGCCCCTCGTGGAGGATCGTCTTGGGCTGGCGGTCATCCGAGCAGAGCACGCACCGGCTGGCGTTGCCGGGAGTCACGCCCTTGAGCATGGTGCGCAGGTTGTGGCAGGCGGAGCCCTCCCGCAGCATCACATACATACCGCAGCGGATGCGCTCGTGCATCTCCTCCACCGTCGCGCACTCGTGGTCGGCCAGAATACCCGTGGAGGCGTAGGCATTCAGCGCCTTGCCCTCCACCGCCGGAGCGTGGCCGTCGATGACCTTGCCGTGCCGCTGGGCCAGCACGATCTTGTCCAGCGTGGGGCCGTCGGCGTTCACCACGCCGGGGAAGTTCATAAACTCGCCCAGCCCCAGAACGCCCTCGGTGATGGGCTGCTCCATGGCCGCCGCGTCGACCACCGCACCGGCGTGCTCAAAGGGGGTGGCCGGCACGCAGGAGGGCAGCATCATCTGAATGTCCAGCGCCGTCCCCTTGGCGGCCTCCATCATGTACCGCAGCCCCCGCAGGCCGCAGACATTCACCATCTCATGGGGGTCGGCGATGATGGTGGTGCCGCCGTGAGGCACCACCAGACGGCTCAGCTCCTCCGGCGTTACATAGGAGGACTCAATGTGGATATGGGTGTCGATAAAGCCGGGCGCCGCGTACATACCCCGTGCATCCACGGTCTCGCGTCCCTCATAGCTGCCGATCCCGGCGATTTGATCGCCGCAGAGCGCAATATCGCCCTCCACGATCTCGCCGGCATACACGTCGACGATCTTACAGTTCTTGATGACCGTGTCGGCGGGGATGCGCCCCGCTGCCACGTCGATCAGATGCGCCAGTTGTTCCCGCGTCTGCATAGCATCTTCCTCCGTCCTTTTGTGTGTAGACCAAGGCCCGGGTCAAGACCCGAGCCTGCATCGGTCACGATTTAACACCAGTATACAGAACGATCTCCCAAATCTCAAGTCGCATTTCCCACAAATCCCCCCGCATTTTTCGCCACACAGCACAAGGCCACGGCTCATCTGTTTTTTGCGGCGCACGGTAGTTTGATCCGCCCTCGCCAAACAAATTAAATACGGTGCAGCCGGCTTTGCGTTGACATTTTCTTCCCCCCATGATACCATCTGAAATGGCGGTAAACGCCAACGTTTTCATAAAGGAGAAAGAGATTATGGAGAAAAAGCCGACCCCTCGGGCGATCGCTCTGCTGCCCGTGGCCGTATTCCTGGTGCTGTATCTGGTGCTGGGCATTATTTTGGAGTATGTGTTAAAAATCAAAATGGGCTTCTATCAGATCCCCATCGTTGTGGCCTTCCTGGTGGCGCTGCTGGTGGCCTGCCTGCAAAACCGCGGCGTGAGCTTTGATGAAAAGCTGGAGCTGATGGGACAGGGCATCGGCGACAAGAACATCGTCACCATGATCCTCATCTTCCTGGTGGCGGGCATCTTCGTGGGCGTCACCGGCCGCTCCAGCGCCGAGGCCGTGGCCTACTTCCTGCTGTCCATCGCCCCGGTGAAGCTGGCGGTTGCCGTGCTGTTCGTGGTGGCCTGCTTCGTGTCCATGGCCATGGGCACCTCCGTCGGCACCATCACCCTGCTGGCGCCCATCGCCGTGGCGGTGTCCGCCGATTCCGGCTTTGACCTGCCGCTGTGCATCGCCTCCGTCATGGGCGGCGCCATGTTCGGCGACAACCTCAGCTTTATTTCCGATACTACCATCGCCGCCTGCTCTACCCAGGGTACGGAGATGAAGGACAAGTTCCGCGCCAACTTCAAGATCGCCCTGCCCGCCGCGCTGGCGGCGCTGGTGCTGATCATCGTGGTCTCTCTGGGCACCGATGTGCAGAGCGCCGTCTCCGGCGGTCACGATCTGGTGCTGATCATCCCCTATGTGCTGGTGCTCATCGGCGGCATCATCGGCCTGAATGTGTTCGTGGTGCTGCTCGTCGGCATCGCCGCCGGCGCCGCCATCACCCTTATCACCGGGCAGGTCACGGCGCTGAAGCTCATGGGCAACATGGGCGGCGGCGTGTCCGGTATGTTCGAGACCATTCTGGTAACGCTGCTGGTGGCCTCCCTGTGCGGCCTCATCCGCGCCTACGGCGGCTTTGAGAGCATCCTCGCCTTCATCCGCCGGGTGTTCCGCGGCAAGCGGGGCGGCCAGCTGGGCATCGGCCTGCTGGTGGGCCTCATGGATATCGCCACCGCCAACAACACCGTGGCCATCGTCATGGCCGGCCCCATCGCCAAGGAGGTGGCGGAGGAATACGGCATCAGCCCCAAGCGCTCCGCCTCCCTGCTGGACACCTTCTCCTGCATCTTCCAGGGCATCATCCCCTACGGCGCCCAGATGCTGGTGGCCATCTCCACCTGCGCCACCCTCGGCTACGCCATCAGCGCCTTTGACATCATCCCCCTGCTGTTCTACCCCTTCCTGCTGTGCCTGTCCAGCCTGCTGTTCATCCTGTTCGACAAGAAATAAAGCGTCTCATTTCGTGTACTTACAGCAAGAGCCCACCTTCTCAAGAAGGTGGGCTCTTGGCGCAATACTTCCAAGCGGTACCTGTATGCGCAGCGCTGTGGCCGCTGTCCGTCGGAATCGATCCATATATAACAGGCTGCTGCCGCGGGATACGGCTCAGGCACAGCAAATGCTCCGTCACTTACGCTGCCAGCCCCGCCCCTTAGCTCCTCCTATTCTTCCTTCAGGTGCTCCTCCATCCAGTGCAGGATCTCGCTGAGGCGGCTGATGCGGTTGGAGGGCTTTCCTTCTTGGCTCAGGCCGTGGTTCTCGCCGTAGAACATACATAGCTTGCTCTCCACGCCGGGGCCGGTATCGTCACACAGCAGCTTGTCGGTGGTACGGGCGCGCTGCTCCGCCTTGCGCACGAAGGAGACGATCCTACGCCGATAGGATTTGCTGCGCGTGGGAGGTGGCTCACGCCGTCCTTCTGATGACTTTATTACGGTTCTGATATAATTTATCATAGCGTGCTTGGTAATCTCCCATAAGCGCCAAGAGGTCTGACAAATTTTTGTCTAAAGCGCTGTCTCGAAGGCTTTTTTCGCCTTGTTTTGCAAAAAAAACATTACACAAGCTCCGTTTCCTGACACATTAGGTGTTGATTTATCCATTAGTTTTCGATATACTAACCTTCTGTTGAGCTATGTGACAGTTTTTTATCAGGCAAAATACATCGTCGAGAAAGTAGGGATATAGTGAGCAACTACGCCTGCCTTGAGCGATATATTCCCGTGGTGGAATTCATGGGGAGGATCTGCGGAAAAAGCTACGAGATCATTCTCCACGACGTTTCCACGCCGGAACGCTCGGTGATCGCCACCTACAACGAGCACCTCAGCGGACGCCGGGTGGGCGACCCTATGACAGAGCTCGCCAAGGAGCTGCTGCGCACCGGGGCTTATAAGGAGCATGACTATGTGGCCAACTACGAGGGCCGCACCCGGGGAGGCAAGCGCTTCGTCTCCTCCACCTATTTCATTAAGGAAAAGGGCCAGCTGGTGGGGCTGATCTGCGTAAACCATGACGTGGAGGATATTCTGGTACTCTCGGAGCATCTCTCCAACCTGCTCCATGCCTTTTCGCTTCCGCAAGAGGAGGAGAGCTCCGCCTATACCGAAAACCTGGACGACTCCATCCCGGAGCTGTCCAGCAATCTGATCCACTCCACCATCCTCGGCTACGGCATCCCCTCCGATGCCATGCATACCAACGACAAGCTGGATATACTCCGCTCTCTGGAGGCGCAGGGCGTGTTCCAGACCAAGGGCTCCGTCGGTCAGGTAGCCAAGGAGCTGCACATCTCCGAGCCTACGGTCTACCGCTATCTGCGGCGTATCCGCAGCGAAGCAACATGACCTTCCGCCGCGGCGCCTTCCCGGCAGTGGAACGCCCCGGCGTCCTGATACGCAAGCGCCCCAAGCACATCCGGCAAACAGCGGTCATCCTCTGATCCCCGGCATTCCGCCCAGCGCTTCCCGAGCACTTCCACGTGGAGGTCACCTATGTACACCACTATGACGCCTATGGATGCTCCCACTATCCCGGCGCCAGCCTCATCTCTCCCACCACCGTGGCCTTTGATGCCGACGATTACGGTGATGTGCTGCGCTTTTTCTACTTTGTGATTTAAGAAACGGAGGTATATGCTATGGCTGTTATTGCCTATCAATACCGCGGCGAGCTGGTGGATCAGGTCCACCGGGGACACATCGCGGTAACGGATCACACAGGCAAGATCCTTTGGAAGCTCGGTGATCCGGAGCGTCTTACATTTGCCCGCTCCTCCGCCAAGCCCCTTCAGGCGATTCCCGTGGCAGAGAGCGGTGCGCTGGAGCATTACGGCATTACCCAACAGGAGCTGGCCGTCATCTGCTCCTCCCATAATGGAGAGCCCTTTCATGTAAAGGCCGTGGAGAGCATCCTGCACAAGGCCGGGCTCTCCCCCGACCAGCTGTGCTGCGGGTCGGAATACCCCATGTATGTCCCCGCCGAGGATGCCTTGAAGATCGCCGGCATCCCCCGGGCGCCCATCTACTGCGACTGCTCCGGAAAGCACGCCGGTATGCTCATCACCGCCCGCCATTTAGGGGAGTCTTTGGAAGGCTATACCGCATTGGAGCATCCTGTCCAGCAGCGTATCCTCTCGGTGTTTGCCGAAATGTGCGGCGTGGAGACCTCAGACGTCCATCTGGCCGTGGACGGCTGCGGCGTTCCGGTCCACGCGCTGCCCCTTTACCGGCTGGCACAAGGCTACGCCCGTATGTCCCTTCCCACGCTTTTTGACTCCACCCGGGCCGCTGTCGTCCGACGCATCACGTCCGCCATGACAGCACATCCGGAAATGGTGGCAGGAACCGATCGCATCTGCACCCAGCTGATGGCCGCCTTCGGCGACCGCATCTTCTGCAAATCAGGTGCCAGCGCATTCTATGCCGTGGGCATCAAGGATAAGGGGATCGGCATCGCCCTCAAGATGGAGGACGGCGCCTCCTCCATCGTCCCGTATGCCATACTCTCGGTTCTCACCCAGCTCGGCGTCATCACGCCGGAGGAAGCCTGCTCCCTGCCCCGCTTTCACGACAAAAACCTTTACAACAACCACCATGCCGTCGTGGGCCGCACCGAGCTGGCCTTTCAGCTGGAGCCTTTCTGTTAACAGTATAGCCTGCACACAAAAATAGAGCGTATCTGCCCCTTCACCAGAAAGCAGCATAAACAAGCCCGCCTACAGAAAACTGTAGGCGGGCTTGCTGCAATATGGGAATATAAATTTCACAGCGGGCAGGCGCACAGCGGGTCAGTCGACCACCACCGACGCAAGCTCCTCGGCGGAAATGCGGTACACCGCGCCATCGATGCCGTGGCTGCGGAGGGCTGCCAGCACCGCACCTCGCTCGTAGGGGCAGCCGATCAGCGCGGCACAGAGGGTGTCTGCGTCCAGTGTGGAGAAGAAGTCGCCGTATACGGCGGCGTCCCGGATAAGCCCCTTCTGCACGTCCAGCTTGAATTGTACCTTCCCGCCGGCGAAGCGCCCCGTCCGGTCGATGGTGAACTTCGGGCTTCTGCCGAAGATCCGCTCCCAGCTTTGGAACTGCTCCCCGGCGATCTCCCGGATGCGGGCGTCGTCCTCCGGTGTGACGGTGTAGGTATCGGCGCTGCCGTTCATGATGTGCCGCACCATGGTCTCCTTGAAGGTCTCCGCGTCCATGGGGGCGGGAAGATGCTCAGAGATGTTGGTCACGCGATCCCGGACGGACTTGATGCTCTTGGAGGTGATCTTGTAGCTGTCCACCGTGGTGGACGCCACCATCTGCGCGATGTCCGTATCGAACAGCAGGGAGCCGTGGTGCACGATGCAGTCGCCCAGACGGTACTGGGCGTTGCCGGAGAACTTCCTGCCGTCGATGGTCAGGTCGTTGCGGCCGTTGAAGGCGGCGCTCACCCCCATCTCCCCCAGCGCGCCGATCACCGGGGCGATGTACTGGCTGAACTCGATCTCCCCGGCCTCCTTGTGCTGGATGAACGTGAACTGCCAGCCGCCCATGTCCGTATAGATGGTGCCGCCGCCGCTCATGCGGCGCACCAGATGAATGCCGTGAGCATCGGCGTAGGGCTTGTTGATCTCCTCCAGCACATTCTGGTACTTGCCCACCATCAGCGTGGGCGTGGTGCGCCAGAAAAGGAACACCGTCTCCGGCAGACGCTTTTCCAGCGTGAAGTAGTATTCCAACCCGAAGTTATAGTACACATCCGTGGAGCCTGTCTCAATATAGATCATGCACGTCCTCCAGTGCCTCCCACGCCTTGTAGGAGCTGCGGGCCAGCGGCGCGGACGCCACATGGCGGAAGCCCTTGGCCAGTGCCAGCTCTTTCCAGCGGGCGAAGTCCTCCGGCGTGGCGTACCGCGCCAGCGGGTAGTGCTGGGGCGAGGGCTGGAGATACTGTCCAATGGTGAGGATGTCGCAGCCCGTCTCTAAAATATCGTCCATGAGACGGCTGATCTGTTCCTCCGTCTCTCCCAGACCCACCATAAAGCCGGTCTTGGTCAGCAGCGTGGGGTCCTGCTCCTTGCAGTAACGCAGCACACCCAGAGACCGCTCGTACCGCGCCTGCGGCCGCACGGCGCCTTGCAGCTCCTTCACTGTCTCCACGTTGTGGTTCAGCACCTCCGGGTGGGCGGCGATCACCGTGTCCAGCGCGGCGTGGTCGCCCTTCATGTCGGAGATCAGCGTCTCCACCGTGGTGCCGGGGCAGACCTCCCGAATGGCGCGGACGCACTTGGCGAACTGCTCCGCGCCGCCGTCCGGCAGGTCGTCACGGGTGGAGCAGGTCAGCACCACATGCCGCAGATGCAGCTTTTTAGCGGCTCTTGCCACGTTCATCGGCTCCTCCGGGTCGGGGGGCAGCGGATGGCCGGTGGTGACGTTGCAGAACCGGCAGTTCCGGGTGCAGACGCTGCCGAGGATCATAAAGGTGGAGGTGTGCTTCTGGTAGCACTCGCCCAGATTGGGGCAGTTGGCCTCCTTGCAGACGGTGTTCAGCTTCAGATCCCGCATCAGCGCCGCCACCTCGTTGACGGCGTCCTGATTATAGCGGACCTTCAGCCACTCCGGTTTCTTTTCCATATCTCACTCCGCCTCCAGCACCGCCACGGCGGTGTCCACACAGACGGTGTCGCCCTCCTCCGCCAGTTGCTTTTTCAGCACGCCGGAGATGGTAGCCTCCACCTGATTGACCACCTTGTTGGTCTCGATCTCAAAGAGCGGCTCGCCTGCGGCGACGGTGTCGCCCTCCTCCTTCAGCCACGCGCACAAAACGCCGCTCTCCATTTCCGGTGCCAGCTTGGGCATATTGATCTTCTTTTCCATCGTGTTGTTCCTTTCTGCCGTACCCGGCGATACGATTTTCAAAAGTGTCTTATAGCTGCTTACATGAGATAGTCCATCAATTCCTCTGCCCCGTCGCCTGCCAGCAGATGGCAGATGGCGGCAAAGCCCTCCGGGTCCAAGTGCGCGCCGTTCAGCAGCTGCGCCGCCAACGCGCCGTCGATAACGGCGCAGTCGATGACCGCATCCGAGACGATACCGCGCTTGGCTTGGTAGGCCACACGGATAGGTGCGCCGTGGAAGCTCCCGGACTTCTCGTAGGTGAAGGCGGGCGTCCTGCCCCACGTCCACTCCCAGCTGCGGTACTTTTCGTCCCGCAAACGGCAGACCTCCGCCTCCTGCGCCGCCGTCAGCGTCAGATGGGGACTCCCGGGCGGCACCATCTGCTCCAGCAGCCTATCTTGAAACTTCTCAATGGTCATGGGGCTCGCCAGATGCTCCTGTATATTGGTGACGGTGCAGATGGCGGACTGTGTCCCCCGGCTCTGGAAGCAGTCGTTTTTCCGGTGGGTGGTGATCTGATCCAGCACGCCGAGATCCGAGGAAAACAGCAGCGTGCCGTGGTGCAGCAGCCGCCCCTTTGTCATCCGCTGGGCGCTGCCGGAGATCTTCAAATCGCCGATGGCGATGTCACAGGTTCGGTTCTTCCGGGCAGGAACGCCGATTTCATTCAGCGCCGCGATCACCGGGGAGAGTACAGCATCGTAATCCACGGCGCCGCTGGCGCGGACGATGTATGTATAATTCACATTCCCCAGATCGTGATAGACCGTCCCGCCGCCGCTGATCCGGCGCACCACGGGAATTCCCCGCCGCCGCAGCGCCTCCACGTGGACCTCCCGGCAGATATTCTGATAGCTGCCCACCACCACCGTCGGAGCGTTCTGCCACAGCAGGAAAATATCATCGTCCAGATATGTCTGGTAGACATATTCCTCAAAGGCCTGGTTGTAAAACGGATCGTGGGAAACGTTCTGCACCGTAAGCATACACAGACACCGCCTTTCGCCCGTGCTTCGTATCACGCTTGATTTCGCACATTGTACCTAACATTATACGAGACACCCCCGCAATGTCAACGGAGAACTGTGTTTATCGCTCTTTCTCTCCGCATGAGCCCGCAGCTTCGGTCTTGGCCTCAGTATCGCGAAGGAGATGGCGAAAGTTGCTCTGTCTTTGCCATATTTCACAAAAATTACGGTAGACTTGTTCGTAAATTTGTGGTATAATTTGTACGTGGGTATTGCATAACAAATTGAACGCTGTGGAGGTAATCAAAATGAAAGAATATCAACACTTGATAGGCGCTATCATGATTGCCTTGGCGATCATAGCTGCCGCCATTATCATAGCAGGTGCTATTCATGGTGCGGGAGAAAGCATCGGCAACAGCTTGTTTCGCAGCTTGTGGAACTGATGCGGGTACTTCTACCGCAGCTTTTATAAGATACGCGAAGAGTCCGAGCGGTTTTCCGCCCGGACTTTCTTTCAATATTTTCAAATGCATCTTGACAGAACGCCAGATACAGGTACTATTATGAAAATACCACAGAGAAAATTGACACGCAAGGAGTGGTTTACGATGGAATACAGAAGATTTGGCGATAAAATCGTGGCGCGGATCGACAGGGGCGAGGAGATCCTCGATCAGGTAAAAGAGCTTGCGCGCAGGGAGAACATCACGCTGGCCATTGTCACCGCCCTGGGCGCGACCAACGATTTTACAGTGGGCGTGTACAAGGTGGAGGAGCAGCGGTACTATGCAAACGAGTTCCGCGGCAATTTTGAGATCGTCTCCCTGACCGGCACCATCAACACCATGGACGGCGCGTTCTACGCCCATCTGCACATGAGCGCCGGAAACGACAAGGGGCAGGTGTTTGGCGGCCACTTAAATCGGGCGGTGGTCAGCGCCACCTGCGAAATGATCGTAGAGGTCATTCCCGGCGCGGTGGACAGAGCGCACGACCCGGACACGGGACTGAACCTGTTCGCGTTCTGACCTGCGCCGCGTCATACGGCAGAAAGCAAACATAGCAAGACCCCAAGCCGTTGCGGCACAACGGCTTGGGGTCTTTTTTCGGTTGGAAGCGGCAGCCTCACTCAATACTTGAGCATGACCGTCCTGCATTCCTCGCAGATGGACGCCGGAACTCTCGTCCGGTGGCTGGCCTTGAGGTCTGTGATCTTCACAAAGCCATCGGCATTCTTCGCGTTCTCAAATACGCCCGGCACCTCGTTTGCAAAGCTGAACGCGCCGTCCTTGCTGCAAAAGAGATACCCCTCCCGCATTTCCTTTCCACATTCGGGACATTTCATGATCGCACCTTCTTTTATTCGTTGGATTTCTGACCTGCACGCAGAGCCTTCTGCATCCGCTCCTCAAAGACCTCCGCCTTGATGAGCGCGATGCCCTGCTCCTCGTCGCCCAGGACGACCAGCCGATCGCCTTCGCTCAGGCGGAAGGTATCCCGCGCGGCCTTGGGGATGACGATCTGCCCCTTGGCGCCCATCGCCACCGTTCCCCACAGGTGCTTGCCCACCGGGGCGGGCGCCACCCGCGCCTTGCCGACCTCCTCATCCTGATGGATAAGGGCATCGATGGAGACCCCGTAGAATTTTGCCAGCCGGTCGCATTTTTCAATGTCGGGGATCGTTTCGCCCTGCTCCCACTTGGCGTAGGACTGGCGCGAGATGCCGATGACCTCCGCCACCTCCTCCTGCGTCATGCCGCGGAGGTTTCGCAGGAGCGCCAGATTCTCTGCCAGCATATTGACCACCTCCTTGTCTGTGCCATCATTATACAGCACACAAAGGAAAGCTTCCACCATACAAACTTGTCAGAAAAGTGCTTTTTGTGTTCGTTTTGCCTGCGCGATTATGCCGTTTAGAAGCTGCCTTCTCAGCCCCTCTCCCCGCGATTCGATTATCTGTTGTACTTTTTCTTTCTGCTGACAACCGTTGTGCCAATGGCAGCACCGCCGCTGATAAACAGCAGAGCAATCCACAGCAAAAGATTGGAGTTATCTCCCGTCTGCGGAGACTTGTCGGCGCCGGGTTTGACGGTGCCGCCGGGCAGCTTTGCCGTTACGGTATCGGCCTGCTTGATTTTCTGTGTTGCCGCAGCATCCTTGTAATACTTCTTGCAACCGGAGCAATACCAATACTCGATGTTGCCCTCGGCGGTCCTGGTCGCCGCCTTGGCCGGGACGTGCTTTAAGTTGGCGTGGTTCTTCGCATCAAGCTCGCCGTAGGTCTTTCCGCAGACCGCGCACTTTGCCTTGTCCTTGCAGGTCGCCGTCCCGCCGGAGCAGTCTTTGGTTTCGGAGCCGGTGCAGCCGTCCACCGTGCATTTACGGGTGTGCGTGCCGTCGCCGTTGGATACCCATTCACCGTAGGTATGCCCGTCGTTTACCGTTACGGTCATTTCGGCGGTGTTGCCCGCCTTATCGGTGACGATGATTCTCTGCTCGCCGTCCGCCGAAGAGAGGACAAAGCTGCCGTTTTTGTCAAGCGTGACCTCCGTGCCGTTTACGGTGACGGTGTCTACATACTTCTCGTCAACGGTGAGCGTCTGTGCCTCGCAATAGGTCTTGCCGTTCTCAATGCCGGAGATAACGGGGACTGTTGCGTCCAGCACGATGCCGTTTGTGTTAATGTAGGCAACGTTTCCGCTGGTATCGGTCAGTTTTGCATAAATAACATACTCGTTATCGGGATTGATACTGAACGGTGCGGAATATGCCGTAAAGGTCATTCCCGCAAGTTCCGATTCGGTAAGCGCCTTTTCGCTCAGCAAGTATTCAATTGTCACCGTCTCGCCGCTGTTGTCAGTGGCCGTAACAGTTACCGTCTGCGTATCCTTAAAGAACAAACCGAAGGTGATGGTGTTGAGGAAAGACTTCCAGTCGTTTTCGGCAATCTTGATTTCGCCTGTAGGCACCGCAATGTCACGCCACAGCGCCGTGATCGTCAGATTCTCCGCAGGCATGGTTGTCGGGAATGTTTTATCCCAACCGTTGAACTGATAGCCCTCTCTTGTCAGGGTCGGAGCGGTAATTGGTGTGCCGTAATCCTGCGTTATGGTAATATCCGCTTTGCCGTTTTCGGGTTTGACTGTGATGGTATATTGATTGATCTCCCACTTCGCCCAGTATTCCTTATTGCCCGTTTCGGTGTTGCCGATTGCCGTCACAGGATCGCCGGTCAAGCCTTCGTTATCATACCAGCCCTTGAAGGTGTACCCGGTGCGCGTCACATCTGTCGGGAGTGTTGCGCCCACGCCGTAGGTATAGCCTGTGACATCCTTCCCGTCTGCGATCGTGCCGCCGTTCGTATTCAAGGTTACGGCGTAGGTCGGGGCTGTCCACTGCACAGTCAGTTTCGTCACCTCAGCCGGAACACTGGCACCGGGCGCGTAGAGCTTGCCGTTGCTTCCGAGCCACATGAAGTAACTGCCTGTATTTCCGTCCGGGCGGGTCAAACCGCCGGACATGGGAGCGGTAAATGTGCTGCCGTTTTTCACGATGATCTGAATATCCTCGGAGCTGCCGCCCAGCTTGCCGCCGTTCAGGTCAAGGGTAACGACCTTCATCCCGTCAGAGCCCAGTGTGTCAGAGTTCAGGACTTCAAGGACGGGGCGGAAACCGACGTCCGGGAAGGAGTACGCAGCACCGTAGTGGCTCCAGCCGCGGGCCGAACCGTACCCGCGAAACGCACGGTACGGCGATTCGTAACTTGATGTGTCCTGCCCCCACGAATATATGTCGTTCCAGTTTTTGACATAGCCGCTGTTCTTGTCCAGCACCGCGTCCCACTCATTGCTTTGGGGCGTACCGCGCTCTGAATCGTCTGAACCGGTAAACCCACTTCCACAAGACGGTGCGCGCAGGGTATAGTCCACGCCGCCGCTGGCATAATTTTTGCCGAAAATCAGACTCGCAGTATCTAAGTTATTCCAGTTTACCTTATGCGTTACGGCATAGTCCGCCACAAACAGGCTGTGAGCGTATTTGTTCTGCTGTGCATATTCCTCGGTGGTCGCCATCGCAGACGTGAGCTTGTAGGCTTCTATCGTTCCGGCATAAGTAAAGGGAACATAGTGCAGGGTGCTGTCCGGCAGGCTGCCGTTTGCCGTTCCGGGAATGTCCATCGCCGAAAGGTCAAAATAATATCTGCCGCCGGGTTTGAGGGAAAACTGTTCTGATAAAGCAAACTGCGCCGTGAGCTTGGTAACGTCCGCCGGAACACTGGCACCGGGTGCGTAGAGCTTGCCATCGCTGCCAAGCCACATAAAGTAGCTGCCTGTATTTCCGTCCGGGCGGGTCAGGCCGTCGGACGCGGGCGCGGTAAACTTGCTGCCGTTTTTCACGATGATGTGAATAGCATCGGAGCTGCCGCCCAGCTTGCCGCCGTTTAAGTCAAGGGTAACGACCTTCAGTCCGTCAGAACCCAGTGTGTCAGGGTTCATGACTTCAAGGACGGGGCGGAAACCGACGCTCGGGTTGGAGTACGCAGCATTGACGCTGATCCAGTAGCGGGCCGAATCGCACCCGCGAACCGCACGGTACGACGCGCCGCCAGAAAAAGCATCCTGCCCCCACGAATACATATTACTCCAGTTTTTGATATGTCCTTCGTCCTTGTCCAGCATCCTGTCCCATTCGTTGCTTTGGGGCACGCCGCGTTGGGAATCGCCCGAACCTGTAGAGTTACTTCCCACAGACGGTGCGCGCAGGGTATAGTCCACGCCGCCTGCGGCATAGTCCTTGCCGAAAATCAGACCTGCGGTGTTCAGGGCATCCCAGCTTACCGTATGCGTTACATTGTAGTTCGCAATAAACAAGCTATGTTCGTAAGAGGTGGTATCTTTGTCGGCTTCATTTTCCAATGAATAGGCATTCACCGTACCCACATAGGTGAAAGGCACATAGTGCAGGGTGCTGTCCGGCAGATCGCCGTTTGCCGTTCCGGGAATATTCATCGCTGATAGGTCAAAGTAATATCTGCCGCCGGGAGCGAGGGAAAACTGCTCGTCAGGCGAATCATTAGCCAATAGCATTGGCGCAGCCAGCGCCCCCAATGCAGCGGCAGCTTCCGCATACCGGGTCATATCCAGCTCATCGATTTCCTCGTCGGAGAGCTTCTCCTTCGCCTCGTCGATGGCGTCAAGCTGCGCCTTGACTTCTTCGGCGTTATCTTCAGTGATTTCTTCTGCGTTCGGTAAACCGTCGATCATGGCCTGTACCTGATCTGCGGCACTCAGCTCTATGGGACCATTCGGATCATCGGCTCTCTCGGTGCTGCCGTTTTCGCCGGTTCGGTCCTCAACAGGGATGTATTGACCGCAGTTCTGCGGTATGGCATTCTCCGCTCCACAGACAGGGCATTCCTTGTTCATGTTGTCCGCCGTGCAGGCCGTTTCGCAGGTGCATACAGGTGTTTCTTCCGTCTCGCTCTCGGCAAATGCCGTGGTCGGCACAAGGCAGAGCACCATGCACAGAGCAAGCAGGATACTGAATAATCGTTTCTTCATCTTGTTTCCTCCATTTCGCCGTTCTTTGACAGCTTAAAATCGTATTTCATTTCCAACATGGCAAACAGCTTATACATAACCTCTGTGGCGATTGCCTTAATATCTAATGATTGAATAAAGGCAAGCACCTTTGCCTGTTCTTCCTCCGGTACACGATACACTCTCATTGATGCCGTCAAAAAGCGGCTGAGCTTGCGTTCCAGCGGAAAATGAATATCACATTTTCTCGCCATATAGCTGCGCATCAGTCCCGCCGTGCCGATTTCCATCTCGTAAAAGTCGCTCTCGGTATCATCGGGGAAATTTTCACCAAAAATCTGCTTCAGCTCCGCCGTGGTATGCAGGTAGATATACTCCGATGTTTCAGGCAAGGAGTAGGCTTCGATGTAGATCTCCCGCAGGTTCTCGTTCAGCTCGGTCAGTGTCAGCTGGATCGCCGTTTCCACCGCATAGGCGTAAACCGGCGGCAGCTTGGTGTCTGCAATGCTTCTCGCCACGCCGAACTGTCCGCCGAACATCGTCTCGGTCAAATCCAGCAAAATTTTGTCCTTGGTGGGAAAAAGATTCAAATAGCTTCCCCTTGCCACGCCTGCCTCCTCCACGATCTGACTGACCGAGGTGTTTTTATACCCCTGCTCCAAAAAAAGGCGGACGCACACGGTCAGTATTTTCTTCTTTGTTTCACTGCTGTCTCTCCGCAAATTTAGCACCTCTTCCCAAACGTTTTAGTACACATACTAATAGTATATTATATCATGCGCAAAAAAGCAAGCGGTATTTGAAGCTCACCACCGCAAATTGTGACTTTTCCGCAAACGCCAGCTGCTTCCATTACCCGCGAAGCGTATGACCTTGTGCATACTGCCAGAAAAGGAAAAGCCGCCGTCTGTTGACAGCGACTTTTCTTGCTTGGTATTAACACTCTCGAAACGATTTCCATGTGGCCGGATTATTTTCTGCGCTTCTACATATTACTCTGTCCTGCAAGTACGCCTGCACCGCATACTTTCCATTTTCGCGTCAGTCCTCCAACTCCGCCTCGTGCTTGAGGATCGCGCCGGTGGCGGCGTTGATCTCGTAGCTGTACTCCATGCCGCCGGACTTGAACTCGACCTCATAGATGAGCGTGCCGTCCTCGTCGTCCAGCTCGATCTCCATGTCATACGCCTTGTTCTCGCTCACGCCCGCGTGGTGCAGGGCGATGGACTTCGCCTTGGCGTGACCGATGTCGCCGGACGGCGCAATAGGCTTTGCCGTCTCATCCCCTACAGGGGCCGTGGCCGGCAAGTCCTTCTGCCCGCTGAGCACCTTCCCCGTGTAGGCGTCCACCAGATACTCAAACTCACCCCATGCCGTGTGCAGCTCCACCTCGTAGTGCGCAGGGAATTCGTCCAGCTCGGAATCGACCTCCGCCGTGACGGAGTCCAACGCCGTTGTCCCGGCATACTGCTCCGCGGCGTAAGCGGCGGCATCCTTGCCGATGGGCATGGCGGGCGCGCCCGCCTCGGCGAGGTCCTTGAGCTCTTCGACCGAGAGCTTTGCCAGCGCGTCAAACTTCAGCGACGGGTTGATGGTGAGGACGCGGTTCACCAGCGCCGCCTTGCCGGAGGAAATGTTATTTTCCCGGGCCTGCTGCTCCCGCGCCGCGTCCTGCGTCAGCGTCTGCGTCAGGACGGCGGCCTTTGCTTCGCTGGTCTGCAGCACGCCGTCCACGGCGCTGGTCAGCTCACGCTGGAGCTTTTCCGCACGGGCGGTATCCTTGTCCTCCACCGAGATCATGATGGCGGAGGAAATGCTGTCGAGATAGCCGTTTCGCACGAGGCTGCCCACGATGGCGTTCACCGCCACATCCAGCTTTGCGCCCTTGAGGTCAGCACCGTTACTCATATCCGCCAGGATGGCTTTTGCATCCTCGTTGAGCGGGGTACAGACGAGCACCTTTTCGTTCCTGCTGACCTTCAGCTCGATGCTGGGGTTCACATCCAGCGACACCACAGACGCCACCGCATGGGCCTGCTGATAGAACACGCCTCCGCCGCACAGCAGCATCACCGCGAGGCAGGCAGCCACAAGCGTTGTCCATTTTCGATTTACCGTTTTCTTTGTCGTCATGGGAATGACCGTTCCTTTCCGCGCTTCACAGCGGGAGAGAACGCCGCTCATATCATCCGGCGCGGTCTTTTCAAGCGCCGCGGCCAGTCTCTGCTCCATCTTTTCATTGGTCATCAGGCGTCATCTCCTTCCAAAAAGCTGCGCATCTTTTTTAATGCTCTGTGATATTTCGACAGGACGGTGGGAAGCGGCAGCTCCAGCAGCGCCGCGATCTCCCGGTGCTTCATGCCCGTGACCGCGTGGAGCAGCACAACGCGCCGCTCCTCGTCAGCGAGGTTTGCCAATGCACCTTGCAGCAGCGCGCGCTCGTCGGCGTCCAGTCCGCACTCCTGCGCGGGAATGGCGTCCCATTCCTCCTCGCTGAGGGCGGCATGGCGTTCCTCCCGCCGCAGACGCATCAGGCACAGGTTGCGGCACACGGTCAGCAGCCAGCCCATGGGCGAGCCGGTGGGTCGGTACTGCGCCGCGCAGTCCCACACCTGCACATAGACGTCCTGCGTGAGATCCTGCGCGTCCTGCGCGTTTTTGAGATAGGAAAGCGCAAGACCGTACACCGCTGTGCGCGTGCGCTGATACAGCTCCGCCAAAGCGTCACGCTCCCCGCCGGCAATGTGAAGCAACAACTGCTGCAGCTCGTGTCGATCCTCTGCCGGCGCATATTCGGTTTTCATCAGCATACTGAGCATGGGCTTTTTTCTCCTGTCATCCGTGTAATGCACGGAAAGGACGATTTATTGCAGTCGAATTAAAAATTTTTTGATTAAGCGCCGCAGCTGCTTACTGCATCCCGTCAGTCCGGCAAACCGGAAGTTGACGAACTGTTCATTATGCCGCGATGCGCAATTAGAATGAAACTCCAAGCTCTTTGCATTTCTCGATTGCCAAATCATGGTTTTGCAATGCAGCAAGTCGATACCAATGCTTAGCCTGTTCGATATCTCGTTCTACTCCGATTGCACCTTCATAAAACTCTGCCAAATTGTATTGTCCATCTCTATCACCATGCTCTGCGGCACGGCGAGTCCAATATAGTGCTTTTTCCAAGTCCTTTTCCACGCCAAGTCCCTCATAATAGAAATAGCCTATTTGACATTCAGCAAGGGGATAGCCCTGCTCCGCCAATACCAAATGACCTTCAAAGCATTTGTCATATTGTTTTGATTCCCAGTATTTTTCAATCAGCTCATTGCAAATGTCAAATTCCTTGCAAGGTTTGTAATACGCACCTGCCATATATTCACACCTCCAACTTCCGATTTGGTAAACACAGCACATCCATTATGCCTTATATCGGCAGATTTACATATCCGCTTCACGTCTGCCACCCGATATGCTCATTCTATCAAAAAACACAGAATAATCAAGTTCCTCGGCGAGCGTGGACAGCTCATCCGCCCGGACACCTTCACCAAGCGGCTGCGGAAGATCTATGGCGCCCTCCACCACGCGGATTGCAGGGAATGCAGGAGATTTGACGCGAGTATTCCTATAACGCAGAGGACTCTCTCTGCGGGGTACATTTCCCGCAGAGAGAGTCCTTTTTCGCCATCGGGCATCTTTATCCGTGGTAGTCACCGGTTGCAGAATCCACCGCAACATAGGGAACAACCTTTCCATCAATTTCTACGTAGACCTGATATACACCGTTTTCCAGTTCCTCGTAATGATCTGGCTTGACGCCGTAGTTCTCCAGCAGACTTTTTTCAAACGCAGCTTTCCATGCGTCATCAGCGGCGCCGTCCTCGTTCGCTGGGGTATCTTTTGCTTTCATCTCATATTTCCCTCTATGCGGTCATCTGCTGTGTTCAGTTCGAGGTTCATCAGGTCAAAATCAATATATTCTCCATTGATTTTGAAAAAATGGGGAAACGTACACAGCTTCCGAAAGCCGTACTTCTCATACAGATGGATGGCGCGGGCGTTGCTGCTGCGCACCTCCAGATTCAACTGCTCAAAGCCGTTCTCCTTGGCAAAGGCAAGAATTGCTTCCATCAGAGCAGATGCCGCGCCGCAGCCCCACCACGCTTTTTTCAGACTGATACCGAACTCTCCGCGATGGCTCATGCGCCGAGGCTTGCGGTTCAGGCTTGCCGTGCCGATGATCTCGCCATATACCTTGGCGAGATACTGCACATTGTCCGTTGATTCGCACTGCGAACGCAGATAGTCTTGCTCTGCTTCAAGGCTGAGCGGCACTCCCTCCGCACCGAAGCTGAGATTTTCAGTTTCGCCGCCCACGATTTTCAGATAATCCAAGAGGGCCGCCGCATCCTCTGCCCGTGCGCGCTCTATGACAAACAAGCTGTTATTCATCTTCAGGACTTCCTTTCTTCGTATTGGCTGCCCGCATCATCCGCGAAGCCCCGCCGCCTGCATGATGGCCTCCACCGGCTCTACCGGGTCGCTGCCCCAAGTGATCTCCACATCTTCACACCCGGCACTGTCCAGCAGCTCCCGTGCTTCGCCGGTCAGAAGTTTCCGGTAGGCTCCGTCCACCAGCTCCAGCTTTTTCAGGCAATCGGTCAAATCGTTGTTCTTTGCGGCCAGCCATGTGGAGGCGGCGTCGCTGACTTCATCCGCGCCAAGGCCGGTGTTCTCGCCCCAGTCCAGCAGCTTGGCCGCCGCCTGCACAGCCAGCAGCGAAGAACCTGCGGTTCCGATGGTCACATTCCGGTCGATCTCATCCAGAATGGGCAGTGTCAGCACCGGCGGCACATCTGCCGGGGCATCGGCTGCGTCAGAGGTGGAGCAGGTCACGCCGTCCTCAGAAATGGTGACATACAGCTTTTCTTGTGCCACATCGTAGAGGAACGCGCCTTCTCCCAGCAGCGTATCGTCGGCATCATGCGCGCTAACGGTAAAGAGGACGGAGCAGTTGTCCTTTTGGGAAAGCTGTACAATATCGTCCCCGGTGAAAATCCATTCACCGGCCTTTAACAGCGAACCATCCGCATTTTCACATACCTTTGTAAAGCTGCTGCCGCCGTGCAGGGCGATAGAGCTGGCATCATCGCGCTCCAGCTTGACATACACGCCAAGGCCGTCGGATTCGGCGGGCGCGTCTGTCCCGGATGGAGTATTGTTCTTCGGCTCTGTCGGACTGGTACACCCCGTCATAAAGACAGATACCAGCAATACCGCTGCGGTCAGCAACATCGTCATTGTTTTCTTGTAGTGTTTCATAGTTCCTCCTATACGTTCATCGTTGAGAAAAAGACTGTCGGTAGACAGGCAGTACCCGCTTCCAGAATACCAACCCATTTACAAAGAGCAGCACACCGAAAAGGCACCTTGCCGCCCACTCCGGGCAAAGGAGGGCGATGCCGTTCATATCCCCGCTGCCGAAAAAGCCGCACAGGATGCTCAAGTAAAGCGGGTCGAGCAGTAAAAATGCAATCGTTATGTAGTAAAGCACCGCACGAAGCAGCTTGCTTTTGGCATGACAGATACTCCTTGCAAGTGCCGCCAGCAGGTATCCCACAGAAAAGGTTGCCAAAGCACCCACAAGGCAAAAGATTCCAAGCTGCATATTTGTCATGTGCTCGGCATATACGTCGATTTGAACGCCAAGTCCCATAAGCCTAATTTGCTTAAACACGTCGGTGAGCAGGGCATACAGCAGATGTGCGCCCTCGTGAACGAGGTAGTAGGCGGCAAGCGCAGCCAGAATACCGATGTATTGTCGTGTTCGTTTTGACATGATTAATCCAGTGCCCTCCCAGAATCACTTCGCCTCGCGGAGCGCCTTCAGGTTTTCCAGCACAAACGGGCTGTTTACGGCGATTTGCCCAAACGTTGGACATCCGTCCATCTGCGCGCAGTCGGCGCAGGTATCCAGTCCCTTTTCCCGAACGCAGTTATGTACGGGGCAGAGCTTGTCGCAGAAGGACGTTTTTGCGCCCTCTATGCGGCAGCCAGTGCAGCTTATCATTTCCGGTGTGATCGTTACCCCGTTGAGCTTTGTCCACAGGGCGGCAGTTTTTTCGCGTAGGGCGTTGTCGTTTGTAAGCGTTGCGATTCTGGCGTCGCAGGTTTCACAGTCCAGCCCGCAGCAGCCGATCAGTTGATTCGTGTTTTTCATAATCTTACCTCCATACAATCTAAGATTTCCTGACGGCAAGGCAGTAATTGACATACTCAAAGGCTTTCAGACCTGCCCCGGCCTTGTCGATGATGTCCCCTTGAATATCATCCGGTGTCAGCAGCTCGTAGATCAGAAACCCATGCTTCTCCAGCAGCGTTTCAGAGGGATGGTCAGTGCTTTTCGTTTCATTTATCTCCATTCTCAACTTTCTTCGGAGTGGCGTCCACAAGACCCTGATTTTCGATTTTGACAATGCGTGTACAGTATCGAAAAGCGTTTGTGTCATGGCTTACCATGATAACGGTGCGGCCTTGCCGGTTTAATGCCCACAGCAAGTCAATGATTTTGTCGGCGTTTTCTTTATCCAATTTCGTGTTCCGCTGGACGGCGGCGTTTACATCAGGGAATCAGAATCTTCCGAGCCTTGTTGCTTATGACAGCAGTTTAAACGCCTGCTCCAGCAGCCAGTCTCGGCCTTCCAGAAAATCGTATCCCAGCAGCGCCTCTATCTCCGTCGGTTGACCGTATAGCCTGTCGCAAATATCGACATCCTGCAAATAAATCGTCTGATTTTGAAACCGAAGCTGCAGCACCCGCACATAGGGAAGCCGTTTATATTGCGAAGCACCGACACCGGCAATTTCAGCTTCGTGATATGCAATGTCAGGGAGCCGGGAATACCAAGAGGCACTGAGGATGGAGCCGATATGCAAAAAGACGCAGAGCAAACCGATTTTCTCGATCTGCACTGCGTCTAAGCGTCTGGCATTTTGATTTCTTCAATTTTTCCGTGCTCGAAACGAATTACGCAGGTGTATTTGCACTTCGGGCAGAATAGGGGAAAATCCTCCAACACCGTATGTGGCCGGATCTGCGTTCTTGTTTTGCCGCCGCATCTGGGGCAGCAAAGCCAACGCAATTTCAGGGTTTCATCCATCCGTGGCGCCTCGCTTCGCTTGTCAGCCAATGTACCGACAGCTCCTGCACATTCTTTCATGCCATTTCCTCCTGCGCTGCCAATATTGCACCTCTGTATGCCCGCTCCAAATGGGAATTGATCGTGTCTTCATCGTATTTCAGCTCATTGTTGGCGATCATGCTTGCATACCCGTGGGCAAACAGAAACACCGTGATAAAAACCGTTTTCGTCTGCTCCATGCCGATTCCCAAGGATCCCTGCATCGCTGAAAGAACGGGGATAAGCTCCTCGGCATCGATCAGTTCAAGCAAAGTCTTTCCGTTAAAATAATCCGACTGAAAAAGGAAGCGGAACAGGCGGGGTTCTTCGATGGCAAAGCGGATATAATTCATTCCGATCCCAAGGGCAGCGCCCTTGGGCGGTTTCTTCATGGTCATAAGGTATTCCGAATGATAAAGGTCTGCCTTCGCATAGACTGTTCTTTTCAGTTCTTCCATCGTCGCAAAATGATACATGACGGGCTGTGTGGAGCAATGCAGCCTCTCCGATACTGTCCTTGCGTTGATGTTTTCCACTCCCGCCTCGCGGGCAATCGCAAAGGCCGCATCTACGATCATTTCTTTTGTGACTTTTGCTTTGGCGGGCATTTTCGAACCTCCGCATTTATAACTCACATTATGTATAACGCGAATTATACATTAGCAAGTAGCGCTTGTCAATCCGTCCGAAGCAAAATTTGCGGACAATCTATCCTTTCAGACACTTTCATCTCTTTTGTATGGCCGGCACCTACTCGTTCGTCGGGGCGGAAATGAGCGTGATTCTCCGCGGTTTGCTGCTTTCCGAGCTTGCCTGTTTCATGTACTTGACCGTAACCTGATTGATCTCCGAAAGGTACTTCGAAAATTCCTCGTCTGTCAGCAGCAGCGTACAGTTCGTGAACAGCAGCATATCCTTTTGCGGATCGGCATTGCCGGTGGAAAAATATTTTGCAAAGGAAGCGCAGATACTCAGCAGCGACATCTGTACCGCATTTCCGGTTTCATCTTCCGTAGCCATAGCATCCTTATTGAGTTGATAAACGCTTTCCACTGTACCGCGAATTCGATTTTCGCCAACCACCATGAGGATGGAACAATCCGCAAGAATCTTGATATGCCGATATAAGCTTGCACTCGGAATATCCGGCAGCGCTTTCCTGAGTTCCTTGACTGTGCCGGTTTCATGAAGCAAAAAATACTGAAATATTCTCTGCCGAACAGGGTTCATTACAATCTCTGCCAGCTCCATACGATACCATCACTCCTTAAATCATTATCTGATTCTATTATATTCTCATTTCTGATAACACCAAGAAGAATGTTTCTTTTTTCATACGAGATAACGGGGCAAGAAAGTGGAGAGCAATACAAAGCCGCCAGCAATAAGAACGTGGAAAGGTTCGGTTCAGCAGTGTTTTGTACTCGTGGAACTTTATCACGCAAAAGTGGTGGTATCATATTTTGATACCAACCACTTTTGGTTTATTGCGGTGCGTATTGGTTGAAGATGCCGCCCCGTTGGAACGATTCGGAAACATCTTGGCGAAATAACCGCGTTGCCATGCGATTCAAATAACACACGTCGAACTCCGCTTTAGGCGGCGGAGCAGCTTCGGCAGAATTGATGAGGACAAACCTCGAAGCCAATGGCGCACAGCAAAAAACCTGCCTCACGGCAGGTCTTTGGTACGCCCGACTGGATTCGAACCAGCGGCCTTTAGAGTCGGAGTTATCAAGCCGTCAAGCCGGAAAGCCCTGCGGCGCAAGGGCTTGGTTGAGATTGCACAAATTTCCGCCATTTATGAGAAAACCTCGGAACCCTTGTGGCGCAAGGGCTCCGGGGGTTTTCGTGATAGTAGTCAAATAGTAGTCTGGATAAAATGCGGGTTCAGCAGCCCAGTTCAGCTGAATATCTTTACCCTCTATCCCTGGATCAGATCAGCGGCATCGCATCCAAGTACTTTGGCAAGGTCAAGCACAATACCGGCCTGCGCTTTTGCAAGTTCGTACTGCTTCTGTTCGTAGAGCTGGATCATTCGCAAGGAGACTCCGGATGCTTCACTGAGCTGCTGCTGTGTCAGCCCTCTCGCCTTCCGTGTAAGCTGTAGCTTAGACTTACGGCTACCCTTGTTCCTTTGAATGATCTCATCTGCACTCTCCACGAATTTGCTTACATCCGCTTCGTGCAGGATATATAGAGACATCACTACCGATAGTGTCAATCCGTATTCTACCATATCGCTGAAGCGTCGGTTTGTTTCCCACTGGTAATAGGCAAGGATCCATCCGGCCCAGTACTCTCTCCCCTTTGAGGATAGATGGGGCTGATGATGACGCTCACTCTGCATATTCACGGCAGCAAGCACAGCGTCTGCCAGTTCGACCCCCGACATTCCTGCAACATACTTCGGATTTCCATTCTCGAATTTTGAGGCAATTCCGGAGGAAATGAACCAGCCAAAGAAGTCATCCGGTGCATAGCCGAGTGTACACACGGCGTACTCGACCATATCTCCGAGATTGGCCATTGCATCATCCAAGTATAATTCGTTGTAGGCGTTCATCTTCATTCCCCCATTCTTCCCGAATGATGTCCAGCACATATTTTTCAGACAAAACCGTTTCACGATCCTTCTCTTTTGCAAAATCCTCGCGCGCTTTACTGTCTCGTGCCAGCTTCTTCGGATAATACATATCACACGGTGCAGGAATGGCTTCCTCAAATGTAAATCGAGCAAACGCTTTTCCCGATATCGCAACGATCTGTTCGCCCAGTTTCCCAAGTAACATCGCTTTTTCAAGCTGTTGGAGAGAAATCGTATTATTCAGAAACGCACTTGCGAATGAGAAATAAGAATCGTCCGCCCGATATCCTTTGATGACATCATACTGCTTATACTCTACCGCAAAATGCTCGTCAATATACTGCTTGGCTTGCCTTGCGACTGCCCCGCCAATACGGAACTTCCGATTATTCAGCAGTACATAAAGCCAATTGAGAATATGATAATTACCTCCTGTAAGCGAGAGGATAGACAGGCCGTTTAAATCAAAGGCATATCGATTTGCAAAGCCATCCGCTTCAGCGGAACAAGCCCACTCCTTTGCAAGCTCCACACTCTCAGTACAGTAGAACCCCAGTCCGTAATCGTTGTTTGGGTTTCCTTTGCCAATAACAGGCTGTTGGATAATTTGACTGGAACCATGATAAACGCAGATTATTTTATTCATAGCTGTGCCTCTTTCACGAGCCTATCGCTCCACTGATAGTTTTAACCCAAATTGATTATATCGCTATGGCGATAGTTTGTCAACAAGAAAGCTTGTGGTGTTTCTCTGTCTGCAACGATATCTGTTGTTTCGACGTAACCGCCACAGCAAATGACGCATAGACACACATGAGACAATTAGTAAGGTCTCTCATACCAAGTATATTTTTCGTTTCCTGACCGATACTTTAACTATAAAAACGAAAGATAAGGATGGTCAGCATATGAATAATATGGATTTAGGATACGAAATGTTTTGCTATCAATGTGAGCAAACAGCGAACGGAAAGGGCTGCACAAAGATTGGGGTTTGCGGAAAGACACCGGAAATCGCCAATCTGCAGGATTTGCTGATCTTTCAAATCAAAGGGATCAGCTGTTACGGAAAAGTTCTGCAAAATGAGGGACAGCATATCGATAAAAATATCATACGGTTTATCGAAAATGTTCTTTTCACAACGCTGACGAATGTTAATTTTGATTCGAAAGTACACGTGGAATTATTGAACGAATCACAACGGATAAAAGAAAATTTGAGAACAATCACAGGAGAGATTCACAATCAGACATCATACGCCACTTATGATCTTCCCGAAACAAAAACACAAATGCTAAAGGATGCTCAATTCGCGGGAATTATGTATGATAAATCCCTTGACCCGGATATTCGCTCATTGAGGCAAACCATTTTATACGGACTGAAAGGTATCAGCGCCTATGGGCATCAGGCAAGAGAACTGGGCTATTACAGTGATGAGGTAGATGAATTTTATATTCAGGCATTGGAAGCTCTCACAGACGATAACCTTACAGTGGAAGAACTGATCCGAATGACCATGCGCACTGGAGAAGCGGCAATTGAGGTTATGAAAAAATTGGATGAAGCCAATACTGCAGTTTACGGAAATCCGGCACCCCATAGGGTCAATATCCATATGAGGAAAGGGCCCTTTATCGTTGTTTCGGGACATGATTTGAAGGATTTGGAAATGCTGCTGGAACAAACAAAGGGAACGGGGGTCAATGTGTATACACACGGTGAAATGCTGCCGTGCCACGGATATGAGGGATTAAAAAAATACCCCCACCTTGTCGGGAATTTCGGTGGTGCGTGGCAAGATCAGCAAAAACAATTTGATGATCTTCCGGGATGTATTCTAATGACGACGAATTGCCTTATGCGGCCGAGAGAGAGCTATAAAGGCCGAATCTACAGCACGAATGTAGTGGGCTGGGAAGGGGTAAAACACATTGGGAAAAGAGAAAACGGTGAAAAGGATTTCAGTGAAATCATTCAGCAGGCAATAGAATTGGGCGGCTATCCGGAGGATCAGGAGCCCCACGAGATACTTGTCGGATTCGGGCATCATTCGGTATTAAGCGATTCTGACAAAATCGTAGCGGCAGTAAAAGCAGGAAAAATCAGACATTTCTTTCTTATTGGCGGCTGTGACGGAGCAAGACCCGGTCGAAACTATTATACAGAGTTTGCTAAGATGGTCCCGAAAGACTGCGTGATATTAACGCTCGCATGCGGAAAATACAGATTTAACAAACTGGATTTCGGTGAAGTAGCGGGTCTGCCGAGACTTTTGGATGTCGGGCAATGCAATGATGTATATTCTGCCATACGGATCGCAACAGGTTTAGCAGATGCTTTTGGTACCGATGTAAACGGATTGCCTTTGTCGTTGATCGTATCATGGTACGAACAAAAGGCTGTTGCTGATTTGCTGGCATTATTGAGTCTGGGAATTAAAGGCATATATTTAGGCCCTACCCTGCCGGCATTTTTGAGCCCGAATGTGCTTCAGTATTTAGTGGACACATTCGACTTGCGGCTTATTACCAATGCTGAGGATGACATTAAGACCTGCCTGAAACAGAATATTTGAGAAATCAGGAACCGTCAATGCACTTTGATAGTAACCGTAGAACCTGACAGCGCACAGTATAAGAGAGCTGGCACGAGCCAGCTCTCTTTAATCTTTTGACATCCCGCATATCTCGTGGACACGGATCAGCAAAACGACCTCGCAGGTAAACCGCGCCATCAGCTCTTTTTCGCCCCACCATGTTCTCTGCGGCGTTGCGTGATGCCCCGCGGCCTGCTCCGCCTCCGCTTTGGCGGCGCGGATGGCTTTCTGCGCGGAGAGCCACCGACCATAGGCCCCGCCGTACAAGTCCTTTTTCAGTTTCCGCAGCGCGGCCTTGTACGCCTTCTCCGCTCCGCTGGGGCCGTTGTAGTTGAGCCGAATGGCCAGCTCCTGAAAAGTCATGCCGACCTCGTCCGGCTGGCCGATGCCGAGGTAGCTTCGCACCAGATTCAGCTCTCTGGGCGTCAGCACCTCCGCCATCCGCTGCATCAGCAGCGTCCGGCGCATGAGGCGGTCATAGGCCACGGCGGGATCGCCGCCGCAGCTGACGGAGAACACATCGTCACCTAACTGCCGGACGCAAAACAGCGTCCGGTATTCTTTTATCAATGCCCCAGCTACTTTGGCAGATACATTCAGTTCTCCGCACACCACCTTGGCCAACTCAGCATCAGATGAGTCCCATCCCTCGGCACAGAGGTATGCCACCCTGCGCAGTTGATTGTACCGGCTGATGGGAATGGACAGAGAGGAAGAATACCGCGCGGCGTAGTCGGACAGCGCCGCTTCTATCGCGGGCGTCGCATAGGTCAGCAGCTTCGTTCCGTAGGCATGGGCAAAGCGTCCTGCCGCGTCCAGCAGCGCCAGCGCTGCCTCCTGCTTCAAGTCCTCCAACTCACACCACGGCGTGTACGCCCGCGCCAGTTCGGTGAGGTAACCCTCGTTCTGTGAGATAAGCCGCTCCGCAGCGTTTTTGTCTCCGGCTTGTATTCGTAAAGAAAGCTCTTCATTGCAGGGGCCGTCCCCGGCAACGGTGTACATATTTTTCGGCACAGGAACGCCCCCTTCCTCATTTCAGCCGCTTCTCTGCCTCCGCGTAAATGTGTTCCAATTCCATGTCCCGCGCATATCCGTCAGCGGCATAGTCGTTGTCCATCAGCGCCTTGTCCCGGTAGCTCTCCGCCAGATACAGTGCCTCCCGCCGCAGGTCATCGGAGATCTTTCCCCTCTGGTGATGCTTGCGGATAGTTCCGGTTCGGGTATTGAACAGGCGGTAGATCGGGTGCTGCTTGTTCTGCTCCTTCTGGTGCATCATCGCACCATACTGCCGACAGGTATAGCGATCGTCCTGCGGTGCGACGCCGTCGCAGTATTTGGGAATGTGACCGTTGGTGGTCAGAAAATATTTCCCGCAGCCTTGGCACTGGCTGGGCGCGTGACCGTGGTGCAATCCGTTCAAAAGATCGTAGGTGTAAAAATCTGTGAGCCGCAGGAAAGATACCCGTTCCACAAACACCATTTCTTTTTCGTTTTTGGGACTGCGGGCGAGCACATAGGTGGAAGTCAATTCCGGATGCACAGAGAACGGCTCTACATCCCAGCTTTGCAGTTCCCGCAGTTCATCCCAGAACTCTTTGCTGTTGAAGCAATCATGCGCGGCAACCGCAAAATAAGTTTCGTTCCGCTTTTTCAGACGGCGCAGATAGTCCAGTTCAAAGAACTGGCCAGCCGCGGTGAAGTGCAGGATCGCCATCGGGATGCGCGTGATCGCTGCGCAGAATATCAAAAATTCCTGTTGAAACTCCGAGTTCGGTGTGCGTATTTTGGAAAGGGCATTGTCATCAAACAGGATGTCGATTCGGCGCAGTTCTTTTTCGAGGTTGCTATAGCAAAAGGGCGGATACTTCCAAATTCCCCTTGCCAGATAAATCATTCGCTCCCGCAACACAGGAAGCACCTGAGCCGCTTCCATATCACTGCCCTGTATGACTACCGGAAAAAGAAAGGTAGGCGCTCCGCCAGCCTGTATCAGTTCCTTAAAATCATCTTCGGAAATGTTCAAAATGGACGCAGCCATAAATCCCGCAGGGAACTCCTGCTCCTGATAAAAAACTTTGTCATTCCAAACGTCAATTGTGACCTGAGCAAAATCATTGTTCTGCTGTGTTCCCAGCGGCATAGCATCGCCTCCTGTCCCATATCTGTTTTGTAACTGTCCTGCGATATTCTCATTCTATCAAAAAATACAGAATAATCAAGTGAAAGGGTTAGAGCCTCGACTGCAGCGAGGTCTCTGCCCTTATCCTTTTATCCGGAGGTTTTTTTATGTCTCAAATCAAACGACTGCAAACCATTGACGCGGACACGCTGCAAAGCACCGCTTACGAGCCGGTCTCCTTCGTGGTCGACGATCTGCTTCCCCAGGGACTGCACCTGCTGGCAGGCGCGCCGAAAATTGGCAAATCGTGGCTGGCGCTGTGGGTGTGCCTCTGTGTCGCGCAGGGTAAACCGCTCTGGACGTTCGCCACGCGCCCCTGCGAGGTGCTGTATCTCTGTCTGGAGGACAGCTTCCAGCGTATCCAAAGCCGCCTCTTTGATCTCACGGAGGACGCGCCGCCCACGCTGCACTTCGCCGTCATGTCCCAGCAGCTCCACAACGGGCTGGTGGAACAGATCGAGCAATTCCTGAAGG
This sequence comes from uncultured Eubacteriales bacterium, assembly GCA_900545495.1. Lineage (GTDB taxonomy): Bacteria > Bacillota > Clostridia > Oscillospirales > Oscillospiraceae > Vescimonas. The sequence goes on from UQZJ01000012.1 coordinate 45,594, forward strand.
AGCATCCGCAGACCAGGCTCATCGTCATCGACACGCTCCAGCGCATCCGCACCGCGGGCAATGACGCAAACCCGTATGCCAGCGACTATCGGGACATCGGCGTTCTGAAAGCGCTGGCGGACAAGCACCGCATCGCCATTCTGCTGGTGCATCACCTGCGGAAGATGAATGACGATGATCCCATGAACATGATCTCCGGCACCACCGGACTCAGCGGCGCCACCGACAGCAACTTCGTCCTCCGCAAGAGTCAGCGCAGAGAGAACACAGCCACGCTCTACTGCACCGGGCGGGACATCCCCTACCGCGAGTTGGCACTGGAGTTCGATGGTGAGGATCATGTCTGGAAGCTGCTGTCAGATGACTGCGAACAGAAAGAGCAGCCCAACGAGAGAATTCTTTTTCTTCTCTCTGAATTGCTGCGCCGGCAGCCGGAGATCAGCGCCCCTGCCAAGGTGCTGTTGGAAAAGATCGACCCTGCCGGTACAGAGGGACTGACCCCCAACAGCTTCTCCCACCGAATCCGCAAAAGCGTTGACGCTCTAAGGAGAAACGGCATTACGGTGTCCTTCCGCAAGAGCAACGGCGACCGGCTGATCTGCCTGAAAAGGGCCGATGGGGTCGATGATCTCACTACCGAGAACATCGTCACCATCGACCCTGATAACCCGCCGTGTTTCGGCGTGTGAGCCGCTGTGTGCGCGTTTGGGGGATGGGGTGGCGTGTGTACCCGCCGAGAGTTGTTTACCGCACACGGCGCGGGACGCGGGATTCGTCGTCCGCTCGGACGACAGCCAGCATCGCATTTGTCTGGTCTGCGGCGAAGCCGCTGCCCTGCCAAATGCACTGGGCGGGGCATGGCCCCACACCCCATTTTCGGGCAAAAGCCCGGACCCACCAAGCTGCGAGCGTTTCTGCGGAAACGCTTTTACCCGCCTCCGGCGGCGCAGCTTCAAAGGGGGACCAGTCCCCCTTTGAGGAACCCCCAGCTCTCCGAGGGGACGAGAGAAATCATTTTAGAAAGGTCATTGATTATGAAAAAAGATATCAAATTCAGCACGCGCATGGCGTCCACTGACCGCGAGAAGATCAAAGCGTTGGCGGCGAAGGCCCACATGTCCATGAGCGATTACGTCACCGCCTGCTGTCTCGGCAAGCGGATCGTGGTCATCGACGAGCAAAAGGAACTGCTCCGCCAGCTCAAGGGCATCGGCGGCAACATCAACCGCCTCACCGTTCTTGCCAACATGGGCAAGGTGCAGGTCATCGGTTTGGAAAAAGCTGCCGGTGAGCTGTCCGAGGTCAGCGCCGCGCTGCGATCAGTCATGGAAGGGCGGTGAGCTGTATGGCCATCGTACATTTTGTGAACTACAAACGGGGCACACAGTCCCGCGCCGCCATGCGCGGCGTGATGCTCTACGTCATGCAGGAAAAGAAAACCGCATGGGATGGCGTGCCGCTCGTCAGCGGCGTCAATTGCCAGCCGCAGAGCGTCTACGACGATTTCCTGAACACGAAGCTGCTCTACCACAAGGACGGCGGCGTGATGTTCTACCACATGGTGCAGAGCTTTCCGAAAGGCGCGGCGGTCGATCCCCGGCAGGCTCACGAAGCCGCGCGGCGGCTGGCGGAATACTTCGACGGCTGCGAGGTGCTGGTCTGCACCCATGTAGACCGGGAGCACATCCACTCCCACTGCATCATCAACTCTGTCAACTTTGAGACCGGCAAGAAGCTGCACATGGCGAAGGAACAGATCCAGGAACTGATGCGGCGCAACGACGCGATCTGCCTGGAAACGGGCCTGCCGGTCTTTGAGCCGACCACACAGCAGGCCCGCGGCATGAGCGGCGCGGAGTATCACACGGCGCTGAAGGGCCAAAGCTGGAAGCTGCGGCTCATGAACACCATTGACGAGTGCATGAAATATGCCGCCGACAAGGACGCATTCGTTTCCCTGATGGAATCCGGGGGTTATGCCGTCCGCTGGGAAAGTGGCCGCAAGTACATCACCTACACCACGCCGGTCGGCATGAGATGCCGCGACAGCAAACTACACGAGGAAAAGTATTGCAAGGAGGCCATGGAGCATGAATTCAGAATACGGGCAGAGCTCGTCCAGAGAAAATTCCATCGAGCAGCGGAAACCGATGGAGGAATTGAAACGGATGAATCAGCCGAGCAGCGCACCGCCGTCTGCGCCGCTGCCGATCCAGCCCATCGTGATCCAGTGCGATCTGCCGCAGACAATGAAGAAGCTGGCGAAGCAGGCAGACGGAATAAACTGGGAGCTGGAGGAAATCCGGAAAGCACTGCCAGAACTGAAGCCGTACATCGACCTGACGCCGGTGCAGCAGTCGCTCACGGAGATGCAGAAATCGCTGACGGAGATGAACAGGTTGCTGGAACGGGTTGGGAACCTGAGCGAAAAGTATTCCTGCAAATGGATTCGGTGGCTGCCGGATTTCAGCCTGCTGGTGGCCCTCAAGTGGATCGCGCTGCTTTTGGTGATCGGCGCAGCGGCGATGGCCGGGTGGTATGGCGTGGTAGCGATCCGCGGCCTGTTCCTCTGATGTCTGCCGTGACCGGACTGACCGCCGCGGGGACAGTGTTGGACGAGGATGAGGATGCCGAGGAAAAGCGACGGCGCATGGAGGCGAAGATCGCCGCCGAAAACTTCGGCGCAGTGGTCGGACTCGCGGCAGGCGCGGCTCTGGCGATGAAAGAAAAATTGGATGAACAGGCCGCGCGGGAAGAACAGAAAAAGCAACAGTAAGAGCAAACCATGGGAGGATTCTAAAAATGGCAAGCATCAAGCAACTGGACGAGCGGCGATATAAGATCACCGTCAGCAACGGCTACCGGCCCAACGGCAAAAAAATCAGCAAGGCAAAGACCATCCAAGTCCCGCCCGGTGTCCCCAAGCGCGGCATTGGGCAGTATGTCGCCCACGCCGCCGAGGAACTGGAGCGCAGCTTCAAGACCGGCTACGCCGAGGACGGCGAGATGACCTTTGAGGAATTCGCCTCCCGCTGGCTGAACCGGCAGACGAAATACGCCCCCAGTACCATCGCTGCATACCGGCGGATGCTGGAGGTGGTGTATCCCATGATCGGCGGCATCCGCCTCAATAAACTCCGACCGATGGCACTGGAGAATATGCTCTCTGAGCTGCGCAAGCGCAAGCACCACGGAAAGCGCATCAACGAATCCACCGCGCAGCGATACCTCTCCGTGGTCTCCGCCGTACTCAGCGACGCCAAGCGCAATGAGATCATCGAAAAGAATCCCGCGCGGATGTTAGACCTTCCCACACCGCGGCGCACGGTGCAGCGCATCCCCACGCGAAGCGAGGTGGAAAAGCTGCTGGACGCGCTGGCAAAGGAGCCGCGGCACTACCGCCTGTTCTATCTGCTCTCCATGTACACCGGCTGCCGCCGGGGCGAGCTGTGCGCTCTGCAATGGTCGGACTTCACCGGCACGCAGAACGGTCTGCTGCTCACCGTCAGCCGCTCCCGCAGCAGCGTTCCCGGCAAGGGCATCGTGGAGGGCAGCACCAAAAACGGCAAGAGCCGTGAAGTCTACCTCTCCTCTGACCTGCGGGGTATCCTCCTCGCCTACAAGCGCCGCAAGCAGATGGAGGCGGACAAGCAGCGCCGTGGGCTCAGTCCCTACCTCTTCACCGACGAGCAGGGGCAGCTCATCCACCCGGACACCTTTACCAAGCGGCTGCGGAAGATCTATGACGCCATCGGCTTTCCGCGGGAGTACCATCTTCACACCCTGCGGCACTACTTCGTGACCTCGCTTCTGCACTGCGGCGTGGACAAACAGACGGTGGCAGACCTCGTGGGTCATGCGGATACCGGCTTTCTGGAGCGTACCTACTGCCACCCCCAGCAGGCGCAGAAGGAGCAGGCGGCAGACTCCATGCTCACCATGCTCCGTCCGGAGGGCGAGCAAATCTTCAATCTCGCCGCCGCCTGTTCTCCGAAGCAGCACAGCGCATGATTGTTGCTTTCGTAGAAATTCATTTCTCCAAGAAAATTGTGATAGCTTTACCGCCGCGCTTGCGGTATGTTGTGCTTGCAAAATAAGCCTCAACTGTGCCGAGGTCAAATGAAAGAGAGGTCATTTTTATGGCAAGCATCCGCAAGCGCGGCAGCAGCTATCTCATCGTTGTCTCCATGGGCTATGACTACAACGGCAAGCGCATCAACCCCCGGCAGAAAACCGTTCACCCACCGGAGGAACTGACGCCCAGGCAGGTCGAAAAGTGGCTCAACGAGCAGGCAGTCCTGTTCGAGCGGGAATGCCGTCACACGCCGCAGCCCGTCCAACAGCTCACGCTGGCAAAATACATCGACCTGTGGCTGACGGACATCGCGCCCGGCAAGCTGGCGAAGTCCACCATCCGCCGCGACCGGCAGGACATCGAGCGTATCCTCCCGGCGCTGGGTCACTACAAGCTCACCGAGCTGCGGCCGGAACACTTCCGGAATTTCTACGCAGAGCTGCGAAAAGTCATTCGTCCCGATACAAAAAAGCCACTTTCCGAGTACACCATTGAGGGCGTGCACGCTACGCTGTGCAGCATACTCTCTGATGCCGTGGAGGGTGGCTTTCTTTCGCATAATCCGGCGTGGCGCACCTATCGTTACGCCGGGCGCAAGTGCGAAAAGAAAATCGCGGACGAGGAAACGGCGCAGAAGATCATCGCCGCGCTGGAGGGTGAGAGCATCAAGTACGAAACCTACTTCAAGCTCATCATCGCCACGGGGATGCGGCGGGGCGAGTGCTGCGGATTGAAATGGTGCGACATTGATTGGGAGCAGCGTTCCATCCACATCTGCCGCAACGCGGTCAAGGTGACGGACGAGGAGATCTTCGTAAAAGAACCCAAGACCCGCGCAGGTGACCGCTATGTGTACTTCTCCGCCGAGATGGAAAGTCTCCTGTGGGAGTACCAAAAAGAATGTCGGTATATCACCGAAACCTATGACCAGCGGCAGCTGACCGCCGATGACTTCCTGTTTCGGCGGCAGGGCACATGTCTGCCTATGACGCCCACCACCTTCACATGGCGGTTCAAGTGCATCCTGAAAAAGAACGGCCTGCCGCAGGAGCTCAATGTACACAGTCTGCGTCACACCGCCGCCAGTCTGATGATCGCAGGCGGTGCGGACGTGGCCACGGTAGCGGGCATCCTCGGCCACAGTCAGCCCTCCACCACGCTGGACATCTATACTCATGCTTTCGACAAGAACAAAAAGGCCGCCAGCGCAAAGCTGCAAGAAGGACTGGATATTTGATTTTAACGAAAAGTGAGAGTACATATTAAGTACCCTCACCTTTTGTTTTCATGATTTATTTCCAGTCATTCGAAAATGATTACTGCCGAAATATTCCGCAGATTTTCAGCAGTCAGTCCCGCAAGGCCGCGATCAACTCTGCACTGCCCGCTCCCTGTACAGTCTCTGATAGACTTGCAAGTGACGACAGCAGAATCGGAATTACGACTACCGTAGAAAATAACTCAAAAAATCTTGCACACGAATCTTCACTACCAAGATACACAAATAGAACCATGTCCAACAAGAGGAGCTCTATTACCATCCACGGCAGAAAGGTAGAAGTTAAGCTGCCCTGCGTATTCCGGCTTGAACTCGCCGGTCTTCAACTCGATCACCACATAGCAGCGGAGGTTGAGGTTATAGAACAGCAGGTCGATGTAGAAGTCATCGCCGCCTACGTTGAGGTGGTACTGGTTGCCGAGGAACGCAAAGCCGGTTCCCAGCTCCAGCAGGAGCTTTGTCACATCCTTGACCAGTGCCTGTTCGATGTCACGCTCTACCATGTCCTCTTTGAATGGGATAAAATCAAAGATATACGGATCTTTCATCGTCTGGGCCGCGAGTTCACTCTGCGGAGACGGTAGACGGCTTTCAAAGTTAGATACCTTCTCCGCCAGCACCTGCCGCTGATACAGCCCGCTTTCGATCTGGTGGACCAGCACATTGCGGGACTAGCCGTTCTCTGCGATTTTCTCTGCGTACCAAAGGCGTTCTTTGTTATCAGAGAGCTTGTCCAGCAGAGTAATATTGTGTCCCCACGGAATTTGTGCAACAGGCTGTTGCACAAATTCATCGTTTTCATCGTTCGGATAGGCCGCCGCGAACTTTGCCATATATTTCAGGTTTCTCACGGAGTAGCCAGTGGTGTCCGGGAAAGAAATTTTAATGTCAGCGGCAAGGTTTTCAACAAATATGTTGCCCCATGTCTTGTGCTCGTTGATGGCCTCGCCGATGGAGTGGTAGAGAACCAGCAGCTCACGATTGACGCTGACCGTTGCACGGTATTGCGCCGTGCGGATATCCTGCTTGATCGACTCGACGATATTGAGGTATTCGTTGGAATTCATCAGCATTTTTCGTTTCCCTCCATGAGTTCATGCAGCAGTCCCTGGCAGCCCGCCAGCACATCCTGCCAGGTTGCCTCGAAATCGCCGGTGTACCACGGGTCGGCAACATCGCCGGGGCGGTCGGTGTAGTCCATTAGAAGGCGGAGCTTGCCGTCCGGGTCGTCACCGCAGATGCGGTGCATATTCCGCAGATTCGCGCTGTCCATGCCGATCAGCAGATCGTATTCGTCGTAGTCCTGCTTCGTAAGCTGCCGCGCCGTGTGACCGCCGCAGGCGATTCCGTGCTCGGATAGCTTGCGCCGCGCCGGGGGATAGACCGGATTGCCAATCTCCTCCCGGCTGGTGGCCGCCGACTCGATACGGAATTGTGACGCCAGCCCCGCTTTCTTCACCAAGTCCTTCATCACGAACTCCGCCATCGGGCTGCGGCAGATATTGCCCAAGCAAACAAAGAGTATTTTTGTCATCGCACTCGCTCTCCTGAGATATTTCTTTTTTCTCAGTATAGCAGGAAACTGCCTGCGCGTCGAGAGAAGAATGCAGCCACGGCTTTCGCCGCGCATGGCACCGCCATCTGCCGTGTGGGTGCCCCCCAATGGCGGCGTCCCTGCCGAAGTTGTGATCTGTCGTGTGACGATGCTGTAGAGCAGTTCTCAAAAGTGAGAACTGCTCTACATACACTTCACTCCGTATAATACTGCGCCTGTGCGTTCCAGAGCGCGTAGTATTTGCCGCCCCGATCGGCGAGCAATTCGGCGTGACTGCCCTGCTGGATGACCGCGCCCTCGTGGAACACGGCGATCTCGTCGCAGAATTTGCAGGAGGACAGGCGGTGGGAGATATAGATGGCAGTCTTATTGCCTGCGATCTCATCGAACTTGCTGTAGATCTCTGCCTCGGCGATGGGGTCCAGCGCCGCTGTTGGCTCGTCGAGGATGATAAAGGGCGCGTCCTTATAGAGTGCGCGGGCAATGGCGATCTTCTGCGCCTCGCCGCCGGAAACCTCGACACCGTCCTCGGAGAGATTTTTGTAAAGCATGGTGTCCAGACCCTTTTCCATCGCTGCAAGACGGTCTGCGAAGCCTGCATCGATCAGAGCTTTCCTTGCCCGGTCACGGTCATATTCCATGCTGCCCGCCACATTCGCGCCCAAAGGCTGGCAGATGAGCTGGAAATCCTGAAATACCACGGAAAATATTCCCATGTAATCGTCATAGCGGTACTTGCGGATGTCGATGCCGTTGAGCAAAATCTGCCCCTCCTGCGGGTCGTACAGGCGACACAGGAGCTTGATGAAGGTGGTCTTGCCGCTGCCGTTTTCGCCCACGATGGCAAGCCTTTTTCCGACCTTGAACCTCATATTCACATGGCGCAGCGCCCAGATGTCCGAGCCGGGATAACGGAAGGATACATCCCGAAACTCCACGTCATACTGACGATCCGACCTCTTTTCGGTGGTGAGACTCCCCTGATACATGGAATTGGGAATGTCGAGAAACGTATAGATGGCCTTGAGGAACTCAGCATTGGCCCGCATATGACTGACGGTGCTCAGTAGCAGGGCGGCGTTGCCGGAAAATGTGGTCACGGCGCTGACATACTGGGTCACGCTGCCGATGCCGAAGGCACCGCCCAGCGCCTTCAAGCATACGAACACATACACAACGCCGGAGAGAACAGCGGATAGAGAGGCGGCCAGCGCCTTGCTCAGTCCCACAGTGGTCTGGGACGCCTTTGCCACGGGAGAGCCGACGCCGAAGATATTCACTGTGCGGACATAATGCTCCGCCAATTCGCTCTGGCGGTACATTCTGCGATCCATGTCTTTTTCCTTGTCCCCCGGCCGCATGAAAACGAAGTGGCTGAACACGCGATTGCCGAAGCATACCTGCTCTGCCAGCGTGTTCCAGGCAGAATAGGCTCTGCCGACCAGCGCCGGACCAAGGCAGGTAACGGCGGCAATCAGCAGAAGGATGCCCACAAGGAAAAGCGGGTGATTGAGAGCGGTCAATTTTCCCGCCGAGGTCGGGACTTGCCGGGTGAACAGGCTCACCGTCAAGGCGGCAGCCCCTAAAATGCCAGTGATGCCTTGGACTGCCTGCGTATAGTACAGCTTGAGATGGGCAAAGCCCCAACCGGACCAGTCGGCATTCTGCCGGATCTGAGAGAACAGATCCCGTGTTTCCTGCCTGTCACAGTCGGCATAATCCATCCGCAGAAATTTCTCGGTATACAGAACTTCTTTCTGTCTGTCAAGCAGTTCGCTCCGGACATTTTTCCACCTCTCCAGCACGGCCTTGAGCAGCTCTGCCGCAGCACTGACCGCTACGATCCAAAGGACCCATTTGGCCAGAATCTCCGGTCTGCGAAGGGTGGATAGTTCATCGACAAGCCGGGCGGAGAGCCAGATGACCGCATAGGGCGATGCTGCCTCCACAGCAGCACAGAGGATAAACGGCATAAAGCAGCCCGGTGCGATCCGGCGCATATCTCGTGCCGCCCGGCGGTGGATGGCAAAGGTCTCCCGCAGGCTCATGCCCTCAGCTTTCTTCTTCATCCTGCACACCTCCTTCCTGATAATAGCGGCTCTGCACGGCAAATAGCTCCGCATAAGCACCGCCCTTTGCCAGTAACTCCTTGTGGGTACCCTCCTCGGCGATGCCGCCGTCTGCTATAAAGAGGATGCGGTCACAGAAGCGGGTGGACGCCAGCCGGTGGGAGATGAACACGGAGGTCTTACCCGCCGTCATATCGCTGTACTTTTGGTAAATATCGTTTTCCGCAATGGGATCCAGCGCCGCCGTAGGCTCGTCCAGAACGAGGATGGGCCCGTCCTTATAAAGCGCTCTCGCCAGCATCAGCCGCTGGGTCTGGCCGCCGGAGAGCTGTACGCCGTCCAGATACACCTCCCGGCCAAAGTGGGTATCCACCCCTTGGGGGAATTTGGCAATAGTCTCTGTCAAGCCGGCCTGTGCAAGGCAGTGATCGACTTTTACTCTGTCGATATGCTCGGTGGTCTGGGCAACACATTCCGCAATGGTGGTATCCAAAATGGAAAACCCCTGAAATACAGCGGAAAACAGGCGGTAATACGCGCTGCGGTCAAATTCACGAATATCCTGCCCGTTTAGCAGCACGCGCCCCTCGGTGGGGTCGTAGAAGCCGCAAAGCAGCATAACCATGGTGGTCTTGCCCGCACCGTTCAAGCCCACCACCGCCAGCTTTTCGCCGGGATGGATGGTCAGGTCTATGTGTCTGAGAATATCCCTCTCCGTGCCCGGATAGCGGAAGGACACGTTCTCCAGCCGCAGCTCATACCCGTCGGCTACGGGCGGCTGCACTCCGCCCTCAAACTGAAACGGCTCCGGAATGTTCAGATATTCCTGTATTTTGGACAGGTCGATGCTCTCCTTATGCAGTTGGCTGCACTGGGTCAGGATGCCGGTCACCCACGATGCAGCGCCGCTGACGGCGGTAAAGTAGAGCAAAAATGTCGATGCAGGCCAGCCATGTACCAGAGTTTGCCGAATCAGATACGCATACGCGATGCCGTTGCGAAGAAGCGTCAGCGCCATGTCAGCCACATTAGCCCAGAGATAAGTCCTTTCCCGGCGGGCGATGAAGGCGGAGAGTGCCTTCATGGATTTTTCCCGCAATTCCCGCAGCCAAGGGGCTAAACCAAAGACGCGGATGTCCTTGGCAAGCTGTATCTGCCGAGGCTGCGTCAGAAAATAGTGCAGTTCCTTGTCATACTGTTCCCGTTCATCCCGGTGGCGGTACTCCCACTCACTGATGTAGTGGGAAACGAAGAAGTCTGCTGCGGCGGTCAGCACCACCAGCAGGATCAAAAAGCGGCTCAAGCGGGAGAACAGCAGCAGATATACGGCAAAGCCGCCGAGATTTGCCAGCAGCTCCGTCAGCGTTCGCCAAATATGCTCCGCCGCATCGTCGTTGCCGCTGGTGGCCCGCTGCGCCTGCTCCTCCAGCTTCAGAATTTTGGAGTCGTGGACATTTGGGTAGGAGGTCTCGCCGCTTTTCCGGGAGATCATGCGGATGATGGCACAGCGAACATCGATCTCACCGGGCATCCGGATGGCATCGCAATACGCCGCAGCCCCCTGTAAGAGAAGAAGTGCCGCTGTGAAAAATCCGATAGTTGTCAGCAACTCCCCCACGGGAACGCCCTGCTCCACCCTCGTAAGAATTTCCGGTGTGACATAGAGCTGCGCCAAATCCAACGCCACTTTGATGGCCGCGACCACAACGCAAAGGAGCAGCACTCTCCTGCGCTTCTCCCAAGCGGTCCGCACCATAAAGCAGACATTTTGCCGGACGCTGTACTTCGGTTTTTCTCTGTGTTTCATGTCGTTTCACCTCACGCACATAGCATAGCAGAAAAAATCGCCCCCGGTTGATTCCGGGGACGAATCGCTTTTTCCGGGGGATGAATTGCAGCTCTCACTCCTGCGGAAGCAGTATTTCAGTGGTGAATGCACCGTCCTCGCTGTTGCGGCTGATGTATCCGTCCAGCCGCTCCACGATGGCGTCGATGCGAACAAGGCCAAAGCCATGCCCCTCGCCCTTGGTGCTGCGGAACAGCCCTCCCTCCTTCTGCATTTTCTTCCCGGCGGTAAAATTGGTGAAGGAGATGTAGAGCTGGGTGTTTTTCATATCCATATAGACCCGGATGAGGCGCTTATCCTCCGGCAGCTTCATGCTGGCCTCAATGGCGTTGTCGAAGAGATTGCCGAGGATGCAGCAGAGATCGATCTCCGAGGACTTCAGCCGGACGGGGATGTGGGCATCCGCCACTACCTCGATGCCCTTTGCCTTTGCAAGGGAGATTTTGGAGTTCAAGATGGCGTCGGTCATGGGATTGCCGGTCTTGATGACCGTGTCCACGGTTTGCAGATCGGTGTCCAGCAGGTCGAGGTAGTTTTGGATGGCGTCCCAATCTCCCGCGGCAGCGTAAGCCTTCATGGTCTGAATATGGTTGCGGTAGTCATGCCGCCAGCCGCGGATCTGGCGGTACATATTGTCTACCTCCCGGTAATGCGTTTCGATCAGCTCCTGCTGATAGGAGGCGAGCTGCTTTTCGATTTTCTTTGCAAACAATTCCATACGCCTTACCTCATGTTGATAATGGCACGGTTGACGCCCTCATACGCGCCCCGCGGCAGCGGGATGGCGGTTCCGTCGCTCAGCCGGATCTCCGTCTTGGTGACGCGGCTGATCTGCGTCAGATTCACGAGCGCAGAGCGCCCCACGCGGTAGAAGCACTCGTCGAGCTGCTTTTCAAGCTCGCCCAATGTCATTTTCACCGTCACATCCGTTCGCGCGTGAACGGTCACATAGTTGCCGAGCACATCTGCATATCGAATCTGATAAATCGGCACACGCACCATTTCTCCGCCGGCCTCGAAATGCAAGACCCGTTCGTTTTTTGTTAGCTTTTCCACGGCGCGGTCCAGCACCAACCGGAGCTTTTCTTCCTTCACGGGCTTCATCAGATAGTGGAGCGCTGCCACCTCGTAGCCCTCTGAAATATAATCGGAGTAGCCGGTGATGAAAATGATCTGCACCGTGTCGTTGCTCTTGCGAAGCTCTTTTGCCATCGTGACGCCGTCCATCGCGCCCATTTCGATATCCAGCAGGAGAATGTCGTAGTCGCTTTCTTCTGCGTAGCGGAACAGGAAGCTCTCGGCGGAGGGAAAATCGTCGATATGCACCGTGTGACCGGCGGACGAAGCCCAGGCGCGCACCATATTCAAAACAAACTGTCTGTCCGCACCGGAGTCATCGCAGATTGCAATTTTGTACTTCATACCCTCACCAACCCCATCTAAGCGATAATCTGTAATAAGCATATTGTGACGCGGCACGGCATGGTGTCCGTCACCATCCCACCCACGTCCCATATCCGCTTGGCATCTGTCCTGTGATATTCTTATTCTATCAAAAAAGCCGGAATAATCAAGTGGCGCGTCAAAGCCTCGACTGTATTGATCTTAATCGATGCAGTCATTTCTTACCATTTTCAAGGATAGGCAGCAGTATCCGTAAATAACCATACCTGTGTTCTGAAGCAAAGCATACGCAAAATAGCAGGGCTATGATCGCTGCGTATCATTTATAAAACGCGATCATCTCAGCAACACTCACTTCGAAATTTCCAATACAAAATACGCTGCCAGCCCCAAATGTGTTAGAGCATAAGAGATAAATACGATAGCTATAAGTAACATCACCGTTGCAATGGCTCTGCATATTCGCTACCATGTTACATGCGCAGGAAACCGTCAAGGACAACCTCCTGCACTTCGTCCAGCGCCGACAGAAGCGCGGCGAGGTCATTGAGCTCGTTGAGACTGATCTCTAACCCGTCCAAATGGGGAGCGAGATACTCAAAGGCATAGTAGTCTTCGATCTCCATGTACAGGATATCGTCTGTCTGAAGGCGTACCTTGTCCAGCGCGTCCCACAACTCCCATGAAGAGACGGGCAAGTTCAGCTTGGCATATCTTTTCACAGCGTCGAGGTATTCCTCGTCAGCGGGGAGGACGAGGGTGTAGTCCGGCTTTCCATCGACACGCAGCGTCATACGGAGCATTTCATCCCTGCTCTCATCCCGCCAAGGCTCTACCGGCGAAAGGTAGCTGCGGTCGATCCCCATATCCGGCGTCAGCAAACTGCGGGCGTTGGGAACAAAGGCACTGTACCGAGCATAGTTGTACCCCTGTGGGTCAACAAGGAAACCGTCCTTTCCCTCAGCGTCAAGGATGAGCAGGCAGTGCCTGGCGTCATCATCGTGTCGGATGGAATTTTTGTTCTCTGCGATGAAATCATAGTCAGCCAGCAGTGCGCGGCTGAACTGTTGGAACCGCTGGCTTGGCAGCTCAATGACCTTACCGCTTTCAATGAGCTGCCGTGCGGTCCCCTTACCATCCAGCGCGTTCAGCTCATCCACGCTTGCGCTGCCGCCGTGCAGGTTCATGAGCTCCTTCAGCTCGAAAAGTTCCAGCTTGTGCGCCATCGCCTGAAACTGCGCGGCCTCGCCGGTGTCGAAGCTGTCCAACCGTTTGGCGAGGTAGTTCAGTTCCTCCACATTGACCGTGAGCATTTCCACTCGCTTGAGAACAGTGTAGAAGCTGTCGACCTCCTCCACCTTGCAGTCCGCCTTGACCGCGTCGCCGATCTCCAACGCCACCAACAGCTCCATGCAGTGTGCGTACTGGTCGCGGGGAATGGGGAACGGGATGGTCGCCACACCGTATTCCGGGTGGCTGGGGTTACTGAGAACCGCTTGAATCATCATTTTTGTTTTCCTCCGATCCGTTGATTTTGTTCATTCTGGTCCGCAGGCAGGTCCCGTCCGCGCCCCAGCAGAGAAAACCGTGGCGGGGATAGGGGCAGTCCTTGCAATCCGGGGAATGGCTGCAAACAGGCTCCGGCAGCGGCTCCTGCTGAAAGCCGGGGAAGTGCGGAAGAATGAGTTTGAAGTGGATCGTGCCATGAATTTCCATCGTCTTTTCCTCCTTAAACCAAAAAATGCCGGACATCTCTGTCCGGCCTGCGTGGATACTTATTTCATTGTCATGGTGCTCTGTTCCGGTGCGTCTCGCTGCCGCAGAGCATCCGTGGGCAGCAGTCCGCCGACCTGCTCCATCAACTCCGCCAGTTCCCGATCCCGTCCAAACGAAAGGCTTTCATCCTGTTCACGGACAAACCTTAGCGCACGGTAGATCTCCGCAAGCTGCTCCGGCTCAAAAAGGGCGTCTTTTGGAACAAGCCCGCTGCGCACGGTAAAGTCACGTTTAGCGGCTTCGTAGTCGCCCTGAAAATAGTGTCCGTGATGGACGCCTTTGCGGTCGAAGTCCCACTCCCAAGTCACGAATTGGACGCCCCGCTCGGTGGGGTGGCCCGCCAGCACTGCGTCACCGAAGTCAGCAAGGATGCGGTAGTCACCAGTGAGATCGGTCGCCTTGAGCCGCGGGGCAGTTTCCAGAATCGCCATGTATTCTGAAGTCATTTTAGCAGTGTCGATCACCGCCTGCAAAGTGTCCTGCGCGCCGAGGGCATCGACACGCTCCTGCCGGTACAGCACGCTGCCTTTGCCGGAGATACGGCAGAGGTCGCTGCCGTTCCATTTGACGGGGAGCTGCTGATCCTCCGCAGGCATGGTTTCAAAATCCATGCGGCGAAGGCGGATACTGGTCTCTTCGAGGTAACGGAGCTGTGCCGTTTCATTTTGACTGTCCATTTTGTGTTCCTCCTGCAAAAAAATAAGCCGGAGCATCCTAAAAATGCTCCGGCCGGTTGACGGATTAAGTTGTGAAATGAAAAAGGGCGCCTATTTGATGGCTTCGACGAAACCAACAAACAGACGCCTGAAAGATCGTATGAAATTTTGAAGAAAAAACGCTCTATTCTGCGCCCGCAAAAAGGGCGCTTCTCAGAATTTTGCCTTCAAGTCTATGAAAAGGGAGTTCGAATCCCCCCGATTACCAAAATAACGCGAAAATATCTTTTTTCCTGAGTGCAAAATTTGAAATAAAAAAGGCGGCAACCCTTTGGTATTCTAAGCGTTGCGCTTAAAATATCCGAATTGTTGCCACCTTGTGGTACGCCCGACTGGATTCGAACCAGCGGCCTACAGAGTCGGAGTCTGTCACTCTATCCAACTGAGCTACGGGCGCATATTTGGTTGTGGGTTTCTGCAATAGTCGTCAAATAGTAGTCAACGACTACCTATTTTTCCTCTGCCGTTCCCGCAAGCGCAGGTGTGGCAAGGCTTTGCGCCATATCTCAACTGGAGACGCCTGAAATGTCGGAGTCTAACGCTCTATCCAACTGAGCTACGGGCGCATATTTGGTTGTCGCTGTATGTTCAGCCTTAGCATTATAACAGGTCTTGCCGAAGATGTAAAGCCGTTTTCTAAAAACTTTTTTGCCGAAAGATTGTTAAAAAAGTTGACAACTCGCCCGTCATGCGGTAAAATAACACCATTGTTTCAGGTGCCACGCACCGCATCTCATCCCAAAAGAAGGTTTTTATATGAAAAAGCAGAAGATCTCCGACGCCGTGATCCACCGACTCCCCCGCTACTACCGCTATCTGGACGACCTCTACAACAAGGGCGTCGTCCGCATCTCCTCCAACTCGCTGGGCGCGAAGATGGACATCACGGCCTCCCAGATCCGTCAGGATCTCAGCTGCTTCGGCGAATTCGGCCAGCAGGGCTACGGCTACAACGTGGCGGAGCTGCGCGCCGAGATCGGCCATATTTTAGGCATCGATAGCGGCCACAAGATCATCGTCGTCGGCGTAGGTCATCTGGGTCATGCGCTGCTCCAGAACTTCGACTTCGACAAGGTCGGCTTCCGCATCGACTCCGCCTTTGACGTCTCTCCCGCCCTCATCGGCACGGAGATCCGCAGTGTGGCCGTCCGCTCCATGGACGAGCTGGAGGAATATGTGGCCAACTACCACCCTGACGTGGCGGTGCTCACCGTGCCGCAGAGCGTGGCGCAGCCTCTGGCGGACCGGCTCATCGGGCTGGGTGTCCGCGGCTTCTGGAACTTCACCAACGTGGAGCTTTCCACCGACGAGCCGGGCGTATTTTTCGAGGATATCCACTTTGTGGACACGCTGCTGACCCTGAGCTACCGCATTTCCCGCCAGTGACGGCACACTTTCCTGTGACCGGCATACTATGAGAATGAGACCGGCAAGACGGTCAAATCTTCATAGGAGGTCACACTATGTGTAATCAGAATTCCTGCTTTGGCGGCGGCAGCTGCTGCTGGATCATCATCGCCATCATCCTGCTGTTCCTGTTCTGCGGCAATGGCAACAGCTGCGGCTGCGGGAACACCAACAACAACGGCTGTGGCTGCGGCTGCTGACCACATCGGCGGCCGGTAAACGCCTCCCCCGCCCTACGGCGGGGGAATTTTTGCAGAAGGGACGTACAAGCTATGGACATCTCCGCACTGTGCCGGGCCTACACCGGCCACATCCCCACCCTCATGGGCGCCAGAGGCGGCTCCGCCGTGCTGGTGCCGCTGGCGGAAACGGCGGACGGCCCCGCCCTGCTCTACGAGATCCGCTCCGCCGCGGTGCATCAGCCCGGCGAGGTGTGCTTCCCCGGCGGCAAAATAGAGCGCGGCGAGACGGTGGCGCAGTGCGCCCTGCGGGAGACGTGGGAGGAGCTGGCTATCCCGCCGGAGGCCGTGGAGGTCATCGGGGAGATGGACTTCCTCCACATCCGCTCCGGCTGTCTGCTCCGCCCGGTGCTGGGGCGAGTGGGCAGCGCCGCGCTGGATGCCATACGTCTGAACGAGGCGGAGGTGGCGGACACGTTTCTTGTCCCCCTGCAATGGCTGCGCGACCACCCACCGGCGGTCTACGCGCACCGCCAGCCGATGGACGTCCCCGACTTCCCCTACGGTGAGGTGGGCGTCTCCGCCGACTATCCGTGGCGCGCCTACTACATGGAGGTGCCGGTCTACCACGGACTGCCCCACCCCCTGTGGGGTCTGACCGCCCGCATCACGATGGACGTCGTCGCCCACCTGTAAACGCACAGCCCCCATCCTCCGGGATGGGGGCCGTTTTTATGCCTGTTCCGGCGGAGGCAGGCGGTATACCTCTGCGCAGGCGTCAAGCCGCTGGCGGTATGTCCCGTCGCTGTGACGCACACTGCACAGCGTCTCGTGGAGGTTCAGGTCGTGTTGGGCGGCGTCAATGACGCAGCCCGCGATATTGGAGCAGTGGTCGGAGGTGCGCTCCAGATCCGTCAGCAGATCGCACCACACGAAGCCCGTCTCGATGCTGCACTGCCCCTGCTGCAGCCGGAGGATGTGCCGCGTCCGCATCTGCTCCTTCAGGTCGTCGATGACCTGCTCCAGCGGCTCCACCTGTCCGGCGGCGTCCATGTCCTTCTCCCGGAAGGCCCGCAGCGCCAGCGCCAGGATGTCCCGCACCGCCTTGGACAGCACGTCCAGCTCGCGCTGCGCCGTCTTGCTGAAGGTCAGTCCCTTTGTCCGCAGCTCCTCCGCCGACTCCAGCACGTTGACGGCGTGGTCGGAGATGCGCTCAAAGTCGCCGATGGTCTTGAGCAGTTCCGTGGCCTCCTCGCTCTCCGCCGCGCCCATCTGCTGGGTGCTCAGCCGCACCAGATAGGTACCCAGTGCGTCCTCGTACCGGTCGCATCGCTTTTCATCCCGCCGGATGCCCTCCGCCAGCTCCGGCGTGTAGGCGGAAAAGGCGTCCAGTCCGCGGTTCAGCGCCTCCGCCGCGCAGGCGGCCATCTCCTCCGCCACGGCGCGGCATTGCTGCAAAGCCAGCGGCGGCGTGGCCAGCAGGCGCTCGTCCAGCTCCACCGGCTGCTCCGCCATCTCCCGCGGGCCGTCCGGCACAAGGCGCACCGCCAGCTTTTCCAGCAGGCCGCCGCAGGGCAGCAGAATCGCCGTGCAGATCACGTTGAAGCAGGAGTGGGCCACGGCGATGCCGTACATGGTGGCGGGCGCTTGGAGGAGCGCAGGGGCAAAGACCGCCTTGACGATGCAGAACGCCGTCAGCAGCACCACCACGCCGATGACGTTGAACATCAGATGCACCACAGCGGCGCGCTTGGCGTTCTTATTCGTCCCCACGGAGGACAGCAGCGCGGTGACGCAGGTGCCGATATTCTGCCCCATGATGATGGGGATGGCGGCGGCATAGCTGACCTGCCCCGTGACCGCCAGCGCCTGCAAAATACCCACGGAGGCGGAGCTGGACTGGATGATGCCCGTCAGCACCGCGCCCGCCAGCACGCCCAGCACCGGGTTCTTAAAGGCGACGAACAGCTGGGCGAAGGCGGGAACATCCTTCAGCCCCGCCACCGCGCCGCTCATGGTGTCCATGCCGAACATCAGCGTGGCGAAGCCCAGCAGGATCACGCCGGTATCCTTTCTCTTGCCGCTCTTGCAGGACATATAGAGAATGATGCCCACCAGCGCCAGCACCGGCGTAAAGGAGGTGGGCTTGAGCAGATCGATCCACACATTGCCGCTGCTGATGCCCGCCAGACTCAGCAGCCACGCCGTCACGGTGGTGCCCACGTTGGCGCCCATGATAACGTTGATGGCCTGCCGCAGCGTCATCAGGCCGGAGTTGACGAAGCCCACTACCATCACGGTGGTGGCCGACGAGCTTTGGATCACGGCGGTAATGGCCATACCCGTCAGAAAGCCGGTCATGACCCGGCCGGTCATTTTGTCCAGCAGCGTCCGCAGCCGCCCGCCGGCCCGGCGCTCCAGCGCCTGCCCCATCAGATCCATGCCGAACAGGAACAGGCAGAGTCCGCCGATCATCGTCAGCACATCGAAAATACTCATATCACGCTCTCCTTGTTTTACACATTTCTGACCATCCGCAGGATAACACGCCAATGTCAAATCCACGGTAAGCATCTTGTAAAATCTGTGTAAAATCTCGGTGCATGAGAAAGGAGGGCGCGCCGATACGCACCCTCCCGCAATATACATCTTTTACAGCACGCCGAAATGCTCCAGCAGGATCTTCAGGCCGATGAGCACCAGAATAGCGCCGCCCACGAACTCCGCCCGGTTTTTATACTTGGCGCCGAAAATATGGCCCACAAACACGCCGCCCACCGAGATAGCGAAGGTGGTGCAGCCGATGAGGGCCGCCGCAGCGCCAATGGAGATGGACAGCTTTACCATGGAGAAGCTGACGCCCACCGCCAGCGCGTCGATGCTGGTGGCGACGGCCAGCATGAGAAGCTCCCGGTGCCGCAGCTCCCCCGGCTCCGGCTTCCCGTCCTCCTCGTTTTTGGACAGGCTCTCCCGGATCATGCTGCCGCCGATCCACACCAGCAGCACAAAGGCGATCCACGGCGCCAGCTTCGTCACATAGCCGGCGAACTGGGAGCCCAGCAGCCAGCCCGCCAGCGGCATCAGCGCCTGAAACACGCCGAAATACGCCCCGATGAGCAGGGTCTGTTTTTTGTTGATCTGCGGCATGGCCAGTCCCTTGCAGATGGCCACCGCGAAGGCGTCCATGCTCAGGCCGATGGCCACCAGAAATATCTCCAGAAGCGTCATACCCGCTCTCTCCTCACAGGATCACCGGCACAGGCCGGTGGATGGTCATGCTGTCCGGCGTCACGCGGCAGCTGTACGCCGCCACCTGCACCCCCGCGGCAGCCGCCTGCCGCAGCGCCGCGCCGAAGGCCGGGTGGGTCTCGTCGTTGGGAGCAAAATCCGTCACGTCCTCCATCTGGACGACGAAGAACGCCGTGGCGCGGTGTCCCAGCTCCACCGCCCGCATCAGCTCGTGCAGGTGCCTGACGCCCCGCTCCGTGGGCGCGTCGGGAAAGCGGGCGTGGCCGCCGTCCTCCAGCGTCACGCCCTTGACCTCCACCAGATGCAGTCCCTCCCGCCCCGCCAGGCAGAAGTCCAGCCGGGACTGGCCGAACACGAACTCCGGCTTTACCGTCTCCGCCGCCGGGTCGAAGGTCCGCGCCCACTCCGCGAAGGCGCGGTTGGGCGCCTGCGCGTCCATATTGATGAGCCTGCCGCCCTTCTCCACCGCGATCAGGTCATACGCCGTTTTCCGGTGGGGGTTGGCCGCCCGCTCCAGATACACCACGGCCTCCGGCGTCAGCAGCTCCCGGCATCGCCCCGTGTTCTTCACATGGCACACCACCGTCTCGCCGCTCTCCAGCGCCGCGTGGGCGATAAAGCGGTTGGGCCGCGCCAGAAACCGCGCCCGCACCACCTGTCCGTACTGCACTTCGCATCCCGCCCCCTTTTGATATAGACCTGCATCATACCACAAACGCGGCGGTTTGGAAAGCGATATTCTGCCGTTTCTGTCCATATAGGCCGCGCTTTGAAAAAAATTGCCGTGATACGCAAAAAAAGTCTTGCAAAACGGAAAATCATCGTCTATAATAACGATGCTAAATCGTTATGCACCTTTAGCTCAGTTGGTAGAGCACCTGACTCTTAATCAGGGTGTCCAGGGTTCGAGTCCCTGAAGGTGTACCATGATTTCAACAGCTTCGGCTGATGAAATAGAAGAAAATGCGGCCCGTTGGTCAAGTGGTTAAGACAGAGGCCTCTCACGCCTTTAACATCGGTTCGAATCCGGTACGGGTCACCACAAAATGAAAGGACACACGAAGTGTGTCCTTTCATTTTGCGATGTTATACGTTCCATTTTATGCCTGCCGCGAGGCAGGCCATTACTGCATACAGGAGCATTTTATGGCTAAAAACATCCGCTTATCCGACCACTTCTCCTATTCCAAGCTGCTGCGCTTCACGCTGCCGTCCATCGTCATGATGGTGTTCACCTCCATCTACGGCGTGGTGGACGGTCTGTTCGTGTCCAACTTCGTGGGCAAGACCGCCTTCGCCTCGGTGAACCTGGTGATGCCCTTCGTTATGATTCTGGGCGGTATGGGCTTCATGATCGGCACAGGCGGCACGGCGCTTGTCTCCAAAATACTGGGCGAGGGCGACCCGGACACCGCCAACAGGACGTTCTCCATGATGGTGCTGTTCACGCTGGCGCTGGGCATCGTCCTGTCCGCCGGCGGCATTATCTTCATGCGCCCCGTCTCCCGCTTTTTGGGCGCCACCGACGCCATGATGGACGACTGCGTGCTGTACGGCCGCATCATTACCGGCTTTACGTTTGCCTTCATGCTGCAAAACGTGTTCCAGAGCTTTTTCATTGCGGCGGAAAAGCCCAAGCTGGGCCTGAAGGTCACGGTGGCGGCGGGCCTGACCAACATGGTGCTGGACGCCCTGTTCATCGCCGTGTTCAAATGGGGCGTAGCCGGCGCGGCCATTGCCACCGGCCTGAGCCAGTGCGTGGGCGGCGTGCTGCCGCTGGTGTACTTCCTGCGCCCCAACAGCAGCCTGCTGCGCCTGTCCCCCACCCGGCTGCGCCTCCGGCCCATCCTGGCCGCCTGCGGCAACGGTTCATCCGAGCTGATGAGCAATATCTCCTCGTCGCTGGTGAGCATGCTCTACAACTTCCAGCTGATGCAGCTGGCCGGCGAGGACGGCGTCTCCGCCTACGGTGTGCTGATGTACGTCCAGTTCATTTTCATCTCCATCTACATCGGCTATTCCATCGGCTGCGCGCCGGTGGTCAGCTACCACTTCGGCGCACAGAACCACGGGGAGCTGAAGAACCTGCTGGGCAAAAGTGTCCTGCTGATGGGCGGCACCGGCGTGGCGCTGACGGCGCTGGCCATGGCGCTGGCCGACCCTCTTTCCCGCCTGTTCGTGGGCTACGACGCCGGCCTGTTCGCCCTGACCAGCCACGCCTTCCGCCTGTTCGCGTGGTCGTTCCTGCTAGCGGGCTTCAATATCTACACCTCCGGCTTCTTCACCGCTCTGAACAACGGCGGCGTGTCCGCCGCCATCTCTTTCCTGCGGACGCTGGTGTTCCAGTCCGCCTCGGTGCTGATCCTGCCCATCTTCTTCGATGTGGACGGCATCTGGTGGGCCATCACCGTAGCGGAGGTGTTCGCGTTCCTCATCTCCGTGCTGTTCCTGCTGGCCAAGCGCGGCAAATATCATTATATGTAAGGGTTGCGTCTTCATCAGCATAGTGATATACTATGCATATATCGAATGGAGGTCTTATCATGCTGGTTTCCACCAGAGGGCGCTACGCCCTGCGGGTCATGCTGGAGCTGGCCCAGCGTCCGGCGGACAGCTTTACGCCGCTGCCGGTCATTGCGGAGGCGCAGTCCGTATCGGAAAAATATCTGGAGAGCATCGTGGTGCTGCTGTCCCGTGCGGGGCTGGTGGACGGCGTTCGAGGCAAGGGCGGCGGCTATCGTCTGACCCGCGCCCCCGACCAGTACGCCGTGGGCGAGATCCTGCGGCTGACGGAGGGCTCTCTGGCGCCTGTGGCCTGTCTGGAGGGGGAGGAGAATACCTGTCCCCGTGCCGGTCACTGTCACACCCTGCCCATGTGGGAAAAGCTGGATACCATTATCAACGACTATCTGGACAGCGTATCGCTGGCCGATCTCCTGCGGGAGACGAACGGCAGCTGCCTGTAAACGCAAAAATACCCGCCGCGTCTGCGGCGGGTATTTTTTTGCTCAGACTTCCCCGTAGCCCTGCCCTTGAGTGATGATGTACGCCCAGAGCACCGGCCCCACCGCGCCGGTGGGGATGTACCCCAGCAGCCGCTGGACGGCGCGGACGGCGCGGGCCGTCTCCTGCCCATACACGCCGTCCACCGTCACGGATGGGACGGCGTCGTTCTTCGCGGCGATCTGGTTCAGGCGGGTTTGCAGCAGCGTCACCGCCTCCCCCGTGTCACCCGGCACCAGAAACCGTCCCGGATACACCTCCCGGGCAAACCGCTGGTAATCCTCCGGCAGGGTGTACAGCGTCTGCTCATACACGTTTTGCAGGGCGTTCCATGTGCGGCGTCCCACCACGCCGTCCACCTTCAGGCCGTAGGCGCTCTGAAAGGCGTACACCGCGTCCAGCATGGCCTGATCGAAGGTATCGGTGATGGGGATGGGCGGAAGCTGAGGCAGGAAATACCCCAAAAACGCCAGATAAAACCGGACGGTCTCCACGTTCAGCCCCGTATCCCCCAGCCGCAGCGCCTCCGGATACACCCGCTGGGCCTCGGAGATGGTCAGTCCCTCGCTGGTGATCTCCGACAGGCTCTTGACGGCGTTGTAGACCAGCTTGATCTTGTACCAGGTGGCCTTGCCCACCACGCCGTCCGGCTCCAGATTGAAGATGCGCTGGAACGCCCGGACGGCGTTCTCCGTCTCCTCGTCGAACACGTTGGACACCTCG
Organism: uncultured Eubacteriales bacterium; assembly: GCA_900545495.1. GTDB lineage: Bacteria > Bacillota > Clostridia > Oscillospirales > Oscillospiraceae > Vescimonas. The sequence goes on from UQZJ01000012.1 coordinate 68,875, forward strand.
GTGATCGGCGGGATGGCGGGGTAATTCTTGCGGATGCGGTTGAGCTGCTGCTGGATGGTGCGCACATCCTCCCCCACGGAGCCCCGCTCCAGCGGCCGCCCCGGATAGGACGGCAGTCCGTCCCCCATCGGCGCGTTGGAGACGATATCGATGTTCTCCCCGAAGTAGTGCTGCAAGATCTCATAGGGCGTCAGCCCCTGCTCCGCCAGCTCTACGCTGCCCCACTGGGACAGCCCGGCGCACTGGGTACGCACGCCGTCGCAGAACTGGGCGTACAGCGGCTCCACGTTGCCCCGCCGCACGATGTAGTTGTTGAAGATGTCGTCCACCAGCCGGTCGATGTTCTCGAAGGTGCTGCGCCCCGGTACGAAGGCCTGGTCGTAGCGGGTGGTGTTGGTGATGTCGAAGTCGTAGCCCCGGCTGCGGTAATGCTCGGTGTAGATCCGGTTCAGCGCCACGGAGATCTGCGCCAGAATATTGGCACGCAGGGCGTTTTCCGGCCACGTGGGATAGACCTCGCTGCTGGCCACGTTCTTGATGTAGGCGGTAAAGGGCAGCGTCACGTTCTCCGCCGCCTCGTTGGGCAGTCCCAGATGGACGGTGATGTACTCCGGTATCACAGGAAACGGCATGGCTCCTCTCCCCCTCTCGTCACGCAGCGCCCAGCGACACCGCCAGAACTGTTTCGATGCGGGGGAACACCGTCACCGGCCGCCCCTCCACCGTGCCGTGCTGCGGGTGGCGCACCGACACCTGATACACCGTGCCGCTGATGCCCGCCGTCTCCGCCGACTGGGACCACCCGGCGGGCAGCGCCGGCAGGCGGATAGCCTCCGCGATGCCGGAGGCGTCGGTAACCCCCTCATAGAACACCGTTGGCTCCGGGCCAAGGCGCCGGTAGATCTCCACCCGCGCCCCCTCCACCGGGAAAAGCCCCCGCCCCGTGGACACCTGCACCCGCACGCTGCCCCGCTCGGGGTGGGCGTCCAGAAACCACTGCTCCGGCCCTCTCTGCATGGTACTGTTCTCCATATATGCCCCTCCTTTCCTGCTCGCATCGTTCCCTTTATGCTATGCGTCCGCTGCGCCGGAGGTGCCAAAAAAAGAGAAGGGCTGCGGCGCAGCCCTTCTCCTTTTTTGCTTGTATGTTCTCAGAATGCCCAGCTGCCGTTGCGGAAGATGGGAACGGTCTTTCCGTCCTCGCACACGGCGTCGATGCTCATGTCGGCGGAGCCGATCATAAAGTCCTCGTGAACCATGGAGTCGTTGACGCCCAGTGCGCGGCACTCCTCCAGCGTCTTGTGCTCGAAGTCCCGGATGGTGTCGGCAAAGCCCATGCCCAGCGCCAGATGGCAGGCCGCGTTCTCATCGAACAGCGTGTTGTAGAACAGCAGGCCGGACTGACAGATGGGGGAGTCGTAGGGTACCAGCGCGCACTCGCCCAGATAGGCGCTGCCCTCGTCCATGGTGATGAGCTTGGTCAGCAGGTCGTTGTTCTTCTCCGCGTGCCACTCCACGGCCTTGCCCTCGTGGAATCGGATCCAGAAGCCATCGATGAGCTGGCCCTGATAGCTCAGGGGCTTGGTGGCGTAGACAATGCCCTCCGCCTTGCCGCGCATGGGGGAGATAAAGCACTCCTCCGTGGGGATATTGGGGTTGAAGACGATGCCCTGCAGGCTCTTTTCGCAGCCGCCGCAGAAGTGGGCCTCGGGGATCATGCCCACCTGAAAATCGGTGCCGTTGGCGCTCTTGTAGCGCAGCTCCCGGATGTGCAGGCCGTTGAGATAGGCGCAGCGGTCGTGCATATCCTTGTTGTGGGCGTCCCAGTTGGCCACGGGGTCGCCCTCCAGCGCACGGCTGGTGGACAGGATGGCCTCCCACAGCTTCTCCACAGCCTGAGACTTCCGCAGGTTGGGGAACAGCTTCTTGGCCCACGCCTCGCCGGGTACGGCGGCAATGCACCACTGGTACTTGTTCTCGATCTGGTCGCGGTACTTCTTGATGATGGGGTACTTGCGCTGCTGGCTCTTGGCCATCTTCTCCTGATTGATGCCGTTGAGACCGTCCGGATCCTCGCTGAGCAGGTAGATGCGGCAGGGGATGGTGTCCACATAGTGCTGCCAGCGCGCCTCCTCGTAGTTGTCCAGCTTGGACAGGGTGGTCAGCGTGCGGTAGCGGAAGTGCAGCTTCTGGAGGGGCTGGTAGTCCCAGTCCACCACCACCTTCTTGGCCTTGCACTTGTAGCACTCCTCCACCAGCATCTTCACGAACTCCGGCTGATCCAGCTCGGCGGCGATAAAGACCTCCTGCCCCGGCTGGACGTTGACGCCGCTGCGGGCGATAAGGCGGGCGTACTCCCGCAGAATGCTCTTTTTCATGGAAACTGCTCCTTTCATGTCTTTCAATCGGGTACTATTGTACCACCCTCTGCCCGCTTTGAAAAGACATCCGGCGAAAAAAAGCCGCCGTTTCCCAAAATACCCCACGGCAAACCAGCCGCCGCAGAAAAGGGGAGAGCCTGCCGCTGGCAGGCCCCTCCTTTTCTATTATGTCAACCACGAAAACTGCAGCACGTAGGCGTGCTCGGCGCCGATGCCACCGTCCTGCTCTGTCAGCGGGATCACCGCCCCCTCCGTCAGCGTCGCCCGGATGCTGCCGTCGGCGCCATAGAGCTTATAGCTCACATCCGACGGCAGGGACAGCACCGAAAGCTCCGCAGATGACAGCAGCGTATAGACCGCCGGCTCACTGTCCTCCTGCGTTTCGTGAACGCAGGTAAGCTGCACCGCCAGCCCGTCGCCGCGGCGGAACACCTCCGTGGTCTTACCGCCGCTGCCCCGTTCCAGAAGCTCCTGCTGCCACAGCGGCTCAAAATCGCCGCCTGCCGCCGCGTAGTTCCACACGCTCACCAGGTCGCCCACCTGTGCCGGCGTGCCGAGCTCCTGCACCGTGCCGCCGAACCAGCGTCCGGCGATGCAGATCAGGTGGTACTCCGTACCGCCCGCCTGCTCCGTCCGCGTGTCCGTAACAAGGCCGGTCCACGGGCCGGTGATGGCCATGTCCATGGCAGCGGCCGATATATCCGTCTGCTGATCCTGAGAGACATGGCCATCGCCCAGATCGCTTTCATCATAGGCGTCCCACATCACCCGCGGCACATCCGCGCGGTCATCATGGATCTCCAGCCGGTGCGTGGTGCCCCAGCCGTACCGGTCGCTGCCCGTGCCGTAGTCCAGCATGGTCAGCTCCTCCAGCACCAGCCGCGTGCCGCCGTCGTTCAGCGTCCGCACCTCCGTCACGTCTACCGTGACGTGTACGGCCCGCAGGTCGTCCGCCGCCACATAGGGCCACACGGCGGCCTGTGCGCGGCTCACAGCATCCTGCCGCAGCTTCTCCACGCAGTAGGTCGTGCCGGTGGCGTTGTTGGCAATGGCGTTGGCCCGCATGAGGAAATAGCCCGCCAGTGTCTCCGTCAGCCGATCATCCAGCGCCGCAGCGGCGCTTTTCCGCACGTCCACCGTTGGCTCGATACGGAACGTCTCTCCGGCGGCAGTCCGGATGGCGACCAGCAGCCGCTGATCCACGCCCTCATACTTTGCCGCCAGCTTGTTCAGATAGTTCTGCACCGTGTTGGGTGCCTGCCGGTACCGCGCCGCCAGCGTATCGGCAGCGCCCTCGGTATACGCGCCGTCGCTGCCCAGCAGGTAGGCGCACAGGTAGCTGAGGGGACACGTCTTCCAGTCCGGCAGGTGCGCGGCATCATACACGATGCCGTAGTCCGCCGGGTCGATGCTCACCGGGTCGTTCTCCATTTCACTGGGCCATGGCGTGATCTCCTTAGACGCAGCCCCCGCCGCGGTGTATTCCACCGTCATGGGCCCCATGTCTCCCGCCCAGAACCGCACAGTGAAGCCCTGCTCCGCCGAAAGCTGGATGCCCAGATCAAAGGGCTGGTACAGCGTCAGACCGTCCGCGCCGCTCTCCACCCGGACATCTCCGCCCACGGGCTGCTTCTCGCCATCGTCCACCTGCGCATACAGCAGGAATTCCTGCAGCATGGCGGCCGCGCCGCCCACGCCCTGCGCCGCCATTTCCGGCGGCACCGTGACCAGCAGCTCGCCGGTGAGCCAGTTATTCTGATACGCTACATCCGCCAGACGGGCGGATATGCCGTCCTCCCGGGTGACAGCGGCGGGGCTGTAATATACCTGCCGCGCACCGCCCACAGCGCCGCCGGTTATGTCCGCCTCCAGCTGCTCGATCAGCTGCCGCAGGCCGTCCACGCTCTGCCGCGCCGCCGCGATGTCGTAGGCGCCGTCATTGGTGACCCGGCCCGTCTCCGTGCCGTTTTCCTGCCATGCCACCCACTCCGCATTGTCGATGAGCGCCATGGTCAGGTAGCCTCCGGCGCGCATCCGCTGCGCCCATGTCGGCCCGTGACCCAAAAAGCTCTCGCTGTCGTAGGTGTACAGCAGCGTCAGGCCGTAGGGCTCCTGCTCTGTGCTGAGCTGCATGGCGAAGTCCCAGTCGCTGTCCGCGCCCATTTTATCCAGTCCGACGGCGTTCAGGATCCTGCCCACGGCGGAGGGGTCGCCCACATAGGGCGTCCGCAGGGCGTACAGCGTCTCCGCGTCCCATGCGCCGTCAGCCGACGGCTCCCGCCGGTCGGGGCTGGTCAGGAAGCACACGGCGATGATCGCCGCCGCGATAGCCAGCAGCACCGCTGCCCAGATAGCCGGTTTCTTACCGTTCATGGCATTCTTCACCCTTTCCTGCACCGCCACCTCGCCGAAGGCCAGCGGGCATACCGCCGCCGGACGCTGCCGCACGGCGCAGGCCACCAGCGCCCGGGAATAGGCGGCACGCCCCGCGCCGTCCATGCCCCGCAGCACCCGCTCGTCACAGGCGTTCTCCATGTCCCGCCCCAGCAGGACATACGCGGCCCACAGCACCGGGTTGAACCAGTGCAGCGCCAGCAGCAGAAATGCCAGCGGCTTTACGAGGTGGTCGCCCCGCCGGATGTGGCACCGCTCATGGGCCAGCACCTGCGGCAGCGCCGCGTCGTCCATACCCTCCGGCACGTAGATGCGGGGACGGAGCAGCCCCAGCACAAAGGGTGTCCCCCACGAGCCGCAGCGGTACACGTTGTCCTCCAGCCGTACCGCCGTGCATACCCGGCGGTAGATGCCCAGATAGCTGACCAGCATATATGTCAGCATCATCACCACGCCCGCCAGCCAGATCGCCGCCAGCAGCGACACGGTCATCACCGGCTTGGGTGCCGGTACGGGCTGTGCCGTCACGATTTCCGTCGGCGGCAGCGGCGTCACCGGCTCTGCCGAGCCGCCGGACAGCACCTCGTCCGTTTTCTGCGCCGCCTCCTGCGTCTGGGGCAGCTCGTACAGCGCCGCCGTCACAGGGCTTTGCGCCGCCTGTAGGCTCACCGGGCTTTGCAGGGAGACGGGCAGCACCAGCCGCACCGCCACCAGCACCCACAGCAGGCACACCGCCCACTTGGGCGCCCGCCGTAGCGCCAGCCGCGCCAGCATCACCGCCAGCGCCAGCACTCCCGCCTGCCACGAAAGCTCCACGATCCTCAGAAATATATCAGTCATTTCGCTTCTCCTCAAATTCGGCGATCATTCGCCGCAGCTCGTCCGCCTCCTCCGTCGACAGTCCGCGCCCGCCCACAAAGGCGCTGAGAAAACCGGGCAGGCTCCCGCGGAAATTCCGCTCCACAAAGGCACGGCTCTCGGCACACTGTACCTCGCCGCGGGACACCAGCGCCGTTACCACGGCGTCCTCCGTCCTGACAACGCCCCGCTCGGTCAGCCGCTTGATGACCGTATAGGTGGTGGACTTCTTCCACCCCAGCTTCTCGGCGCACAGCCGCACCAGCTCGCTGCTCTTCACCGGCTGATGCTCCCACAGGATCTCGCAGAACCGCAGCTCGCTGTCAAAGATCTTCGGCGTTTCCAATCCTATTCCCTCCTTTTCACGGTCTACATCGTTAGACCTCTCGCTTGTAGTCTAACCGATTAGACCTCTCTTGTCAAGCAAAAATTTGCATCCCCCGCCGCTTTGTGCTACACTGAGCCGGAGCAGGAGGTGGGACGCATGGACATACTCTATCAGGACACGCGCATCGTGGTGGCGGTCAAGCCGGCGGGCGTGGTGTCCACCGACGAGCCGGGCGGTATGCCGGAGCTGCTCCGCGCCCACCTGCACACCGACTGCATCCGCACCGTCCACCGTCTGGACGCGCAGGTCGCCGGCGTCATGGTCTTTGCCCGCAGCCGCGTGGCCGCCTCCCTGCTGTCCCAGCAGATCCGGGAGCATCGCTTTTCTAAGACGTATTTGGCCGTCCTCTGCGGTACGCCCGCCCAGCCCGCCGACACCCTGACGGACCTGCTGGTGCGGGACACCCGCCGCCGCGTCACCTACGTGGCGGGCGCCCCCTCGCCGGACACCCGGGAGGCCCGGCTGTCCTACGACACCGTGGACAGTGCCGACGGCCTGACACTGGTACGCGTCCGGCTCCACACCGGCCGTACCCACCAGATCCGCGTACAGTTCGCCTCCCGCGGCCTGCCGCTGTCCGGCGACCGCAAGTACGGCGCGTCCGACGCGCCGTGGCCCATCGCCCTGTGGTCGTACCGTCTGTCCTTCGCCCACCCCCAGACCAGCGAGGCCATGACCTTCGCCTGTCCGCCGCCGGACACGGCGCCGTGGACGCGCTTTACACTTCCTGAAACGCTGTAAGCATACAAAAAGCCTCTCCCACATCGGGAGAGGCTTTTTGCGTGTAAGTTGTCTTTTCGTTCAGTTTCCCTTTTTTGAGGTATCGGTCTTGGCTGCATCCTGCTTCGCCGGATCCGTCCCCGCCGGGGCAGCGGCGTCCGCGCCGTCCGCCGCGTCCTTCGCCGGTGCCAGACCGATGATGCGGTCGGTCAGGCCTGCTTTTTCGGCCTCCTCACGGGTCATCTCCAACGGCTCGTTGGAATCCTCCACCAGCTTGGCCAGCATCAGGTAACGGTAGTCATCGGCGCCGATGCAGGTGGACATGATGATGACCTTATCGCCCCAGACCGGCAGATCGTCGGTGTTCACGTGTACGCTGCCGAGGGACGGACAAAACGCATTCTTTTCATCCGTGCCGGTGTAGTTCTTATCTGCGGCAGCCTTGCCCAGCGCCGTGAAGAAGTCGGTGAAATCCTGCTCGTCCGTAAAATCGTGGCACTTCAGGATGATACTATCGTCATAGGGGATCGCCGCAAAAATGCGGTACGTCATCTTCCGCCCCGGCTGATAGACCTCCACCACGGGCTTATCCTCGAAGTGCATGGCGTTGGCGTAGTTCCGCAGACCGCCCAGCATGGTACCGTTGCGCATATTGTGACCGTAGATCACCGTCACAGGGTCGCTCATATCCGGCTTATTCAGGCTGGCCTGGGTATACATCGAACCGGCCTTGTTGTCCTTCCCGTCCAGATCGCGGTACAGATAGTAATCGTCGTCACCGGGCCGCTGCACCAGGAAGTTGCCCTCCCGGATGGCCATGTTGCTGGCGCCGGGGATCTTCATATAGGCGTAGACGTCGGGCCACGTCTTCTGCGCCGTCTCAAAATCCACCGGTACCTCCGGGGCGTCCGGCTCCACCAACACGATATCCGTGGGCTTGGGCTGCGTATCCGCATCCGGCTCATCGGGCTCCGTGGGCTTTTCTCCGCACCCCACCGCAAAAAGGCTCAGAGCCATCAGAAGCGCCAGCAGACCTGCCGTCCTGCGCAGGAAATTTTCTTTTTTCTCCATGTCGTTCTCCTTTCGGCAGCACTCATAAAGCGTGCGGAGCAGCGCGCACGCCGCCCCGCACCAATGCGCCGACGATATGGTATCATACACCGCCTGTAAATGCAACAGTTTTTCCCGGTCAGTCACAGGGTCACAGACTGTCCGTGACTGGTGAACAGCTTTTCAAAGCGCTTCCTCTGCGCCGGCGTCATACGGCCGCCGTACTGTCCCAGCAGCGCCGCAGCCTCCTGCACCTTTCCCTTTTTAAGGTAGTTTCCTGCCGCCCGGTACAGGCTGTCCGCCGCCGTGGAGCTAAGGGACTCCCCGACGGAGGCCGCTGCCTCGCCCCTGTCCACCTCCGCGCCGGAGGCGGACAACTTCTGCTCCTGCTGTGCCATGCTGCGGTAGTGGGCCAGCGCCGTCTCGTACAGCTTTCTATCCTGCTGCCCAGCACTGTCGTACTGCGCCTGCGCCTGCGCATATTCACGCTCCCACGCGGACAGATCATCCTGCCAGCGGTCGTAATGCTGCTTTTCCTGTTTGTCCAGCAGGTCATACTGCTCCCGCAGGGCCTGTCCCTCCCGGTCGTAGGTCTTCTGCGCCTGCTCCTGAAACTCCGGCAGCATGGCCATCAGCTCCTGCATATACCGCTCGTATGCCTGCTGTCCCGCCGTCTCCGCATAGCTGGAGGCGTAGCCGCCGGTCAGCGCCGCCGTCTGCCCCATGGTATCCTCCATGGCGGCGCGGCCCTTCTGTCGGTACATCTTGGCATACCGGGCAAAGGCGGCGTCCTCCTCCGGGTCGTAGGAAAACGGCTCTCGGCTCGTCATGTCGTCGTACAGTGCCGCCAGCTGCTGTCCGTAAACAGACTCGTATGCATCGGGCCGCAGCGCCGCCACACTGTCGCGGTACGCCAGCGCCGCCGTCACATCCTCTGAGGGCGCATAGCCCTTCTCCAGCTTTTCCAGCTCCCTTGCCGTCTTTTCCGACGGCTTGGCTACAGGCGCAGGCGGTGCCTCCGGCTCTGCCGGAGCAGGCGCCATCAGGCTGCCCCATGTCTCGTCACCGGCAATACCGTCCAGCCGCAGATTGTTCTTTCTCTGATAATCCCGCACGGCGGATCTCGTGTTTTTCCCGAAGATCCCGTCCTCCTTCAGCTGATAGCCGTGCTTGTTTAGCTCGCTTTGCAGCTGCCGCACCGCGTCGCCCTGCGAGCCGTATGCCACCATTTTGTATGTGGATGCCATTCGTTCCGTCCTTTCTCCTCATGTGGTCCTGCGCCATGCGTACAGCCCCTCGATGCCGGTGGCGGCGCTCTCCCATACTGCGTTTTCCGGCGAGGGCTGCGGCGGCACAGCCTCCGCAGTGAACCGCACGCTGCCCACCGGCCACAGCACGTCCGCCAGCGGTCTGCCACCCAGTGTCAATTCACCGGCCACCTCCGCGTCTCCGTAAAACACCGCCGGCCACGCACATTCCAGCGCCTCCCGTTCCCCGTATTTGCCGAAAGCCGCGCCCTTTCCGCCGTTACGCAGGTGCAGCGTCACCTGCGATGTGGACGCCGTATACCGCACAGTCCGCACACTGCCCACCGTATCCACGGCAGACAGCTCCACCTCATAGGAGGCAGTGGCTGCCAGACCGCCGCCCAGCAGCTTCTTCACGCCGCTGCTCAGTGTGGTATAGCCGCTCCAGTCGCCGCCCATGGGGCGGTAACGCGCCCGTACCTTTACTGTATTCCGACTCTCCACATCGGCGCAGGATGCCTTACACCACACCTTCAGATATGCGCCGTCATCCGCCGGTACGCCGTCTGCGTCGCACCGCGTCACGCCGCTGTCTGCGATCACCGGCTGCCGGTAGGCATACACCTTAATGGCGCTGCCTGTCACCGTAGCCGTCCGCCCTCGGCTATCTGTCACCGTGACGGATGGTTTCATGGTACCCGCCGAGCCGATGAGCGCCGTGGTGCCGGAGGCGCCCGTCACCGTCTGTCCCGCAAAGCTGAAGCTGCACGTTTTCACGGATGCGCCGCCCTTACCGGACGCCTTCACGGTGTATTGCAGGCGGCTCAGTCCCTGCAAGCACAGGTTCCACCCCTTGACCACCGCGTTGTCGTTGATCACTGTCACCCGCAACGCGGCGGTGGGCCGCATGGATTCCGGCACATAGGCGGTAAAGGATGCCTGCACGCTGCCGATATAGTCGCCGCCGTCGTAGATCGCCATGGTCATCGTGCCCACGCCCCACAGCGCACTGGGGATCTGGTTGGCCAGTGCCGCCGGTACCTTCCACTGGTACACCGCCTTTGCCGCCGTCTGGCTCACCTGCTTCAGCGAAGTCCCGCTCAGCGTACCCGAGCTGCTGCCAAAGGTGTAGGAGAACCGGAACTCATAGCCGCTGCCCGGCTTCGTCACCGTCAGCGTCCCCGTCTGTCCGATGGTAGCGTCTCCCGCCGCCAATCTGAAGTCCTCCAGCGAGCTGCCCGGCTCCACCTCCAGCGAATAGTTGTACCGCTGGTCACGGCTGGAGCCGGAGCCGCTGTACAGCCGCACCGTCAGCGCCGTGGTGCCGCCGCTTTTCCCGGAGACCGTGATCCACCCGCTGTCGTAGTCGATACTACCCTCGATACGTCAAAATGGTATGCGCTACTTCTACGAAGAAATAGCGTCAGAGTTGCTTTGTAATATGCAACCAAGTTTATTCTACCAATATATGTTGATATCAACCCGCATCTGCATAAATAAGGGCAATCGGATTACAGCTCCATCCCTTTCAAATACTGTGCCTCGGAGATGTTGAAGTCGATCTGGATGCCGTAGCCGCGGGTCAGGGTCACGGCTTTGATGAGGTGGGAGGCAATGAGCTTGCGCTCTGCGGGAGAGGCGGAATCAAACATTTCTGCCCAGGAAAGGATCTGCTGATGCTGCTCCTTCAGCTCCTGGGTGAGCCTGTCGCTGGCGGCCAATCGCGCTTCCAGCGATTCGATGCTGGCAGTCAGCGATGTCATGGCCTCCTTTACGGAGTCCAGTCGGCTTTTGACCTGCTCGGGGGTGAAGGGACATTTTCCGTCCAGCGAGTCCAGCATCAACCCCTCCCAGCGCCCCTGCTCGATATGCTTTTTGGAAAGCTCCAGCTTGGCCTGCCGGATCTGCTGCTGCAAATCGGAAGCTGTTGCGCCGATCTGATTGCGGACGATATCGTACTCGCTGACAGCTCCGGCCTTTTGCAGAATATCCCGGATGAGCTTGCTGACCACGGCATCCACCTTTTCGGCACGGTAGGTGGTGGGACCATCGCAGTTCTCTTTGTGTTGGGTGCGGTTATAGCACTTGTAGATGGCCACACGCCCATTACTGCCATCGGTGGGGTGATGGGTCTTCCGTGCTGTTGACGCAAAAATGCGGCCACCGCAGTGACCGCAATACACATTGCCGGACAGCAGAGCACTGCCGGTATTTTTTCGGGGATAACTGCGAATCGGACGAGAAACTTCTGCTTCGCTGCCATTCTTCAGTGTGATGGTTTCCGTTCCATAGGCCGCAGCGCATTTTGCGAGGTAGTCCGCAGACCGCTGCTCCCGGCCCTTCTGCACACGCTGGAATTGCTCCGGCGTGATAATCTGCAAGTCCGGAAATATCTCAGAGATACTCTCACCATTTCGCAGCACGCCGGTATAGGCGATATTGATGAGAATATTCTGAATGGTGGAATAGTGAAACGGTTCACCGGTGCGGAGGTTGATGAAGCCCTCCTCTTTGAGCGTGGTGGATGTCTTTCGTCCGCCGTAGCCGTACTGGTCGGCCAAATCAAAGATACGGCGCACAGCGGCGGCCTCCATGGGGTTGACCTCAATATCAAACAGCTCGCGGTTCTTTTTGCCCATGCGTCCCTTCTTCACCAGCTGATAGCCATAGGGCGCGTAACCGCCACGGAATCGACCCTCCATGACGATCTGCCCAAGCCGCGTCTTGGTACGGATCGAGGTTTTGATACTTTCGCCGGACGCCTGCCAGTAACGGATGTAGTTCAGCAACTTGTCCACATGGTTATCAAACCGCTGCTGACCTTCCTCGGCACTCCAGACCTCAATACCGTTGTTGACAAACCATTCCACGATGAAGGGCGTTTCGTCATCGCGCCGGCCAAGGCGGTCAAACATGAAAACAAGAAGGATGTCAAAGGTGTTCAGTGCCGCCTCGCGCTGGATCTCCTGTATAGCGTCGCGCTGCTTGGCAGACACTTTGAAGCCGGAGACGCCCTTTTCGGAAAACTCCCGAACAATGTCCCAGCCCCTCTGTGCGGCAAACTCATGGCACCGCTGTTTCTGCATGGGGATGTCGTCTTTTTCGACCTGCTTCAGTGTGGAAACACGGTACAGGCAGCAAACTCTTCTGCCCAAAGTCACGCCCCCTTACGCCTGGAGCGTCCGAACGTAGCTGTTTTTCAGAATCGTTCGGACGGTGGCCACGGTATCATCAGCAGGAAAAGGCGCGAAAGTGAGATGCACATGGAGTCCATTTATCTCCAGCGCTATCATGTTTTTAGAAGCAGCCATAGCCTGTTCCTCCTTCTTCAGTATCCAATTCACTGGGGAAATGTTCAGTGAGGTCATTGACCGCCCGCAGACGACCAATGACCTCGCTCAATTCATCTTCGGTCAGGGGTGTGTCCCCCGTAATGATGATAGCTCCGTCCATGCAGGCAATTTGCACCTCTGCGTTCGAGTCGATGCCTGCCTGCTCCAATAGTTGCTGTGGTAGCAACGACAAAAATAATGACTGCGGCAAACAGAAGTGCGCCCACTGCAATCCATAGTATGTTATCAGAAAAAAACGCGGCCACAGTGTGTGGAACTCTGGTGACTGTAAATGGATAAGACTCTGTCAAGGCGTTCTTTTCGACCGCAGTATCTGTCACATTGCTTGCTGTGAGCACATATTCTCCATCGTACAGCGGTGCCGACAGGCGCAGTTCCACCTCCTTATCTGAAACGCGTGCTACAGAATCCACGGTGCGCTTTTGAGAGCCGCTGGTAATAATATAAAGGAGTACGGTCTCGGTTGACCCGCTCTTTTTATCGTATTTTCGTCACATTG
>UQZJ01000013.1 GCA_900545495.1 uncultured Eubacteriales bacterium
ACACCGCCAAGGGCTATGAGGGGATCATTGAACACCACATCATCCCGGCCATCGGCGCGATCAAGCTCAAGCAGCTCTCGTCCATCCACATCCAGCGAATGTATAACGACCTGAAAGAAAACGGCAGGATGCCTCGTGGGGCGAAACAGAACGACAAGCCCCTGTCCAACACTTTCGTGCGGCGTGTCCATGCGGTGCTGCAGGCGGCGCTGAAGCAGGCGATGAAGGAGCGGCTCATCCCGTACAATCCCTGCGAGAACTGCCGCATCCCGCCCAAGGATAAGAAAGAGATGACCATCCTGCCGCCGGAGAAAATCGGCAGGTACCTCCAGGAAGCGGAGAAGTACGGAGTCCTGCCCCTGTTCTATCTGGAGCTGTCCAGCGGCCTGCGCCGGGGCGAACTGCTGGCACTCCAGTGGGAGGACTTGAATGTAAAAGAGCGCATTCTGACGGTGAACAAGCAGGTCACCCGCATGGAGGGAGAGCTGGATGTGACGGAGCCGAAAACGAAGAACTCCGTCCGCAAGGTGGCATTGTCTCAGCAGGCGGTGGAACTGCTCATCCAGGAGCATGAGCAGCATCCGGACAATCCCATCCTGTTCCCGTCGCCCCGGACAGGCGGCTACTGGAGTCCGGATGCTGTGTCGAGGATCAACCGGAAGCTGCTGAAAAACGCGGGCATCGAGGAACACGTGCGCTTTCACGACCTCAGACACACATTCGCCACGATGGCGATCTCCAGCGGCGTGGATGTAAAAACCCTGTCCAGCATGCTGGGCCACTACAGCGCCGGCTTCACTCTGGACACCTACACGCACATCACCAACGATATGCAGAGAGGTGCGGCAGAGAAGATCGGCGGCTTCATGGAATCGGCTACGGCAACGCCTACCCCGGAGCCTCCCGACCCGCCGGAGCAGAGCCGGTGCAAGGTGATTCCGTTCGAGAAGGTGGGATAAAACAGACGAAGCCCAAGGGACAAATCACAGTCCCTTGGGCTTCTGTTTGTGTATGCGTGGCGTGTTTACTTTCTTTCAGAATAGAATTGGTTAATATATGCGTTGCTTGTTAGCGCATTGATGTAGACCTCGTCGTGTTGCAGTATGTTATCCCCTTCTTGTTCTGCTTCCTCTTTTGTTTTAAATGCAGAAAAGGAAATATACATAGGTTTGCTATCGGTATCGCCATACAGAATTTTAACTGTTCCATCGTCACATTCTTGAATATCCTTCACAAGTGCATTTACTAATAAGTTGGCGGTGTGAAGGGTGACGGTCTGTTTTAAGAAGTTGAATTCTATGGTGCTCAAGAAAGTCAACGCAATTTTACCACCAATACTAAGAGGGGTATCCGTATGATTCATAGCTACTGATGTTAAATTAGTGGAAGTCAGCTTGGCATTCAATCGTACAACTCTTTTCTCACATAAGAGCAGATAAAGCTCATCAATATCCTGTTGTTCTTCACGAGGCAAGTCGTTCAACAAACTCGGTGAAATCGAAAGTGCAAGCATACTCTCTATTGCCCTCAAACGCTTAAAGAAAGATTCATAGCAGCGGAAATATTCTTTTACATCCGATAAAGAAACCTTACCTGCTTCAGCAGGGGTATTATCCTCTTGCCTATAAAGATGTGCCAAGAGTGCCGTAGCAAGGCTAAAACTATCAGCAATCTCTTCAATGTTTTTAGCCTTCTCAAATTGCACCTTATAGTTGACGGTGTGCCTATTTTCACCAAGCAAGAACGTAAAATTAAAAGTAATAATAGATTCCGGTTCAGATTTCAAAATTATTTTATCTTTTGTTCGACTGCGCAAAAGAGTTACAGTTCTTTTTTCTCCACCCACATCGAGTGTAATAGGCACAGGCTCAACTGCGGGCCCAACAAAAAATTGGGTTATGTTAGTATATTCTTCTAATGGAAATTTCGCCCCCAGATGGCCAACGGTTGTAGCGACTGAAGTGACACCTTCTACTTGAACAACACGCCCTTCGGCGTATGCGATTTCCATAGCGGCTAAGAAGTTTTTATATGCTTCGTCATCACTAAAGCGCAAAGTACCGTTGATATTAAACATGTCATCAGAAAAAATATCTTTGATTTTATTTGCCATATTACCAATCCTTTCTGATTTCCGCCAATACAAGAATTTTACTAATTAGAATATTTTTCTGCATGGGGATATCATCCTGGTTATCAAAACAGCTATCAGGTAAAGCAGTTATTGTCTTGATAATTTCGATTCGGGCATGGATATCCGGGACAATGATATACCGTATATCATCATACGAAAACTCCAACCAAAGTTTTCTGTATTTCTCATGTTCTAACCCTTTGCTGATTTCGTTGGCAAACGGAATCACATGAGGATTCGCTATGATGCTTTCTGCATTCAAAGAAGCAAGAACATCAGCGGCCGGAACATATCGCCATTCTCGTTCGTCATGGAAATTTTTGCAGATTTCAATCGTAGCAGAACTTGAATCACTACGAGTGAACTTTCTTTGCATGATTCCTCGCAACGGTTTGATATATGCCAAGCGATTGATTACATCCTGCGAATACTCTTCCGGGATGTCATCGTCTCTGAAGATTCGTTCAAATAGAGCGGAAAAGTCCTTGGCGTATTGTGAATCTTTGTTAAGATAATGAACTGGTTGCAGGTTTTTTCGCTCGCCCCAACTCTTAGAAAAAGCAATTGCATATTCCCCATAATAGGCAAAATGAGTGTTATTCTTTTCAAGGTCTGCCTGCTCATCTTTACTTAATGACTCATAGACTTCTCCAACACCGTTTACGGAAAAAGTGTCTGCAAGTTTATGAAAAGGAATATCGCAAAAGCACTTTTGCAAAATAGCAGCTTCGTTAAATGCGCGAGTGCCACTATGGATGTTTAAGTAATCAATGGTCTCAACGCAATACCGTGGAATAATGGCCCTGCGGCGAAGAACAGAGTCTAAGTATTCTGGTTTTGTCATGAAATGAAAGAGCGTGTTGGCACTCTGAGCGTAATCATCATATGGTAAATAGGAAAACTGACTGTTAGCGAGCATCACATCGTCTCCATCCTGTTTAGAAAATCAGAAAAGCCGCGTGGGAGTACACCCACACGGCGGCCTTGGTGATACAAAGGCTCACCGTAAAATAATTATAAGGGATAATGCCGAAAAATTCAAGTTTCCGTCGTATCTGCGGCGAAAATACCGAGTTGCACCCGTTAGGGATTGGTTAGGGATTTAGCGGTTTTTGCCACTCTACCATACAAGGCTACAACGACAATTTTACCTCTCTGACCACAGTTGAAATGTGGTCAAGTGAAACTCAAAAACAAACTTTTAACGCAGAAAAACCGCCTAAAAAGGCGGTTTTTCAAAGAAAGGTGGTCGGAGTGCAGGGACTCGAACCCTGGGCCTCCTGCTCCCAAAGCAGGCGCGCTACCAACTGCGCAACACCCCGTTATGAAGTTAGGCGATCCGGCTGGGCGTATTCTCCCAAACCACCCGCGCTACCAACTGCGCTAATCCCGGATTTTTGGGTATTCAGTTTCGCTTTAACTGTGGTCAAACATGTGGTCACGGCGATTTTTTGACCACCTCGGCTTGCGGGGGAAGTGCCTGTATCGCAGGCGTATCAAGGGATTGCGGACACGGTATTTTCTGGCTTGAAAGGGGAGCATCCTGCTCCCAAACCAGGCGCGATACCAACTTCGCTATACCCGGATATTCAATTTCTGCCATGATACCACGGCCGGGGAGAAAGCGAAAGCTCGCTCCGCATACGGTCGAGCACCATGAGAGGCACCGGAACGATACCCACCTATCCTACCATGGCGCGGCGGAAAAAGCAACAGCGGGGCGCAGATTTTCTGCGCCCCGCTGCGATCTGCCTGCTTTATCTGTCTGTCCGGTCAGCTTGGCGGCACCAGAGGCAGCGTCACATCCGCCCGGAACAGGTCTGCGTCGATGGACAGCCGGAACGTGCCGCCCATCAGCTGCACAAGGCTCCGCGCAATGGAAAGCCCCAGCCCGCTGCCCTCCGTGTGGCGGGAGGTATCCCCCCGCACAAAGCGCTCCATCAGTTCGTCGGGGGAGATGTTCAGCTCGGCGCGGGATACATTCTTGAAGCTCATGGTCATCTGCCCGTCTGCCGTGACACCGGACACATAGACCCGCGTCTCCGGCATGGCGTATTTGCAGATGTTGGACACCAGATTGTCCATGACCCGGCTGAGCAGCTTGCTGTCGGCCAGCACCACGGGCTGTCCCGCCGGCGGCTGGGTCACCAGCGTCAGATGGCAGTCCGCCAGCCGATCCTGATACTCACCGGTGATCTGGCTGAACAGCACGCTCACATCCGTGGGCTGCAGATCCACCGGCAGCGCGCCGGAGGACGCCTTGGACGCTTCCACCAGATCCTCCGTCAGCTTTTTCAGCCGCTTGCTCTGCCGGTCCAGCACGGTGATATACTCCCGGGCGGCGGGGGAGGAGATGTCCTCCTTTTTCAGCAGATCCACATAGTTGACGATGGATGTCAGCGGCGTCTTGATGTCGTGGGACACGTTGGTGATCAGCTCGGTTTTCATCCGCTCGGCGCGCATCTGCTCCTGCACGGCGCTCTCCATGCCGCTTTGCAGCCGGTTCATGGCCTGCCCGTACCGCCGGAAGGCGCCGAACAGCCGCTTGGTGTCCACCGGCGTGGACAGGTCGCCCTCCGACAGCTGCTTGCCGTTTTTCTCCAGCGTCCGCAGGTTCAGGGCGATGGCCAGAATAGCCAGCAGCTCCACGAGCTTCAGCACCAGAAAATACTCTCCGTAGTAATTCATCTGATACAGTCCGATCTCCAGCAACGCCAGACCCAGCCCCACCAGCGCCGTTTTCCACACCAGCGGGATGCCGGTGACGATGCGCCACAGCCACAGGGTCACGCCTCGCAGGATGCGCCACAGCAGCCGCAGCACCCGGGCGGTCAGGGAGCCGCGGATGACGGTGCCGGCCTTGCACTGGGCGGCAAAGACGCACAGGAACAGCAGCGTGACCGGTATCAGCGCTGCACAGAAAAGGACCCGCCCCCACTCCGAATAGAAGGTGTCCCATCCGATGAAGAAGGCGCTTAGCAGCGCGATGATCCACACGTCGGCGGGGATCTTGTCCAGCCATGTCAGGTGGATGCCCTCGTGGTTCTGCCAATGTCCGGCGGACGCCATGGAGAAGCAGAAGCAGAACAGCGTCAGCAGGCCGCACAGCACCGTGAGGAAGATAGCCAGCCCGGTGTGGGCCAGCAGCCACGAGCAGACCAGATAGGAGTAGCTGGGGGCTTGTCCGCTTTTCTCCAGCAGGGTGGCGGTGATGGCGACCTGAATGGCGGAGAGGCCCGTGCTTGCCGACAGGTGATAGACATACAGCTCCTGCGTGTCGTACAGCAGTTTGTCGCTCTCCGTCAGGTCGAAGTTGGCCAGATACGTCTCACCGGTATCCGGGTCGGACACGACAAGCTGGCAGGAGGAGAGCTCCCGGGAGAACGCGTCGGCAAACAGCCGGGGCAGCTCCGATAGAAGCTGCTGGGCGGCCTCCGGGTCATATTCAACGGTGGTGTAGGCCTCATCGTTGACAAAGTAATACGACCTGTCCAGCAGTCCCACGCTGTCCAGCTGGGCGCAGAGGTAGTCGTTAGCCGTGCTGAGGCTGTCGTAGCACTGCTCCTGATACAGGGTCTGCCGCAGGTACGCGCCGTCGTCCAGAAAGACGCCGTAGCTGACCAGCACGCCGATGCCGACGCCGCCCAGCGCAGTGAGCGCGGCAAACACCAGCGTCAGCGCAAAGGCGGCGGCCTTCGCCCACATTTTTCCCAACCAGCTTTTCACTTGCTGCCCTCCATTTTATAGCCCTTACCCCAGACCACCTTGATGTACCGGGGCTCGGACGGGTTGATCTCGATCTTTTCCCGCAGGTGCCGGATGTGGACGGCGATGGCGCCGGCGGCGTTGAGCGGCACGTCGTCCCACACCCGGCGGTAGATCTCGCTGGGGGAGAACACGGTGCCTGCGTTCTGCATGAGAAAGCGCAGAATGTCGTACTCCTTGGGGGTCAGTGCGGCGTTTTCACCGTCCACGGTGACGGTCTTGGCATTGTCGTCCAGCCGGATGCCGCCGATGACCAGCGTGCTGGGCTGCACCGTACCGCCGCCCAGCTGCAAATACCGCCGCAGCTGGGAGCGCACCCGCGCCAGCAGCTCCACCGGGTTGAAGGGCTTGGTGATATAGTCGTCCGCGCCTACGTTCAGGCCCAGTACCTTGTCGGTGTCCTCGCTCTTGGCAGTCAGCAGGATCACCGGCACATTGCTGGTCTGCCGCAGCTGGGCCATGGCGGTGAGACCGTCCATCACCGGCATCATGATATCCATGAGAATGAGATGCACGTCCTCCCGTGCGGCGACGGACAAGGCCTCCTTGCCGTTATACGCCTTCAGAACGCGGTAGCCCTCCGCTGTCAGGTAGATCTCCAGTGCCGAAACGATATCCCGCTCATCATCACAGACCAGAATGGTATACATATGCCGCGCCCTCCTTTTCATACTCCAAACATCATACGAGAAAAAGGGGCGCGGCACAATAGGGGAAGTATTAGTTTTTCATTAAGTTTACGCTCTGCATCGGCAGCCGGGCGGGCGCACCGTGACGGATGGGCTTCCACTCCACCTTCATGAACAGGGCGGCGAAGGAGATGGGGATGTAGGTGAACATGAACAGGGGAAAGCTGAAGGTGTACATCACCTTCTGCCACGCCGGGGCGTGGATCTGCCGCCACTCGGTGGCGGTGGTGATGCCGCCGATGACCAGCAGCGTCAGGTAGATGCCGCCCAGACACTCCAGCAGGGAGCGCATGGCGAACCACAGCCCCGCGCCCTCGGCAAGGCCGATGGCCGCCAGCGTCACATTGGCGAGGATACTGATGCACGTCAGAACAAAGGCGGGCATGATGGCCATGGCCATATCGAAGCAGCTCCAGCTGCCCTTGGCTGCGCCCTTCAGCAGCCGGCCGCCGTAGTACCAGAACACCTGAATGTAGCCCTTGGCCCAGCGCAGGCGCTGGCGGCAGGACTGCCGGAAGCCGGTGGGCTGCTCGTCGTACAGCACCGCGTCCTCGCAGATGGCGATGATCTCGCCGTCGGTGATGTGGCGGACAGAGAACTCGATATCCTCCGTCAGCAGGTAGAACCGCCAGCCGCCGGTCTTGTCCAGAATACGCTGGGAGAACAGGAAGCCCGTCCCGCCCACGGCGGCGCTGGAGCCCAGCCGCATCCGTGCGCCGTTGAGGTAGCGGCTCTCCCGCAGGAACCACAGGCCGTAGCCGGCGCTGATCCAGTTGTCGGCGTAGTTCTTGCTGTTGCGGTAGCTGGTGACGATCTCGTAGCCGTTGGAGAACACGGCGTTCATCTTCTCAATGTAGTCCGGGGCGAGGATGTTGTCGGCGTCGAACACGAAGTAGCCGTCAAAGCCGTCGGGATAATCGGCCTTGATGTGCTGGGTCAGGAAATCCAGGGCGTAGCCCTTGCCCACGTTGACATGGTTGAACCGCTCGTACACCACGGCCCCGTGCCGCCGCGCGATGGCGGCGGTGTCGTCGGTGCAGTTGTCCGCCGCCACAAAGACGGTGAGCAGGGCGGGGTCGTACGTCTGCTGCCGGAGGCTGTCCAGCAGCCCGCCGATGACGGCGGACTCGTTCCGCGCCGCGATGAGCACGGCGTAGCGGTGGGGCGACGGCGGGCAGGGGAGGGGGCGCTGCTTCTTGGCCAGCACCAGCGGGATATATAGGAACTGATAGGCGTAGCAGATAAAAAACAGTGCGGAGATCAGCGCGTTCACGGTGCGCAGGGCTGTTTCCATACAGAACACTTCCTTTCTTTCTCTGTGTCCTCCATGGTAGAGAAAAAGCCCTTAAGAAACAAGAAAGCGGCGGATTAAGAATCCATTAAGAGGAGAGGGAGACGCGCTCTGCGTCTCCCTCTCCTCGTTCAGAACTGTTCTTTTCGCCCATTCAGCACCGCGATACCCGCCATGCTGCCCAGAGCCAGCGCCGCATACAGCGCCACAGCGCCGTCACCCGTCTTGGGGGAGGGGCGCAGCGGCTCCTCCGGCGCAGGACGGGAGCGGTAGCGGTTGGCAAAGACGATGGCGTCGTACTTGTCGCCCTCCAGCGCCGGGTCGCCATACACCGCCGCGGTGCAGCGGCCATCCGCCGCGACGGTCACGGCGATATGATACGTCCGGTCATCGTAGCGCCCGTGGGACAGTCGCCCCGGCTCCTGACGGAGCGTGTAGAGGTGCTTCCCCTCCCGGCCGGCGGGGATGGACAGCGTGACCGTGCCGCCGCCGGAGACGGTGCAGGTGTACACGCCGTCCCGTCCGCCCGTCGGCAGAGGCGCGTTGTCGGACGCCGCCCGCAGCGTCAGGGTGAACGTCTCCGGCACGGCGGGGGCGTCGCCGCTGACCGTGATACGCACCGGCAGCTCTGCCGCAGCTGCCGCCATAGCCGGGGTAACGCACAGAGCCGTCAGCAGCGCCAGCAGCACCGCTGCGGCCGGTATCCTTCTGGTCATGGCGCCGTCAGCTCCGGTGGATGCGCCGCCGCAGGAACAGCATCGCGCCGCCCGCCGCCAGGAGCAGCAGCACCACATAGGGGGCGCTGTCCAGCAGCACACCGGTATCCACCGTGCCGCCCTTGGTGTTGGTGAACGCGGCGGTGACGGTATCGGCGGCGATGGTGCCGCTGTCGCCGGTCTTGGCGGTGGTATAGCCCTCGGCGGTGTAGTCATCCTCCGCGACGGTGTAGGCCATGCCGTAGGGCAGGTTGGTCAGGGAGGCGGTCTCACCGTGCTTGAGCGTGAAGGACACGGTGCATACGCCGTTGTCATCCCAGTCGGGGGCGAAGTCCCGCTGCTCCACACCGGCCACGGTCAGGCCGATGGCGCTGTTCATGCACAGGTCCGCCTGCTTGGTCAGGGTCACCGTGAAGCGGAAGTCCTTGGTGCGGTCGCCCAGATGACCCGCCACGGTCTTGGTCACGTCCAGCGTACCGGCGGAATAGGTGTTGACGATGTGCGCCTGCTTGTCGCCGTCCTCCGTACCCAGATGGATGGCGGCCACGCGGACCATGCCGTCCTCCGCCTGCAGCACCGTGACCTTCAGGAACAGGGGCTGGGTGTTGTAGGTGACGCCCGCTGTGCGCGCGGTATCCTCGACGATCTCGGTGATCTTGTAGGTGTAGATACCCACGGTGGTGTAGGTGGGCAGAGGCAGCACCGCCTCGTTGACGCCGCCGTCCGCCGTGGCCTCCCCCTCGGTAAAGCCGATGTCGAAGGTGTAGGGCTGGGCGGAGGTGCCGGAGCCGAACATGGGCATGGTGGCCAGCGTCTCGGTGGAGTCGGTGACGCTCACGGCCTCCAGCCGGAAGTGGAACGTCTCAGCGGGGCTGACGGTGCCGTCGTTGACCAACTGGTACAGCTTGGCGATGGGTACCTCGGTGATGTCCTCATAGACGGCGTCGCCCACTGTGACGGCGGGCCGTACCTCGGCGGCCAGCGCCGCGGTGGTCAGCCCCAGTGCCAGTACCAGCGCCAGCAGCAGGGAAAAGCATTTTTTCATACGTAGTCCTCCTTGAATAGTAGTGTGTGTTTTGCCGCTGTATCAAAACCGCGTTTCGCGGTGCAGCACAGAGTTTACAGGGTGTGCCTCCGCCGCCGGAGCAGCGCCAGCGCGCCGCAGGCTCCGGCCAGAAGGAATACCGGCAGCGCGGTGGGGGCGGGCAGCCCCATGTCCGGTACGGCGTGCTTGGTGTTGACGAATTGCAGCGAGGCCGCGCCCGTCAACTCCACCGCGCCGCTGTCACCGCCGCGGCTGCTGTTGGTGACGGTGTAGCCATCGTGGGCCGTCTCCGTCACCGTCACCACCGCGCCATAGGGCAGACCGGTGAAGGTCAGGCTCTCCCCGTGGCGCAGGGAGAACACCGCCTGCCCGTTCTCTACGGTATAGCCCGTACCGGCGGGGAAGGGGACGGCTGCGCCGTCCAGCGTTATGGCGGCGGTAAAGGGGAACGCTTTGGCGCGGTCGGCCAGCTCGCCGCGCACCGTCTTGCTGACGGTCAGCGTCTGCCGCGTCCGGTTTACAAAGGACAGCGCCGTACCGTCCCATGTGCCGCCGTTGACGGTAATATGCACCGCGCCGTCCGTGCCGTTGGGCAGCACCGTGAGGCGGTAGACCTCACCGCCCTGCCAATAGCCGTCGGCGTCCGCCTCCCGGATGCGGTAGTAGTGGGGCGCGGTGTCGCCGGAGGTGAAGCCCAGCACCACCCGGCCGCCGCCGGGAGCGTCGCCCGTCACAGAGATAGCCGTCCCCGGAAGCTGCCGCAGCACGTCGCCCCGGCTGTCCGTCTCCTCCAGCAGGAAGCGGAACGTCTCGGACTCTCCCGCCGCGCCGCCCAGCAGCGTCTTGGTCAGGGGGATCTTCACGGCGTAATCGTAGGTGGCGTTGGTCACGGTGACCGCCACGCGGCCGCCTACCGGTACTTCTCCGGCGGCTGCGGCGGGTACGGTCTGCCCCTCCGCCGTGACGGAGGCGGCATAGCTGGCGCGGAAGCCCTCCGGCGGCGTCTCCGATACCGCGTAGGCCGTGCCTGCCAGCAGACCGGCAAACACCGCTGTCTCACCATGGGTCAGCGGCACAATGCCCGCCGTCTCCACGCTGCGGCGCTGCCCGTTCACCGTGTAGGGCGTCCCCGTTGGGACGGGGCTGCCGCCCAGCGATACGGCGATGTCAAACGGCTGCCCGTCGGGGCAGACGGAGCCCTCCGCTACCTGCTTTGTCACCCGCAGCTCGCCTAACTCATTGGTGTCCACCACGTTGCGGTACGTTACCAGCTGCGTCTCGGCGGCGGTGAGGGTATCGGTGCGGTAGCCGGTGAAGTCCGTAGAGACGGAGGGGGTGGCGGCGGTGCCGGTGCCGCTGCCCACGGTGTACTGCACCTGCTCATACTGGCCGGTGAGCCCGGAGGGCATCGTCTCCTCCACCACATAGGTGTATTGTCCGCCGCCCAGCGCCATCATGTCCGTAAACTGCGCCATCTGCCCCGCCTTCAGAGTGAAGTATCCGCCGTCCGTTACCGTGCCGCTGCCCACGGCGGAGGCGCCCTCCAGCACCTGATAGGCCGTGCCTGCCGGGACATACAGTGTTCCGTCGGGCCGCAGCACACGGAAGCGGTAATCCAGCGCGCCGGAGAGGTAGCCGTTCAGCGCCTCGCCGCCGCCGGACAGCTCCTTGGCCACCGTCAGGGAGTTGCTGGGCAGCGTGGGCATATTGAAGCGCAGATAGCAGTAGGACACGCAGCCGCCCCGCTCCAGATAGAAGAACTTCAGGGTGTGCTTGGTGTAGTCGCTGAAGGTGCTGCCGTTGAAGGCACCGCCCACCCCGGCCGCGGTGAATTTCGCCGCCAGCGTGGTGTCCGTATACTGCTCGCCCGCCGGGCCGATGACGTCCTCCCGGGGATGGCGCACCGCGCCGGTGGCGAAGTTGACGGAGCCGCTGTTGGCGGCGTGGGTGCCGCCGATGTCCAGCACCAGCACGTCGTCGATGTACACGAAAACGTCGTCGTCGCCCAGAAACTGGAACACCATATCCTCGCCGCCGATCTGTCCGCCGGCGGGCATATAGAAGTCAAATTCCATGGTCATGCCGAACCACAGATCCACCGCGCCGTCCGGCAGCCGGTAGGTGGGCAGGGCGTTGCCCTTGGGCAGCTCCTCCGCACCCTCCGCCGTGTTGAAGGGGAAAAAGTTGCCGTTAAACGCCTGTGTATAGTCCTGCTCCGCCGTTTTGCCGTTGGGGGTCACATACTTGGTGTAGTGGGGACGCAGCAGATAGTTCCCCAATTGGAATCGTCCGTCGGCAGCGTCGTAGCTGGCGGCGTTTTGCAGGGAGTCATAGTAGAGATACCCCTCGCCGTCCCGCTGGAACAGGCCGGTGCTGCCGCCGCGCCCCACGGCGTAGATGGCCTTACCGGTCACCGCCATGCCCGGATCAAAGAGGTATTGCAGGCTGCCGCTGAGGTTCTCCGCCGTGGGGCCGCTGACGCCCAGCACCTTGGGCCAGCCGTTTTCCAGCGTAGGAGCCATCACCGGCCGATCATCGCTTTTTTGCAGCGTGCCGTCCTTGGAATTCTGCCCGGCACTGTTGCAGAATGTCAGCACCCGCCCGCCACAGCTGTTCAGAGAGCCGTCGTAGTCGAACAGGTGCATGGTCACGTTGTCCTGTACGCCCCGGGGCGCGGCGCGCCGCAGTCTCATCAGCGTGTCAGCACCTACGGCGTAGGTGCTGTCCTCCTCCACGGCGTAAGTGTCTCCGTCGGCATACACGGCCCCTGCCGGCAGCAGTGCGGCGCACAGCGCCAGTGCCAGCAGACCGCCCAGCAGCCGCCCTGCGATCCTTTTGTATTCGTTCATGCTCCATCCTCCTGCCTGTGTCAGTGCGGCAAGGTCTTTGCCTTTCGCGGAGGATTATAGCATCCGTTTCCGGCGGAAACGGTCGGAAGCGGCCTTTTGCCAAAAACGGCAAAAACCCCTATTTCCGGCGGCTGCCGCCGGAAATAGGGGTCGGTTCGTTTTCTTTTTTAGCGGAGCTGTCCGGCCAGCCAGCCGGAGGACCACGCCCACTGCAAATTGAAGCCGCCGCAGTCGCCGTCTACGTCCAGTACCTCGCCGCAGGCATACAGCCCCGGCACCAGACGGCTCTGCATGGTCTGAGGGACGAACTCGCCGGTCTGCAAGCCGCCCGCCGTTACCTGCGCCTGATCGAAGCCGCAGGTGCCGGTGATGGGCAGGGTGAAGCCCGTGGCCTGCGCGGCGATGCGGCGCAGGTCATCGTCGGTAAGGTCAGCTGCCGGCTGGTTGGTAAAGCCGGCGGCCTTGCAGAGCATCTGCCCCAATCGGGTGTGGCAGGAGCCTACCAACAGGGTGGACGCCTCGTGAGCGGCCATGGTCTGCCGCCGCCGGTGCAGCCAGTGCAGCACCTCCTCAGGCTCCCAGTCGGGGAAGAAGCTCAGCACGCAGCACAGCCCCTCGCCGCCGGTGGACACGGCGCGGGAGAGGTCGAAGATGGCAGGGCCGCTGACGCCGTACTCGGTGAACAGCACCTCGCCGCGGTTCTCTGCCACCACCGCACTGCCTCGCCGGATGGCGATGCCGCACTCGGCCTTGATGCCCTTTAGCGCACGGGGATAGGTGGGGTCGGTCTTGATCTGGACAAGGGAAGGGTACAGCTGTGTCCTGTGGTGTCCCAGACTCTTGGCCAGCTGATAGCCGTCCATGACGCCGCCCACCTTGCTGCCGGCGCAGCCGCCGGCTGCCAGAATGAGCTTTTCAGTGTGGAAGGTGTCCGTCTCCGTCCGCACGGTGAAGCCGCCGGACGTCCGTTTCACGGAGGAGACCGCCTGACCGGTGACGACCTCGATGCCGGGACGCTCCAGCGCGTAGCGCAGCACATCCAGCACGCTGCCCGCCATGTTGCTCATGGGATAGACGCGCCCGCTGTCCTCGGCGACCGTCAGAAGACCCAGCGAGGCGAAAAATTGCAGCGTCGCCCCCACGTCGAAGGCGTCCAGCGCGTAGGCGCAGAATCCGTCGCCGCCGTGATAGCGGGCGGGGGAGGCGTTGTGGTTCGTCAGGTTGCACCGTCCGTTGCCGGTGGCCAGCAGCTTGTGCCCCACCCGGCTCTGCCGCTCCAGCAGCGTGACGCGGCAGCCATTTTCCGCGGCGGCCAGCGCCGCCATCATGCCGCTGGCGCCGCCGCCGATGATGATGACGTCCCGGCTCATTTCTGCGCCTCCAGCCTGCGGCGGGTGAGATAGCCCTCCAGCATCAGCGCCGCCGCCACCGCGTCCACCGTCTTTTTCCGTTTCTTGGCGTTCTGCCCGTTCTGGAACAGGATGTTGTGGGCGTCGATGGTGGTGCGCCGCTCGTCCCAGAGGATCACCTCCAGCCCTGTCTCCTGCCGCAGCAGCTCCCCGAAGGCGGCGCACTTCTCCGCCCGGGGGCCCTCGGTGCCGTCCATGTTCCGGGGATAGCCCAGCACCAGCAGCTTCACACCATGCTCGGCGATGAGCCGCCGGACGCCGGAGAGCACCTCCTCCTGCTTGCGGCTGTGGAGCACGTCGGAGTACCCCGCCAGCGTCTCGGTATAGTCTGAAATGGCGATGCCGGTGTGGGCGTCGCCGTAGTCGATGGCCATGATCTTCATGCAAATGCACCTGCACTTTCTGTTCAATGATGGTATCATACACAAAAATGCCGCCGCCTGCAACCGGAAAAGCTGTAAAACCCCCGAAAAAGCAGTATTTTTTGTAAAAAATCAGTTGACCTCACGAAAAAACCGTGCTATACTGAGCATTACCTGTGAGTGGGTGTTTTCTTTTTGCGCGCTTTTTCGCTTCGGGGGCGCGAAGAGACGACAGCCGGCAGGGAGGCAAAAGGGCGTCCCCACAGGGGAGCCTAATCTAATAAGGAGGTGCCGTTAATGCGCGTGAAGATCACCCTGAGATGCAACGAGTGCAAGCAGAGAAACTACAACACGATGAAGAACAAGAAGAATACCCCCGACAAGCTTGAGCTGAACAAGTATTGCCCCTTCTGCAGAAAGCACACGGTCCACACTGAGACCAAGTAATCGGAAGGAGAGTCGTTATGGCTGAAGAAAAGAAGGTCAAGAAGGACCACGGCAAGTGGTTCCGCGAAATGAGAAGCGAGCTGAAGAAGGTCGTATGGCCTGACGGCAAGACCACCATGAAGAACACAGGCACCGTGATCCTGTGCTCCCTGCTGGTGGGCGCCTGCATCTGGATCTTTGATGCGGTGAGCCTTCTGGCGGTGGACGCACTGATCGGCCTGTTCGCCTGAGGAAACGGAAATGGCTGATAACGCGAAGTGGTATGTGGCACATACCTATTCCGGTTATGAGAACGCGGTGAAAATCGCCATTGAAAAGGCTGTGGTGAATCGGAGCATGGAGGACATGGTCCTCCAGATCGAGATCCCCATGGAGACCGTCACCGAGATCACCGAATCCGGTGTCGCCAAGGAGATCCAGCGTAAGATATTCCCCGGCTATGTTCTCATTAAAATGGTCATGACCGACGACACATGGCACCTGATCCGCAATATCCGCGGCGTCACGGGCTTTGTGGGCGAGGCCAACAAGGCGATCCCCCTGACGGAGGACGAGGTAGCCGCTCTGGGCATGGAGAAGCGCGAAATCGTCGTGCTGTACCATGTGGGCGACACCGTCCGTATCACCGAAGGTCCTCTTGCCAGCTTTACCGGCACGGTGGAGGAGATCGAGCCGGACAAGAACCGTGTCCGCGTCGTCGTCTCCATGTTCGGCCGTGAGACACCGGTGGATCTGGAGCTGGATCAGGTGGAGGTCAGCAGCAACTGAGTACGGCGCAGCCGTACAGGCCGGAGCAGTACGACTCCGGCGCAAGTGGGAGAGATGCACGCCATCTCGCCAAGAGCGGTTCCGGTATGGGCCGGCCGCTACCACATCTTATTGAAGGAGGTGCCTACAAATGGCACAGAAAGTAGTTGGATACGTCAAACTGCAGATCCCCGCGGGCAAAGCAACTCCCGCACCCCCCGTTGGCCCCGCTCTGGGCCAGCACGGCATCAACATTGCCGCGTTTACCAAGGAGTTTAACGAGCGCACCAAGAACGACATGGGCCTGATCATCCCCGTGGTCATCACCGTCTATGCCGACCGCTCTTTCAGCTTCATCACCAAGACCCCTCCCGCTGCCGTTCTGATCAAGAAGGAGTGCAACATTGAGTCCGGTTCCGGCGTTCCCAACAAGGAAAAGGTCGCTACCATCTCCAAGGCCTCCATCCAGAAGATCGCTGAGCTGAAGATGCGCGACCTGAACGCCGCGTCTCTTGAGGCAGCCATGAGCATGATCGCCGGTACCGCCCGCTCCATGGGCGTTGTCGTCGGCGAGTAAGGAGGGTGTAACGATGTTTAGAGGTAAGAAGTATCAGGAAAGCGCCAAGCAGATCGATAAGGCCACGCTGTA
Organism: uncultured Eubacteriales bacterium; assembly: GCA_900545495.1. Lineage (GTDB taxonomy): Bacteria > Bacillota > Clostridia > Oscillospirales > Oscillospiraceae > Vescimonas. The sequence continues at coordinate 16,104 of UQZJ01000013.1, forward strand.
TGATCCCAAGGAGGGTCTGGAGCTGATCTGCAAGACTGCCAGCGCTAAGTTCGATGAGACCGTCGAGCTCCACGTCAAGCTGGGTGTTGACTCCCGTCACGCCGACCAGCAGGTCCGCGGCGCCATCGTGCTGCCCAACGGTACCGGTAAGTCCGTCCGCGTGCTGGTGTTCGCCAAGGGCGACAAGGCCGAGGCTGCCAAGGCCGCCGGCGCCGACTATGTGGGCGAGATGGATCTGGTCGAGAAGATCCAGAAGGAGAATTGGTTCGACTTCGACGTCGTCGTCGCCACCCCCGACATGATGGGTGTCGTCGGCCGTCTGGGTAAGGTGCTGGGCCCCAAGGGTCTGATGCCCTCCCCCAAGTCCGGCACCGTGACCCCCGACGCCGCCAAGGCCGTGCAGGAGGCGAAGGCCGGTAAGGTCGAGTACCGTCTGGACAAGACCAACATCATCCACTGCCCCATCGGCAAGGTTTCCTTCGGTGCTGACAAGCTGTTTGAGAACTACTCCGCTCTCATCGGCGCCATCATCAAGGCCAAGCCCGCCGCTGCCAAGGGCCAGTATATCAAGTCCTGCGTGGCTGCTTCCACCATGGGCCCCGGCGTGAAGATGAACGCCAACAAGCAGCTGTAAAAAAGCTGGAAAAACCGTTATCTTAGGCTTGACAAGCTGTGAAGCCTTGGATATAATATTGGTTGCGTTCCAAAGACAGCAGGTGGCGTAAGCCGTAAATCCTGCCGAGGATGGCACATCGTTATGATTGCTTTACCGTCCTCATGTCCTTTGGCATGGGGACGGTTTCCTTTTTATCGAACGCACCGACAATTCTGACGGAGGTGAAAACAAAGAATGCCCAACGCAAAGGTTCTGTCTGAAAAGCAGGCGATCGTGGCGGCGCTGACCGAAAAGCTGCAGAACGCAGCCGCCGGCGTCATCGTTGATTACAAGGGCATCACCGTGGCAGAGGATACCGCTCTGCGCGCTGAGTGCCGCAACAACAACGTGGAATACGCTGTCATCAAGAACACCCTGCTGCGTTTCGCTTTCAACAACTGCGGTATGAGCGAACTGGATGAGCAGCTCAACGGTACCACTTCTCTGGCTATCTGTGCTGATGATCCCGTCGCCCCCGCACGCGTGATCGCGGATTACGCCAAGAAGCTGAAGGATAAGTTCGAGATCAAGGGCGGCTTCATGGACGGCAAGGTCGTCTCCATGGAGACTGTCAATGCTCTGGCTTCCATCCCCGCGCTGCCCGTGCTGCAGGCACAGGTCCTGGGTACCATGCTGGCTCCCATTTCTGGCCTGGCTTGCGTGCTGAAGCAGATCGCCGAGAAGAACGGCGCTGCTGCCGAGTAAATCGGCTCCCTGACCCCCGCGGGCGGCAGGCCCGCACACACTTTACAAAAATCTCACAAATAGGAGGCTATCACAATGTCTGAGAAGATTACTGCTATGATCGAAGAGATCAAGGGTTTGACCGTTCTGGAGCTGTCCGAGCTGGTACACGCTCTGGAGGAGGAGTTCGGCGTTTCCGCCGCCGCCATGGCTGCTCCCGCTGCCGGCGCTGCTGCTCCCGCTGCTGAGGAGAAGACCGAGTTCGACGTGGTCCTGACCGGCTTTGACGCCGCTCAGAAGATCAAGGTCATCAAGGTCGTCCGCGAGATCTGCGGTCTGGGTCTGGCTGAGGCCAAGGCTGCTGTCGAGGGCGCTCCCCACACCCTGAAGGAGGCTCTGTCCAAGGACGACGCCGAGGCCATGAAGAAGCAGGTCGAAGAGGTCGGCGGCAAGGTCGAGCTAAAGTAAGTTTCTTACACAGTGAAAAAAGAGAGACGCAACGCGTCTCTCTTTTTTTGTCCATCGCGGTCATTGTCCCGATTTCGGGACACATCCTCTGATAAGCTGGGTACAACGAAACAAAGAGCCGTGCGCCCCTGACGGGGACGCGGCCAGACAGAGGAGGGGATCGTATGACTGCTATTTCCGTGATCTGCACCATGTGCGGCGCCGCCGCACTGTCCAAGGGCATCCTGAAGGCAATTGAGTACATTGGGCGCTGAATGTCCGTTGACAACCGCTTTCTCGTTCTATATAATATTTTTCATAAAAAAATATGACATACGCGGAAATAAAAGTTCCATATGTAATATGCTATATTAGAGCGAGAAAGGAAATCGTCTATGGATATTTTTGAGAAATGTTATGCGCCCTCGCTGGCCGGTGAGCTGAAGGAGAAGGGGGTGTACCCCTACTTCCACGCACTCCAGTCCCGGCAGGACGTGGAGGTGATGATGGAGGGCAAGCGCCGCATCATGCTGGGCTCCAACAACTATCTGGGCCTGACCACCGATCCGGTGGTGGTGGAGGCGGGCATCAAGGCACTGGAGCAGTACGGCACCGGCTGCTCCGGCTCCCGGTTCCTCAACGGCACGCTGGAGATGCATCTGGAGCTGGAGGACGCGCTGGCCAAGTTCCTGCGTAAGCCCGGCGTGGTCACCTTCGGCACCGGCTTCCAGTCCAACGTGGGCATCATCTCCGCGCTGGTGGGACGCCACGACTATGTGATCTGCGACCGGGAGAACCACGCCAGCATCTACGCCGGGTGCCAGATGTCCTACGGCAAGATGCTGCGCTATCGCCACAGCGACATGGCGGAGCTGGAGAAGTGCCTCCAGCGCGTGCCGGAGACGGCGGGCGCACTGATCGTCACCGACGGCGTATTCTCCATGGGCGGCGACATTGCCAAGCTGCCGGAGATCTGCGCGCTGGCGGAGAAGTACGGCGCACGGGTGATGGTGGATGATGCCCACGGCTTGGGCGTGCTGGGCGAGGGCGGCCGCGGTACCGCCAGCTACTTCGGTCTGGAGGACAAGGTGGACGTGTACATGGGTACGTTCTCCAAGTCACTGGCGTCACTGGGCGGCTACATGGCCGCATCCACGGAGGTGGCGGAGTATGTGCGCCACGCCTCCCGGCCCTTCATCTTCTCGGCGTCTATCCCGCCGGCCAACTGCGCCACGGCGCTGGCGGCGCTGCACGAGCTGGAGCGGCGTCCGGAGCTGCCGGAGCGTCTGCGCCAGCTGAGTATCTACGCCCGGAAGGGCATGACGGCGCGGGGGCTGACCATCCGTCCCTCGGCGCTGGAGGCGCCTACGCCCATCATCCCTATCTACACCTACGAGACGTACCGCACCCTGCGTGTGGCGGCGGATATCTACGACCGGGGCGTGTATGTGAATCCCACGCTGCCGCCGGCCACGCCGGAGGGCGAGGCGCTGCTGCGTACCAGCTACATGGCCACCCATACGGAGGCGCTGCTGGACGAGGCTATGGATATTATCGGTGAGGTGATGGCCCATGAATAACCGCGTTGCCATCGTCACCGGCGGTACCTCCGGCATCGGGCGCGCCACGGCGCTGGCACTGAAGGAAGCAGGCTGCACGGTGTACGAGCTGTCCCGCCGCGCACAGGGCGTGGAGGGACTGCACCACATCGCCGCCGACGTGACGAAGGAGGAGACCATCCGCGCCGCCGTGGCGGAGATCATGGCGCGGGAGGGACGCATCGACATTCTGGTGAACAACGCGGGCTTCGGCATCTCCGGCGCGGTGGAGTTCACCGACACGGCGGACGCCAAGGCACTGTTCGACGTGAACTTCTTCGGTATGGTCAGCATGAACCGCGTGGTGGTACCCATCATGCGCGAGGCGGGGCATGGCCGCATCGTGAACCTCAGCTCCGTGGCGGCGCCGGTACCCATTCCATTCCAGACCTATTACTCCGCCACCAAGGCGGCGGTGAACGCCTACACTATGGCGCTGGCCAACGAGCTGCGTCCCTTTGGCGTGACGGTATGTGCTGTGATGCCCGGTGACATCCACACCGGCTTCACGGCGGCCCGCCGGAAGATCGGGGAGGGGGACGACATCTATCAGGGACGCATCGGCCGTTCCGTGGCTCGGATGGAGCACGACGAGGAGACGGGCATGGACCCCGCCAAGGCCGGCGGCTACATCGCCAAGGTAGCCCTGCGGGAGGGGAACCGCCACCCGTTGTACGCCATCCGCTTCGACTATAAGTTCTTCGTGTTTCTGACGAAGGTGCTGCCGGCACGCTTCTTGAACTGGCTCATCTATCAGCTCTACGGGAAATAAACAAAAGCATCGCACTCCAACGGAGTGCGATGCTTTTTTGCGGTATAAGAAGCGGTGCGGCTTACGGGATCATGCCCGTGCCGTCGATCAGGTCGCGGATTACCACGCTGCCCATCAGCAGCCCCGCAGTGGCGGGCACCCACGCCACACTGGCGGGGACGGAGCGCCGTCCGGGAGGTGGCGCCTCCAGCTGCTGGGTCTCGGCGGGCTGCTCCGGACTGAACACCACCTTCAGATGGTGGATGTCCCGGGCCCGCAGCTCCTTGCGCATGACGCGGGCCAGCGGGCAGCCGGAGGTCTTGGAGATATCCGTCACCTGCAGCAGCGTGGGGTCCAGCTTGTTGCCGGTGCCAAGTGCCGTCAGGATGGGGATACGCCGCAGACGAGCCTGCTCGATCAGATCCAGCTTGCAGCTGACCAGATCAATGGCATCCACGATGTAGTCGTAGTGGGCGGTGAAGAACTCGTCGCGGTGGGCGGCGTCGTAGGTGGCGCAGACGGGGTGTACCCGCAGGTCGGGGTTGATGTCCAGACAGCGGCGGGCTGCCGCCTCGGCCTTGTACTGCCCCACGGTGGAGTGCAGCGCGTACAGCTGTCGGTTGATATTGGTCAGCGACAGCGTATCCTGATCCACCAGCGTCAGCTCGCCCACGCCGCTGCGGGCCAGACACTCGGCGGCATAGCTGCCCACGCCGCCCAGACCGAATACGATCACATGGCAGCGGGAGAGCTTGTCCAGCGCGTCAGCGCCCAGCAGCATCTGTGTGCGCAGAAACGCCTCGTTCATGGTGTCAGCCGACGTCCTTCATGCCGTCCAGCTCCTGGGTGTTGGCCTGCTCGAGCAGAGACTCTGTCCAGGTGTTGTAATCCTCGCTGGCCTTGTGGTTCTCCACGGCCACCTGCCACGCGGGTACATCCTGCCCCACGAAGTACATGACGTGGTAGCCGGTGTAGCTGCCCTCGTTATAGACAATGCCGGTGTCGCCGGTTTTACGGGCGGGATCGAAGCACCAGTCGTTGAACTCGGCGACCATCTGGCCCTTGGTGATCTTGGTGTACAGGCCGCCCTTGGTGTTGGAGCCGCCGTCCTCGCTGAGCTCGTTGGCCAGCGCGGCAAAGGCATCCTCCGTGCCGGCGGTGGCCTGCCACTGTGCCAGCGCGTCCTCAGCCTTGGCCTTAGCGCCGTCCTTCAGCGCCTGCAGATCGGCGTCATAGGTCTCGGAGTCCTTGTCCAGAGAGGAGCTGTCCACGAGGAACAGAATGTGGCGCACGTCCACGGTGTTGTACTCCTCGCGGCCGATGGAGCGGAAGACCACCACATAGCTGTTGGGGTCATCCTCCACAACGGCGCCCTCGCCGGCGGTGCGGGCGCTGTCGAACACCCATGCGCTCATGGCGGAGCCATCGTTGGAGCCGGCGTCCACGCTGCCGTAGCTGCCCAGATCCTTGAGATCCTCGGAGATCTCAGCCAGACTCTCACCGTTCTGATAGCGCGCCAGCGCAGCCTTGGCAGCAGCGGCGGCAGCGTTCTTGGCGGCGGCGGACTCCTCCTCCGTAGGCTGGACGGTGTTGCCGTCCGCGTCGGTGGTGGAGGGGGCGCTGCCCTTGAAGTAGATATACTCATAGGAGGCCACATCGAAGGTGGCGGGATGCTCCTGATAATCAGCCTCCAACTCGTCGACGGTGTAGGTCAGGCTCTCCTCATAGTGCTGCATATAGTGGGAGGCGACCTCATCGGCGGTCAGCATCTCCTCGAACAGACTGGGGGTCATGCCCTGCCCGTAAGCCAGCTTCAAATAGGACTTGAGGGAGTAGCCCTCGGGCTTGAGGGACTCCTTCAGACTGCTGATGGTCTCCTGTACCTCGGCCTTTATCGCGTCATCAGCGCCCATGCCGTTGGCCTCAGCCGCCTTGACGACCATGGCGCGGAGGGACAGCTGCTTGACGGCGTACTCCTTCAGGAACTGATCCCAGGTAACGTCGCCCTCGTCGGTGACCTGCAGCAGCATTTTGGCGGTGTCGTTCATGACCTGGTCGGTCAGGGGCTTGGAGTTATCCAGACCGTAGTAGCCGGCCTGTGCGATGCTGTTTGCCAGACCGCGGTAGTAGTAGTTCACCTGTGCCACGGTGTAATTCTGACCGTCGATGGTGACGGCGTCGGGGTCGCGGTACAGGACGCCGGACTTCACCACCAGCAGCAAAGCGGCCACCACCACGAATACCACGGCGATGGTACCATACAGACGGTTGGCCTTGCGCTGCTTGGCCTTCTCCTCCGCCTCGCGGATGGCCTTGGGGTCCTTGATGCCCTGACTGGCCAGCTCCTGGCGGTTCTTCTTTTCTCTTGATGCGCTCATTTGTTTCATTCCTCTCAAAAACGGGCATAATACGCCCTTGGTGATAAAATGCCTGATTATTATACCGGATATTAGACGGTTCTGCAAGGGGAAACTGCCGGGAATTTATGAATCTTCCGGAAAGAAACGGACGCCTTACCGGAAAATGACCCAGTTCGTGGGGGAAAAGCGGGAAAAGCGCCCCTCCGCCGAAAGGCGGAGGGGCGCTCAGCGATGGGCAGCGGCCGCGTTATAACCTGCACAACTCGCAGGTGGGTCGTCTCCAACTGACTTTACTGCTTCCAACTTCCAGCCGCACGATGCAGCCGGGAGGCCTGCAAACCATCTGTTGATCCGACGTCCCCTATAACCAATGTCAGGATAAAAAAAGACCGCTGCCCATCGCTGAGGGCGGACGCGGCGTACCGTGTCCGCCGGACTCTGCGTATCGTGCCGCTGTGCCGCCTGTCAGGTGCAGGCGGGAGCGAACGGTGAAAAGCGGCTGCTTCTCAGTCCTCGCCGTCCTCGTCGTCCATCAGCTGCTCCATGAACAGGTCGTAGACGCGATCCAGCTCCTCGTCGCTGTCCAGCGTGCTCAGCAGCTCCTCGCCGTTCTCCGTGATGGACTTCAGGATGACCAGACCGAACTCCTCCGCCTTGGCCTCATCCTCGTCCTCGTCTACCGTGGGGAAAAATGCCATATACGTCTGGCCGTCCACCTCAATGGCGTCCACGTATTCCAATTCGATCTCGTTGCCGTCCTCATCGGTCAGGGTGATGAGATTGGGGCCGAATTCCTCGCTCATGGGAGATCCTCCTTCGTTGTGGTGCCCCTGCCGGGGTGAGTACACTATAACGGTTTCGGCGGAAAAATGCAAGTGCAAATGACGAGATATTTCCGGCGCGGACGGACTGAAAATGCCGCAAAACGGGGAAAATGAATGGGTTTAATATTGTATGGGTATAATTTTTTCCGTAATTGGCAGGTTTTGAGGAGTTGACAGCTATGGTAAAATAACTTTTATAGTGGGTTTTTATGGAATTCCCTTGGGGAAGCTCCGAATTCCTGCTGAATAACAGAGAAAGGAAGGTGCCCTGTGATGAAAAAACGCAGACAGGCAGCCGATCGGATCGATCGGACGCAGCAGAGCGCCAGACAGATAGAGAACAACGGGCAGGAGCGCAGACGGCCCCGCCGCCGCGGCTGGGGTACAGCCGGTCGTGTCATCGGGACGATCCTGCTGGTCTTTGTACTGACTGCCGCTATCTTCGCCGGTATTTTTTCCGCCTACATCAACAGCAGTATGCGAGGCCGTGTAGAGGTCTATCTGGACGAATTTGAGACGAAGGTCTCCACGGAGCTGTACTATCAGGAGCCGTCCAGCGGCGAGTGGACCATGTACCACACGCTGTTCCTCGACTCGGAGAACCGCATCTGGGTCGATCTGGAGCAGATCCCCAAGGATCTGCAAAAAGCCGTGATCGCCATTGAGGACAAGCGGTTCTACAAACACAAGGGCGTGGACTGGCACGGCACGGCGCGCGCCATCTTCAGCACCATCTTCGGCGGCAGCGTGCAGGGCGGCTCGACCATCACCCAGCAGCTGGTGAAGAACGTGACCGGCGACAACCAGAACACGGTGAAGCGCAAGGTGATGGAGATTTACCGGGCGCAGGAGATGGAGAAGCGCTACGAAAAGGACGAGATCCTGGAGGCATACCTCAACGAGGTGTACTTCGGGTACAGCTGCTACGGCGTGGTGACGGCGTCTCTGAAGTATTTCAACAAGGACGTGTCGGAGCTGTCGTTGGCGGAGTGCGCCAGTCTGGTCGCCATTACCAACAACCCCTCGCTGTACGATCCGCTGCAGACCGATTGGGGTCTGGAGAACAACCGCACCCGGCAGCTTCTGGTGCTGGGCGCCATGCTGGAGCAGGGCAAGATCGATCAGGCTGCCTATGATGCCGCCAAGGAGGAGAACGTGGTGTTCTCCAACGGCTACACCATTCTGGGCGGCCGCGTGGACGTGGACACCAGTAAGAAGGATGACACCGATACCGACGGCGGCGATGAGCAGCCGGAGGAGGAGACAAAGACCGCCACATCCAGCCAGTCCTACTTCACGGACGCGGTCATTGAGGACGTGGCCGCCGCGCTGGTGGAGAAGTACGGCCTGACGGATTCCACCAACCCCGTGACCGGCAAGGTGACCACGGCATTCGACCAGGGTGTCAACATGGTCTACGGCAAGGGCTATAAGATCTACACCACCCAGAACCCCGACTATCAGAAGATCGCGGAGGAGGTCTGCTCGGATACCTCCAACCTGCCCTATACCAGCTCCTATACCAATTCCTACGGCGATAAGGAGACGGAGCAGCTGCAGGTGGGCATGACCATCGTGGATCCCTACACCGGCTATGTGGTGGCCATGGTGGGCGGCGCCGGCGTCAAGCAGTATGACCGCGGCTGGAACTGGGCCACATCCGCACGGCAGTGCGGCTCCGCCATCAAGCCCATCTCCGTGTATGCGCCGGCGCTGGACGACGGCACCATCAACGGCGCCTCCAGCATCGACGACTATCCGGTGATGGTGCTCAACGGCAGCGCCTATCCCAGGAACGCCAACGGCCGCTATATGGGGCTGACGCCGCTGCACACGGCCATCGCCCGCTCCACCAACACCTGTGCCGTCCGGGTGGTGCAGGAGTACGGCACCAGCCGCTCCTACGACTTCATGACCAACAAGCTGGGCTTCACTACCCTGACGTCTCAGGACGCACAGCAGGTGGGCAACATGGGTCTGGGCGGTCTTGACCGGGGCGTGACCACGGAGGAGATGGCGGCGGCCTTCGCAGCCTTCGCCAACGAGGGCATCTACACCGCGCCCCGCACCTTCGTCCGGGTGGAGGACGCCGACGGCAACGTGATCCTGGAGAACGAGGCCAAGTCCTCCGTGGCCATGAAGGACACCACCGCCGCACTGATGAACAGCCTCCTGCAGGAGGTTGTCACCGCCGGTACCGGCGGCGAGGGCCGGATCAGCGGTATGCACGTGGCCGGTAAGACCGGTACCACCAACAACGATCAGGACCGGTATTTCGTGGGCTATACACCGTATTACAGCTGCGCCGTGTGGGTGGGCTATGTCCACAACCAGCGCATCGTGGCCAGCGGCAACCCGGCGGCCTCCATGTGGCAGAAGGTCATGAGCCGCATCCATGCGGATCTGCCGGACAAGGATTTCTTCAGTTGCTCCGGTCTGACCTACGTGAAGGTCTGCGCCGACAGCGGTTTGCTGGCAACGGACAGCTGCGCCGAGGACTGCCGCGGCAGCCGCGTCTACTCGGCGCTGGTGCCGGCGGACAACGCGCCGTCGGCCTACTGCAATATGCACACCAGCCCGATCTATACCGTTAACTTCGTCGAAGAAGACGGTACCATCACCACTGCCAGCGGCTCTATGCTGGACTATGCCCGTCCGCGGCTGGAGGGCTTCGAGGACATCGAGGCAGAGGACGATTTTATGCTGACCGGCACCAGCTGGGGCGGCTTCTTCGGCGATGATGACGACGATGCCGATGAGCCGGACGACACCGGCGGTACCGGCGGTACCGGCGGGGAGGACGGCGATATCCACACCAGCTGGTGGGGATGACCGGCCTCCGTCCCAAGCGATAAAGCCTTGAAACAACAAAAGAGCGCCCCGACCTTGCGGCCGGGGCGCTCTCTTTATGTGTGCGGGATGTATACGGGTTATTCGGCGGACTTCCGGGCGGCCTCGCGGCCCATGCGGAACGCCTGCAGGTTCAGCTCCTTGACCTTGGCAGGCACCGTCTCGGCGACGATCTGCTCCCAGTCGATATCCGGGCAGCCCAGCGCGTCGCACATGGCGCCGAACAGCACCACGTTCATGCACTTGGGATTGCCCAGCGCCAGCGCGATGTCGCTGGCGGGTACGGCGATGGTCTTGAAATTCTGGGCCATGGCCTCGATACAGCCGGCGGGATAGACCTCGGCGCCGGAGGCGATGGTGGTGGACTTGATGGCGTAGTCATTGATGACGGCCACGCCGTCGGGCTTCAGGAACTCCGCGTAGCGGACAGCCTCCATCCGCTCCAGCGCCACCATGATGTCGGCCTCACCCTTGCCGAACACGGGGCCGTAGACCTTCTTGCCCCAGCGGACCTGCGTGGACACGCTGCCGCCGCGCTGGGCCATGCCGTGAACCTCGCTCTGCTTGACGTCATAGCCGGCCTTCATAAAGCCGTTGGACATGATCTTGGAGATCAGGATGGCGCCCTGACCGCCCACACCTACCAACAGGCAGCTTTTCACATCGTTCATGTTACTTCTCCTCCTTTTCGATGGCGTCAAACGGGCAGGCCTGGGCGCAGACGGTGCAGCCCACGCACTGGGTTCGGTCGATGAACGCCTTGCCGTTCTCCATGGAGATGGCGGGGCAGCCCACCTTCAGGCAGCTCTTGCAGCTCTTGCACTTGTCGGGGTTGACCACGCACATACCGGTGTCGTGCTTCACCCGCTTGATGAGCAGGCAGGGACGGCGTGTGACGATGGCGGGGTGCTTGCCCTCGTTGAGGGCGGCCACCGCGTCGTCCACGGTCTTCTTCATGGCGGCCAGATCCTGGGGATCCACGGTGAAGATGGGGGCGTAGCCGTAGGCCCCAAACACCTTTTCCACGCTGATCATGGGGGCCTCCTCGCCCATCAGGGTGTAGCCGGAGCCGGGGTTGTCCTGATGGCCGGTCATGCCGGTGATGCGGTTATCCAGCACGCAGGGGATCATGCGGCCGTTGTTGTAGATGATCTCGGCGGCGCCGGTCATGCCGCTGTGGAAGAAGGTGGAGTCGCCCATGACGCCGAACACCACCTTATCGGTGACACCCTCCCGCTGGAAGGACTTGGCCATGCCCATGCCGGCGGAGAAGCCGCCGCCCATGCAGATGCACACGTCCATGCAGTTCAGCGGCGGCGCAAAGCCCAGCGTGTAGCAGCCGATATCGCCGGTGACCACATAGTTCTTGTTCTTGGACAGGGTGTAGAAGAAACCGCGGTGGGGGCAGCCGGGACACAGGGCGGGAGGACGCTTGGCCACCTGCACGTCGGGGATGGTCTTATAGTCGGGCTTGATGCCCAGCACACGCTCCCGCAGAAGCTGGGTGTTCAGCTCGTACAGCTTGCCGGTCAGCTCCTTGCCGACGCAGTCGATGCCGGCGGCCTTGATCTCGTCCTCCATGAAGGGATCCAGCTCCTCAATGACGTACAGCTTCTCCACCTTCTCGGCGAAGCTGCGGATCAGCTCCATGGGCAGGGGATAGGTCAGACCCAGCTTCAGGAAGGATGTACCCTCGGGGAACACCTCCTTGGCGTACTGGTAGCTGATGGACGCGGTGATGACGCCCACCTTGCCGTCGCCCAGCTCCACCTTGTTCAGGCCGTTCTCCAGTGCGCGGGTGCAGCCGTACTCCGCCAGCTTCACCAGACGCTCCTCCACGATGGGGTGGTTCAGGTAGGCGTTGGCGGGGGCGCAGATGTACTTGCGGGTGTTCCGGGCGTAGGCGGGGGCGGTGTGCTCCACACGCTCGCCGAACTCCACCAGCCCCTTGCTGTGACAGACGCGGGTGGTGGTGCGGTACAGCACCGGGGTGTCGAACTCCTCGGAGATCTCGCAGGCCAGCCGGACGAAATCCTTGCACTCCTGGGCGTCGCTGGGCTCCACCATGGCGATCTTGGCGGCGCGGGCATAGTGGCGGTTGTCCTGCTCATTCTGGGAGGAGTGGCAGGAGGGGTCGTCGGCGGTGACAACGACATAGGCGCCGTTGACGCCCATGTAGCCGGCGGTGAACAGGGGGTCGGCGGCCACGTTCAGACCTACCATCTTCATGGTGCAGAAGGAGCGGGAGCCGGCCACGGACGCGCCGTAGGCCACCTCGGTGGCCACCTTCTCGTTGGGCGCCCACTCGCAGTAGACGTCCTTGCCGTACTGGGGCAGGTTTTCCAGAATTTCCGTGCTGGGCGTTCCGGGGTAAGCGGAACAGACCTTGATACCGGCTTCGTAGACGCCGCGTGCGGTGGCCTCGTTACCGGACATCAGATGTTTCATAGCTTTTTCCACCTTTCTTTTTTCTCGCTGCCTGACTATATTGCCATGTACTTCTAAACGGATTTAATACTGTGCGGCCTCCTGCTGCCCGTGGAGCACGCGCAGCGCGCCCTCGGCCAGTGCGCGCATCTCCTCCTCACCGGGCAGGCGGATCACCTTGGCGATCTTGCCCACATAGGCGGTGATGTCGTCGCAGAACGTTTCGCCAAAGGCCATGCCGCCGGTGTAGACGATGGCGTCCACATCGAAATGCAGCACGGCGGCCATGGCGCCGATGTCCTTGGCCAGCTGGTAGACCAGCGCCTGATAGGCCTCGGCGGCCTTGGCGTCGCCCTCCGCCATTCTGGCGCAGACCACGCGGAAGTCGGTGGTACCCACATAGGAGAGCATACCGGCCCGGCGGCCCAGCGTCTTTTTCACCTCGTCCTTGGTTTTGCCGCTGAAGCAGTAGTCGATAAGCTGGTTCACCGGCAGGCCGCCGGCGCGGTCCATGCCCATGGAGCCCTCGTCCTTTACGTTGCACACATCCACCACGCGGCCGTGCCGGTGGGCGCCTACGCTGACGCCGCCGCCCAGATGGCACACGATGAGGTTTACGTCCTCGTAGGCCTTGCCCAGCTCCTGCGCGGCCTTGCGGCCGATGGACTTGTGGTTCAGGGCGTGGAACTGGCACAGGCGGCGGAATTCGGCAAAGCCGGTGTAGTGGGCCACCTCGGTCATCTCGTCCACGCATACCGGGTCCACGAAGAAGGCGGGGATGCCCACCATATCGCCCAGCTTCTTGGCCAGATACGCGCCCAGATTGGACGGATGCTCGCCGTAGGGCGCCGTCTCTACGTCGTGCATGACCTTGTCGTTGACGGCGTAGGTGCCGGAGGGGATGGGGCGATACAGGCCGCCGCGGCCGCACACCGCGTCAAAGTCCTCCAGCTTGTAGCCGGCGGCGGTGATGGCGTCCAGAATGGCGGCCTTGCGGTAATCCGCCTGATCGATGACGCGGTCGAACTGGTTCAGCTCCTCGGCGGAGTGGTCAAGCCCCAGCTTGTAGAGCTGCTGGTCCTCGTCGAACACCGCGATCTTCGTGCTGGTGGCGCCGGGGTTGATAACTAAGATCTTCATCGGTTCTCTCCTTTTTTTCGTATTTGGCATCGGGAAATTGTAAAATTTCACCGAATCATTTAATGAGCTATTCACATTATGGCACCGGCGGCTGCCGATGTCAACGGCGATCTGGGGATTTCCGAAAAGTTGGCATATCGCACAAAAAAGGACTGCCGGTGCTGGGCAAAACAGCACTTGCAGTCCTTTTGTTTTCAGTTCTCCGGCTGACGCCAGCCGTCCAGCAGGGCGGCAGCCATCCGGCGGCCGCGGGTCACCAGATCAAAGCCCTTCTCGTAGATACGCCACTCGAACAGCATACCTCGGTGGAGCGCCACCAGCTCGGCCACCAGCTCCTGCCCGTCCCGCTGGGGGGAGATGCTGCCCTCCTGCTGACAGGCGGCGGTCAGCTCCCGCAGGACGCGGAAGTACACGCGCGTTTCGTTGTCCCGCAAAATGGCCTGCTCCGGGTACTTCAAACCGTGGATGAAGCTGCGGTACAGGGAGGGGTCCTTGCTGCTGATATCCAGCGCACGCCCCACAAAATCCAGCAGCTTGCTGCGGGCGGAAACGGTGGTATCGGACAGATACTCCCGCTCCAGCACCTCGTACTGGGCGTCCACGCTGCTGGTGATGTGTATGATCAACTCGTCCTTACTCTTAAAGTAATGGTAGATGTTGCCCACGGAGCAGCCGGCGGCCTGCGCGATCTGCTCCACAGACACATTTTCAAAGCCGTCCCTGTCAAACAGGTCCAGCGCCACATATTGGATGCGGGAGCGCATCTCCAATGCCTGTCGTTTGCGGGTGGTCAGCGGTTTTTCCATAGCAGCTCCTTTGGCGTAGTTTTTTCTTTATCATAGCAAGTTTTTGGCGGCAGGTCAAGGCGGGCGCGGGCGGGTTTGCGGGGCGTTTTCGTTAAAGAAAAAATTATCAAAAAAGGGGGTTGACATTTCCGGGAAGTCGAGCTATAATCTCACTTGTTCGTGACGCGCGAGTGGTGGAATTGGCAGACTCGCTAGATTCAGGTTCTAGTGCTCATTACGGGCGTGCGGGTTCAAGTCCCGCCTCGCGCACCAACAGAAAAACCCTTGAAGCTGCAAGGCTTCGAGGGTTTTTCTTTTCCGCGCCGCACGCGTTCCCAGCGCGTCTCCGGTGTGAAAGAATTGTTCAAAGCAAGGAAGGCTTACCGCCTGCAGAGCGCAGGCGGTAAGCCTTTCGTGCTTGTATCGTGCGCCGATGCGGTCATGCAGACGGGCGCGGACGGCGGCTCACTCCGCCGCTGCAAAGCCATCCGGATTTTTAAGCTGCCAGTTCCACGCATCGCGGCACATATCCTCCAGCGACCGCGTGGCACTCCAGCCCAGCAATTCCCGTGCCTTCTCCGCCGAGGCGTAGCACACCGGAACATCTCCCGCCCGCCGCTGGGTGATCCGGAAGGGGATGTGTACGCCGGTGGCGCTTTCAAACGCGGCGACCATCTCCAGCACGCTGTGTCCCATACCCGTCCCCAGATTGAACACCTCCACGCCGCTGTGGGAGGCGCAGAACGGGAGGGCGGCCACATGGCCAGCGGCCAGATCCATAATATGGATATAGTCCCGGATACAGGTGCCGTCCGGCGTGTCGTAGTCGGCGCCAAAGACCGAAAGCTGCTGGCGCTTGCCTGCCGCCACCTGTGTGATATACGGCATCAGGTTGTTCGGTATGCCGGCGGGCGCCTCTCCGATCAGGCCGCTGGGGTGCGCACCCACCGGATTGAAATAGCGGAAGAATACTGCGGAGAACGCCGCATCCGCCGCCGCGTAGTCCCGTATGATCTGCTCGATCATATACTTCGTCCAGCCGTAGGGGTTGGCGATACCGCCGGTGGGACACGCCTCCGTAAGCGGCAGCGTGACCGGGTCACCGTACACCGTTGCGGAGGAGCTGAAAATCAGGCTTCTGACGCGGTACCTGCTCATGACCTCCAGAAGCGTGAGCGCACCGTCCAGGTTGCCTCTGTAATACTTGAGCGGCTGCTGTACAGACTCGCCCACCGCCTTATAGCCCGCGAAGTGCATGACCGCGTCAACGGTATGCCTCTCAAAAATCCGCCCCAGCGCCGCGGCGTCCCGGATATCGATCCCGTAGGTCGCCACGCGCCTTCCGGTGATCCGCTCAATGCGGGCGGGTACCTCCGGGGAGCTGTTGCAGAAATTGTCCGCGATGATCACGTCATATCCGGACCGGAGCAATTCGACGGCGACATGGCTGCCGATATATCCCGCTCCGCCGGTCAGTAAAATCGTCATGCTCTGCCCACTTTCTTCGAGAAAAATTTGCGTCTTCGTGCGGCACAGTGCCTGCGGCATGGGCATCCAAAGCGCCTTACACCGCGCAGACATCACGCCGGCGGCAGGGGATAGGATCCGGCCTTGCCGCAGGATACCGCATTTTTGTGTAATGATACAAAAGTATAGCACACGCCACGGCAAAATGCAATTACCTTGCTGAAAATGCGAGGGAAAACACGGAGAGTTTGTGCGAGTATGCTCGATTCTTCGGCGAAAATAACTTGCACTATGGTGGATTATGTGGTGTAGTAAAAGCAAAATTTTGAGGTTTTTTGCCGCACGGATTTGGCAACTCCGTGAAGAGACCCCCGCCATCGCCTGCGGAGGACGGCGGAAGGGCTTCGGCCGCCGCAGCTTTGACCGGCAAAGGCATATTTTTAGCCCTCAAGAAAGGATCACCCCACACATGAAAAAAGAAGACGCAAATCCCAAAATCGATCTGCTGTCGCTCCTGAAGGCCATGTGGAAGAGCCTGTGGCTGATCGTGGCGGCGACGGTGTTGTGCGGTGCTGCCGCATTCACGATCACGCGGTTCTGCATTACGCCGCTTTATAAGGCCAGCGTGATGATGTATGTAAACAACAGCTCTCTGTCCGTGGGCAGCACCAAGGTGAGCATCAGCTCCTCAGACCTGTCTGCTGCCCAGAGTTTGGTGGACACCTATCTGGTGATCCTGAATACCCGCACCACGCTGGACGAGGTGCGGGACAAAACCGGCGTCTCTTACACATACGAGGAATTGTCGGAGATGATCTCCGCTTCCGCCGTCAACTCCACGGAGGTCTTTAAGATCGAGGTCACCAGTCCCGACCCCAAGGAGGCGCGGGACATCGGCAACGTGATCGCACAGGTGCTGCAAAAGCGCATTGCCGCCATCGTGGAGGGCAGCTCCGTCCGCGTGGTGGATAAGGCGGTGACACCGACGGAGAAGGCGTCCCCCAGCATTACACGAAATACGGCGGTGGGTATGCTGCTGGGCCTCATCGCCAGCTGCGGCTATATCGCCGTGCGGACCATCCTCGATGACCGTATCCACGACGAGGACTGCCTGATGCAGATGTACGAGAGCATCCCGGTACTGGCGCTCGTTCCTGAGCTGACCACCACGGAGTCCGATGGCTATGGGTACTACCAGGCGTCGGACGGGAAGAGAAAAGGAGCGTCCGCATGAAATTTGTCGGTAAACGGGAAGCGCCCATGACGCTGTCCAAGCAGCGGAAGCTGCTGGGAAACCATTTGAATTTTGCGGCGGCGGAGGCCTATAAGCTGCTGCGGACGAACCTGATGTTCGCGCTGCCGAACAACAACGAGTGCCGCGTGATCGGCATCACCAGCGCACTGCGCGGTGAGGGAAAGAGCACCACCAGCGTGAACCTGGCCTACACCATCGCCCAGACCGGCGAGCGCGTGCTGATGATCGAGGCGGATATGCGCCTGCCCAACGTGGCGCAGCGTCTGGCACTGCGGCCCACACTGGGACTTTCCGACCTGCTGGCGGGGCTTTGCACCCGCGAGGAGGCCATACAGGAGAGCGGTATGCTGGACAACCTGCGGATCATCGCGGCGGGCAGCATCCCTCCCAACCCTATGGAGCTGCTGGGCTCTGAGCAGATGACGCAGCAGCTGGCGGAGCTGAAGAAGGAGTTCGACTTCATCATCTTCGACCTGCCGCCTGTCAATGCTGTGGCGGACGGTTTGGTCATCTCCCGGCTGGTACAGGGCATGGTGGTGGTTGTTCGTCAGGATTACGGTGACCGCAGTTCTCTGTCGGTGGCGGTACGGCGTCTGCAATATCTGAATGTGAAGATCCTGGGCTTTGTCATGACGTACAGCCACGCGGAAAAGAAGGCATACAAGTACCGTAAGTATGGCTACGGCTATGGCTATGGCTACTACGGCAAAAAAGGGAAGAGCAGTGCGGCCGACACCAACGACGATGATTGATTTCCACACACATATTCTGCCGGGCATAGACGACGGCAGCCGCAGCGCGGACGAGAGCATCCAAATGCTGCGCGCCATGCCGGAGGTCACCCACGTGGTGGCCACACCGCATTTCTATGCATGGGAGAACACGCCGGAGAGGTTCCTGCGGCGGCGTACCGCCGCATGGGAGCAGCTGCGGGAACGGCTGGACGACACGGCGCCCGACATACGGCTGGGCGCGGAGGTCTGCTATTTTGAGGGCATCTGCCGCAGTGATGAGCTGCACAGCCTCTGCATCGAGGGAACCAACGTGCTGCTTCTGGAGATGCCCTTTGAGAAGTGGAGCAGCCGGGCGCTCCATGACCTGCTGGAGCTGGGACACCGGGCGGAGCTGCGGGTGGTGCTGGCCCACGCCGAGCGCTACGAGAGCTTTTACCACAAGCGGGACTGGCAGCACGTTGCGGACAGCCCCATCATGATCCAGTGCAACGCCGCTTTCTTCCTGCGGCTGCGGACAAGGCGCGAGGCACTGCGGCTGGTGAAGGACGGACGCATCCACCTGCTGGGCTCGGATTGCCACGGCGCAGAGCACCGTGCGCCCAATCTGGACGAGGCGGCGCAGGTGATCCGGAAGAATCTGGGCGAAGATGCCCTGTGCGAGATAGACCGTCTGGCGCTGCGGCTGCTGGACGGCAAGGGAGCGGAGTGACCGTGAAAAAATATATGCTGATCATCGGCGGCTTTGCCATTGTCGCCGCCATATACCTGCTGCTGACCTTCCGTCCATGGCACAAGGAGCCGCCCAAGCCCGTGCTGCCGGATGTAAGCGAGCCGATACAGGAGGTGGAGCCGGAAAAATATGTCAGCCCCATTGACTTCACGGCACTGCAGGAGAAGAACCCGGATATCTTCGGCTGGCTGGATATCCCCGGTACGGATACCAGCTATCCGCTGCTCCAGTCGCAGGAGGATGACAATTTCTATATGCGGCACGATGCCTACGGGAACTATGACAGCGCAGGGTCGCTGTTCTGCGAGCATCGGTACAACAGGAACGACATGACCGACCCTGCAACGGTGATCTACGGTCACCGCCAGAACGACGGCTCCATGTTTGGCGCGCTGCAGCAGACCTTCTCCAATCCAGAGAGCTTTGCATCGCACAGGACCATCGTGGTATACCTGCCGGATCGTGAGCTGCACTATCAGGTGCGGGCGGCGCTGCCCTATGACAACCGCCACATCCTGTACCAGTATGATTTTCACGATACCCAGTCGTACAGCAATTTCCTGTACAGCATCTACAATGCACGGGCACTGGGGATCAACTATGCGGACGAGACCATCGAGACAGACGACACACTGCTGATCCTGTCCACCTGCCTGAAGGGGAACCGCAAAAACCGTTTTCTCGTGGTGGCCGTCTTGGAGCAAACCGTTCCGGAGACGAGCACTGCCGAATAATAAAAAACTATTATATTTTAGGAGGATGTAAGTATGAAAAAGATCATGAGTTTGCTGCTGGCGCTGCTGCTGGCTGCCGCGCTGACCGTCTCCGCCTTTGCACAGGGCTTTACCAACAGCGCCGGTCAGGAGGGTGAGGATCCCGTGATTCCTAACCCCGGTAGCACCATCCCCGGCGGTACGGTACCCACCTCCCCTCAGACGGGTGAGGCAGACGCAGTGTGGGTCATCGCTGGCATCGCCGGTCTGGCGGCAGGCACCTGCATCGTGGTGAAGAAGCGCTCCACAGCCTGCTGAGCGCGGTGGACAGAAACAAAAGGAAGAAGTCGTTGCTGCGTGCGGCGGCCGTGTTATGCGTGGCCGCCGCGGCGACAGCGGCGCTGCTCTATGTCGGGAAATGGGAGAAAATGGGAAATTCTGCGGACGTACCGGATGAGGCGGACGACGATCGGCCGGAGTATTACTACAACGGTGCGTGGTATACGCAGAACACGGAGCTGGAGACGCTGCTGATCGCGGGTATCGATAAATACAGCGATCAGCTGGCGGAGACGCTGGATCTGGGCAAGGAGCTGGGCACCAACATCAATACACAGCAGTCCGACTTCCTGATGCTGCTGGTTCTGGACAGAGAGCGGAATGTCTGCAAGGTGCTGCCGCTGAACCGCGACACCATGACCCAGATCAATGCAATGGGTATGGCGGGCGAGTCTATCGGCTCATTCACCGGACAGCTGGCGCTGGCGCACACCTACGGCAGCGGCGGCGTGGACAGCGGCTACAACACCGTACAGGCTGTCTCCGATCTGCTGTACGGCGTGGAGATCGACCACTTCGTCACCCTGACGATGGATGCGGTGGCGGTGCTGAACGATCTGGTGGGCGGCGTGACGGTGCTGGTGGAGGATGACTTCTCCGAGGTCACGGACCGGCTGCCGCAGGGGCAGGAGGTACATCTGACGGGCGATCTGGCCCTGACCTTTGTGCGTACCCGCCGCTGGGTGGCGGATCAGACGAACCTCAACCGTATGGCGCGGCAGAAAATCTATCTGGAGGCGCTGTACGAAAAAATGAAGGCGGAGCCGGCAGAAGCATTTTCGGCCAAGGCGCTGCTGGAGCTGTCGCCCTATCTGGTCAGCGACTGCTCGGCAACGACGCTGGCGCAGCTGTATCAGGAGGTATTGGACAGTCAACTGACGGTGCTGGATACACCGGAGGGTGAGGTCGTCCGAGGAGAGAAATTCATGGAGTTCTATCCGGACGAGCAGAAGCTGCAGCGCTTGACGCTGGATCTGCTCTTTACACCGGTCGAAACGACCGCCGACTGAGTGCTCGGCGGGAAAAAGGGGGGAAACTGGGAATGGAGACAGCCATATTGAGGGCAAAAAAAGTTGACCCCAGTGACAGGATCGGGAAAGAAACTGCGTGCAGCCCTTGCTCGACCATGTATAGGAAAAAGTTGGCTTACCGAGCGGTAAAGCGCCTATTTGATATCACCATTGCCGCAATGGGGTTATTAGTGCTGGGAATTCCGATGGCACTGGTCGCATTACTGATTCGGTTGGACTCGCGTGGCCCGGCAATTTTTAAGCAGGAGCGCATGGGGAGGGATGAGAAACCTTTCGTGATGTACAAGTTCAGGACGATGCAGATGTGTGCGCCTGATAATGTAGCGACAAATGAATTTATCAACGCGAATGCATACATAACAAGGTTTGGAAGATTTCTCAGGAACACAAGTCTTGATGAACTGCCGCAGCTTTTCAATGTTTTGCGGGATGATATGTCGTTAGTGGGTTTCAGACCAGTATGCCTCACCGAGAGGATGCTTAATCAGTATCGAAAAGATCTGGGTGTATTTACCGTGAAACCGGGAATGACGGGGCTGGCACAGGTGTCTGGGCGAGACGACATAAATGCGGAAACAAAAGCGGCCATGGATGCCGAATATGCACAAAGGCAGTCAGTGTGGCTGGATATTTGGTGTCTCTATAAGACGTTGGGAACCGTGCTTTCACAGAAAGGGGTAAGATGAGCGATAACCGGGAAAGGCCTGTCATTTCTGTAGTCATGCCGGCTTACAACGCAGCGCATTATATTGAACAGGCGATCCGCTCGGTACAGGCGCAGACGATGGAAAACTGGGAGTTGATCGTGGTTGATGATTGCTCCACAGATAATACCATACAGCTTGTTCAAAAGATTGCGGTGGAGGATGATCGGATTCATCTGCTATTGAATGATGTGAATCAAGGCGCGGCCGCCAGCCGGAATCGTGCATTGGATGCCTGTTGCGGGCAGTACGTCGCTTTTCTGGACTCGGATGATATGTGGAGGCCGGAAAAAATAGCTGAACAAATGAAGAAAGCCTGTACAGCCCACGCTGATATTGTGTACACATCGTATGCGCTGCTTGACGAATGCGGCAAAAAGCACTACCATGATTTCATTGTGGAGGAGCAAACTTCCTTCCGCAAAATGCTTGCTCGCAATGAGATAGGCTGCTTGACTGTACTCATAAGACGTGAGATTTTGCAGCAGCACCTTTTTCCGGAGGATATATACCAAGAGGACTATGCGCTCTGGCTGACATTACTCAAGGAAGGGTATAGGGCGGTAGGCGTGACGGAGGTGCTGGCAGATTACCGAGTGCGTGTGGGCTCGCGGTCATTTAACAAGCTGAAAAACGCCAAAAACCGCTGGAGGGTCTACCGCGATTACCTGAGGCTGCCCCTCATCCCCAGCATGAAGGCGATGGCGTGCTACACATTCAATGGATTGAAGAAATACCGATGATGCCCAAAACGGAGACGAGCGCACTGCGCGCACACCAGTTGGCCCTGCTGCAAATGCTGCACGAGATCGACCGCGTGTGCAAAAAACACCATATTACATATACGCTGTTTGCCGGTACGGCGCTGGGTGCCGTGCGGCATGGCGGATTCATCCCGTGGGATGACGATCTGGACGTGATCATGCTGCGGCCGGACTACGAGCGCTTTCTGGCGCTGGCGCCCGCCGAGTTGGATGGCACGGTCTACTACCTGCAGCGGGAGTTTTCGGAGCATTGGCCCATGTTTTTCTCAAAGCTCCGGAAAAACGGTACCGCCTGCATCGAGCGCTATATCCCTCGCGACCCGCTGGCGCATCAGGGCATATACATCGACATATTCCCCTGCGACGCGCTCTCGGACGCCCCGGCCAAGCGGAAGCGCCAGTTCTGGGCGTCCAAGATGGTGATCGCACGGGGACTCGACCGGCGCGGCTACCGGACAGACAGCCTGCAAAAGAAGCTGGCGATGCAGGTCAGCCGCTGTCTGCCGACAAAGGCGCTGTGGGCCTACGCCGTGAACCGGGAGGACACCGACTCGCAGATGGTACACTCCTTCTTCGGCGCCTCATCCCGCTACGAAAAAAGCATCTATCCCCGCAGTTGGTTCACGGAAACGGTACAGCTCCCCTTCGAGGACGGGGAATTTCCCGTATCCGCCCACTACGATGCGCTGCTCACCACGCTGTACGGCGACTACATGACGCCGCCGCCGGTGGAGGAGCGCGGGCAGAAGGTTCACGCGGAGCTCGTGGATCTGGAACGTTCCTACACGGAGTATGCAGGCGTGCAGAAGCAAATGCACTTCAAGGAATACACGCGCAGCATCCGTTGACGGATAAAAAACCGGCAAAATTGTCAATGCTTTGCAAAAAAGGAGAAGGGGAAAATGAGCAAGTTGAGAAAATGGACGAGCTTTGTTCTGTGCATACTGCTGGTCGGCGCGCTGCTGGTCGGCTGCGGCGACGACACAAAGCAGAACGACCAGCCCAACAAGCCGGGTACGACGCAGGGTACGGAGGATCCCTCCGGCCAGCAGAATACACCGGCTGATCCCGCGAAAAAGCTGGAGCTCGAGACGCCGGTCGGTACGCTGACCTTCCCGGAGGAATGGGCGGGCGACGTGCAGACGAAGGACACCTCCGCGGACGGCACCTATGCCATGAGCTTCTATGGCACGGTCAACGGAGCGGATGTGCTGCTGTTCGAGATCGCCATCGGCGCGGCGGAGGGCGGCTATCAGCTGGGCAGCGCGCCGGACGCGGACGGCAATATGCAGTCGGTCTGGCTGAACATCAGCGAGATCAAGGCGGAGCCGGAGTGGTCCGAGGCGGACACGGCCCGCATCAACACCCTGCAGGAGTGCGTGAATGATTTGATCTATCAACTCCAGCAGGTGGACGGCTTCCAGCCGGCGAACTGACCAAGGACATTCCGGCGTATACCATTGCCGCCGGCGTACCCGCCCGGGTACTGCGGACGCGGCAGAACACATGAGACAAGTGCAGGAAAGCGGGTGATCGTGATGAACGATAAAATAACGCTGCTGGCGGTGCTCACCGTCGGCACGGCATTCACCTTCCTCTGGCTGATGCTCTGCAAGGAGCGTCTTCGTATCAAATGGTACGCCGCACTGCCCATCGCGGTGCTGCACACGATCTGCGGCGTGCTGTGCGTGAAGGTCTTTGCCGTTGTTGAGGTGGGGTTCGACATGAGCAAGGCGGGGAGTATGAGCCTGTTCGGCGGCATATTTATCCTCCCCCTGTTCTACTACCTGGGCGCGAAGCTGACCAGGCGAAAACCGGCGGAGGTATTCGACGTATTCACCATCTGCATGATCTTCACACTGATGTGCGCCCGCTTCAACTGCATTCTCAGCGGCTGCTGCGCGGGCAAGGTCATACCGGGTGTGTCCATCCGCTGGCCCACCCGTGAGCTGGAGATCCTGTTTTATATCGTCCTGCTGTTCTGGCTGGGCAGACCCGTCCGCCAGAGCAAGCGCGTGGGGATGATCTACCCCCTGTACATGATCGCGTATGGCGCGTTCCGCTTCCTGACCGAGTGGCTGCGAACCTACGAGACAACGGCGCTGCTGCACCGCGGCCATGTCTGGGCGCTTATTACTCTGGCACTGGGCTTGAGTATTTACTATACACAACGAGAGAAAATCCAAAAAAGAGGAGGAAAACAAAGAAGATGAAGCAAGTTTTCAAACGTTTCCTGTCGTTGGCGCTTGCCATGCTGATGGTGCTGACACTGCTGCCCGCCATGACCACCACGGCGTGGGCGGGGACCAGCGGCACCGTGACCGGCCTCGCCGACGAAAGCATTGGACTGAGTTTTGATGGCACTGCGGACAACGCGTGGTCCGCCAGCAGCACGCAGATCATCGGTAAGGCTCGGTCTACGTCTGGGTCAGGCTGCGGCGGTGGCAGTAACTATAGTTCTACGCTGACCATCACCAACAACAAGGCCACAGAGGCGACGCTGTCCTTTGACTATGCCGTCGAGGTAAGCGAAGGTACGATTCTGGTGAACTACACCGAGATCACCACAGCCGGCAGCTTCAATCAGGAGCTTGAAGCCGGCGGCACCGTTGAGGTGGAGATCACTTCCGGCAGCACCAGCGCCGACACCCAGATCACCATGAGCAACGTGAAGCTGGTGGCCGACGTGAGTGCCACCGTGACCTTCCAGCCCGCCGAGAACGGCTCCTATACCGTGGACGGCAAGACCATCACCGAGGCCTACACCAACACGCAAAGCTCCATGGCCGCCTATAAGGTAGTGGCGACCCCGGCGGAGGGCTACCGCTTCAAGGGCTGTACGATGTGGCCAGCGGAAAGTGCATCAGCACCGATGCCAAGACCGCTCTGAACTTTGACAGTGACCGTACCATCACGGCGCGGTTCGTCAGCAAGGAGCTGGCGCTCTTTGAGGCCGGCGGTCAGATCTTTGACGACCTGAACGACGCGATCGCGGAGGCGCAGAAGAAGCCGCCCGCGATCATCACACTCGCCGAGAGCGGTAAGATCACGGGGAACTACACCATCCCTTCCAAGGTCACCCTGTTGATCCCCTTTGACGAGGCCAAGACCTGCTATACCAGTACCCCGACAGCCATCACCTCTACCCCGACCGCTAAGCCCTTCCGGACGCTGACCATGGCGGCGGGCAGCTCCCTCACCCTTGCAAACGGGGCGGCCATCAGCGTCGGCGGCCAGTATTATGCTGCCTCCGGCGGTCAGCAGGGCCGCATCGTCGGGCCTTACGGCTACATCAAAATGGAGTCCGGCAGCGCCATCACCGTGCAGTCCGGCGCAAACCTGTACGCGTGGGGCTTTATCTCCGGCAGCGGCTCTGTCACGGTACAGTCCGGCGGCTCTGTTTACGAGTGGTATCAGGTGCTGGACTTCCGCGGCGGCTCGGCATCTTCTGCTATGGGCAACAAGGTGTTCCCCTTTAACCAGTACGCCGTGCAGAATGTGGAGGTACCCCTGACCCTGTACGCCGGCGCCAGCGAGACGGTGTATACTGCGGTATACGCCATGTATAAGATCAACCCCACCTCCATTCCCTTTATCGGGGACAAAGGCATGTTCAAAATCGGCTCCGGCAGTCTGACCAAGGCGTATGACGGCGCCACCGACCGCATCATCTACACCATCAACGGTGAGGCGGAGCTCAACAGCCTGAACCTGAAGCTGGCAGGCATGAGCGTCAGCTCCAGCAGCTATGTTCTGCCGCTGACCAACAACATGACCATAAATCTGAACACCGGCAGCAAGCTGACTATCAACCAGACGGCAGCTCTGCTGGCGGGCGTTGAGGTCAACATTGCCGAAGGCGCTGGCCTGACGGTTGCAAGCGGCAAAAATGTATATATTTACGACAGCGATGAGTGGAACTCCGACAACTTTGTCTGGGGCCCCTGCAAGTTTAAGTCCGTGGCCTATGCGCCGGGTAAGGCATACAACCGCACAAATGCAGACCTTAAAGACACTAAGATTGATGTAAACGGCAGCGTAACGGCTATTGGCGGCATCTACACCACCAAGGGCGGTGCGGATATCTGCTCCAGCAACGGCACCGGCAAGTACATTCAGCAGGGCACACCCGGCACGGCGACCGAGACGTATCAGTATAATGCAAATGGCAATAAAGAGGTGACCATCCCCATCACCGCCGCCAAGCTGCACAATGCCGACGGCACCTACACCGAGACTGCGACCGCCAAGGCTGGCGACACCATCAACTATGTCAACGGCGTCTGGGGCGGCGAAGAGCCTGCTGAGCTGACCGTCACCTTTGAAGCCAACGGCAGCGAGGAGTATCCGGTCAAGGGTACGATGGCGGATCAGACCGTGCTCGAAAAGACCGACACGGCGCTGAATGCAAACTCTTTCACCCGCGAAGGCTACAACTTCAAGGGCTGGAACACCGCAGCCGATGGTACTGGCGACTCCTATGCGGATGGTGTGACTGTTAATCTGACCGAGAACACCACCCTCTACGCCCAGTGGGAGGACAATCATTCTCTCACCAAGGTGATCAACAAGAAGGATGCCACCTGCACCGAGGACGGTTACACCGGTGATACGGTCTGCGCCATCTGCGGCAAAGAAATCACCAAGGGCGAAACTATTCAGGCTAAGGGCCATACCGAGGTCTTTGATGCTGCCGTTGAGCCGACCTGCACGGAACCCGGCAAGACTGAGGGTAAGCACTGCTCCGTCTGCAACGAAGTTCTTGTTGCGCAGGAAGTGATTCCCGCGACCGGCCACACCGAGAAGGCCGTTGCGGGCAAGCCTGCGACCTGCACCGAAACGGGCCTGACGGATGGCATCAGCTGCTCTGTCTGCGGAACGGTTATCAAAGCGCAGGAAGTGATTCCCGCCAAGGGCCACAGCTGGAATGAGGGCGAGATCACGACCTCTCCTACCTGTGAGAACGCCGGTGTCAAGACCTACACCTGCACAGTTTGCAATGCAACCAAGACCGAAGCAATAGATGCGACTGGACATACTCCGATTGAAGTTGCGGAACAGCCCGCTACCTGCACCGAGGCTGGTCATAAAGCCGGTACGAAGTGCTCCGTTTGTGATGCGATTCTCTCCGGTATGGAAGAGATCCCCGCAACGGGCCATACCGAAGTAATCGATGCAGCAAAGGCTCCGACCTGCACGGAGACTGGCCTGACCGAAGGCAAGCACTGTGATGTTTGCAACGCAATCATCGTTGCGCAGGAAGAAATCCCCGCCAAGGGCCATACCGAGGTCATTGATACGGCTGTTGAGCCTACCTGCACCAAACCCGGCAAGAGCGAAGGCAAGCACTGCTCTGTCTGCAACGAAGTCCTCGTTGCGCAGGAAGTGATCCCTGCCAAGGGTCACACCGAGGTCGTCGACGAAGCAAAGGCTCCTACCTGCACCGAGCCCGGCAAGACCGAGGGCAAGCACTGCTCCGTCTGCAACGAAGTCCTCGTTAAACAGGAAGTGATCCCGGCTACCGGCCACAAGTCGGAGATTCGCAATGCGGTCGAAGCGACGCTTACGACACTCGGTTACACCGGCGACACCTACTGCACTGTCTGCAAGAAACTGCTGAAAAAAGGCGAGGAAATTCCTAAGACCGGCGCACATATCACTTGGGTAATTGATGGTAAGGTCGTAGCTGAGGAAGATTATCTGAAGGGCACCATGCCTTCCTTCAAGGGCAGCACAGATAAGGCTCCTGACGAGAACTACCGCTACACCTTCACCGGCTGGAGTCCGGAGGTTGTGGTTGCTGAAGAGGATGCCACTTATACGGCACAGTACTCTGCAACTGCCCGTGTGTTTTACACCATCACCTTCAATGCCAACGGCGGCGAGGGCAGTATGGAGCCTCAGCGCTTTGAGGTCGGTGTGGACACTGCCTTGAATACCAACGCCTTTACCCGTGAGAACTACAAGTTCATCGGCTGGAACACTGCCGCAGATGGCAGCGGAGCCACCTATGCCAATGAGGGCGCAATTCTGGCGCTTGCCGGGGATATGACCCTGTATGCCCAGTGGCAGATCTGGAACGGCTGGCTGGCCGATGATGTGGGGACCACCTATTATAAAGATGGTGAGATCGCCTATAAGAGCGCATGGGCGACCATAGACGAAAAGACCTACTACTTCAACGAGAGTGGGTATATTGTCAAGGGCCTGTACAAGACCACCTCTCAGGACGGCAGCTATGAGGCTACATTCGTCTTTGATACCACTACCGGCGAATTCCTCAGCACCCAGAGCGGCCTGTTCGATGTCGGCAGCGATACCTACTGGACGAAGGATGGCAAGCTTGTCGAGTACGCAGGACTTATCCGAGTCGTAAAGGACGATGGCGAGATCAACTACTATTACTTCGGCAAGGATGGTAAGGCAGTCAAGGACGGCAACTACAAGGTGGAGAAGAAGAGCAACGACCTGCCTCTGCCGTGCTATCAGTATCGCTTCGACGCCAGCGGCGTTATCGAGCACGATAAGGATACCAGTAAGAACGGTATTGCCATGGCGGATTCCGGCACAGATCACTACTTCATCGACGGCGTCAAGGTCGGCGAGGGCCTGATTTGCATCGACGGGGAGTACTACTATGCCAGAACCTCTACCGGTGAGATCGTCAAGGATCAGAGATATTGGATCTCCAAGAACAACGATTATTATAAGATCCCGTGTGCCATGTACTACTTCGATGCCAACGGCGTGATGAAGATCGACGGCTTTGTCCATGTGGGCGATGATACGTATTACTACGAGAACGGCGCGCTGGTCACGGGCTTCACGAAGATCGGTGACGACTACTACTTCTTCAACACCTACAGCGGGAAGATGTACAAGAATGCCGATATGTGGGTTCCTGCCAATGACTACGGCATTGAGGGCGGTATGCACCACTTCAATGCCGACGGCAAGATGTTCGTCCCCAATCTGGAGACCGGCGTCAAGGAGATCGTTAATGAGAACGGCGAGCTGTACTTCACCATTGACGGCGTGAAGATGACAGGTGGGCTGTATGAGCTGGACGGCGAGTACTACTACGCCCAGAACAACGGCGCGTTGGCTGTTAACAAGTCTGCCTATGTGGATACCAAGCTGCTGAGCGGCAACGGCTGGTACGGCTTTGGCGCAGATGCAAAGCTCATTAAGACGGGCTTTGTGGAAGGCGACGGAAAGACCTTCTACTACGCTGACGGCGTGCGAGCCAAGGGCTTGACGAAGATCGGCGAGGACTACTACTTCTTCAACGCTGGCAGCGGCATGATGTACAAGGATGCCACCATGTGGGTGCCCGCCAACGACTACGGCGTGGAGCCGGGCATGCATTACTTCGATGCCACCGGCAAGATGTTCGTTCCCAATCTGGAGACCGGCGTCAAGAAGATCGTTGACGAGGACGGCAAACGGTACATCACCATCGACGGCGTGAAGATGACCGGTGGTCTGTATGAGCTGGACGGCGAATACTACTACGCCCAGAACAACGGCGAGCTGGCGGTCAACAAGTCTGCCTATGTGGGGACGGAGTTGCTGGCCAAGGACGGCTGGTATGGCTTTGGTGCAGACGGTAAGCTGATCATGACAGGCTTTGTGACCGGCGGCGACGAATTTACCTACTACTACAAAGATGGAAAGCGCGCCAAGGGCTTCACGAAGATCGGCGACGACTACTACATTTTCAACACCTACAGCGGGAAGATGTATAAGGGTGCTGATATGTGGGTTCCTGCCAATGACTACGGCGTTGAGGGCGGTATGCACCACTTCAATGCCGACGGCAAGATGAGCAACCAGTGAACTGACCCGAGTCCTCAGGTCTCGGCAAAGGATGCTGAACCGCGCATGCAGTCCCTTACAGGGGACTGCATGTGCGGTTCAGCCGGACACAAAGAGACGCGGAAATAATGAGAGAAAGGGATGGCTTATGAACAGAGCGAGAAGATCAAAGCTGCTGGCGCTGGTCATGGCAGCGGTCATGCTGCTCAGTCTGCTTCCAATCTCCGCCTTTGCGGAGGAGCTGACAGACGAAGGCAGCACGGCAGGTACGACGGCAGGCATAACTGCCGAACAGACGGGGAAAGAGCCTGCGGCGCCTCAGGAGGGCGAGCAGGACAAGGTGGAGCCTGCGGCGCCTCAGGAGGGCGAGCAGGACAAGGTGGAGTCTGCGGCGCCTCAGGAGGGCGAGCAGGACAAGGTGGAGCCCGCGGCCCCGCAGGAGGGCGAGCAGCAGGAGGGGGACTCCTCTCCGGCGGACGGCGCGGAGGGGGATCCGGCAGAATCTGCTCCGGAACCGATTACGGCATACAAGGATTTTATCGATTCACTGACAACACTTGAAACATACGCAAGCGCCTTTGTGCGGGAACATCCCGAAGAGGAAGCCGTGGCGCTTGTGATCAATTATATCCGCTGCGGCGTTGAGAAGTATACCTCCGGTACATGGACGACGTTCTGCGGCCCGGAGAAGACGGCGTTTACCAGCTATGTGGCGGAGAAGGACGCAGAGAACAACACCAGCGCCGGCCGCCTCCGCAGCTTGGGCGAGTTTATACTGCCTAACGGCAATACCGTGGAATTTGCCCATATGTTCGGCGCTATGGATATGTCGTATCACACCAAGATCCAGAGCACGGCGGATCTGGGAAGCTGGGCCGGCGACATTTGCGATCTGGTGCAGCTGACCACCAATGGCGGCGTTACCGGCACGGTGGAGGAGATGGCGGAGGAGATCCGCACCAAAAATGACAAGTACTTCCTCCATGACGTGCCGGACGTACATTCCTTCGGCATTCTGGACCTGTACGGCGACCTGGATGCGTTCTATATCCTGAAGAAGCTGGATGGCAGCACGACCATCAGCGCCATCATGAAGAGCTACTATACCCAGAACCTGACAGATGAGATCCGGGTCAAGTTCTTCCTGGAGAATCGCTTTAATGGCGTGTCCACAAAGGAGGACATCCGTGCGGCGATCTATGACACCTACTGTGGCAATGAGGGTATTCGCACACTGGAGCGCAGCTATGTCCCGGATGGCGTAGATCCTGATCTGCGGCGGGCCTGCTGCTACGCGTTTGCGGATTATCTGTTCCTTACGGCAGGCGAGCAGATGACGAACCCCTACTACCAGGTCTTCTCCAGCAAGACCTCCATGCTGGCGCCCGGCGTCACGCAGGAGATCAAGATGGCGCAGACGCAGGACGATCGGCAGATCGTGTACTATATCGCCACAGCGGACGTCTCCCGCGATGATGTGGATGTCTATGCGAACTACGGCGACAACGACGGCTCGCAGATCAAGATGGTCCGCGTGACGGATCAGATGAAGGCGGCGGAGAAGAACCACTCCGATCCCAACAGCGACCGCTACATCCCCAATTACAGCGCCGTGGTGGGTATCAACGGCGACTTCTACAATATGAGCAACGGCTGGCCCTCCGGTGCCCTTGTGATGGAGGGTAAGGTGTATAACGGTGTGGGCAGCGAGAATTTCTTCGGCATCCTCAAGGACGGAACGCCGATCATTGGCGGCAGCGCGGAATGGAATGCCCACCAGGGCGAGATCGTAGAGGCGATCGGCGCCAATATTTGGCTGGTCAAGGACGGTAAGATCGCCATTACCAACACCTCGAACTACTATACCCAGCGCGCACCTCGCAGCTGCGTGGGCATCACCTATGACGGACGTGTTGTCCTGATGGCGCTGGATGGCCGGCAGGATCCCTTCTCCGCAGGTGGCAGCAACATCGAGATCGCACAGATCATGCTGGATGCCGGCTGTGTCTCGGCGGTCAATCTGGATGGCGGCGGCTCTACGACCTTTGCAACAAAGGCCGAGGGGTCTGATACCATCACCGTGACCAACCGCCCGTCTGACGGCTACGAGCGCTCTGTCAGCTCGTCTCTGATGGTTGTGTCTACTGCCAAGCCCTCCAACGTGTTTGACCATGCTGTCATCGCTGCGGACTACGATTATCTGACCGTCGGGACGGAGCTGGAGATGCGGGTTTCCGGCGTTACGGCGACCGGCGGCGCCATCGCCCTGCCGGAGGGCACCAAGCTGACAGTATCCGATGAAAGCATTGGCACGCTGCAGGACAACGTGTTTACCGCAGCGGGGCTGGGCGACGTGCAGATCAAGCTGGAGGCTGCGGACGGCAGCGTGCTGGGTACCAAGACCTTGCACGTTGTGGAGGCAACGGAGCTGAGATTCACCAGAGACACGGTGAACATGATCTACGGTGAACCGACGGAGCTGCCTCTGGAGGCCTCCTACAACGGGAATCTGGTCAAGATCAACCCCGCGGATGTGACGTTTGGCTATCTGAAGATCACGCTGACCTCCATCGGTGAGCTGGAGGGCGGAAGCGTCAACACCACCAAGACGGAGCTTGTGTTTGACTATCCCGAGGCTGGTTCTGCCTCCGGCTTTGCCTTTACGCCCAACGCGGAAGGCAAGCTGCGCACACTGACGATCGGTGCGGTGCTTAAGACCAAGCTTCCTGCATTCCAGCAAACGATCAATGCGGAGTTTGCTAAGGCCTACCAGGCGGCTAAGGCAAACGGCGCCTCCGATGAGGAAGCTGCGATCCAAGCCCAGACCATCGCCATCAACAAGGCGCTGGAGGTGGCGGCGAAGACCACAGCGTATTTCTACCGCAATGACGAGGTGGACTTTGATTTCAACCATGCCACCGGCGGCAGCGGCCTGCTGGCATGGAACCGCAGTGCATCCAACGCAAACTATAAGGCGGAGGATACCACGTATTACCTGATCGATTCCAATGCAGGAACGGAGATCTCCTACACCTTTGCCGTGGATATGTCCAAGGTGGCCATCCCTGAAAAGCTGACGGCGCTGCTGTATATGCTGCCCGGCGGCGATCAAGAGGGCCGGACTGCGTGGGACTTCCTGCTCCAGCTTGCAGAGCGTATCAGCCCGCTGACCACAGTTACCATCACGCTGACTGCGCCGGAGGGCGTCACGATCGACAAAACCGGTCTGCGTCTGGCAAACGAGTACTTCAGTTTGACCTCCGCAGAGGTTGAGAACAACAAGCTGACAGTGGTCTGCAACTTCATCCGCCAGAATGAGGCGATCAACCCGGCGACGGCCAACCCCCTCTGCGTGCTCAGCGGCTTGAAGCTGATCCCGACGGACACGGCGGCTTGGGATGAAGACGGCAAGCTCACCTGCTCGGTCAGCGGCGATCTGGCGTATGACATCTATGCACACTTCCATGTGCTTAAGTCGATAGCGCAGCGTGAGGATTTCCAGCAGCAATACGGTCTGTATCCCTACGACAACAGTGAACACCTGAGCGGGGACTACGGCGCCCATTTCTTCAGCACGATCACTGATTTCACGGATACCTTCTCCCTGAAGCAGAACAGCAAGGACGGCTGGATCAAGGAGGGCGGACGCTGGCGCTACTACCGGAACGGTGCTGCGCTGACCGGCGTGCAGAAGCTACCCAGCTACACCGCCGGTGAAGCCGGTGAATTCTGGTATGACCTCGGCACAGACGGGATCGCCGACGGGAAGCTGACGGGCCTGTTTGAAAAGGACAGCGAGCATTACTTTGCGCGCTTCGGAACGTTGGTTTCCGGCTGGCAGTCGATCGTGGCCGAGGATGGCGAGTCGTACTTCTACTATTTTGACCCCACCACCTTTGTCATGTATACGGGCGTCCAGACGATCAAGGGCCTGACGTATACCTTCAACGAGCAGGGACAGCTGGTAAGAGGCGCGTTCCGCACCACCGAGGAAGGAACCAAATACTTCGTCGCGGGCGAAGCATGGTTCCGCCGTTTCGTGACGCTGGAGGAGGGTACCTATTGGCTGGATGTCAAGGGCTATGTGGCGTACGGCAATGCACATACCGTGACGGATAACGTGAAGGATATTACCTGGTACCACTTCGATGAGGAGACTGGTCTGCTGACGGGTCTGTGCAGCGGCTTCCTGGACTATCGCGGCGAGAAGTACTGGTGCGATGAGAACGGAAAGGTGTACTACGGCCTGATCAACGTGGGTGGCGGTATTATCTTTACGGGCACATGGGGTCTGGTGTACACCTCCAGAAGCTGCTATGTCGATAAGGACACCAACCAGTACGGGTGCCAGCTGGAGGGCGGTAAATACTGGTGCGACGCGAACGGCTACATCCTCAAGGACGGCTTTGCGGACATTGACGGGAGCACCTACTACTTCACCGACTACATCCGCGCCAAGGGGTTCACGAAGATCGGCGACGACTATTACCTTTTCAATGCCGGCAGCGGCAAAATGTACAAGGATGCCAATATGTGGGTTCCCGCTAACGATTACGGTGTTGAGCCCGGTATGCATTACTTTGATGCCGACGGCAAGATGTTCGTCCCCAATCTGGAGACCGGCGTCAAGGAGATCGTTAATGAGAACGGCGAGCTGTACTTCACCATTGACGGCGTGAAGATGACAGGTGGGCTGTATGAGCTGGACGGCGAGTACTACTACGCCCAGAACAACGGCGCGTTGGCTGTCAACAAGTCCGTCTATGTGGAGACCACGGAGTTGAGCGGCAACGGCTGGTACCACTTCGGCACAGACGGCAAGTTCGTCAAGACGGGCTTTGTGGAAGGCGGCGACGGATTTACCTACTACTACAACGGTGGTATCCGCGCCAAGGGGTTCACGAAGATCGGTAACGACTACTACATTTTCAACACCTACAGCGGCAAAATGTACAAGAACGCCAATATGTGGGTAGGCGCGAACAGCTACGGGATCGCGGGAGGTATATACTACTTCGGTGCCGACGGCAAGATGGCGGCTCAATAAAGCACATAGCGATATCAGTAACATTTGAACAGTGCGGGGCTTCACGGTGCCCGTGAAGCCCCGCACAAATTGTATGGTATGAGAATGGAAACTTTAGTTGTGGCAGTCGACCAGCGTGACTACTCGCTGGCAGAGAGAATGAATCTGCAGACGGATACATTGGTCGGCAACCAAGGCCAACGCACCTCCAGAGAAGAAATTTTCTTGCGAAATGTAAAAGTGACCTATTTGAATACGGCTGAGCGCGGAGTGGGCCGGAACCGGAACACGGTTTTGCAGAATGCGACCGCGGATATATGCGTATTGGCTGATGACGATATGACATTTGTAGATGGCTACCCGCAGATCGTGGAAAGAGCGCTTGAGGAATGTCCGAAGGCCGATGTGCTGATCTTCAACCTGATCGAGAAACGGCCTCGACGCTATATAAATACGAAAATAAAACGGATCCACAGGTATAACTATGCGAAATACGGCGCGGCGCGACTGGTGATCCGGCGTCAGCGAATCATGGCCGCGGGGATCACCTTCAGCACCCTGTTTGGCGGAGGAGCGCGCTATGGATCCGGTGAAGATACCATTTTTTTGAAGGAATGCTTAGATAAGGGGCTGCGGCTGTACGCCGTTCCCTATGCAATCGCTGAGATAGATCAAGATGCCGCATCCAGCTGGTTTACAGGGTATACCGAGAAGTACTTTTATGATAAGGGCGCGCTGTATGCCAGTCTGTATCCGCGGATATGGAGGATGATCGCGGTAAGATTCCTGCTTCGGCACAGCAACACCTATAAGGGTCATATGCCCTTTGGGGCAGCCCTGAGGAGTATGCTGCGGGGCGGAACGGATTTCCCGGCGGAGAGAAAGAGGTATGGCGAATGCGGTTCAGCATAGTTGTTCCCGTGTACAATAAGTAAGAAGATCACCGATAGCGGTATTCATGTAACAGGAGACGCAGACAGATCCATGAATGAGCAGGAAAAGAAGTCAAGACGAAATATCGCTACCACGCTGGCCAGCCAGCTTATCACGACAGCCTGCGGGATCGTTGTACCCCGCATATTGATCGGTTCCTTCGGCTCGGAGGCCTATGGTATCTCTGTCTCTATCGCACAATTTCTGTCCTACATCATGCTGCTGGAGGGCGGTATTGGAGAGTTAGCCAGAGCGGAGCTATACGGCCCTCTGGCCCGCAAGGATCAAAGAGAAATCAGCACGGTTTACCACGCGGTGCGGCGTTTTTTCTACTATGTCGCCGCGTTCTTCCTTATATACAGTCTGGTGCTGGGCGTGTTCTACTACGACATTGCCCGAGTCACAGTTTTCTCAAGGCCCTATGTCTTCGGTCTCGTCCTAGTCATCGGACTGACGACGCTGGCCAAATATATGGGCGGACTGGCGAATCTGACATTGCTCGCCGCCGACCAGAAGATTTATGTCAACAACGTGATCACGATCGGCATCACGCTTATCAATACGCTGACGATCGTTATCCTGACGAGAAACGCGTGTGACCTGATCTGGGTAAAGCTGGGTAGCAGCCTGATTTTTGTCGTTCGCCCGCTGCTGTATGCCGTCTATGTCAAAAAGCACTATCACCTCCCCAAGGTAGGAAAAGACAAGGAGGTCCTTGCGCAGAAATGGACAGGAATAGCTCGGCACATCGCATATTTCTTGCACAGAAATACGGATGTTGTCCTGCTGACGCTGTTCGCAAACGCTCGGCTGGTCGCGGTATATGCCGTATACAGTATGGTCGTCAGCAGTATCCGGGCGATCGCAGAGGCCTCGGCGGGCGGTATGGAGGCAGCCTTTGGCGCGCTGATCGCAAAGGGGCAGATAGAGGCGCTTCGGAAGGCGTATTACCGTTATAAGGTGCTGCTCACTGCAGTTACGACGGCCTTGTTCTGCTGCACGGGAATTCTGATCGTGCCGTTTGTACGGCTCTATACAACTGGTATAACGGATGCGGATTATATACAGCCTGTATTTGCGGTCATCCTGCTGACGGCGGAGGCTGTCAATTGTCTGATCCTGCCGTGTGCCAGCCTGCCCATTGCGGCAAACCACATCCGGCAGACGAAATGGGGCGCGTATGGCGAGGCGGCGATCAACATTCTCCTGTCCTGCCTGCTGATCCAATGGGATCCGCTGATGGGCGTTGCGCTGGGAACCCTGATTGCGACGCTTTTCCGGGGCGTGTTTTATATGATCTACGCATCAAGACACATCCTCCGTGTGCCGGCATATAAGAGCATACTGGTGCTTTTGGGCGCCCTGTTACTGCTGGAGGCCGGGATTGTAGGGGGGAATCACCTGATCGCCCATGTGGAGATCGGGAACTACCTCCAGTGGATACTCTGGGGCGCAGTTACGTTTGCCTCTGTTTCTGTGCCCATAGGCGCCGCTGCGTATTTTGGCATGAAACGGCGTTCCTGAGGGCTTCGCAGCAGAGAGCGGAGAGAACGACATCGGTTGAGGGAGCTTGAACGGCAGATGAAACGTGTGCTGATCGTCAATAACAATATGCATATCGGCGGCGTGCAAAAGGCGCTGGTCAACCTGCTGCATGAAATACACGGCGACTATGAGGTCACGCTGCTGCTGTTCTATGCGGGTGGTGAGTTGTGCGTAGAGATCCCTGAGGATGTACAGGTGATCACAGCGAGGTCACCATTTCGGTATTGGGGCATGACGAGGCACGATGCCGTCGGCTTGAAGGACAGGCTGGCGCGCACCTTCTGGGCGGCGGCGACCCGCCTGCTGGGGCGGGGGGCCGTGCTGCGTCTGGCGTATCCGCTGCAAAAGAAGCTGGGCGACTATGACGCCGCAGTATCCTATCTGCACAGCGGGCCGCTCCGCACGTTCTACGGCGGGTGCAATGAGTTTGTCCTGCGCTGTGTGAGGGCGAAAAGGAAGGTCACCTTCCTGCATTGTGATTTTGAAAAAATACACGCCGCGTCTCCGTATAATATGCGGATATATCAGCAGTTTGACGGGATCGCGGCCTGTTCATCCGGGTGCAGGGATTCGTTCCTGCGAGCCTTTCCCCAACTGGCGGATAAGACGACGGTGACGCGAAACTGCCAGAATTATCCGCAGGTGCGGCGTCTGGCGCAGAACGCGCCGGTCACACTGCCCACGGGCAGGCTGAACATTGTTACGGTGGCTCGGTTCGGGAAAGAAAAAGGGATCCTACGGGCGATCCAGGCTGTCGCGGCGCTCGGTGAAAAAGCCAACGCGCTCCACTACTATCTGATTGGGGATGGGGCGGAGTATGCGCTGGCGGAGGAGCAGATCGCAGCGCTGGGACTGACGGAGACGATCACCCTGCTGGGCGAGCTTGCAGTCCCATACGGCTATATGCAGGCGGCGGATGTGCTGCTGATCCCTTCGTTCTCCGAGGCTGCGCCGATGGTGATCGGGGAGGCCGCCTGTTTGGGGACGCCTATTTTGACCACGGAGACCTCGTCGGCCCGTGAAATGGTAGAGCAGCCCGGCTTGGGCTGGGTATGTGAAAATACAGTGGAGGGGATTCAAACCGGACTCGAAGAGCTGTTGTCCCGGCCGGAGGCCCTTCAGGAGAAGCGCGCGCATATGCAGGCATTGGCATTCGACAATACCTGTGCGCGGAAACAATTTGCGGAGTTGATAGAGCAAGATGCAGACAGATAGAATTTCCAATAGGCAAGGCGCAGAACCAAGCGTTCAAAAGCGCGGTCACGCGGGGTGGATGCTGGCGAGCTGCGTGGCCATCTCGGTCGTGCTCTGCTATGGGCAGATCAGCAACAGCAAGGCTGTGATCGGCCTGTGCCTTCTGGCGTTTTTGGGAGTTGTCGTCTTGGCGTGCAGAAAAAATGCCGTGCTGGCGGTCTTGCTGTACTTCCTGCCCTGGAGCCCCCTGCTGCGGCTGGATAATACGAGCTTCTCCTTTTTTACCATCGCGCTGCTGCTGGTATGCCTCCTATACTGCGTGAAGAGCCGCCTGTCGTTTAATACGTATCAGTCGGTGCTTGCGTTTTTTCTGGTACTTCTGACGGTGACAGCGAAGCTGCTGCAGGGAAATCCGATTCAGAACAACTATCTGGCTTTCGTACTGATGCTGTTCCTGTTGCCCGGAGTAGTGGAGGGCGGCCGCATGGGATCCTTCAAAGAGGTCACGTTGTTTTTTGCGGTGGGTATCATCGCGGCGGCGCTGATCGCGCAGCAGACAGCCGGCCTTCCGAACATATCAAACTACATCAACGTACACGCCTATTTAAGCGTTACACGCCGCTCCGGTTTTTATGGCGACCCCAACTTTTACGCGGCGCATATCACGGCGTGCATGGCGGGCATACAGCTTTTGCTGAGCCGCGAGGAAAAGCGCACACACCAGCTGACGCTGCTGCTTGTGCTGATCCTGCTGCTCTATTGCGGAATGCTCTCCGCCTCCAAGTCCTTTGTGGTCGTTACGGCGGGGCTGTTTCTTGTGTGGGTGCCAATTTTGCTGGAAAAGGGGCATTGGTCCAGTAAATTCCGGCTGCTGGCCGGCGTATTGTGTGCGGGGGCAGTGGTTCTGTCGTCCTCGGCATTTGAGCCGCTTTTTGAGATTATAGCCGAGCGATTTTCCTATTCGGCCAATATCTCGCAGCTGACAACAAAGCGTACAGATCTGTGGATGGATTATCTGAATGAGTTCGCGCACAATATACCGCTGACGCTGCTGGGGCAGGGCTACACATCCGTTACGCTGCACGGCTGGGCTTCCCACAATACGATCATACAAAGCGTGTTTCAGTTTGGACTGCTGGGTGTTCCGCTGCTTACTGCGTGGGTCGTCCTGACATTGAAGGATGCGCAGCGAAAACTGGGGGACAGCCGCCCCAAGTGGACCTATACGCTGCTCATGCTCGTCGGCGTTGTGATGCCATGGTTTGCACTGGATATCCTGTTTTTTGACGAGTTTTTCCTCTTGCCGATCTATGTGGTTTTGGGGAGCAATTACGCAAAAGAGATATGACGCCGTGCGGCCGCCGGCGAACCAGGCGGCACACTGCAAAACTTTCAGGAAGCTTTTCCGGCTGCCTCTTGACAAACAGGGGTATTTTGTTATAATAACGGAGGTTCCGTTCGCGAGCGTGCTGGAATCGGCAGACAGGCAAGCTTGAGGTGCTTGTGTCCGTAAGGTCGTGTGGGTTCAAGTCCCATCGCTCGCACCAGCAAAAAAGAGACATCCAAAAGGATGTCTCTTTTTTGCTGGTGCGGCACTTTTGCTGTGCAAAAGTGGTCGCCTGCGGGCGGGTGATTGAACGTGAGGGGGGAACCCGGCAAAGGTTCCCCCTCACACGCTCCCTTCCTTGCGGTATGCGGGGAGAAATAACAAAACCTGTGGTATTGACAGAATAAAAGACCGCCAAGGGCGGTCTTTTATTTTTGCGTTCCGCGGCGGCCCGCCGCCAAAGAGACATCCTTTTGGATGTCTCTTTTTGTTTGGTTGCGGGGGGCGGCGCTTTATGCTATACTGCCCGTACAGGATGTCCGCATCCTATAGTGCAGAGAGAAAGCGAGGACGGTGCCGCTTGAAGGGGAATACCAGACAACTGCTGTCGATGATCTTCGTTTTCACGGTCATCGCCGTGGCCTACGCCTGCCGGATGCTGGGCAAATTCGATATCGGCGGCGTGTATACCAACTATTTTCGTTCCGCGCTGTACCTGCTGCTTTTCGCGTGGTGGGGCTTTACCCTCGACCGGCGCATCATACAGAAGCGGGTGCTGCACTGCCTGCGCCTGACGGCGCTGCTGATGCTCCTGTGGCTGGTTCTGCGGACGCTGAAATACCATGTGGTGACCGGCGTGACGGCGGCGCGGTATGTGTGGTATCTCTACTACC
This sequence comes from uncultured Eubacteriales bacterium, assembly GCA_900545495.1. GTDB lineage: Bacteria > Bacillota > Clostridia > Oscillospirales > Oscillospiraceae > Vescimonas. The sequence goes on from UQZJ01000013.1 coordinate 57,098, forward strand.
TGCCGATGCTGTTTCTCCCACTGCTGGGGGTGTATGTTGCCCTGCTGCTGGGAAAGCCGGAGGAATACCGCCTGCCCGGACGGGCGAGGCTGCTGGCCATCATCCCCACCGTGCTGCTTCTGCTTGTGATCACCAACGACCTGCACCAGTGGGCCTTTGCCTTTAAGGACGGCGTACCCGGAAGGCCGGTCAGCAGCGCCTTTACCCACAGGCTGCTGTACTTCGTCTGCCTTGTGTGGATGGTGGCGTGCATCACCTTTTCACTGGTGCGGCTGTTTCGCAAGAGCCGCATTCCGGGCGGCGCACGAAAGAGACTGACGCCGTTTGTACTGGGCTGCGTCACGCTGCTGTACGGGCTGCTCTATCTGTCGGGCCTGCCGGCTGTCCGGTGGTGGTTCGGGGATATGAACGTGATGCTCTGCCTGCTGTACGCCGCCCTCTACGAAAGCTGCATCCGCTGCCGGATGATCCCATCCAACACGGGGTACGCGGAGTTGTTCGAGGCGTCGACGCTGGCGGCCTGCATCGCAGACCCCGACGGACAGATCATCCTGCGCTCCCACGCCGCAGGGGAGGACATGGTCTGCCCCCGGGAGGGGCAGCGGCTCATCCGCCCCGACGGGATGCGGATCTCCTCGGCACCCATCGGCGGCGGCTATGTGGTCTGGCAGGACAACGTGCGCCCGCTGCTGGAGCTGCACACCAAGCTGAATGAGAACAAAGCGGAGCTGGAGAGCAACCGGAAAAAATTGCAGGACGCCTACCTCGTGCAGAAAAAGCTCCACGAGCTGACGGAGAAGAACCGCATATACGACGCGCTGGAGGCCAAGCACAGCCGCCAGATCGCCCGGATCCGGCAGCTCCTTACCCAATGCGAGGGCGCCGCGCCCGCCGAATTGCGGAGCCTGCTGAAGCGGATCCTGCTGCTGGGCACCTACATCAAGCGCAGCGCCAACCTGTATTTTCTCAGCAGCGAGTATGAGCGCCTGCCCCAGCAGGAGGTGCGCCTGACCATAGACGAGGCGGTGCGCGCCCTGACCGCCTGCGGCACGGAGTGCGGTGTGGTCTACCGCACGACGGCGCCCATGTGCGCCGGGGAGGTGGTGCGGCTCTTTGAACTGCTGGCGGCTGTGGCGGAGGCGACGGCGGACGACCTGCGCTCTCTGTTCATCTCCGTTTCCGACAGCGAGATGGATCTGTCGGTGGAGTGCGCCGCGCCGCTGTCGGCGCTGGCGTCGCCGGAGGTGACGGTACAGCAGGAGGACGGGCTGTGGCTCATCCGCACGGCGATAGGAGGACGGGACGATGATGTATAAGCTGAAACGCTTCCGGTTCAATGCCATCAAGGAGAGCTTTGACCAGCTCCCCACCGCCGTATGCTTTTTTGACCGGGATGGCGGCGTCGTGCTGTGCAACCGGCAGATGTACCGGCTGAGCCAGCAGCTGCTGCGCAGCGACCTGCAATACATGGGGGAGCTGGAGGAGGCACTGGCCGCGCCGCCGGAGGGCGTGACGCCGCTTGAGAAGATGGAGAACACCTACCGCTTTCCGGACGGAACGGTGTGGAAATTTGAAAAGTCCGGCGTGACGGATCGGTACGGCACGTCCTACATCCAGCTTACCGCCGCGGATGTGACGGCGCTGCACTGGGCGCTGCTCCAGCTGGCGGAGGATAACCGGGCGCTGGAGCGGGACGCGGAGCGAATGCGCCGCCTCTCCGAGAATGTGGAGGCGGTGGCACGGGAGAAGGAGCAGCTTGCCGCCAAATCCGCCATGCACGACAGTCTGGCCGCCTGTATCACCGTGACGAAGCAGTATCTCGCCGGCGATCTCCACGGCGTCGACGGGGAGGCGGTGCTGCGGGAGTGGGAGAAGAGCATCTCCTTCCGGGAGGCGCTGCGCCTGCCGGCCAAGGAGATGCTGTACGAAAACGCGAGGAGCAGCGGCGTGACCGTCAGGGTGCGGGGGCCGGAGCCGGTGGGCGCGGCGGCGGAGCTGCTGTATGCGGCCATGCAGGTCTGCCTGAGCAACGCCGTGCAGTACGCGCAGGCCACGGAGCTGACCGCACACATCTGGGAGGACGGGGACAGGTACAACATCCTGCTGCGCAACAACGGCAAGCCGCCGGAAAAGCCCGTTGCGGAGGGCGGCGGGCTGTCCAATCTGCGGCGGCGGATCGAACGGGCGGGCGGCACGATGACCGTGCAGAGCCTGCCGGTGTTCGCGCTGGTGATCGGCCTGCCAAATCAGGGAAAATCTGGAGGGGAAGCGGATGGCTGTCAGAAATATATTGGTGGTTGAAGATCAGGCGCTGGCCAGAATGTACCTGTGCGCCTGCGCGGAAAAGTGCGCGGACTGCCGGGTGGCGGGCGCGCTGAATCGCGCCGACGCGGCGCTGAGCCGGTGCGGAGACGGGCAGATCGACCTGATTTTGATGGACATCTGCACCGAAAATGACTCGGACGGTCTGACCGCCGCCGAGGCCATCAAGAAGGCGTATCCCCACATTAAGATCGTGATGGTGACCTCCATGCTGGAGGGGCGCTTTCTGGAGCGGGCGAGACGGATCGGCGCCGACAGCTTCTGGTACAAGGATTCCCCCGCCGGCGACCTTGTGGGCGTCATCGAGGGTACCCTGTCCGGCAAGCACTTCTGGCCGGACGGCGCACCGTCGGTGCGGCTGGGCAACGCCCTGTCCTGCGATTTGTCCGATCAGGAGCTGGAGACGCTGCGCTTGCTCTGCGAGGGGCAGACCAACGCGGAGATCGCCGCCCAGATGAACGTGGCGGAATCCACGGTGCGCACCTACATCAGCCGGATGCTGGAAAAGACCGGCTATCCCAACCGCAACCGGCTGATGGTGGCGGCGGTGGGCAAACGGCTGGTGGTGCCGGGCAGCCAGCTTGCGCCGGTGGAAGAAAACTGAATGAACATACAGAGCGCCGCATAGAGCGGCGCTCTTTTCCATTCTGTCCGCGCCGGAGAAACGGCAGCGGCACACCGTAACTCGGCGGAAACGGAAAACACTCACGAAAAATCGAGAGACGCGGCCTGATATGTCCTCACTTTTGAGGACAGACAGGGCCGCGCTTTTTTGCTACAATGGGCATAAAGCTGAAAGTATACCGGAGTGGAATATATTCGATGAATATACAAGAAAGGAATGGGGGCGGTTCGATGCGTAAAATTGTGATCGATATGCAGAATTATCTGTTTGCAGACGCCGTAGCGAGCGCTTTTAAGAATTCAGAATATGATATCGACGTGATCCGCGCGGAGTCCCCGCAGGACACGGTGGAGCTGTGTCAGGTGTATGAGCCCTTCGTCCTTGTCATGGAGGTCACGGGCTATACGCCGTGGAGGCTCAGCGAGCGGCTGAAGCTGCGCGACCGGGTGCGGGAGCTGTGCCCCGACTGCAAGATCGCGCTGATGGTGGACTCCAACACCGAGCGGCAGGCCGCCAAGGACATCCGGGACGCCAAGAAAAACGGGCTGATCGACCAGTTTTTCTACGGCTCCATGACCGCCGAGTATCTGATGGATCAGATCTACGCCATGTGACGGAGACAGCGCGGCCAAACCATAACGGGAATACCCCCAACACGGGAGATTCAACAGGGAACCATAGAAACCATCAAGACCATAGGAACCTGCCGGGAGACCGGCACCGACTGAAAGGAGAAATGGATCATGGCGAACAAGTGTGGAATTTGCGGAGCGGACATCAACCTGATGCAGACCCAGAAGCTGGCGGACGGCAATTGCATCTGCCGCAAGAATTGCAGAAGCCGGGGCTTCAAGGTGTACGACTATGTGCATGGCAACCTGCCCGGCGTGAAGGCGCATCTGGCACAGGTGGAGCGGGGGACGAAGCTGTGGGAGCACTACTTTGTGCCGCGGCTGAAGACCAAGGATAAGAACCAGAAGCTGACGCGCTTCGGCGCGCACCTGTATGTGGCGGAGGATATCGGGCTGGTGGCCTTTACGCAGGTGGACTACAAGATCCTGATATTCGGCAAGACCACCCGGGCCTGCGTGTACCGCATCGCCGATCTGCGGAACTATAAGTATGAGGAGCAGATGGTGAAGAACGGCGACAAGACGGAGAAGAAGTCCACCGTGCGGCTGGTGTTCATCAACACCGAGGGCATGAACGCCTTCAACCTTGAGGTCAACAACTTCAAGGAGTATGAAAAGCTCAGCAAGTATTTCGATACGCTGTTCGGCGTGCAGAAGACGCTGGGCAACGCCGCCAACACGTGGAAGCAGCAGATGGCCGCCATCAAGGACGTGGCCTCGGGTCTCAGCGCCGCTATGCGGGGCGAGGAGGATGCCGGGGAGAAGGCGGCCGCCGCCATCAACTCGCTGGACGCGGCGGTCTACGGCGACCGTACCGAGTGGATCCGCCGGGCAGATGCGGCTCTTGCCGCGTTTAACGGATAAATACTTTTTAGGGAGGAAGGAATCATGAAAAAGCAATGGCTCAGCATTGTACTGGTGCTCTGTAGAGGGAGCTTTGTGGCCCGATGTAGATTGGCCATATGCGGAACTTGTGGGCAGCCCGGAGGGCGATAAGCTTGCACTTATCCAGCGGGACGCTACCAATGGCAGCCTGTGCCACCTGTCCGTCATAGATTTCAAAAAGATGCGGCTCTTCGCAATAGAACGCGATACGAAAGAAGTCGGAAATGAGCATTGTGCGGACTGGTTTGATAACGACACCATCATGGTGGACAACAATGTAACCGATGAGACGGGGCACAACACCGGCGACAGCTGGTATTATCTATACAGGATCTATTAGTGGATAGAAAGGAGGGTGTAGAGAAGTTCCCTAATACTGCGAGAAATTTTCTCGCGGCATTTTCCGCCTGTACGCCGCCCTGCCGTCGTGCTATGATGTACCTGTACTTAAGGCATCAAGCATTTAGGTCGGAGCAGAGCAGGCACGGGTGGAAAGCATTATCAACAGCTTTTCGCTCTGACTAAGAACCCAAAGTATGTCAAAATGCGCCCTCCGGAAAAACCGGGCGGCCATCAGAATTGAACAATACTGCAAACGCAGGAAGGATCGTATGAAGCCGAAACGGCAGGAAGATTCTTCCTGCGTTTTTGCTTATTATTTTGTCGCGGCACTTGCCACCGCCGCGATACCGCAGAAAAAGAAAGAGCGCCGAAATCACTTCGGCGCAGATCAGGAAAAGAAGTTTTGTAAAAAGCCGTCAGGACGATACGGCAGGAAAATCGCCAAGGGAGAGGCAAGCTCCCGCCCTGCATGCCGCAGTCAGAGTGCGGCACCGGTCATACGGGGTATCGCATATTCTCAGATTTCGTCGCCGGGCGGATCACGGGACACCGGCGGAGCCTTCCGCAGCCGAGTTCAGCGGCCTGGTGTCCGCCACCGCTCCATCGGAGCAGGGCATATTTGCCCCATGTGGCAGCGTACTGACCTGGCACAAGTAAAGAGAGACAGACATACGGGCAGGCCTCGGAAAGCACGCAATACCAAGGCTTTTCGCCTGCGGCAGTCTAACAGTTTTACGGAGATACACCGGAAACGGCCCTCCTTACCAACGGGTGAAGTGCGTCCATCTGAACACAACTACGATTACAAGGAGATTTCTTTATATGACCACAAAAGGCATTTACCACACCCTCGTTACCCAGTTGGACAAGCTGGCGCGGCACAACCGACAGGGCAGCTTCCGCACGAAGGATCGCTACTACGAGGCGGTCAAACGGTTCTGCGCCTACCTCGCTGTCCACTACCATCTGCAAAAGCTGGAGAACATCAGCGGCAAGCATCTGGTAAGCTACGTTCTCTATTTGCAGGCGCAGGGCAAGTCCGCCAGTACCATCAAGACCGATCTCTCCGCCATCCGCTTTTTCCACGATAAGATGTCTCAGCCTCGTTATGCGCTGCCGGGCAATGAAGATCTGGGCGTTGCCTTGGAACGCCGCCGCTTCGGGCAGCAGGATCGCACATGGACGAACCCGGAGTTCGGCAAGCTGATTGGCCGCGCCATGGCGGAGGAGAGGGAGGACTATATCCTCGCCCTGTATTTGGCTCGCTATGCCGGTCTGCGCATCCACGAGTGTTTCCGTATGGACACCGCTGCGGCGGAGCGTGCGCTGCGGGAAAACGCCCTCACCGTGAAAGGCAAGGGCGGTAAGGTGCGTATCGTCCCCATCGAGGACGACCGTATCACGATGATGCTGCAACGGCTGCTGGACAAAACGGAACGCGGCCACAAGCTGCTGGTGCCGGACGGCGTTCCCACCGACCGGGTCATTAACGCTATGCAGCAGTTTATCCTCCGCCACCGTGACGCCATCTGCGACCCCACCGCACCGGACAGACGCATTACCTTCCATGGGCTGCGGCATACCTACGCCGCTGAAAAGTATACATCTCTCGTCAATGGCGGCATGACGCCCCTGGACGCCCACTTCACCGTGTCCCGTCTGCTGGGACACGAGCGGCCCGATGTGACGGACATCTATCTGGCGTCCGTGAAGGGAGGGACTGCCCGTGGAGAATAGGTATCGCGACCTGCATGACCTCCCCATGACATTGCGGGTAGAGGACTTGATGCCCCTCCTCGGCATCGGACGCAACACCGCCTACGAGCTGATCCGCAGCGGGCAGATACGAAGCGTTCGCATCGGTAGGCAGATTCGTATTCCGAGAGAGTCCCTGCTGGAGTTCCTGCGGAAGTAAATCTCTTCGCCGCAGAAATAAAACTTGCACAACAGCCGCGCGGGATATATCATGGAGGTGGTACATTCCGCGCGGCGGAAAGGAGCGTATATGCCGCGTACAAAAACAGGAAAAGGAGCCGGCGGCGCCGGTTCCATCAGAAAAATCACAACAACAAAGAACGGAAAGACCTATACCTACTGGCAGGGCCGCTACACAGAAGGCTTCGACCCCGGCACAGGCAAGCAGATCCAGCGCAGCATCACCGGAAAGACGCAGAAAGAAGTGGCGCAGAAGCTGAAGCAGGTAACGCTGGATATCGACAACGGTGTGTATCATGCGCCGTGCAAGCTGACATTGGCACAATGGCTGGAGATATGGTCAAAGACCTACTTGGGCGGCGTGAAGCCCAGAACGGCACACATCTACAAATCCGATATCAAGCTGCACATTCTGCCAGCGCTGGGAGCAGTGCGGCTGGAGGCGTTGAACGCACCGATGATACAGGCCTTCTACAATGCCATGGGGGAGCCGTCCGAGCAGAATCCGGAAGGTCTTTCCGCAAAAACGGTGAAGAATGTCCACGGTGTTCTCCACAAGGCACTTCAACAAGCGGTGCTGATCGGCTATCTGCGATACAACCCTGCCGATGCCTGTATCCTGCCGCGGATAGAGCGTAAGAAGATCAAGCCCTTTGACGATGCGCAGATCACCGCATTTCTGACCGCTATACAGGGAAACCGATTTGAAACGCTGTTCATCCTGACACTGTTCACCGGTATGCGGGAGGGCGAGGTATTGGGTCTGACGTGGGACTGCATCGACTTTCATACAGGTATCATCTCTGTGGAAAAGCAAATGCAGCTGCATCAGGACAAGGGGAGCAAGGGCTATGAGCTTGTTTCTCCGAAGAATGGCCGAAGCCGTACCATCGCCGCAGCACAGACTGTGCTGGCCCGGTTGCAGCAGCAGCGCCGATGGCAAATGCAGCAGAAGCTTCTGTTGGGCAGTGACTGGCAAAATCCGGAGGGTCTGGTCTTTACCAACGAGTTTGGTACGCACCTGACGAAGCCGACAGTCTACCGCGAGTACAAGCGCATCGTTGCAGCCATGGGGTGTCCCAATGCCCGTTTCCACGACCTGCGCCACACATGCGCAGTTGCCTGTATCAAAAGTGGTGACGACATTAAAACCGTGCAGGAAAATCTTGGACACGCCACCGCTGCATTTACGCTGGACGTATACGGCCATGTGACTGACCAGATGAAGCGCGAAAGTGCCGACCGCATGGAGCGTTTTATCCGTACAGTTTCCGCCGGTTGACCCAATAAGGCTAAAAATAAGGCTAAAACCTGTTTTCGGGCATGAAAAAACTCCCGAAACACAGGTGTTTCGGGAGTTTTGGTTGTCATAACGCAACACTATAGATTTTTTTCGAAATTTACTTTCAAAAAATCGTCGTATGACAGCAAGAAAACCATGACGCGCAGAGCTCACTTGCCTTTTGATTCTTCAGTTTTGTCAGAGACTGCTCCTTCCAGCAGATCTGTCACTACCTGATTAAGCTGTGCGGCATTCTTAGCAGTAATGACCGGCGTGTCTGACTGGGACTCAATGTCTTTTCTGGTTCGTCCAGCCACCTGACCGCCCGCCTTGGCAACTGCCAAATTCTCTTGGAAGGTCGTTGGTTTGCGATCTCTTGAAAACTGAGTGGTAGTGGCCTCCGCCAGCATATTCAGTACCAGTTCCAGCGTAGTCATGTTATCACGAAGGTTTTCCTTTTTCAAGCCCTTCAGATTTTTGTACTGCCGGGTGGACATGCCAGACCAGGCTCGGGAAATCTCGTCCGTGAGGATGGCGTACTCTACGCCTTTCTGCACACCGCGGGCATCCCATTCATCCGTCAGTTCTTTACGGACCTGGATGGCCTGCAGCCGCTGATTGATCCACTCACGGCTGTAACCCTTCTTGAGATAGGTTTCCAGAGCGCGGTCAATGGTCAGCTCCGGGTCGATGGTCTCCTCGATACGCTCTCGACCGACCTGTGCCAGCCACAACTTGAACGGTTCTGCCTTCGGGGAAGGAATAGACTGGATGATTCGGAGAAGCTGCTCGGTATCGGCTACATCAGTCAATCGTTTTTTGCCATCCGAAGCGGTCATTTTCAACTGGTTACAAGCTGTAACCGTTTCATTTCCCTCATCCTTCAGGCGTTTCTTCGTTACCTTCCAGTAGTTACGAGCTGCCTGATAATCTGGCTGATCAGTCAGCACAGCTACCACATCAACGACGGAAAAGTACCATTCTTCCTTTTCCTCATCCCATGCGGTTCGAATACGCTTGTTTTCGAACAGTTGGATATTATCGTTTTGTGCCATTTGAATCACCTCGTTCTGTCATGAATTCTTTCAAAAGTCCTTGGCAGCCATCCAGCACATCCTGCCAGGTCGCCTCGAAGTCCTCGGTGTACCATGGGTCTGCCACATTGCCGGGATGGGCGGTGTGATCCATCAGGAGGGACATCTTGCCGACATAGTCGCCGCCGCAGATACGGTACATATCCCGGAGGTTGGCCTGGTCCATGCCGATCAGGAGATCGTATTCGTCGTAATCCCGATTTGTCAACTGCCGTGCGGCATGGCCTTCGCAGGAGATCCCATGCTCGGCCAGCTTGCGCCGTGCCGGAGGATAGACTGGGTTGCCGATCTCCTCCCGACTGGTAGCCGCTGATTCGATATGAAATTGCGATGCCAGTCCCGCCTTTTTTACCAAGTCCTTCATCACGAACTCGGCCATGGGGCTGCGGCAGATATTTCCATGGCAGATGAAAAGTATTTTTATCATGTTCTCATATCTCCATTTTTGTTCTGTATTTCTTCTCAAAAGCCTGATATTACAGGATTTTTTACGTTTCCGGGAATCTTTGAGTTTTCCTCTGTTTTCGGATTATCTTCTCAAATCTTCCCGTATTTTCTCATGTTTTTCTCTGCAATATTGGTAAATTCATTGGTAAAACTCGGAGCTTTACCAATGAGTTATTTATGATGTTGCTACTCGAAGAAGTTCCTCTTTCGCATCATCAAATTTTACATGTGTGTAAGTGTTCAGCGTAACGCTGATATCTGCATGACCCATGATATACTGCAATGTCTTCGGGTTCATTCCGGATTTTGCCATATTGGAGCAGAATGTGTGTCTGCATACATGGGGAGTCACTTTCGGCATCTGGACACGATAAATTTTATTGTACTTCTCGATGATATGCTCCATATATTTCTCCCAATGAAGGGCAACCATCGGCTTATCGTTCTTGTCAAGAAACAAGAATCCAACATATCCATCCACCATCGGCTCTGTTTTTGGAGCCGTCCGGTTGGCAATAATCCTGCGAAAGCATTTCTCCACTTCTTCCGTCATAGGTACATAACGAACGCCGCTTTCTGTCTTGGGTTCCTGAATCACATACTGCATCTGCGATGTCCGCTGTAACTGATGGTCAACTCTGATGCGGCTGTTGCCAAATTCAATATCTGAGATCGTCAGTCCGCAAAATTCCGAAATACGGAGTCCTGTATGAAAGAGAATAAAGATTGCATCGTAGTATCGGCTGAAATGTTTATCGTCCTTGATGAACTTCAGCAAATCCCGTTCCTGTTTCCTTGTGATAGCTTCCCTCGTTACCGAATCATTGACCACCACGGATGCCAGTTCAAAACCAAACGGATTTTTACGAATCAGGTCATCGTCTACCGCCATCTGAAAAGCTGGTCTCAGTACACCACGGATAGAGTGGATGGAACTGTAACCACGACCATCTACCTGTTGGAGTTTAATCAACCACGCCTTTGCATCCGACAGACGCACCTTGTCAATTCTCTGACCACCAAATGCTTCTTTTTTGAGGATGTTGATAACCGTCTTATACCCGGCAACGGTGTTATGGCGAACGCCGGTTTTCAGGGAAACATACTTCTCTACCAGCTCCAATACCGTATAGTTGCCGCCATTGGTTACGATATGATCGAACAAATCAGCTTCTATCTGCTTCTCTTTTTCTCGCAGCGAAGGTTCTCTCTTTTTCCCCTTTGGTGCAGGATCGTTCTTGTCCAGCCGCCAGCTATATACGTTTTTCTCTTTCCCATCCTCATCAATATAGCGGAATCTGTACCTCCCATCTGCCCGCTGATATTCACCTTCACGTAAGATACGATTGCGATTATCTCGTCTTTTTTCACTCATTGAAATCTCTCCTTTAAGAACAAGGAGAGCCAGACTTGCTGGTCTTATTCTACCACAAATCCGGCTCTCCGTATAGCCATGCCATAAGATTTCGGCAATTCTGTTTTCCATAAAATATTGCTTATACAGCCGTTGCCTCATCGAGATAACGTTCAAATTTCTCACGCTTAATCAAAGCTCTGTTGCCATTCATCACATAGAAATCCCCATTTGGGTGTTCATCAATCAGCATTCGTAGTTTTCCTTCCCCGATATGATAATACCCTGCGGCTTCTTCTATCGTCAGTGTGTATCTACGCCAGACTGGAATGTCTGCGTACTTTTTGTCGTAAGTGATCATTTTGCTATTTGCCATAGGCAGCTACCTCCTCTGAATGAAAAATGCCCTACAAAGGAAAGGCTCTGACAACGAAGTCCTGGCAACGTGTATCAGAAAACCTTTTATCTTCATCGGGCTTGCTCTTTTTTTACTATTTCCTTTTTCTTTTATATTTTGGTTGTCATGGTTGTCAGAGAGAAGAAAAGCCCGTCAGCAAAGGCTTTTCCGTCACTTTGCCCGACAACCAGCCCGACAACTGGCTCGGCAACCGGCTGACAACCAGCCCCATTTTTTATTTCAACCACTCCTTTGGAAACTCCATCTGCTTCATCTCTGCTTCGGTCAGCTCCTGAAAATCTCCACTCCCGTTGTCGGGCTGTTCTATGCGTTCCCAGCCTTTCTGTCGGAGATATGGTGCAGGAAAGTGACGTGGATTGCTGAACGGCTGCCAGCCTGTGATGGCATTGTTCATAATGTCGTTGATTTCCCGCAGCTCCCATTGCTTCGGCTCTTCGCATGGGTGTCCCAACGCTTCCCGATAAAGCTGCTTAGAGCAGACTGCACTGCCTGTGTAGTTGTCCAAATAATCCATAATTTGACCAGCTTTCGTGTCCTCCGGCATAAACTCCCTTTGATGGGCTTTCAGAAAATCGTCCATCTCGGGGCTGAATTTCAAGCGGAAGTTGCCGCTTCGGTATATCTCCATTGCTTCTGCCCACACCTGTCTGATGTAGGCTCTGGATTCCTGCTCGTCTGCCAGAATGTGAATATCGGCTCTCTCCGGGTAGACCATGACCGGAACAAAACGGCGGTTGCCTGTACGGTCAAGGGGCAGAAAATCCAGCGTGTTGGAAGAACCGCCGAACACACACTGCCGCTTCCGGTCTGCCGGGTGCGTTTCATACGGTATCTTGTAGGTTTCTTTCTGCCTGCTCAGGAACGACTTGATTTCTTCAATGCTCTTGGCGTTGGCGGTAGCGATCATCTCCGACATTTCAATAATCCAGTGCCCCTGCATTTTGCGGTACACATTTTCATCGTCCAGCTTTTTCAGATCATCGGAGAACCAGTCATCATTGATTGCCAGCATACGAAAGAAAGTTGATTTTCCTGCACCCTGACCGCCCACCAGGCAGAGCATAACCTCAAACTTACAGCCCGGCTTGAATGCTCGTGAAATCGCTCCCAGCAGAAACAGCTTCAAGGCTTCATAAGTGTAATCGTCTGTATCGGAACCAAGAAAATGATGTAGGCAGTAACGGATTCGTTCTGTGCCGTCCCATTCCAGCCCATTCAGGAAATCACAGACCGGATGATAGCGGTTCTCATTGGCAATGACTTTCACTGCATCCTCAATCCTCTTTTCTACTGTCAGACCGTAGTTTTCCTCAAAGTACAGGAGCAGATATTTTATATCCACATCGGTCAGTGTCGGGCTGTCTCGATACCAGCCCAGCGACCTCACAATGTCGATACGCTCCGTCAGCAGGTTCTTGCGGATAGCACCTTTCAGAAGTGGGTCTGCTTGCAGGACACGCTTGTAATTGGCTGCTGTATTGAAGACCTTACCTTTCTGGTTCTGTTCCAGACTGTTCCGCACCTCCTCGATAGTGCTTTGTGCTGCTGGCTGACAGTTCTGAAATTCGCTGCTCAAGTTTTTTCACCTCTTTTCTCTGTTCAGCTACAAGGGCTTTCCGTTCGTCCAATGTTCCGGTCAGCAGAATATCTATCAGATACTCGATATAATTTTTCCGTTGCAGAGCTTCCACGAACAGGGGATGCCATTCATCCTCCGGCTGTGCCGGGGCATATTCCTTTTCCCACCGCTTCAAAAGATGGAAATAATCGGTCAGCACCTTGTAGCATTGTGATTCGTCTTTCTGATATTTTTGCTCCGGCGTAGGCTCCCGGATATGAGGTCTGACAGTCGGCTTCTGCTTGCTGTCATAACTGATTCCAAAATCGTCTGCCAGCCTCATGGCGGCTTCCTTGCTGGGCAGATTAAAGAACCGTGATACAAAATCAATAGTATCTCCATCCGCCTGACAACCGAAGCAGTGAAAACGCCTGTCCACTTTCATGCTCGGATTCTTGTCGTTGTGAAAAGGGCAGCGTGCCATTCCGTTCCTGCTCACCTTGATTCCGTACAGCTCTGCCGCCTGTCGGGTGGTAACGGTCGGCTTGACCGCTTCAAATACATTCATAGGTATTCCTCCTGATAAAAAGAAAAGGCACTCGTCATTTCACATTGAAAATGGCAAGTGCCTTAAAGTTCGATATTCTGTTTTTTCTGTTTCTGCCGTTCCGACTGTTCCTCCTGACTGTGCTTTTTCTTTGCATACGCCAGCCTGTCTTTGACGGAAAACTTCGGTTCCGGCTTCTTCTCTACCTGTTCCGGCTCAAGGACTTTGCCGACCCAGTAGCGAATATCTTTCAGCGGCTTCAAATCCGTCTGGACAGCGGAAAGCTGTGCGGAATGCTCTGCATGGGATTTCTCCAGACTGTCATACTCAGCTTGCATGGCTTTCAAATCCACACTCAGGTCAACCCCCTGCTTTTTCAGATAGCGATACGCCTTGTTAAAGGTATCCAACTCGTTCCTGTGCCTGTCGGCATAAATGGACTGTGTCGTTTTCCAGCCTATTTTCAGATACTTGTCATGGACTGCCTTGTGCGTCTGGCAATCGGCAACCGCACTCTGAATTCCTGTAATGACTTTCATTCGGCTTTCCGATTTTCGCATAGCTGCACCGATGGCCTTGGCTCTGCCGTTCAGATCTTGCAGGGCTTCATCCAGCTTTTCCAGTGTGAAAATCTCATATGATTGCAGATAACTGACCGCATTCGCAACAGCTTTCATATCAGCAATCGTACCTTTCTGTTTGCCGTACTGTGACCAGTCGCTGCGTTCTGCTTTTCGCAGATTCATATAATCTCGAAGCAGTTCAGCCAGATTCGGAGAAGCGTTTTTCGCTTCCATCTCTGCAAGAATTTCTTTTCTTGTTTCCAAAATGGCAGCAATCCAATCACGCAAACTGGTTATAGTCTTGCGAATGGAGTTCATCAGCGAATTGGCAACTTTTATATCTCGGTTCAGATTGCCAATGTTGGTTTCAATGCCCCGGCGTTCCATCTGAGTGACAGCAACACCCATATGAACGGTGGGAACAATGTCCAACCCCTGCCGCTTATAGGAACGCAGGTCAACACGCTCCGGACTTCCTGCCAATTCAAGATAGTGATTCTGCACGACTTCCCAGCCATGCCGCCATTCCTCGCCGTGATACTGCTCATTCCAATCCATCGTATTTTCCTTGTGGGATTTCCAGTTGCCGGAGGTCAGTTTGATTCGCTCACCGTTCTCGTCAAGGTCGTAAACCTTACGGCTCTTTGGTAGCCACTTTCCATTTTCATCTATGGCACGAAGCGTCAGCATCACATGGCAGTGAGGATTATGACCGGGCGGGTATGGGTCGTGAATGGCAAAATCACAGCACATCCCTTTGGAAACAAAATACTCCTCACAGTAGTCCCGTATCATCTGCGGATACATCTCCATTGGGACTTCTCTCGGCAGAGCAAGAACAAATCGCCTTGCAAGCTGTGAGTTCCATTGCTTCTCGCAATTCTCAGCTGAGTTCCAGAGAGTTTCCCTATCGGCGTACTCCGGCGGTGCATTTGCCGGAAGCATGATTTCCGTGTAGACCACACCCTCTTTTCTGGTGTAGTTCTTGTGCTTCTGGTCATACTCAGAAAACAGGTTTTCTCCACTCTGGTATGCAGCTCCGGCAACGGCTGATTTGCCCTCGCTGCGTTTTGTGATAGTAATGTCAAAATGCGGATTCGGCATTGATATCCTCCTTTCTCCCGATTTAGGGCAAAGAAAAAGCAGGAGACCATTTTTGATTTCCTGCTTGGTTGCTGTCGATAACAGCAGTTATTTAATTTTAATATTCAAGTTAATGCATGCTCAAACAATTCTCCCAGTACAAGAGTGAGAAATGTTCACCTTTGTATCCTCCTCGTTATCCAGCTTGCCGTCACCAGCCGCCAGCACAATTTCATATTCGCTGAACACTGGGTCGTTTTTCAGCAGCTTCGCCAACGCTTTTGCGCTTGCCACACGATTCAGCAACCAAAGCGTATGAGATAATTCTTCTCTCAACTCCGGTGTGGAATAGGGATATTTTTCATTGGTAGAAAGGGCATGAAGAAACTTGATAATTTCTTCCTCGTGAATCAGTTTCCCGTTCTCGTTTGTAGCAAAAAATTCATTCAGGTCGAAAGCATGAGATATGCCAGAAGCAGGTAGCACTGGTCCGCTTTAATATCTTCTCCGGTCAATGTCCCTTTGGAGCTGATGATCTCCATGCCGCCAAAGAAATTGATATGGATGTCTTCCGGATTGTATTTGGAGGCTTTTGTTGCTGCCAACAGGGACTGCTGCTGTTTGATTTCGTTGAGTTCCACAACCACTGCATAGGAGGCGATGAATAGGAAAACCGGGTCATCCGTGTAGCGGGTCGGATCGTCCACGGCAATGAATCCCTGATTAATCCGTTTGGAGAATGGTGCCGCCAGCAGTGTAGTCACCCCATACTCCCGAAAGAAGGCTGCCTCATCTGGATAGACTTTCTCTAATCTCTGCAAGTCAGAAATCACGACCGGTTTATTGGCCCGAAGTGCTTTCCTCCATCTCGGGAACTTCTCCATGGGCAGGCACTGGAGCATGTCCCTTTGCGCCGGCACACCATCTTTGCACCATTCGTAGGTAATGACGCCGATTCCCAGATCCCAGTCAGCTTCCACCACAGAGGCTCTTGATGCGCCATAAAACTCAGCTGCACCTTTCAGAAGGCCACTGATGATAGCTTCTGAATCCTCGGTGTTTCGCAGACTGGCCTCCAATACGCTCATCCCACGGTGGAATGCACTGCATTCAACAAATGGTATGTTTTCCTGCATGATTTCGTTGCTCATGGATACGCCTCCTTTGATTGGTAAAAAAATACAGAGACTGTCCAATGTAACTCGGGCAGCCTCTGCTGTGAGCCGCACAGTATGGCTGAGCGGTTATGTACTATACGATTGTCTTGATGAATGCGGCAAGCGCCTCGCGCTGATCCTCCTTGAGAGCCGCAACACTATTATCTAATTCACTCTTGGCGTTAGGTGAATTTGCCGTATCGTTCTCCGTAAAGAACTGCGCCAGTGTGATTCCGCAAGCGTCACAAATCGCATTTACCGTTGGTAGGGACGGTTGGTTATTTCTCTTGAAGATATTGCTGATCGTTGTCTGCGACAGGCCAGATTCCTGCGCTAATCGATAAATAGTCCATCCACGCTCGGCCATCAGCTGCCGGATTCGGTTTTGTGCATTGAACATATATACCACCTACTATGTTATTAGTTTACACCTCATTTGATTATCCTTGTAGAACTCATCAGTATGGTATATGGCAATCAAATGATGTGTACTTTGTGGTGATATACTATGCAATTCCGGCGTATTACCCAGAGTTAGAACTGCAAATTGTTTTTCTCTCAGGCTTCAATGCAAATCACCTCTATAAAGCAAAATCCCGCAAGGCATGGATTATACACCGATGCCTTGCGGTTTCTCTGTACTTACAAATGTGTTATTTCAGGGAATGGTCACTCACGGGTCAGCCGACGAATATTGCCGATGATGAGCATTAAGTCATCGTCATTCAGCTTTCGCAATTCTTCAATGGCCGTTTGCAGGAGTGCGGGATTTTCTTCGGATTCATCGAAGAATTGGCTTGGTGTAATATCAAAATAGTTACAGATTTGAAGAAATTCTGCCATAGGTGGCAACGATTTGCCAGAGGATATGTTATAAACATAGCTTCTGCTATGCCCGAGATCATAACTCATTTGATATTCAGAGACACCCTTTTTTAATCTCAGCTGAGTAATTCGATCACGCACGAATTGTGTGTCCATATGATATTCACCACCTATCTTATGATTATTTTAGGTGATGACCGAAGAAAAATAACCCACGATTTTACGCCGTTTGCCTTGAAAGCATACAATAGTTTATGCTATAATACAAAGAATTATGTTTTTTGCTCTGCGAATCAAGTCATTTATCGAATTGTGCTTGT
The DNA here is from genome assembly GCA_900545495.1 of uncultured Eubacteriales bacterium. Lineage (GTDB taxonomy): Bacteria > Bacillota > Clostridia > Oscillospirales > Oscillospiraceae > Vescimonas. Next base: position 74,487 of record UQZJ01000013.1, read on the forward strand.
TTATAGCGTATCAAAAATGTTTTAACCCGCATTGCATTGCAACAAAAAAACGAGTGCCACGGGCACTCGTTCAGGCGTCGCTTCTTTTCGTGAAGTATCTAACTTGAGGATAGCTCACTTGTTGCATTCAACTCCGACTATCAGCCAGTATCTATATGAGGGCAGAAATTGCAGCGGCTTTTGAAAAGAATATTGCTTTTTCCTTTCCAAAGTGCTATAATCGGTATATACCGAAAACAAAGGAGGAAAGCGTCCATGCCAAGACCGCCGCGGTGCCGTCGGATTTGTGGCGCACCACAAGTTGAGACATTCTGCCCTGACGGATGTGGGGATAGTGAGCCGATCCGGCTGACGCTGGACGAGTATGAGGTCATTCGGCTGGTTGACCTGGAGCAGCAAACCCACGAGCAGTGTGCCGCACAGATGGACATTTCCCGCTCTACCGTGCAGGAGATTTACGAAAGCGCACGGCGCAAGATCGCAGCGTGTCTTGTCCACGGGAAACCGCTGCACATCACCGGGGGAAACTACCGCATCTGCGGAGGACAGGAGGCAGCCCACTGCGGCCGCTGCTGCCGGATGCAGAGAGGCAACACGGAAAAAACAGGTAAAAATTGTAAAGGAGAATCCATTATGAAAATTGCAGTTACCTATGAAAACGGTCAAATTTTTCAGCATTTCGGCCACACCGAACAGTTCAAACTTTATGAAGCTGCGGACGGTAAAATCACTCATGCGAAAGTCGTTGACACCAATGGCAGCGGTCACGGCGCACTGGCAGGCTTCCTGATGCAGCACGGCGTGGACACTTTGATCTGCGGAGGCATCGGCGGCGGTGCGCAGGCAGCACTGGCCGAGGCGGGCATCAAGCTCTACGGCGGTGTCAGCGGGGACGCTGACGCGGCGGTGAGCGCATTGCTCAGCGGAAATCTGGGCTACGATCCCAATGTTCACTGTGACCACCATGACCACGAGCACGGCGAAGCTGGTCACACCTGCGGTGACCACGGCTGCGGCAATCATAGCTGCCACTGATATGGAGCGCACACTGACACAGCTTCCGTTTTGGTCATCCTTGACTGAACAGGAGCAAGAAACGCTGCGCCGAAGTGCCTTAGTCCGTCAGTATGAAAAGGGTGCATTCGTACACAGCAGCGACAACGAATGTCTTGGAATGCTGTTTGTTCTTTCCGGCGAGATCCGCACCTATCTTCTCTCCGAGGAGGGGCGGGAGGTAACGCTGTTCCGCCTGTATCCGGGCGAACTTTGCGTGCTTTCTGCCTCCTGTGTGATCAGTCAGATCACCTTTGATACGCAAATGACCGCAGGAAAGGATACAGAGGTTCTGATTATCCCTGCAAATGTCATCGCTGCGCTCAAGGAGAAAAATCTATATGTCCGCTGCTTCCTCTATGAGTTGGCAACGAAACGGTTTTCTGATGTGATGTGGGCGATGCAGCAGATCATGTTCAAGGGGCTGGATCGGCGGCTGGCAGAATTTCTCCTGGCCGAAGCGGAGCGTACCGGCTCCGACACCATACGCATGACCCATGAGCAGATCGCCCAGCACATCAGCTCGGCGCGGGAGGCGGTGGCGCGGATGCTCAAGAGCTTCTCGGAGGACGGGCTGGTGGAGCTGAAGCGCGGTGCGATCACGCTGCGGGATACAGGCGGATTGAATCACTTAAAATGAAAATATTGTTTATAACACGAATCCGTGTTATAATATGAGCAGAAAAAGCTGAAAGGAGCATCGACCATGAAAGAAGCGAAATACGCAGGTACTCAAACCGAAAAAAATCTGATGGCTGCCTTTGCCGGTGAGTCCGAGGCACGCAACAAGTACACCTATTTTGCATCCAAGGCCAAGAAGGAAGGCTACGAGCAGA
>UQZJ01000014.1 GCA_900545495.1 uncultured Eubacteriales bacterium
CAATGTGACGAAAATACGATAAAAAGAGCGGGTCAACCGAGACCGTACTCCTTTAACCGGTCATAAAATACGGAGCGGGACACGTCCAGCTGCTTCATCGCCAGCTTTCTGTCGCCGCCGCACTGGAGCAGCACCTGCTGGATATAGCGGCGCTCCTCCTGCCGCATATGCTGGCGCAGCGTCAGGGGGACGGGCTCCGCATCCAGATGGATGTGCTCGGGGTAGATGATATCCGTGTCGGACAGCGCCGCGGCGCCCTCCAGCACATTCTCCAGTTCCCGCAGGTTACCGGGCCAGTCGTAGTTGAGGAGCTTGCTGAACGCCTCGCCGGACAGGGCCTTGTCCGGGATGTGGTAGCGTTGGCAAATCTCCTCCATAAACTCGTTGGCAATGGCGTAGATATCCTCCCGGCAGTCACGCAGGGGAGGCAGCTCCACGGAAAAGGCGGACAGCCGGTAGTAGAGATCCTGCCGGAACCGTCCGGCGTCCACCGCCTCCCGCAGGGCGGGGCCTGCCACCGCCAATATCCGCACGTCCACGGGGACGGGCTGGGCGGAGTCCAGCGGCAGCACCTCCCGGCGCTGGATGGCGTGGAGCAACCGGGCCTGTGCGCCCGGCGGCAGACGGTCTACCTCCTCCAGCAGCAGTGTGCCGCCGTCCGCCTCGCGGAACAGTCCCGGCGCGCCGCCCGCCCGGCCGAACAGCTTTTCCTCCAGCTCAGCGGGGTCGATGGCGGAGCAGTCCGCCTGCACCATCTGGCCGCCCCGGGGCTGTGCCTGTAAGATCCAGCGTGCCAGCCGGGTCTTTCCCGTGCCGCTTTCACCCACGATCAGGATATTGCAGTCCATCTGGCTGATCTTGTACGTCCGCCGCCGCACGGCGCGGGTGGGGGCGGAGTTGCCGAAGGGCAGCAGCGGGTTGGGTACGCTGTCCGGCAGGCTCCGCTCGGAGGACTCCCGGTATTTGCGTTCCGCCGCGGCGATGGCGGTGTTCCGCTCCATGATCGTGGTGCGGATGTCCTCGATATTCCGGAACTTGACGATGATGCCCTCGATCTGCCCGTCGCTTTCGATGGGCAGGATGGAGGCCAGCAGCGCGAAGCCGTTGATCTCGTAGGCTACATCGGAAAAGCTGGGGACCTCGCCGTTGAGCACCTGATGCAGATGGGTCTCGAACAGCTCGCCCTCGAAGAAATCCCGGAAGTGGTAGCCCACCACGCAGATCTCCTGATCCGGGCCCTTGGCGATGAAGCTGCCGCCGCGCAGCAGACTGCCGATGCCCTCCTTCCGGGCGGAATAGCCCTTTTCCTCCCAGAATTTTACACGCTTCGTCCGGTGATCCAAGACCACCATCTGGCCGATGCAGACGAAATAATTGATGGAGTAGACCTTCTCCCGCACCTCAATGGCGATCTCCTTGTCGCCGATGTGGATGGAGATGGGGACGCCCTGAAACGTCACGTCCAGACTCAGCCCCACCGCCTCGCCACGCCGCAGGTGCTTGTATACCGGCTTGATGCCGGGGCCCTTGTAGACGCCTACCGCCGCCAGCATATCCCCGGCGCGGAGGCGTGGATCCTGAATGCCCAGCTGCACCAGATCGGCGGCGGCAAGACTGCCGTCGTCCATGCCCATGGCGGAGGTGGCCAGGATCACCATATCCTCCGGCTCCAGACGGCCGGCGGGGTGGGAGTAGAGGCTGTGGTTGAACAGGCCAAAGCGCTCCTTGGCCTGCTGGTTGATATGGGTCACGATGCCCTGCCGATCCATGGTGAACATGGCATGGGAGGACGAGTCCATCACATTTTGCAGAATATCCATATTTCCCGCTCCCTTTCGGCAGTGATACCGCTATTCTACACCATGTGCGGACGATTTACAACATAGGGGAAAGCAAAGCCTGCGGCGGATACAGCAGGCTTTGCTTTCCCAGGGGAGGGGGGAACGATCACAGATCACATTTGCAGAGATCAGCCAGCGTCTCCCGACGAACCGCCTCGTAGCTCTCACCGCCCCGGAGCATGACGATGGGGGCGCGGGGCAGCCGGTTGTAGTTGGAGGCCATGGAGTAGTTGTACGCACCGGTGGTGCAGACCGCCACGATGTCGCCGCGGTTCACGGAGGAGGGCAGCATCACGTGCTCCTGAATGATGTCGCCGCTCTCGCAGCAGCGTCCCACCACGGAGGCCTCGAAGTCGCACGCCTCCTGCATCTTGTTGGCCAGCAGGCAGGTGTAGTTGGACTTATACAGGGCGAAGCGGGGGTTATCCGGCATACCGCCATCGATGGAGACGTAGTTCTTGTAGCCGGGGATCTTTTTCACTGTGCCGCAGGTGTACAGCGTCATGCCCGCCGCGCCCACGATGCTGCGGCCCGGCTCCATGTGAATCTCCGGCATCTCGATGGCCAGACGCTGGCAGGCGGCCTTGATGGCGGCTGCCACCTGACTGACCTTGGTGTCCACGTCCAGATAGGGATCGCTCTCCACGTAGCGCACGCCGTAGCCGCCGCCCAGATCCAGCTGCTTGGCCATGTAGCCGTGCTTCTCCTTCATGGAGGCGATGAACTCCAGCATGATGACGGCGGCGCGCTCGAAGATGTCCTCACCGAAGACCTGCGAGCCCACGTGGCAGTGGAAGCCCATCAGCTCCACATGGGGCTGCGCCAGCGTGAAAACGGTGATCTCCTCGGCCTGTCCCGTCTCGATGGCGGAGCCGAACTTGCTGTCCACCTTACCGGTGGCGATGGCCTCGTAGGTGTGGGGGTCGATGCCCGGCGTCAGACGCAGCAGTACCTTCTGGCGTATACCGCGGCGGCCGGCCTCGGCCTCGATGGCCTTGATCTCCTCCACGTTGTCGGCCACGAAGTAGCCGATGTGGTTGTCCATGCCGTAGACGATGTCCTCGTCCGTCTTGTTGTTGCTGTGGAAGTAGGCGTGGCTCAGGTCGTATCCCGCCTGCAGCGCGGTGTAGATCTCGCCGGAGGATACCACGTCGATGCCCATGCCCTCCTCCCGCATGATCTCGTAGATGCGCTTGAAGGAGTTGGCCTTACTGGCGTACAGGGGGCGGCTGGTGGGGCCGAAGTGCTTCTTGAAGGCGTTCTGATATACCCGGCACTGGTGGCGGATGTAGTCCTCATCCAGCAGGTACAGGGGTGTACCGTACTGCTTGGCCAGCGCCACGGTATCCTGCCCGGCAAAGTGCAGATGCCCGTTGGCGCCGATGGTGATGTTGTCACAGATCATGGTAAATTCCTTTCTCTCCTGCCCGCCGGGGGCGGGACAAGTCCTATGTATGGGAAGGCTCCCATTGAGCCGAATGCGCGAATTTAAGGGTTTTGATGCGGAAAATAACTGTCTATCGCTTATTTGCGGGGAAAAGAGAGAGGGCGGGGGGACTGCGGCTCAACCACACCGCAGTCCCCTGCCCGTCTGCTGAGAGCAGAGGAGGTACGAAAATGCTCAGGTCACTCGGCCTTGGAGGCAGCGTTCTTCTTAGCAACTGCCTTGTCCAGCCAATCCTTGCCGTCCGCGAAGCGGGAGACGATGTAGGTCACCACATAGTCGCCGGCGGAGTTGATCATGGTGGCGGGAGGATCGACCAGGTTGCCGATGGCGACCAGGATGGGGAATGCCAGCTCGATCTGGTTGGGGAAGAAGATGGAGCAGATGATGTACTCGCCGATGTAGCCGCCGCCGGGGACGCCGGACATACCGACAGAGGACAGCACCGCCACGAGGACGATGGGGATCAGCTTGCCCCAGCTCATTTCCTGACCGAACACGCCCCACACGAAGGCGATCTTCAGCACGCAGGAGAAGCAGGAGCCGTCCATGTGCATGGTAGCGCCCAGAGGCACGACCATCTCGGCCACGTCCTTGCTGACGCCGGTATCCTCAGCCTCTTCCAGGTTGGTGGGGATGGTAGCCACAGAGGAGCAGGTGCCAAGAGACACCAGAGCGGGCTTGGTGATGTGGCGGAACATGGTCTTGATACCGTGCTTGCCGCCGCCGAACCATGCGAACAGGGGGAAGGCGGTGAAGATGTAGATGAAGCACAGGGGATAGTACACCGCCATGGCGCGGCCATAGGAGCCGGCGATCTGCGGGCCGTAGTCGGCGACCAGACCGGCGAAGATGGCGAAGAAGGCCACGGGAGCGTAGTAGGTGATGATCTTGATGAACTTCATCATGACCTCGGTCATGCTGCTGAGCCACTTGGCAACCAGGGTCTCAGAACCGCCCGCCATGTTGGTGGCGAAGCCGAACAGCACGGAGAACACGATCAGGGGCAGCATGGCCTTGCGGGTCAGCAGACCCACGAAGTCGCTGGCGGTGAAGAAGTTGACGATCATGTCGGAGATGGAGGCGTACTCGCCGATCTCCTCAGAGGGGATGTCGTTCCAGGGAACCAGTACCGGGGGGAAGATCTTCATCAGCGCGAACATGATGACGGCGGCGATGGCGCCGGTGATGACGAAGGTCGCCACGGTGGTGCCCATGATCTTACCGGCACGCTTCATGCTCTTCATGTTGGCGATGGAGCCCGCGATGGACACGAACACCAGCGGCACCACCACGCAGAACATCATGTTGATGAACACCGTGCCGAAGGGCTTCAGAACGCCGGCGGCGGTGGGGGCCAGCCAGCCGACGATGGCGCCCAGCACCATCGCGCCCAGCATGATGCCAAGGAAAATATAATTCTTGACGACTGCTTTCTTTTCCATTAGATTTTTCTCCTCCTAACAATGTTTGGTTGATTTGGTTGCTCTCTCTATGTAAAGCATATTGCTTACATACTTAATAAAGAAGGGTCCAGCGCCTCGTCGGTGATCTCGCCCTTGCAGACGATATTGGTGGGGCCGGTGAGGAACAGGTCGGTGACATGGCCCGCGTCGTCCCGCTCCACGTCGATGGTCAGCGTACCGCCGGTCATGTCCACCCGGACGCCCTTGCCGGACACCTTGCCCAGCAGCGTCAGCACCGTCACCACAGAGCCGGTGCCTGTGCCGCAGGCGTAGGTGAAATCCTCCACGCCCCGCTCATACGTCCGCTCGTAGACGTGGTCGGGGCCGATGATCTCGTAGAAGTTCACGTTGGCGCCCTTGGGGAAGTCTTTATAGTAGCGGAGCTTGCGGCCCAGCTGGAACAGCGCCTGCGTGTCGTAGTCCTTCAGGTTCTCGATGGGTACCGCCGCGTGGGGGATGCCGGGGTCGCCCAACTCCACATAGGCGCAGTCGTAGGTGACGCCGTCCACCTCCGCCTTGTCCTCCAGCCGCATATGGCAGGGGTCGTTGAGCCGGACGCGGTAGTGCTGCCGGTCGATGCGCCAGCCGGTGACAAGCCCCGCCGTCGTCTCCACCTTCTGCACCTCGCCCGCCAGACCGTTCTCGTAGCCGAAGCGGCAGATGCATCGTGCACCGTTGCCGCACATCTCGCCCAGCGAACCGTCGGAGTTGAAGAACAGCATCTTGTAGTCGCCGCCGTAGGTGGGATTTTTCACCACCATGAAGCCGTCTGCGCCGATGGACATATGCCGCTCGCACAGGATACGGATGATCTCCGGCCACTTCTCGTCGGGGATGGCGTTTGCGCGGTCGTCCACCACGATGAAATCATTGCCGGCTCCGTTCATTTTCCAGAATTGCATGACCAAGCACTCCTTCCGTGTTTCTGTGGACATTGTACATACCGGCGCGAAGATTGTCAAAAAAATTACGCAGTCCTGATTTTAGGATTATCGTCCTGAAATCAGGACAATTTGACGGGGGCGGGAGGCGTACCCGGACGGGCGGCGGGGCGGCGCGTGGCCGGCAGGGAGGGGCGGACGGGCAATTCCCCCTTGCAATCTGGCGTGGGCGGGTGTATAATAACCCAGAAAACTGAACAGACGGGAGCTTGTGTGACAGGCTGAGAGGAAGGTGTTACCTTCGACCGGTGACCTGATTTGGATAATGCCAACGTAGGGACGGCGATCGGCGCTTTGCGGAAGTTACCCATGTCGGGTGGTTTCCGTTTTTTATTTTTCCTGGCAGAAAGGACGTGAGTGGACCTATCCCGAGTGGTTTCGGGCGGATAGAAGGGGAGCGCCTTGTGTCTTGTAATTTGCGAGGGAACCCGTGTTTCGGGGTGAGAGGAGAAAATAGATTCTCGACCGAGCGAAGTATGTTGCTTCGTATAAATATGAAAAGAGGCAATACAAGTGAAAAATTCTAACAGCATTCTGAAAATGACGGTTTTGGCTATGCTTATTGCGCTGGGCGTTGTGATCTCGCCCATCCTGCGGGTGGAGGGTATGTGTCCCATGGCGCATTTCATCAACATCGTCTGCTCCGTTTTTCTGGGGCCGTGGTATTCGCTGCTCTGCGCCACACTGATCGGCATCATCCGCATGGCCACCATGGGCATCCCCCCGCTGGCCCTGACCGGCGCCGTGTTCGGCGCGTTCCTCTCCGGCGTTTTTTACCGCCTGTCCAAGGGTAAGATCATCTGCGCCGTCATCGGCGAGGTCATCGGCACCGGCATCATCGGCGCCATCGTCTCCTACCCCGTTATGACGTTCCTTTGGGGCAAGGAGGGGCTGAGCTGGATGTTCTACGTGCCGTCCTTCATCTGCGGCACCCTCATCGGCGGCAGCATCGCCTATGTATTTCTGCGGAAAATGGCGTCCAACGGTATGCTGACAAAGCTGCAGGTCAAGCTGAACGCCAAGGGCTATACCGACAAGAGCACCGTCCTGTCCGACGCGCTGACCATCGCGGCCTTCGGCGGCATCCTCTTTGTGGTCATCAAGCTGGCCTCCGGCGTCTTTGAACTGACCAACCCCATCTGGAACACCCTGTCCTACGCCGCACCGGCGGTCTGCGCGGCCGCGGCGGTCATCTACTACATCGTCAAGAAGGTGAAACCTGCTGATGCGATCCATTCCTGACATTCGCGGTGCGGTCAGGGAGCGCAGCTCCCTGATCCACTGCATCACTAACCCCATCTCCATCAACCAGTGCGCCAACGCCATTTTGGCTGTGGGCGGCCGTCCCATCATGGCGGAGCATCCCCGTGAGGTGTCGGAGATCACCGCCACCGCCGGGGCGCTGATGCTGAATCTGGGCAACATCACCGACGTGCGGATGGAGGCTATGCGCCTCTCCGCGCGGACGGCGGCGGAGCATGGAACGCCCATTCTGCTGGACGCAGTGGGCGTAGCCTGCTCCAGACTGCGCCGGGACTACGCCTGCGGCCTGATGGAGGCCGTGACGCCGGCGGTCATCAAGGGCAACTACTCCGAGATCAACGCCCTGTATCAGGAGCGCTACCGCGCCTCCGGTGTGGACGCAGATGCCGCGCTGGACGCGCAGACCGTGGAGCGGGCCGCCGCCGCACTGGCGCGTACCCGCCGCACGGTGGTGCTGGCCAGCGGAAAGGTGGATATCGTGACGGACGGGACGCGGCTCATCCGCGTCAGAAACGGCACGCCCCAGCTCTCCTGCGTCACCGGCACCGGCTGTATGCTGGGGGCGCTGACGGCGGCGTATCTGTCGGCGGCGAGCGGTCTGGACGCCGCAGTCACGGCCTGCGCCGTGCTGGGCGTCTGCGGCCAGCTGGCGGAGACGGAGCGCGGCTCCGGCAGCTTTATGGTGGGCCTGCTGGACGCGCTGTCCACCTTACAGGACGCGGAACTGGAACGTTATATGGATTTGGAGGAGATCGAAATTGAAGCATCTTGACACCAGCCTTTACTTTATCACCGACAGCACAGGCCTCAGCGAGGAGGAGTTCCTCCGCCGGACGGAGGAGGCGCTGCGGGGCGGCGTCACCCTTTTGCAGCTGCGGGAGAAGAACCGGACCACCCGGGAGTACCTGTCCCTCGCGGAAAAGGTACACGCACTGACCCGGCGGTACGGCGTGCCGCTGCTCATCGACGACCGGCTGGACGTGGCCATGGCCATGGACGCCGAGGGCGTCCATCTGGGGCAGAGCGACCTGCCCATCCACATGGCCCGGCGTATTCTGGGAGCGGATAAGATCGTGGGCGCTACCGCCAAGACCGTGCCGCAGGCTACGGAGGCCTATGAGCAGGGGGCGGATTATCTGGGCGTGGGCGCCATCTATCCCACCACCACCAAGGTCAAGACCGTCCTGACCTCCACCGATACCCTGCGGGACATCTGCAAGGCCGTCCCCATCCCCGTCAACGCCATCGGCGGATTGAACAAGACCAACATCGACGTGCTGTGCGGCATCCCCATCGCCGGCATCTGCGTTGTCTCCGCCATCATGAAGGCGGACGATCCCCGGCAGGCTGCCATCGACCTGCGCGATAGGGCAAAAGAACTGGGGATCCTCTAAACCTCGGAAGACCGTCCCGACCCATGGCCGGGGCCTTCAAGCGGCAGATTGGGGGCACCACCTTCCGCCGCTCTATAAAAGTAATGCTGAAACAGGAAAGGAGCAAACCAATGAGAACAGCATTATCCATCGCCGGAAGCGATTCCAGCGGAGGCGCCGGTATCCAGGCAGATATCAAGACCATGTCCGCCAATGGCGTATACGCCATGACCGCGGTCACAGCCCTGACTGCCCAGAACACCACCGGCGTCACAGGCATCTTGGACTCCACCCCCGCATTTCTCTCCGCACAGCTGGACGCCGTATTCACCGATATTTTCCCCGACGCGGTCAAGATCGGCATGGTGTCCTCCGTGGAGCTGATCTCCGTCATCGCCCAAAAGCTGCGGCAATACGGGGCGCGCCACATTGTGGTAGACCCCGTGATGGTGGCCACCTCCGGCTCCCGCCTGCTGCGGGAGGACGCGGTGGAGGCTCTGAAAACAGAGCTGCTGCCTCTGGCGGAGGTAGCCACGCCCAACATCCCCGAGGCGGAGATTCTGGCGGATATGCCCATCCGCACTCCGGCGGACATGGAGGCCGCCGCCCGGAAGATCAGCGAGCAGTACGGCTGCGCCGTGCTGTGCAAGGGCGGACACGACCTGAACGACGCCAACGACCTTCTCTGGAAGGACGGCGCCGGGTATTGGTTCAATGGCCGCCGCATCAACAACCCCAACACCCACGGTACCGGCTGCACGCTGTCCAGCGCCATCGCCGCCAATCTGGCCAAGGGTATGGCGCTGGAGGACGCGGTGCGCCGCGCCAAGGAGTATATCTCCGGCGCGCTGGCAGCCATGCTGGATCTGGGTCACGGCCGCGGCCCCATGAACCACCTCTTTGATCTGAAGAGCGCATACATGAAGGAGGCGGAGTGATATGACCTCTGTTTCCACCCGCCTTCACGACGCGGCGGCTCCCGTCTGGGAGGCCTGCCTGCGCCACCCCTTCGTCACCGGCATCGGCGACGGCACACTGGATATGGAGAAGTTCCGCTACTTCATGCTGCAGGACTATCTCTACTTGTTCGACTACGCCCGCGTGTTCGCACTGGGCGTGGTCAAGGCGCGGGACCCGGAGCTGATGCGGGTCTTTGCCGCCAACGTGGACGCCATTCTGGGCGGTGAGATGAAGATCCACCGCGCCTATATGAAGCGTCTCGACATTACGGAGGAGCAGGTGTTTTCCATAAAGCCTGCCCTCGCAAACCTCTCTTATACGAACTATATGCTCTCCGTCGCCCAGACCGGCGGCCCCATGGAGATCGTGGCCTCAATCCTGGCCTGCTCGTGGAGCTACGCCGAGATCGGGCAGGCGCTGGCCGCCATCCCCGGCGCGGCGGAGCATCCCTTCTACGGCGAGTGGATCCGGGGCTACGCCTCCGAGGAGTACGCCGCCACCAATCAGGCGCTGATCGAACTGATGGATTCGCTGGCGGCGGACGCCGGTGAGGAACAGCTGGCCTACCTGACGGATGTATTTGTCAATTGCAGCCGGTATGAGCTGGGCTTCTGGGACATGGCATGGGACGTGCAGCCATGAGTATTCTGCGCTTTGACAATGTCTCCTACCAATACCCCGGCGAGGACTTCGACATCATCGATGACCTCTCCTTTTCCGTGGAGCCGGGGTCATTCCACTGCATCGTCGGCGTCAGCGGCTGCGGCAAAAGCACCATCTTCCGCATGATCAACGGCCTGCTGCCGCCGAAGGCCGGCACCATCTCCGTCAACGAAAAGCCCATCACGGCGCGGGAGCACTACTGCGGCTATATGCCCCAGAAGGATATGCTGTTCCCGTGGCGCACCATCGGGGAGAATCTGGCGCTTCCGCTGGAGATACAGCGCAGGTACACCAAGGCGCAGCAGCGTGACATGATCGACGCGGCGCTGGCGGATGTGGGGCTGGACGGCTGCCGGGACAAGCGGCCGGACGAGCTTTCCGGCGGTATGCGCCAGCGGGCGGCCTTCGCCCGCACCATGCTCACCGGCAGCGACCTGCTGCTGTTGGACGAGCCGTTCTCCGCGCTGGACTTCCTGACCCGCATCTCCATGCAGGAATGGCTGCTGGAGCAGTGGCAGCGCCATAAGAAGACCATCCTGTTCATCACCCACGACGTGGAGGAGGCCATCTTCCTGTCCTCCAGCGTGTTGGTGGTGGAGAAAACGCCCATCCACGCCCTGCGGGAGATCCCCGTCCCTATGAGCTACCCCCGCACCCGGCAGGATCTCATCCGTCCGGAGGTGGCGGCGCTGCGGGAGCAGCTGGTGGAGATGCTGAGAAAGCAGGTGACGGAATGAAAAAAGCCTGTAAAAGCAATCTTCCAGCGCTGATCTTCCTGTTCGCGCTGCTGATTTTATGGCAGCTGGGGGCGATGAAGGTCAACGCGGCGTACATCCTGCCCACCCCCGTGCAGATCTTGCAGCGGCTGTGGCAGCTCAGGGCGGCGCTGTTCACCGTGCATCTGCCCGCCACCATGGTGGTCACGGCGGTGGGATTGGCCATCTCGCTGGTGCTGGGTCTGGGGCTTGCCGTTCTGATGGATGCCAGCCCCTTCTGCCGCAAGGCCATCTACCCCGTGGTGGTGGCGTCCCAGACCATCCCCACCACCGCCATTGCGCCGTTGTTCGTGCTGTGGTTCGGCTACGGCATCTGGAGCAAGGTGCTGGTGACGGTGCTCATCACGTTCTTCCCCATCACCATCACCGTCTACGACGGCTTGCAGTCGGCGCGGGTGGAGATGATGGAGCTGCTGCTGACCTACGGCGCTACAAAGCGGGATATCTTCTGCAAGATCAAGGTCCCCTGCACACTGCCGTACTTTTTCTCCGCCATCAAAATGGCCATCCCCATGAGCATCATCGGTGCGGCCATCGGCGAGTGGCTGGGCGCACAAAGCGGCTTGGGCTATTTCTCCCGCCGCATGATGACCCAGCTGGACGGCGCGGGCGTCTTCGCCCCCATTGTGCTGCTGTCCGCCGTGGCCATGGCGGCGGTGGCGCTGGTGGCGCTGCTGGAGAAAAAAGTCGTCCGCTGGCGGGGCGAATTCTAAAAAACGAAACATAAGAGAGGTATATAAAGATGAAACGTATCGTATCCATGCTGCTGGCCTGCGTGCTGCTGCTGTGCTGCGTCAGCGGCTGCGGCGCCAAGAACAACGACGACAACAACACCACCGGCGACCTGAAGGAGCTGGACGTGGTGCTGGACTGGTACCCCAACGCCCTCCACGCCTTTATGTATGTGGCCATGGAGAAGGGCTACTATGCCGATGAGGGCCTGAAGATCAACATCCGCTTCCCCTCCAACGCCAACGACGCCATCTCCCTTGTGGCGGCGGGACAGGCGGACATTGGCCTGTACTATCAGCAGGACGTCATTCAGGCCCGCGCCCAGCAGAATGTCCCCGTGAAGTCCATCGGCGCTGTGGTGCAGGCACCCCTGAACATCGTGCTGTCCCTGAAGGATAAGAACATCACCGGCGCCAAGGATCTGGTGGGCAAGACCATCGGCTACGCCGGCACGGAGCTGTCCGAGGCGCTGATCCGCAGCATCATGGACTATGTGGGCGCGGATTACAGCGACGTGACCCTGATCGACGTGGGCTTTGACCTGATGAGCTCCATGACCACCGGCAACGTGGACGCCACCATTGGCTGCCTGGTGAACCACGAGGTACCCCAGATGGAGGAGGAGGGCTTCGAGGTCAACTGGTTCGATCTGGATGACTACGGCGTACCCACCTATTATGAGGGTGTGTTCCTGGCCAACGACGACGCCATCGCCAACGACAGCGAGACGCTCGCTGCGTTCCTGCGGGCCTCCGCCAAGGGCTTTGCCGACATGAAGGCAGACCCGGAGGAGGCACTGCGGATCCTGCTGGCCAACCAGAACGAGGAGAACTTCCCCCTGTCCGAGACAGTGGAGCGCAAGAGCATGGCGACGCTGCTGCCCCTGATGGAGACGGCGGACGCCACGTTCCTCAGCCAGACGGACGAGTGCTGGCAGAAGAACATCGACTGGATGCTGGCACAGAACCTGATCACCAAGGCCCCCGCGCTGGACGATGTCCGCGTCGAGCTGGCGTTCTGACAACGAAACGATAAATAAGCACGCCCCCGGCTCTGCCGAGGGCGTGCTTATTCTGGTTATGAGAGGGGGAGACCGTTCAAGCCAGCAGCAGCTTGTCGTCTGCCGCATCGGTGCCGCCGGCCTCAGAAAAGAGCGCCAGCAGATCGGGTACGGTGAGCTTCTGCTTTTCCCGGCCAGCAATATCCAGCACCACGCGGCCGGCATCCATCATAATGAGGCGGTTGCCGTGGGCGATGGCGTCCTTCATGTTGTGGGTCACCATCATGGTGGTCAGGCCGTTTTCGGCCACGATGCGGTCGGAGAGCTCCAGCACCTTGGCGGCGGTTTTGGGGTCAAGGGCGGCGGTATGCTCGTCCAGCAGCAGGAGCTTGGGCTTTTTCAGGGAGGCCATCAGCAGCGTCAGCGCCTGCCGCTGACCGCCGGAGAGCAGCCCCACCTTGGTGGTCAGCCGATCCTCCAGCCCCAGACCCAGCGGCGCCAGCAGAGCGCGGTATTCCTCCCGCTCAGCGCGGGAAATGCCCCATTTGAAGGTGCGGCGGCTGCCGCGGCGGGCGGCCAGCGCCAGATTTTCCTCGATCCACATATCGCCGGCGGTACCCATCATGGGGTCTTGGAACACGCGGCCCAGATCGGCGGCGCGGCGGTGCTCCGGCTTGCGGGTGATGTCCTCGCCGTCCAGCAGGATGGAGCCGCTGTCCACGGTGAGCGTACCGGCCACGGCGTTGAGCATGGTGGATTTTCCCGCACCGTTGCCGCCGATGACGGTGACAAAATCGCCGTCGTGGAGGGTCAGCGACAGGTCATCCAGCGCTGTTTTGGCATTGACCGTGCCGGGGAAGAAGGTTTTGGAGATATGTTTCAGCTCAAGCATGGACGGTGCCTCCTTTGTGGGCGAGCTTTCCTTTTAGATGGGGAATAGCCAGAAATACAGCCACGATGGCGGCGGACAGGAGCTTCAGGTCGTTGGTGTTCAGACCCAGCTGCAAGACGATCTGCAAAACAAGGTAATAGACGATAGCGCCCAGCGACACCGACAGCATCCGAAGGCCGAAGTTGCGGAACACCTTACCCAGCAGGCTCTCGCCGATGATGACGGCGGCCAGTCCGATGACGATGGCGCCTCGCCCCATGTTCACGTCCGCCGAGCCTTGATACTGACACAGGAGCGCACCGGAGAGCGCCACGATGCCGTTGGAGAGGGCAAGACCCACCACCACGTTGCGCTGGGTGTTGATGCCCTGCGCCCGGGCCATGCGTGCGTTGGCGCCGGTGGCGCGGATGCCGCAGCCGATCTCCGTGCCAAAGAACCAGTACAGCACGGCGATGAGCAGGGCGGTGACCAGCAGCAGCAGCGGCATGGGGTTTTCCAGACTCAGCTGCCGCACAAAGCGCTGGGACACGATGAGGTCGTATTTGTCCACGCTGACGGCCTGATTGGCCTTGCCGCCCATGACCCGCAGATTCACGGAGTAGAGTGCCAGCTGGGTCAGGATACCGGCCAAAATAGCGGGGATGCCGCAGCGGGTATGGAGCAGACCGGTGATAAAGCCTGCCGCCGCACCGCATAGTGTGGCGATGAGCAGCGCCAGCCACGGGTTTACGCCGCTGCGAATGAGCATTACGCAGGCGGCGCCTCCCAGTGCCAGCGTACCGTCCACCGTCAGGTCGGCCACATCCAGAATACGGTAGGTGATGTACACGCCGATGGCCATCAGACCCCAGATAAGGCCTTGGGTGACGGCACCCGGCAGAGAGTTGAGAAGCGAGGTGAGCAGCATATCGTTTTCCTTCCTTTTCCTTGGCAGGCTTTGCCGCAGAAGGACGATCATGTTCGTTCCCCTGCGGCGAAGCCTGCCTGTATGGGGGAGGGGGACAGGCCCCCTCCCGGTCACAGGGCAGACGTTCAGCCCTCGATGGCGGTGTAGCCCTCCAGCGGGGTGATGCCGAGCTTTTCGCACATGGCGGCGTTGTACTTTGGGGTGGCGGGGGCGTATTCAATGGGCATGGTGGAGATGTCGGCCTCGCCCTTGAGGATCTTGGCGGCCATCTTGCCGGTGGTCACGCCCAGATCGTAGTAGTCGATGGACAGGGTGCATACGCCGCAGCCGGCGCACAGGCTGGCCTCGCCGCACACGGCGGGTACACCGGCGGCGGTCAGAATGTTGGCGATGCTCTCGGTGTTGTTGGCAGCGGTGTTATCCGTGGGGATGTAGATGACATCGCTGGCAGCGGCAGCCTTTTCCGTCACAGCGGCCAGATCGTTGGAGTCGGTGAAGGCAAACTCGGTGCAGGTGATGCCCTTGGCAGTCAGCGCCTTGGTGACCTCATCGATCTGGTAGCGGGAGTTGGGCTCAGCGGAGCAGAACAGCAGCCCCACGTTCTTGGCATCCGGGAACCACTCGGTCACCATGGCGGCCTGCTTCTCCAGATCGGCCAGATCGGAGGTACCGGAGATGTTGCCGCCCACGGTGCCGTTGAAGTCGTCCAGATCCAGCGCCACGCCGTAGGCGGTGACGGCAGTACCCAGAATAGGTACCTCGGAGGTGGCGGAGGCCGCGGCGGTCAGCGCCGGGGTGGCGTTGGCCATGATGAGATCCACATCGGCGGACAGGAAGCCGTTGATGATGGTGGAGCAGTTGTTGCTCTCACCGGAGGCGTTCTGCACATCGATTTTTACATCGTCGCCCAGCGCCTCCTTCAGCGCGTCCACGAAGCCCTGGGTGGCGGCGTCCAAAGCGGGGTGCTGCGCCAGCTGGCACACGCCCACCTGGTAGGTGGCATTCTCGGCGTTGTCGCCGGTGTTGTCGGGGGTATCGGTCTTGCCGCAGGCTGCCATGCTGGCGAGCATGACCAGCGCAAGGAACAGTGTAAACAGCTTTTTCATGGTGTTTCTCCTTTTTCGGTGATACAAAAATTAAAAGCCCTGTTCCGGGAGGAACAGAGCTTTTGCAAACAAATACGTTGCGTCTATGCCCTATGCACTGCCGGAAATTCCTTTTTTGCGCAGCAAAAATAGCCCTCGTAATAGAAGGCGGCATAGACACGGTAGGAGTCCACCAGGGACGCAGAGATGCAGTTGACAGCGTTCAGCTTTGCCATAGCGGACTCCTTTCTGCTGCGTGGCAGCGACTTGATGATTGAGACTTTAGCACTTTTAACGGCAAAAGTAAATGGGCGAAATATATAAAATTGGCGACAGATAACGCCAAAAACTGTCAAAGCAAACAATGAAAGCGGCGTTCCCGGCGGCAGACAGCTGTCTGCCGCCGGGAACGCTGTGCTTCAGATACGGAATACGTCGATGAGGAACACCAGCGCCAACCCGTAGTATGTCACCACGGCCACCAGATCGTTGACGGTGGTGATCAGCGGGCCGGAGGCCACGGCGGGGTCGATGTGGACCCTGTGAAAGAGCATGGGGATCAGAGTCCCCACAAGGCTGGAGATCACCATGGCCACCAGCAGCGACACGCCGACACAGCCGGAGATCAGAAAGGCGGACGCCCACACATACCCCTTGAAAAAGTGGATGTACACGCCCAGAAAGGCCAGCGCCATCAGACCGAGACACCCGCCGTTGAGCAGGCCGACACGCATCTCCTTGCCCAGCAGCGCCAGCTCCTCCTTCAGACTGAGGTTTTCGTCCATCAGCACCCGGATGGTCACTGCCAGCGACTGGGTACCCACGTTTCCCGCCATGTCCAGCACCAGCGACTGGAAGCAGATGACGATGGGCAGCACCGCCACCACCGATTCAAAGACGCCCACCACCGAGGATACGCCCATGCCCAGAAACAGCAGCACGATCAGCCACGGCAGGCGCTTTTTCATGCTGACGAACACCGGCTCGCGGAGATCCTCCTCCGAGGTCAGACCGCCCAGCTTGGCGTAGTCGTCGCCCATGGTGTCGTCCACCAGCTCCACCAGATCCTGCGCCGTCAGGACGCCGACGATGCCGCCGGATTCCGACAGCACCGGCAGGGAGTCCTCCTCGTACTCCGCCAGCCGGTCGACGCAGTCCGCTACCTTCTCATGGGCGAGTACATAGGGATACCCCCGGCGGATCACATCCTCCAAGCGGTCGTCTTCCCGGGCAATGATCAGATCCTTCAGGTCGATGGCGCCGGCAAAGGCGCTGTTTTTGTCCACCACGTACAGGGTGGAGATGTTGTCGTGCTCCCCGGCCTGCCGCACCAGCTCGCTCATGGCGCCGCGGATGGTCAGCGTGTCCGGGATGCACACGAAATTGCTGCTCATCCGGCTGCCGATCTCCTCCTCCCGGAAGGCCAGCAGCCGCCGGACATCCGCCCGGACGTCCGGGGCCAGATGCGCCGCCAGACGCTGCCGCTCCCCCTCCGGCAGCTCCTGCAAAATGTCCAGCACGTCCGCGGTGTCCATGCCGGAGAGCACCTCCGCCGTCCGCGCCTCCGGCAGGGCGGCGAGACAGTCGGCGGCGTCGTCCAGATAGGGGAATACCGCTGTCAGAGCCGGCACGTCCATCAGCCGAAGCACCCGCTCCCGCTCAGCCTCCGTTAAAAGGGAGAGGGCCTTCGCCACATCGCGCTCATGGTAGCGCTTGAGCAGCTTGGAGAGTCCCACGCCGCTTTTTGCGCCGCGGATGGTCGCCGCGATCTCCTGCGTAAAATCGTTTCTTGTGATCTTGTTCATCATGTCTGTGTCCTCCTTTGGCACCAAAAATGGGCGCAAAAATGCACCGCTTCAGAGATAGTTGCCACAGCAAGACGTCTCCGGTGCGGTGCAGAAGAACACGACAAAACAGAACGTGGTCAGTCCATGTCCATGGATGACCGCATTCGCGTCCTGTATTTCCGCGTACCGCAGCTCCGGCTTCGCCCTGTACTTCCGCAGCTATCCATGAACATTCACCTCCGATAAGTGAAAATTTGAAAAGCCTTCCGGCTCTCCTGCCCGATGATAACAAAGATGCCCCCCGATGTCAAGGCCGCTTTTTGGCTTTTTTACCTGTTGACAGCGGGCTGACGGCAAGCGGCGTATGCAGCAGACGTGGCAGCACATTCTGGATGGCCTGTGCGCCGTTCTGCGGCAGGATGCCAAGGTCAGGGCGGACGCCTTTACCCCGCAGTTTACCGTGGAGCGGTTCGCGGATGTGCTGTTTGCCCAGATGGTGTCCGCACTGCTGCGGCAGGACTACGACCCCACCGCCGTGCTGGAGCTGATCCGCAGAACGCTGTATTAAAATTCCCACCTTACGGTGGGATTTTAAGTCCCATATATTGAACATGGTTCATTAAAGGAGAGGTATACGATGGTAAAACGAAACACACTGCTGTTGCTGGCGTGCCTTGTGTGGAGCGCGGCGGGCTTCAATATCCTGCGGATCGGCATTCTGGCCTATCCCAACTATCTGAGCGTGTGGAGCTTTCTGCTGTCCGCACTGGTCTTCGCGGTGTTCCAGCGCATGGTGTTCGGCAAGCTGGTAAAAAAGCACACGGCGCGCATCCGCGCCTACGAGGAGGAGCGGCATTTCTTCCTCAAGTTCTTTGACGTAAAATCCTTCCTCATCATGGCGGTGATGATGTCCGGCGGCATCTGGCTGCGGTCCAGCGGCCTTGCGCCGGAGCGCTTCATCGCGGTTTTCTATACCGGCCTTGGCGCCTCGCTGCTGCTGGCGGGCGTGCGGTTCGGCTATCACTTCGGCAAAGCGGCCTCCGCCGCTTCGGAAAATATTTAAGATTATACAAAAACCCTCTCCTGCCCGTCGGGGCAGGAGAGGGTTTTCTATATCGAGGCATGACGTCACAGGAAGAATTTCCGGTGCAGGCTGCGGCGCAGCGGCTTGCAGATGGCGATGACCAGCAGCATGGCGCCCAGCACGGTACACACCGCCAGCGGGTAGAATGACCACAGGAACGTGTCGTGCAGGTGGAACGTCACATTCAGCAGCCACTCCAGCAGCACGGCAAAGCCGCCGCTGCCCAGCAGTGCGCCGCCGCAGATATACAGGGCGCCGCCGGGGACATAGCGCAGCAGCACCACCATCGTGGTGACCAGCACCATGGCTGCACCGGTCACCGGCAGGGCAAAGGTCAGGAACCAGTGTCCGTGGGTGGCGAAGTTGATATAGAACAGGTATAGACCGATGACGATGAAGTCGATCGGCACGAAGATCGCCGGATTGGGCCGTTTGAACCACAGGGGCAGCACCACCGCGACATACAGCACCACCAGACCGCCCACCACATAGCCGGACCACACGATGCCGTTGCCCATCCGCCAGTCGCACAGCACGGAGATCACCGCCGGCAGCACGAACAGCACCGTCAGCACAAAGAGGACGCCGGCGCGGCTGACCTCATCCACCCGCGGACGGTGGTCGGGGGGATAGGGCGGCTCGCCCTGTCCGCAGGGCAGATCAGGGTGGAACACCGGCGTTCCGCACAGGGGACAGACCTTTTCGCTGTCAGCCAGCTCCACGCCGCATTTGATACAGTACATAGTTACGCTCCTTTCCCGCGTCAGCGCTGGTTGCTCTCCACCTTGACGTGGAGACCCAGCTTTCGCAGCACGCGGTAGAAATGCATTTCCAGCTCCGGTTCCCGGATGCTGCGGATGCAGTTGATATACATGGTGCCGTTCCACGTCACCACGCCGCAGTCGTGGGGCGCGGCGGCCTGTACGCCGATGATGAAGTCCATCCGGCGGACGTAGGCCGCCATGGCCTCCGGCAGCTGCACGTTGCCCAGATTGGACAGGCACAGGCAGGATTTCCGCTCGCCCACGGCGTCGAACACCGCCTTCATGGCGATGTTCTTGATGAACAGCGGCATGACCCGCAGCACCGGCGAGCGCTCGCTGGCCACATTGGCGGCGAACTTGGCCCGCATGGTGCGGCGGTTGTTCTCAAGACCCATCCGGTGGTGTACCTCGTCGCACAGCTCCTTGAAGCTGCACTCGCCCATGCGGGGGTCCAGCTCCGGCGTGATGTAGGACGCGAAATTCCGAAGCGTCCGGCTGGGGAACAGACCCCGCAGGTTCACCGGCACCAGCACCTTCACCGGCTTGCGCCGCCGGGGATCCCGTACCTTCTCCGCTTGCAGATCCAGAATGGCCTGCATCATGGCGGCACAGAGCAGCTCCGTCACGGACAGCCCCCGGCTCTTGGCGCAGGCGCGCACCTCCTCGGCGGAGAGCATCATGGTGATGAGGTTTTTGTAGCCGTCCCGCTCCGGCGTTCCGCTGAGGTGGTAGGCGGTGGACTCCTTCCGGCTTGCCTTCACATCCCCAGCGTAGCGGAGGAAGCTGTCCTCCAACTCCTCCGGATCCGGCTCCTCCAGACGGCCCAGCACGCCGTACTCCGCGGGGATGGCCACGCCGTATTTCTGGGTCAGGTACTCCGCCACCAGCGTTTTGAGGAAGATGAGGCCGCCGGTGCCGTCGGTCAGGGCGTGGAAGAACTCCACAGCGATGCGGTCACGGTACACCAGCACCCGGAAGGCGCAGCGCCGCACCTCCTGAAAGGGCGCGTGGGCCAGCGGGCAGCTTTTCTCCTCCTGAATGGGGGGCGGCTGGGGGATCTCCTCCAGATAGTACCAGAACACGCCCCGCCGCAGCCGCACGGCGATGGAGGGGAAGCGCCGCACCGTCACGTCCAGCGCACTGCGCAGAACGGCGACGTCCACCGTCTCCGTCAGCGTGGCGGACAGGCGGAAGAAGTTGTTCCAGTTGCGGCGCTTGGCGGCGGGGTAGATCTTGGCGGCGTTGTCCAGCCGCATCCACCGGAGGCTCTGGGCGGGGGAAAGGTTCTTGGTGAGGAAGTGGTCGATGGCCTGAAAATCCTCGGCCATGTTCTCCTCCAGACAGTACAGCACGTAGGCGTGCCAGCGCTCCGGCGCGATGTGCAGCTTGCTGCGGCAGCCGCATTGCAGCAGCTTTTCATGGAGCAGCCGGGCGTCGTCCAGCATGATCTCGTCGCCGCCGGCGAACAGCAGAGACGGCGGCAGACCCGTCAGGTCGCCGAACAGCGGCGAGCACAGCGGATCGGCGGGATCATCGGTGTAGCACTTGGCGTAGAACTCCAGCAGCGCCTTGGTCATGGAGGGGTCGATATCCTTGTGGGCCTCGTAGGACGCGCCGGAGCCGGTGAGATCTGTCCACGGCGAGATGCCGATGAGGCCGCAGGGCAGCTCCATGCCCAGCTCCTTCAGCTTCAGGCACAGGGCGTAGATCAGTCCGCCGCCGGCGCTCTCGCCGCACAGCAGGATCTGCTTAGCGGCGTAGCCCTTTTTCAGCAGGTAGCGGTAGGCCTCCAGCGCATCCTCCAGCGCGGCGGGGAAGCGGTTCTCCGGCGCCAGACGGTAGGCGGCGCAGAATACCTTGACACCGCACTCCGACGCCAGCGTGGCGGCAAAGCCCTTGGCATACTCCAGACTGCCGCAGGTGTAGCCGCCGCCGTGGAGGTACAGGATGACGCCGGTACGCCGTTGATCCTTGGGCATGACCCACGCCCCCTGAAAGCGCGCAAAGGGGTGCTCCTTCACCAGCACCTCCCGCTTGTGGAGGGCGGTCATCAGCTCGCCCAGCTTGTCCTGGCCCTTGCGGGTCACCTCCAGCGAGCAGTTGGCCACAAAGGGCTTGAAGAAATTCAGTTGTGAGCGGACTAATTTTGCCGACAGTTCCATAGGCCGCGTTCCTTTCGTACAAGACTAAACGTTAATATCTTATTATAGCAATTCCGTCAAGTCCTGTAAACATACAAAAAACAGGCGGGGACGCCGTGCGCCTCCGCCTGTTTTTGTGTTTTTATGCGTCGTAGTGGACGTGGAGCAGCTCGTGGCACCGCTCCTCGCCGTACTTGTCCAGCAGGGTGGTGACGATGGGGTTCTTCTCCGCACGCTTGAACAGGGCGGAGGCGTCCGTGTCATACAGACCCTGCTTGCGCTTGCGCTTCACGGCGGTGAGACCGTAGGGCTGTCCCGCGCCGCCTACGCAGCCGCCCTGACAGGTCATGACCTCCACCAGATGGTAGAACCGCTTGCCCGCCTCGATGTCGGCGATCAGTTCCTTGGCGTGGATGAGGCCGTTGACGATGGCGATGTGCAGCTCCTGCCCGTCAATGGTCAGGTTCACCTCGCGGATGGCGCCGTCGCCCCGCAGATCGGTGACGGACACGGCGCGGAGGGCGTTCTTGCTCTTGTCGGGTACGCAGTAGCGCACCACCGCCTCCGCCACACCGCCGGTGACGCCGTAGATGGCTGCCGCGCCGGAGCCGAGGCCGAAGGGCAGGTCGGGGGACTCCAGCTCCATCTCATTGAACTGGATACCGGCCTCCCGGATCATGTCCGTCAGCTCACGGGTGGTCAGCACCAGATCCACATCGGGCCGCCCGTCGTGGCAGAACTCAGGCCGCGCCGCCTCCATCTTCTTGGCGGTGCAGGGCATAATGGCGATCTGATAGGTGGTGCGGCCGTCAGCGGCGTCCTTGGCGGCGTACTTGTCGCGGATGACGGCGGCAAACATCTCCATGGGGGACTTGCAGGTGGAGATATTCCGCAGGTACTTGGGATCGTTCAGCTCCAGATACTTGACCCATGCGGGGCAGCAGCTGGTGAACATGGGGAACGGGCCGCCCACCTTGAGGCGCTGGAGGAACTCCTCCGCCTCGGAGATGGTAGTCATGTCCGCGCCGAAGTTGGTGTCGTATACCTCGTCCGCACCCATGATCTTCAGGGCGGGCACCAGCTTGTCGATGATGTTGACGCCGGCGGGGATGCCGAAATCCTCACCCAGCGCCACACGGACGGCGGGGGCGATCTGTACCACCACCCGCTTCTGGGGGTCGTGGAGGGCGCGCCACGCCGTACCGATCTGGTCGTTGACGGTGATAGCACCGGTGGTGCAGACGGCGGCGCACTGGCCGCAGCCCACGCACTTCGTCTCCTCCAGTTTCCGGTCGAAGGCGGGCATGACCTGCAGCTCGCTGCCCCGGAAGGCAAAGTTCAGGATGCCCTGCCCCTGCAGCTCCTCGCACACACGGACACAGTCGCCGCAGAGAATGCACTTGTTGGGGTCGCGGAACACCGCATAGCTGGTGTTGTCCTTTTCATACTGGGGACGGGTGTTGGGGAAGCGGATGTGCCGCACGCCGAAGCGCTGCGCCAGCTCCTGCAAGCGGCAGTTGCCGCTCTTGTTGCAGGTGGTGCAGGAGCAGTCATGGGCCGCCAGCAGCAGCTCCAGGATCATCCGCCGGTGCTTTAGCAGCTTGGCGGTGTTGGTGCGGATCTCC
Organism: uncultured Eubacteriales bacterium; assembly: GCA_900545495.1. Lineage (GTDB taxonomy): Bacteria > Bacillota > Clostridia > Oscillospirales > Oscillospiraceae > Vescimonas. Next base: position 22,745 of record UQZJ01000014.1, read on the forward strand.
ATGCCGTCCCGGGGCTCCATGGAGCAGGAGGCGTCCAGCTTGCCGGTCTTTACATCCTCCACCATGCACATACGGCAGGCGCCGTGGACAGACAGCTCGGAATAGTAGCAGAAGGTGGGGATGTCGATACCGGCCTTGCGGATCACCGCCAGCACGTTTTTCTCCCCGTCGAACGGCACCCGCTGGCCGTCAATGATCATAATACCCTTGGCCATGGCTTAGTCCTCCTCAATGGCGTCGATGGCGCCGAACGGGCAGGCACCCCAGCAGGCGCCGCAGTGGATACACTTCTCGTTGTCGATGACGTACGGCATACGCGGCTGGCCGCTGATGGCCTCCATGGGACAGTTCCGCGCACACTTGCCGCAGCCCTTGCACAGGTCGGCCTTGATCTCCAGACGGCGCTTACGGCCGTTGCAGATGGGACAGTGCTTATCCACCACATGGCGCAGGTAATCCTGCCGGAAATTCTTCAGTGTACTCATCACCGGCTTGCAGGCCGTCTGGCCAAGGCCGCACAGCGCCGTGTCGGTGATGGTGTCGGACAGTGCCTCCAGCAGCTCCAGATCCTCCATGCTGCCCTCGTTGGAGATGATGCGCTCCAGCGTCTCCAGCATCCGCTTGGTACCCTCCCGGCAGGGGGTACACTTGCCGCAGCTCTCGTTGCGGGTGAAATTCATGAAGAACCGCGCCACCTCCACCATGCAGGTGTCCTCGTCCATGACCACCAGACCGCCGGAGCCGATAATGGCGCCCAGCTTTTTCAGGGAGTCGAAGTCCATGGGTACGTCCAGATGCTCCTCGGTGAGGCAGCCGCCGGAGGGGCCGCCGATCTGCACCGCCTTGAACTTCTTGCCGTCGGGGATACCGCCGCCGATGTCGAAGATGACCTCCCGCAGGGTGGTACCCATGGGGACCTCCACCAGACCGGTGTTCACCACGTTGCCGGTGAGGGCGAAGGTCTTGGTGCCGGAGCTGGCGTCGGTGCCGATGCCCTTGTACCAGCCGGCGCCCTGCCGGATGATGCCCGGCACGTTGGCGAATGTCTCCACGTTGTTCAGCACCGTGGGCTTGCCCCACAGACCCTGATCCACCGTGCGGGGCGGCTTGACGCGGGGCATACCCCGCTTGCCCTCGATGGAGGCGGTCAGGGCGCTGCCCTCGCCGCAGACGAAGGCACCGGCGCCCCGGTTGATGTGCATATGGAAGCAGAAGCCGCTGCCCATGATGTCGTCGCCCAGCAGACCGACCTCCGCGGCTTTTTCGATGGCGGTCTGCAGCCGCTTCACCGCCAGCGGATACTCGGCGCGGACGTAGATATAGCCCTCGGTGGCGCCGGTGGCCACACCGGCGATCATCATGCCCTCCAAAATGGAGTGGGGGTTGCCCTCCATGATGGAGCGGTCCATAAACGCGCCGGGGTCGCCCTCGTCGCCGTTGCAGACCACATACTTCACGTCGGACACGTTGCGCCGCACGCTCTCCCACTTGCGCCCGGCGGGGAAGCCGCCGCCGCCGCGGCCACGGAGGCCGGAGTCGGAGATCTCCTTGCAGATAGCCTCCGGCGTCATGGTGAACAGCGCCTTTTCAAAGGCGGAGTAGCCGCCCTTGGCGATGTATTCGTCCAGATCCTCGGCATCGCTGGTGCCGCAGCTGGCCAGCACCACGCGGTGCTGCTTTTTATAGAAGGGGATATCCTCCTGCCGGGGGTAGGAGACACCGTCCCGCTGATAGGTCAGACGCTCGATGATCTCGCCGCGCATCACCGTCTTTTCCACGATCTCGCAGCAGTCCTCCGGCTTGACATGGATGTACATGACGCCCAGCGGCTCGATATGTACCAGCGGGCCCATCTCGCAGAAGCCGTGGCAGCCGCTCATCTTGATGTGCAGGCTCTTTTCCTCGCCGCTGTGCTCCGTCAGACCCACATAGACCTGTAGGCCCCGGCGCTCACACTCCTCCTTCAGCGTTTCGCACACCTTCAGGGAGCCGCCGGCGATACAGCCGGTACCGGCGCAGACCAGCACGTTTACGGCGTTGCTGCTGCGGCGCAGAGCCTCCTCCGCCGTCTCGCGCATGGCGCGGAAGCCCTCTCTTGTCAGGATGCTCATTGTGCCGCCTCCTCTCCGCGCAGACGCTCCAGCTCCGCCAGCGCCGTCTCCGGCGACATTTTGGCGTACACCTCGCCGTCGATGGTCATGGCGGGGGCCAGACCGCAGGCGCCCAGACACGCCACCGTCTCCAGCGTGAACACGCCGTCGGCGGAGGTCTTTTTCTTGCCCTCCAGCCCCAGATACTCGTGGATGGCGTCGTAGATGGGGCCGGACTTCCGGACGTGACAGGCCGTGCCGTCACAGACCTTGATAATATGCTTTCCCTTGGGCTCCAGCGAGAAGTTCTCGTAGAATGTAGCCACGCTGTACACCCGCGAAACACTGATGTGCAGCATATCTGCCACCAGCGTCATATTCGCCTCACTGAGATAATTCTCCGCCGCCTGGATATCCTGCAAGATGGCGATGAGCTGCGCGCTGTCGCAGCCGTGAGCCTGCACGATCCCGGCGGTCCTCTCCTGCTCGGGTCTCATATGCTATCCTCCTCGATTTGTCAGTCCTCTCCGGGGACGGTGCCAAAAATTCGTTAATTTTATGACACTCTATGATAACTCTAACATAACCGGTCGGTGCTTTCAACCAAAACGGAGAACTTTTTCTCGCCCTGCGAAATTTCTCTGCTTTGCACACAAAACAGCGGAAAACTTTGACAAAACGGACACTTGACACCGGGAGCGGTGAAAAACACGGGCCGCCGGGGCTCTGCGGCTGAACGGGGTGTCGGATAAACATATAGAAAAAAGGCGGTCACAATTTGTGACCGCCTTTTGGATGGATAGACGTTATTCTTTCGTACGGACGTTGATGAACTCCGCCCGCAGCTTGGAGTAGAGGATGGTCTGGCTGCTGTACAGCCCGCAGTAACCGGACAACACATAGCTGATGGCGCAGGCCATGGCAAAGTACAGCATCCCCTCCGCGCCGAACAGCTCCACGCTCAGGATCACCGAGGCGATGGGGCAGTTCACCGCGCCGCAGAACACGGCTACAAGGCCGATGGCGGCGGTGAAGGCGGGGGGCAGACCCAGCAGCGAGCCGACCCAGCAGCCGAAGGTAGCGCCGACGAAGAAGGAGGGCACCACCTCGCCGCCCTTGAAGCCGCAGCCGATGGTGACGGCGGTGAACAGCAGCTTCAAGAGCCACGCCCAGCCGTCGGTCTGTCCGCTGAGGGCGCGGGTGATGACATCCATGCCCGCGCCGTTGTAGTCCGTGGTACCCAGCAGCAGCGTCAGCCCAACGATGACCACGCCGCCCACCACGCCGCGGAGATAGGGGTTCTTCACCAGCCGCGCCGCCAGATGCTCCGTGATGTGGAGCCCCCGGCAGAACAGGATGCTCACCAGCGCGCACAGGATCGCCAGTACCACCACCAGCAGCATCGTCCATGCGTCCAGCGGCGGCATGGCCACGGTGAAGCGGGTGGGAGGCACGCCCATCAGCAGGGAGACGAGATAGCCGGTCATGGCGGCGGTGATGCAGGGAATCAGCCCCGCGTAGTACAGCACGCCCACGCTGATGACCTCCAGCGCGAACACGGTGGCGGTCAGCGGTGTGCCGAACAGGGCAGAGAACACGCCGCTCATGCCGCACAGCGTGGCCAGCGGCAGATCCTTCTCGCCTAATTGCAGCAGCTTGCCGGTGCGGTAGCCGATGCCGCCGCCGATCTGCAGGGCGGCGCCCTCACGTCCGGCGCTGCCGCCGCACAGATGGGTGATGACCGTGGACACGAAGATCAGCGGCACCAGCAGCAGCGGCACGTCCGAGCCGAAGTGTACCGACTCGATGATGGCATTGGTGCCCTTGCCCTCCAGCCGGCACAGCTTGTACAGCCCCGCGATGACAAGGCCGCCCACCGGCAGCAGGTACAGCACCCACGGATGAGCCAGCCGCACCTCCGTGGCGTAGTTGACGCCCAGGTGGAACAGCGCGCCCACCACGCCGCCGACGCCGCCTACCAGACCGCCGACCACGATCCACTTCAGCAGCGCCGCCGCGTAGAGACCCATGTGGTCTATGTACTTCCGCACCCGTTCCATAGCATATATCCGCCTTTTCACAGTTATTTGCAAATCCGCATTGTACCATGTTCCCGTGCGCCTGTCAAACCGCCGAATCCCGACAAACGTTCTTTGTGCGAAACTGAAAATTTTTTAGTTTTCCTGACATAATTTATTTTCCCTGTTGATTCCGCTGATGGTTTGCCGTATACTATATGTATCAAGCGCAAAAGGACAAGAAGGACCTATCAATCACACAAACAGGAGGAAAACCAAATGAAATACGGTCGTACTTTCAATTTCTCTGCCGGCCCTGCTATGATGCCGGAGCCCGTGCTGGAGGAGATCCGCGATGAGATGATGAACTACCGCGGCAGCGGTATGTGCGTCATGGAGATGAGCCACCGCTCCAAGGTGTTCCAGCAGATCGCGGCCGAGGCTGAGGCCGATCTGCGCAAGCTGATGGGTATTCCCGATAACTACAAGGTGCTGTTCATTCAGGGCGGCGGCACGGTGCAGTTTGCCATGGTCGCCATGAACCTGATGAAGAACGGCAAGGCCTGCTATGTGGAGACCGGTGCGTGGTCCAAGAAAGCCATTGCCGAGGCCAAGAAGTATGGCGAGGTGCAGATCATCGCCTCCTCCGCCGACAAGAATTTCTCCTACATCCCCGATTGCTCCGATCTGGACATCCCCGAGGACGCCGATTATGTCTACATCTGCGAGAACGAAACCATCAACGGCACCACCTGGAACAAGCTGCCCAACACCAAGGGCCATGTGCTGGTGGCTGACCAGTCCTCCATGTTCCTGTCCCGTCCCTGCAACGTGTCCGACTACGGTCTGATCTGGGCCGGCGTCCAGAAGAACGTGGGCCCCGCCGGTATGGCGGTGGTGATCATCCGCGAGGATCTGATCCGCGACGATCTGGACCCCAAGACCCCCATCTACCTGAAGTACAAGACCCATGCCGACAACGACAGCATGTACAACACCCCCAACTGCTGGGCCATCTACTGCTGCGGCAAGGTGTTCCGCTATCTGCTGGACAACGGCGGTCTGGAGGAGATGGAGAAGCGCAACATCGCCAAGGCCAAGGTCATCTACGACTTCCTGGACAGCTCCAAGCTGTTCAAGGGCGCCGTGGTGCCTGAGGATCGCAGCCTGATGAACATCCCCTTCGTCACCGGCGATAAGGATCTGGACGCCGCTGTGGTGGCAGCCTCCAAGGAGGCCGGCTTCGACAACCTGAAGGGCCACAAGTCCGTGGGCGGTCTGCGCGCCTCCGTGTACAACGCCATGCCCATCGAGGGCGCTGAGGCGCTGGTGGAGTTCCTGAAGAAGTTCGAGGCGGAGCACAAGTAACACGGCCGGAGGGGGGAGACGCTCCCCCTTTCCGCACATTCTTTACATAAAAATGAAGGAGAAGTATCATGCGTATTCTGGTTACTGACGGTATGGATAAGACCGCAATGGCGCAGCTGCGTGAGCTGGGTCACGAGGTGGTGGAGCAGTTTTACGAGCCGGATCAGCTGGGCAAGGCCCTGCGTGATTTCGATGTGGCCGTCGTCCGCTCCAAGACCAAGGTCCGCGCCAACCACATCGACGAGGCCAAGGGCAGCCAGCTGAAGCTCCTCATCCGCGGCGGCGTGGGTGTGGACAACATCGACGTGGCCTACGCCAAGCAGAATGGCATCGACGTCAAGAACACCCCCAATGCTTCCTCCCAGTCCGTGGCGGAGTTGGCCATGGGCCATATGTTCGCCTGCGCCCGCTACATCTCTGATGCCGGCTACACCATGCGCAACGACGAGTGGAAGAAGAAGGAGTACGGCAAGGGCATTGAGCTGCAGGGCAAGACCCTGGGCATCGTGGGCTTCGGCCGCATCGGTCAGCATCTGGGCGTGATGGCCAAGGCCATCGGCATGAACGTGGTCGCCTTCGCCCGTCACCCCAATGCCGAACTGTCTGAGCGGCTGGGCATCCCCTATGTGAGCATGGACGAGCTGCTGGCCTCCTCCGACTTCATCTCCCTCCACGCGCCCGCAGTGGACGGCGGCGCACTGGTCTCCGCTGAGACCATTGCCAAGATGAAGGACGGCGTGGTGATCATCAACACCTCCCGCGGCAGCAACGTGGACGAGGACGCCCTGCTGGCCGCTCTGGAGTCCGGCAAGGTCCGTGCAGCCGGTCTGGACGTGTATGTGGACGAGCCCACCAAGAACAAGGCGCTGTACAGCCATCCCATGGTGTCCTGCACGCCCCATATCGGCGCGGCCACCGTGGAGGCCCAGAAGCGCATCGGCGCGGAGATCGTGGAGATCATCAAGGCTATGTGACCCCAGCAAAAAACGCAAAAAAGAGAGACGGCAATCTGCCGTCTCTCTTTTTTTGTGGGAGGTCGTCCGGCGCTTGCGAAAACGTCCCGGACGCGCCGTCAGCCGCACACCGTGCGGCTGACCAACGATTTGAGGATAGAAAGGAAAAGCAATTCATGTTCGAATCACTGTGTGTATGATACACGGTGAGACTTTTTTTGTAAAGCGACAAAATCTCATATTTCCATTAGAAATCGTCATGGATACATACAGATGTTTCTCCGGCGCAGAATAACAGGGTTGCCACGCGGGAAATGACGCGGTATAATGACCGTATCGTGGGCATGATAGGAAAGCAGCCGTTTTTTCGGCGGCTCGGCAAGGACAGCGGCCGAAAAGGCCGGCAGGAGACAGCGTGCCGTGCGGCCGTGTACTGTCACGGCGGTGAAACAGTACATCGGTATATGAAAATGCGTCATGCAGGGGAGGTGCGTCCATGGATACGAAGAAGCTGGCGGCACTGGCGGCGGCGGTGCGGCTGGGCAGCTTTACCCGCGCCGCGGAGGAGCTGGGCTACACCCAGTCCGGCCTGACCCACATGATGAACAGTCTGGAAAAGGACGTGGGCTTTCCGCTGCTGGTGCGGGGGCGCACCGGCGTGCGCCTGACCCCGGCGGGGCAGCGCATCTTCCCGCTGGTGCAGGAGTGTCTCAACGGGGCGAAGGCGCTGGAGCGGGAGATCCTGCTCATCAACACCCAGCAGGAGGAGAGCGTCCGCGTGGCGGCCTACGACTCCATCGCCCGCCACTGGCTGCCGGAGGTGATCCAACAGTTCCGCCGCGCCCACCCGGATGTGGGCGTGGATATCCAGATGGGCAGCGTGCAGGAGGTCTACCGCTGGGTGCAGGAGGGCCGGGTGGATATGTGCTTTGCCAGCCGGCAGGAGAGCGTGGCGCTGGACTGGACGCCCCTCAAGGATGACGAGCTGCTTGCCATACTGCCGCCGGACTACGACAACGGGGGACGGTCTGTGTTCCCGGTGGAGGATTTCGACGGGCGGGAGTTTTTGATGCCCTCCATGGGTTTCAATCTGGATATCATGCGGGTGCTGAACCGCCACGGCGTGACGCCGCTGATCCGCACCACGCAGGTATCGGACAGCGTCATCATCTCCATGGTGGAGCACGGCCTGGGCGTGAGTATGCTGTCCTGTCTGGTGCTGCAGGGGCGGCAGGATGATGTGCAGGCGCTGCCGCTGGCGCCGCGGGCCGTCCGCGAGCTGGGCATTGCCTCCCGGCCGCGCCGGGACCTGCGGCCCATGGTGCGGCGGTTCATCGCCGAGGCAGAAGAAATGATCGAGAAAATGTGAGGATACTATGCTGGAATTTCAGGAATTGACTGTCAGCGCGGGCGCGCATTTGCGCCCGTATTACGAGATGTGCATCTACCGTCTGTGCGAATACTCGCTGGGCGTGAAGCTCATGTGGCGGGGCTATCTGCACCCGTGGTTTGCCGAGGCAGCGGGCTGCCTCATCGTCCGCAACTGCATCGAGGGGGAGTACGTCTTTGACTACCCCATTACGGGGCCGGAGGGCGACGAGGAGGCGGCATTGGCCGCCATCGAGGCGTACTGCGGCGAAAAGGAGCTGCCGCTGGTGCTGTCCGTGGTGCCGGAGGACAAGGCGGCAGGGCTGGTGCTGCGCTATCCCCGGGTGAAGGTCATCAGCGAGCGGCCGTGGAAGGACTATCTCTACCGCACCGAGGATCTGGCGCAGTTCGCCGGACGGCGGTACAGCGGCCAGCGCAACCACATCAACAAGTTCCGCCGGGACTATCCGGACGCCGCCTTTGTGCCGCTCACCGACCCGAAGGACCCCCGCTTGGCGGCGTTCTGGACCAGCTATGAGGCGGAGTTTCACAAGACAGGGCCGCTGGCCAAGGAGGAACTGGCGCTGGCGCAGGAGATGTTCGGCCTGCTGGATACCGGCTGGTTCTGCGCCGGCGGTATGCTGGCGGAGGAACGGCTGGTGGCGGTCTGCCTGGCGGAGAAGTGCGGCGACACGCTGGTGAACCACATCGAAAAGGCGCTATACTCCCACGCCGGAGCGTATCCCGCCATCGTGCAGGCCTTCGCCGCCCACTACGGCGACGGCTGCGCGTGGGTCAACCGGGAGGACGACGCCCGGGACAAGGGGCTGCGTACCTCCAAGCTGCAATACCTCCCGGCGGCGCTGGGCGGCAAGGTGCGGCTGGAGGTAGGCACGGAACTGGATATGCTGCGCCGCGTACCCACATTGAAAAGCGAGCGCTTGACCCTGACGGCTCTGCGACCCGGCGACAAGGAGGCGTACAACGCCCTGTGTCTGGACGGCGACCGCAACCGCTGGTGGGGCTATGACTACCACACCGGTCTGGGGGATGCGCCGCTGACGGAGGACTACTTTCTGGATGCCGCCAAGGCGGATTTTGCCGCCCGCCGCGCCGTGAATTTCGCCGTCCGCCTGAAGGGAAAGCTCATCGGCGAGGTGGTGCTGTACCGCCCGGATTTCCGGGGCGGCTTCGAGCAGGGCTGCCGCATCGCGCCGGCCTGCGCCGGTCACGGCTACGGTACGGAGGCCTTTGCAGCGGCGGCGGACTGGGCGCTGTACCATCTGGGGCTTGCCCGGGTGGTGGCCAAGTGCTTTAAGGAAAACGCGGCGTCCCACAAAATGCTCGCGTCCTGTATGCGGCCCAGCGGAGAGGACGAAACGTACTTCTATTTTGAAAAAACGGTATAAAGCAAAACACCTCCGCGCACAATGAGCGCGGAGGTGTTTGTATATGTACTACGAGACGCTGACCGACCTGCTGAACAACGACCCCGCCGCCTACGAGTATTTCTACGGCCTGCCGCCGGAGATGCAGACTGCGCTCCAGCAGCAGGGCGGCATCCGCTCCCTGTCGCAGCTGCGGCAGGCGGCTGCCGACGAGCAGCTCCAGCGCCGCCCCGGTGCGTTCTGAGGGAAGGGCGGCAAAAAGAGGACGGCGGAAGCCGTCCTCTTTTCCTGCGCATCATGCGTATGTATCGGCGTTGAACAGCGTCCACGGCCAGCTTTCCGGCGGGGGACAGGTCACATCCACCGTCCGCCCGGTGACGGGGTGGGTGAAGGCCATGTGATACGACCACAGCGCGGTGGAGCAGTCGGCCTTGCTGCCGTAGCGGATATCCCCCAGCAGCGGCAGGCCCCGGGAGGAGAACTGCACGCGGATCTGGTGGGTGCGGCCGGTGTGGAGCCGGACGCGCACCAGCGTCAGCTCCTCCGTGCTGCCCAGCGTCACATATTCCAGCGAGGCCTCCCGGACGCCCTTACGCATCCGCTTGACCACATAGCTTTTGTTCTTGGAGGCGTCCCGGAACAGCAGGTCGGTGAGGGTGGCGGAGGCCTCCGCCGGGTGTCCCCGCAGCACGGCCAGATACTCCTTGGTGACCCGGTGCTCCGCCACGGCGGCGGTGAGCTTGCCGGTGACCTCCCGGCGGCGGGAGAACAGCATAACGCCGCCCACGATCTTATCCAGCCGGTGGACGGTGGCGATGTAGTCGGGCTTCCCCTGCTCACGGTAGTGCCGACGCAGCAGGGCGGGCATACAGGCGCCCTGCTCGCTGTCCTCCGACAGAACGCCCACGGGCTTGACACAGAGGACGAGATGTGCGTCCTCATACAGGATATGTAGATCCTCCATGGCACTCAGCGGCGGCGTCCGCGGTAGGCGTGCTGGCGATAGCGCTTGCTGGAGGCTCTGCCGTAGCGGCGGGTGCGTCCGTACAGACGGAACCAGAGCAGCACGGCGATGACCAGCACCACCAGCACGACAGAGGCGATCTTCACCGGCGTCCGGGAGAAGAACTGCACGATGGCGTGCTTGGCCAGCAGGAAGCGGCTGGCGGACACGTCGGCCACGGCCAGCAGGGGAACGGTCACATAGTCCGTGCCGTCATAGGAGATGGTGATGGTACCCAGCTCGTCGCCGGTGGTGACGGGGGCGTTTACGGACTCCGCGCAGTCCACGGTGCGCTGGAGCTGATCCAGCTCCAGATCCTTGGGCAGCACCGCCTCGGCGGCGTAGGCCGGGTGGACAGCCACGGTGGCGACCTCGTTGCTCAGCGCCACAGGCACCTCGCAGATCAGCTCATTCTCCTCCAGCACCGTGCGGGTGGAAAAATTGTCAAAGCCCCAGTCGAACAGGCGAGCCGTCTCGGTGAAGCTCTCCACGCGGGTACCGCCCTTCTCGGTCTTGACCTCCTCACAGCCCAGCACCACACTGATGAGGGTGCGGCTGCCCCGGATGGCGGAGGACACCAGACAGTGTCCCGCCGCATCGGTGGTGCCGGTCTTGATGCCCTGTGCGCCGGAGTAGAGATAGCCGGTCATGCGCCAGTTGGAGATCAGGGCGTTGGTGCTGTGCAGCTCCCGCTCCTTTTCCGTCATATTGGTGGCGGGTACGGTGTAGGCCTTGGTGTTGACGATGGTCATGAAATCGTCGTGCTTCATGGCCTCCCGGGTGATGAGATAGATATCCCACGCGGAGGAGTAGTGGCCGGACTGGGTCAGACCGGTGGTGTTGGCAAAATGGGTGTTCTGGCAGCCCAGCTCCTGTGCCCGCTGGTTCATCTTCTCCACGAAGGCGTCCACGGAGCCGGACACGGCCTCGCCCAGAATGTTGCACGTCTCGTTGGCGGAGATCACCAGCATACAGTAGAGAAGCTGCTCCACTGTCAGCGTCTCGCCCACCTTGATGTCGGCGGTGCTGCCGTCCTCCACCATGCCCTTCATGGAGGACTCGGTGGCGGTGACATTCTGATCCATGCGGAGTTGGCCGCGATCCACGGCCTCCAGCACCAGCAGGGCGCTCATGACCTTGGTGATGCTGGCCATGGGCAGCTCCTCGTGCATATTCTTATCGTACAGCACCGTGCCTGTCTCGCCGTCCACCAGAATGGCGGCCTTGGCATGGATGTCCGGGTCCTCCAGCGCCAGCGCCTGCGGGGTGAAAAGGGCGCACAGCAGGCAGGTCAATAAAAAAACAGATAAAAAACGGCGGATTTTCATAGGATTTCTTCTCCATCTATGTTATAATACCATTGGATCGCGACGGATGAGCCGCACCCATCAAATTGCGTGACTTTTATTATACGCGAAAACACGGGGGGAGTCAACTGTGGACGGGCGGATAAAACTGTCAAAAACAGGGGTGTTCCTGCTGGTGCTGACGGCTCTGTTTTTGCTGTCTGTGGGAACGGTATACCTGCTGACGCCCCGCACCACGCAGGGTGACTACACGGTGGAGGCGCAGGCACCGTCGGAGAAACCGAAAACGGATAAGGTGAATATCAACACGGCGGACGCGGACGAGCTGGATGCGCTGCCGGGGATCGGGCCGGTGCTGGCGCAGCGGATCATCGACTGGCGGACGGCCAACGGGCCGTTCACCTGCCCGGAGGATCTGTTACAGGTGAGCGGCATCGGGCAGACCACGCTGGATGGTCTGCGTGACCGCATTACAACGGAGGAGACACAGGAATGAAGATACTGGTAGTGGACGATGAGAAGCTGTTGGTCAAGGGCGTAAAATTCAATCTGGAGAACGAGGGCTACGAGGTGACGCCCGCCTATGACGGCGTCACCGCCGTGGAGCTTGCCAAAAAGGAGAGCTTCGACCTGATCGTGATGGATGTGATGATGCCGGGACTGTCCGGCGGCGACGCCTGTATGCAGATCCGGGAGTTTTCCGATGTGCCCATCATCATGCTGACAGCCCGCAGCGAGGACAGCGATAAGCTGATGGGCTTTGCCTGCGGTGCGGACGACTATGTGACAAAGCCCTTTAACATTCTGGAGCTGAAGGCACGCATCCGCGCCCTGCTGCGGCGGTCCGGCGGCAGTCCGGCGGCACAGCAGCCCCAGCGGGCGCCGCTGCTGACCGTGGGTGACCTGAGTCTGGACACAGAGGAACGCGTGGCCATCCGGGGCGGCAAGACCATCGACCTGACGGCCAAGGAATACGACCTCATTGAGCTTTTGATGAAGAACCCCCGGCGGGTATACAGCCGGGAGAGCCTGATGGACTTGGTGTGGGGCTACTCCTACGCCGGGGACTACCGCACGGTGGACGTCCACATCCGCCGCCTGCGGGAGAAGCTGGAGCCGGATCCGGCCAAGCCGATCCATATCATGACAAAGTGGGGAGTTGGTTACTATTTTAAGGGAGAAAGTCAGCCAACAGTGTAAGAAGGCATGGGACAAGACGGAGGCGTGGATCAGAACGCTGCGGGGCAAGGCGACCCTACAGCTGAAATTCAGCCTCAGCTACATCCTGGTCATCGCGGCGGTGCTGGTGCTGCTGAACTCCTACCCGCTGCTGGTGTCCCAGAACCTGATGGTGTCCTCCAATCAGGACAACCTGAAAAGCACCGCCAAGGTCATCGAGTCGGCGCTGATGGGGCTGGAGCGGCTGACGGAGGAGAATGTCTCAGCGGCGCTCAGCAGTCTGAATGAGACTGGAGCCACCCGCATCATGGTCACCGACAGCGCCGGTCTGGTGCTGTACGATACCCGGCAGGGAGGGGACGCCGTGGGCGAATACGCCCTGTATTCCGTGATCGCGGCGGCACTGCGGGGCAGCGACGCCTTTTATTGTCAGTATGACGGCGAGGCGTTCCTCAGCCGTATGGCCACGCCGGTGGTGTACCACAATCAGACGGTAGGCGCGGTGTACGCCTATGACTACGACACGGAGCAGGCGGCGCTGCTGGAGAGCTTCCAGAGCAATCTGATGACCATCTCCATCATGATCGCACTGCTGGTGGCGGGATTGAGCATCATGCTGTCCCGTATGCTGACCCGGCAGATCAGCGGCCTGCTGCAGGCCATCCGCAGCGTCCGGGAGGGCGCGTACAGCCACCGGGCCGACGCCAGCGGCACCGACGAGATCGCCCAGATCGCGGCGGAGTTCAACAGCCTGACGGATCGGCTGCAAACCACGGAGAGCGCCCGGCGGCGGTTCGTATCCGACGCCAGCCACGAGCTGAAAACGCCGCTGGCCGGTATCCGCCTGCTGACGGACTCTATTTTGCAGACGGATAACATGGACCCGGATACCACCAAGGAATTTGTCACCGACATCGGCCGGGAGGCCGAGCGGCTCAGCCGCATCACCGAGAACCTGCTGCGGCTGACGCGGCTGGACGGCGGCGTGGTGCAGGCGGCCTACCCCGTGGCGGTGGGGCCTGTTTTGCAGCGGGTGGAGCGGATGCTGGGCATGGTGGCCGAGGAAAAGGGCGTCACCATCTCCGGCAGCGCGTCGGAGGACGCGGTGGCGCTGGCCACGGACGACGACGTACATCAGATCCTCTACAACCTGATGGAGAACGCCATCAAGTATTCCGCCGCGGAAAACGGCTTTGTGCGGGCGGAGGCACTGGTGCGGGACGGCCAGGTGGTCATCACCGTCACCGACAACGGCATCGGTATCCCCGACGAGGATCTGCCCCATGTGTTCGACCGGTTCTACCGGGTGGACAAGATGCGCTCCCGGGAGGTGGGCGGTACCGGACTGGGTCTGTCCATCGTCAAGGACACCATCGAGAACCGGGGCGGCTCCATTCAGGCGGGACACGGCGCAGACGGCGTGGGTACGGTGTTTACCGTGACGCTGCCGCTGGCGCAGGAGGAGGAGCTATGCGAGGAGTGAAACGCATCACCGCGGCGCTGCTGGCGGCGCTGCTGGTGCTGAGTCTGGCGGCCTGCGGGACGCAGAAGACCGGGCTGCGGCTGTACTATCCGGCTGATCTCAGCGCGAAGCATAAGAGCGTCGGCGGCAGCGACGCCATCACCAGCGTGCTGGTGGACTGGAAGAAGGTGACGGGGGACGACCGGGGCCGTCAGCAGCAGGCGCAGTACATCATGGAACTGCTGCTGGGCGGGTGCAAGGCAAGCGGCTTCACCAGCCCCATACCCATAGGCACCACGGTGCGCAGATGCACCGTTACCGGCGGCACGGTGTCGGTGGATCTGAGCGGCGAGTACGACCAGCTGGTGGGCATTGACCGCACCATTGCGGACTACTGCATCACCCTGTCATTGCTGCAATTGACGGGTATCTATGCCGTGCGGATCACGGTGATGGGCGCATCCCAGGATGCGGACCATGTATACACCTCGGCGCAGGTGCTGCTGACCAGCCCGGAGGACATCGTCCGCACCGTGGAGGTGACGCTGTATTTCCCGGACGAGGCCGACAATCTGGTGGCCGAGGAGCGGCGGCTCACGGTCTATGAGGGCGAGACGCCGGCAGAGGCGGTGGTCAAGGCACTGGCAGAGCGTCCCATGGACAGCTACAGCGGTTTGAAGCCCCTGCTGCCCAAGAACTTTACGGCGCTGGGCGCCAATGTGGACGGGAATACCTGCTACCTGAACCTGTCTGCCAACTGCGCGGAGCTGATGCCGGAGAGCACGGTACAGCAGCGGATGGTCCTGCGCGGGATCGTGAATTCCCTTTGCTCGCTGGAGGAGGTAGAGCAGGTGCAGATCCTGCTGAACGGGGATTACCAGATGCTGCTGGGGACACAGCCCATCAGCCGCCCGCTGCTGCCAAGCGAATAGGCACAAAATACGTAAACAGAGACAAAAAGAGTGGCTGTACCATGTAGGTACAGCCACTCTTTTTTGCGGTTACAGGATGCCCAGCTCTGTGAGCTGACGGCGCAGACGCGCCGCGTCGCCGTGGAAAATGATGCCCCTCATACCGGCGTTTTCTGACGCCTCGATATTGGCGGGGTTGTCGTCGATAAAGAGACATTCCTCCGGTATCAGGCCGAACTTCTCAAAGAACGCCTGATAGATGGCCGCCTCCGGTTTCAGCAGGTGGTAGTCGGCGGAGATGAACGTGCCGCTGAACCACTGGCTGCCGGGGATGTCGTGCCAGTAGGTGTGCTGGCGGGCGGCGGCGTTGCTCAGCAGGTATAGGTCGTACCCGGCGTTTTTCAGATCGCAGGCCAGTGCCGCCATACCGGGAACGGGGATGATGGGGTCGTTCCAGCGGTGGACGAGATAGGCCGCCGTATCGTGGAGCCGCCGGGGGAGGCGGGCGCACATCCGCTCCAGCGCATCGTCGTCGGAGATGGTGCCTCGGTCCATGCGCACCCACTCGGTGGTGGCCAGCACCTCCCGGCGGATCAGCGCGGCGTCCTCCTCACGGAGATGGAGACGCTCGGTGAACAGACCGGCGCTGAACTGTACCAGCACCTGCCCCATGTCAAATACAATGTGGCGGATCATAGCTGCTCTCCCGGTTCCGCCACGCCGCTGTCACCGCTGCGGCGGAACACGCCGGTCATGCGGCTCCAGATCCGCTTGCGGCGAGCCTTGGCATCCAGCCGCTCGCCCAGATCCCGGCCGCCCACGCCGTAGACCAGATACAGGATCAGACCCGACACCAGCATGATAAACACCGTGGAGGCGCAGCGCCGTCCGGAGGCGTTGACATTGTAGCCGTACAGCCCTTCCTCCGCGCACATGGACTGGATGACCATGGCGTAGCTGGTGCCGTAGGAGCTGGCGAAGGTTGCGGACATATCGTACTCCGTGAACAGGGCGTTGAAGTTCAGGGCGAACACCGCCAGCACGCTGGGCAGGATGATGGGCAGCTTTACCTTCAGGAACGTGCGCAGGCCGCTGGCGCCCATGTTCCGGGCGGCGTCCTCCAGCTCCGAGTCGATGGAGTAGAAGGCCGCCTTGATCATACGCAGGGAGAAGGGCAGCTTCACCACCGTGTATGCCAGCACGATGAGCAACCGGACATTCTCCGCGTAGTACAGGTTCATGTCGCCCACATACCAGATGGCGTCGGAGTTGAAGTAGGTGCGGTAGGAGTAGCAGATCAGAATGGTGGGCAGCAGCCACGGGAACAGCAGGCAGTACTCCAGCACGATGCCGGACTTCTTATTGCGGTTCTTGAAAATGTAGTTGCAGGCCACCACCACGATAAGGCAGGCCAGCGCCGCCGCCAGTATGGACAGGATGAAGCTCATCTTGATGCCGCCCAGCGTGGCCTCATTGGCGAACAGGCCGGAGATGGAGCCCTTGCGCAGCTTGTAGGTGCCGCGGTTGGTCAGGTACTCATAGTCCTGCGTGCCGAAGTAGTTGATCAGCGTCCAATTGCGCAGATCCAGTTTTTTCATGCGGATGGCGCCGTATGTCTGGAAGGAGAAGACGATGATCATCACCACAGGGATCATGTAGATGATGAACAGCACATAGGCGTAGATGTGCGCCAGCACGTTCCACACGGGGTTGGTGATCTTCTGCTTCACCAGCTTGGCCTTGGTCTTGGACACCGACAGATAGTGTCCCTTGCGCTCGTAGGCGGACAGCACCGTCAGCAGGACGATGGTGAACATGGCCAGAATGATGGACAGCAGGGCGGCCCGCGCCTGGGGGAAGGACTCATCCGCCACGGAGGAGCCCGCCAGACGGACGATCTCCGGGTTGATGGAGTCATAGCCCAGCAGGGTGGGGGCGGACATGGCGCACAGACCGGTGATGAAGGTCATGACTGTCAGGGAGAACATGGTGGGTACCAGCGTGGGGAAGACCACCTTCCACAGCACCTTGAAGGGCTTGGCACCCATGTTCCGGGCGGCCTCCACGGTGTTGTAGTCGATGCCGCGGATGGCATTGCGCAGGAACAGCGCGTGGTTGGACGTGCAGGCGAAGGTCATGGTGAACAGCACCGCATTGAAGCCGGAGAACCAGCTGCGGTTAAAGCCGGGGATGGCGTTGGCCAGCGCCGTGGTCAGGATGCCGTTGGGGTCGTACAGGAACAGGTAGCCGGTGACCAGCGCCACGCCGGAGTAGATCATGGTGGTCATATAGCCGAGGCGCAGGATGTTGGCGCCCTTGATATCGAAATACTCCGTCAGCAGGACGATGGACACGCCCACCACATTGACGGTGACCACCAGACACAGCGCCAGCTTCAGGGAGTTCCAGACGTAGCGGCTCATGTTTCCGGCGAAGAAGAAGCGGATGACCGCCCAGGGATCCGTCTCCCCAGCGGTATTTTTCGTGGTGAAGATGCTGGTCAGCGTGTTCAGGCACGGCAGCAGCATAAACCCGAAAAAGAAGTAGGCGAACAGCACGATGCCGATGATCCGCACCACGAAGGCGGCATCGGGGCGCTGGCGCGTCAGGGAGGCGTTACGCATGGGCGGCCTCCTCACCGGCCTCGTAGGCCATGACGTGGGCGGGGTTGATGACCACGGACACCTGTTGGGCAGGCTCGTAGATGTTGACGCCGTCGTTCTTCTCAATGACCTTCAGCGTCTGCCCCTCCACGGTGATGTAATACTTGATGTACAGGCCGTAATACTCCCGGCTCTCCACCACGCCGGACAGCGCCAGCTCTCCGTCACGGGGCTCCACGTTGACATGGAGCCGCTCCAGCCGGATGTAGTTGTGCTTGGCGGGGTCCAGACCGGCGCCGCGGTCGTTGAGATGCTGCACCAGCGGCGTCTCCAGACGGTTGATGTCGCCGATGAAGTTGCACACGAACTCGGTGGCGGAGTGGTTATAGACCTTGTTGGGGGTGCCGATCTGCTCGATGACGCCCTTGTTGAACACGGCGATGCGGTCGGACAGGGTCAGCGCCTCCTCCTGATCGTGGGTGACGTAGATGGTGGTGATGCCGAAGTCCTTCTGCATCTTTTTCAGCTCGTTGCGCAGCTGCACACGGAGCTTGGCGTCCAGATTGGACAGGGGCTCGTCCATGCAGATGATGGCGGGGTTGGTGACAAGAGCGCGGGCGATGGCCACACGCTGCTGCTGACCGCCGGACAGCTGGGACACGGCCTTTTGCAGCTGCTCATCGCTGAGATCCACCTTGCGGGCGATGTCCCGCACGCGCTGGTCGATCTCTGCACGCTTTACCTTCTTGACCTTCAGGCCGAAGGCGATGTTGTCGTAGACGGTCATGGTGGGGAACAGAGCATAGCTCTGGAACACGATGCCGATGTTGCGGTCCTCGATGGGGACATGGGTGATGTCCCGGTCCTTCACCACTACGGCGCCCTCTACCGGTTCGATAAAGCCGGTGATGGTCCGCAGCGTGGTGGTCTTTCCGCAGCCGGAGGGGCCGAGGAACGTGAAGAATTCACCCTCCTTCACATGGACGTTGATGCCGTGCAGGGCGGTGAAGTCGCCGAACTTCACCACGATATCATTCAAACGGATCATAACACACAAAACTCCTTTGCTCGGTTTCTTTGGCGCTGACAGGGACATTGTACACGTCTGCTTCACAGCTGTAAAGGCGGAAAGGCTTTTCCGCCCTTACAGCTGTGGCGAGCCGGGAGCCGGCTCGCCACAGGGGTTGATGGGAATTACTTACTCGGCCTTCTGGGTCAGAGTCGCCCAATCCAGGTTGTCCCAGTCGGGCTCGTTCACAGCGGCGCTGCTGTCAGCCCAGTAGAAGCCCAGGTTGGTCAGGATGTTGGTCCACTCGGCGGAGTGGGCGGCCACATACTCAGCGTAGGTGGTGTCGCCGTCGACCTTGGTCAGAGCAAAGTTCTTCAGGGTGTAGATGGCAGGCACGCCGTCGGGGTACAGGATGTCAGCGGCAGCGGTGTTGCAGGGATAGGTGTCAAACTCCTCGCCCCAAGCAGCCTGCGTCTCGGCGGAGCCGAACCACTCGGCAAAGGCCTTGACAGCCTCGGTCTCCTCGTCGGTACGGCCTTCCTTGTTCAGGATGCCCAGGTACTCGGCAATGTAGTAGGTGCCGTCATCGATCTCCACCAGATTCCAGTTCTCGGGAGTCATGGTGCCCTTCAGCGGGGTCTCGGAGCTCTCGGCAGCGGCATCGATCTTGCCGTACAGGGAGGAGGAGTAGAAGGTGGAGACAGCCACATCGCCCTTGTTCAGAGGATCGAAGCCGTACTTGTAAGTATCATCGGAGGAATACACGCCGTTGGCGCAGTAGTTCCACAGCATCTTCCAGCCATCGATGGACACACCGCCGGCGGGGGAGGAGGGATCGATGAAGGAGTACAGCAGAGCGGAGTTGATGTTGGCGTTGGTGGTGCCGCCGACCTTGTTCTGACGATACCACTTGTAGCCGCAGTCCACGATGTCGGACCAGTGAGCAAAGTGCAGAGCCTCGCCATTGGTACCAAGCTCATCGTTGCGGTACAGCATCAGCACGTTCTGGATGACCAGACCGTAGGCAGCGCCGGGATAGGCATACTCACCCACCTGATCGGCCCAAGTGGGCGTCCAGTCCACCAGGGACAGGTTCTCGTAGGTGCCGTTGACCACCTGGCTCCAGCGGGTCTCGTTCAGACCGAACAGGATGTCGCCGTCCTTGTTCTCGTTGGCAGCCTGAATGGCGGCGGTATCACCGGAGATGACGCTGTTGTCGTCGATGGAGATGGTGAAGCCGGCGTCCTTGGCGGCGTTGATGAGCCAAGTGGTGCGCTCGGTGGAGTTGGAGTTGGAGTAGATGCGGATGGTATAGCCGGAATAATCCTTGGCGTCGGGGGTATCATTGCCGCCATTTTCGTCGGGGGTCTTCTCGCCGCACGCCACCAGGCTCAGAGCCATGACCAGCGCCAGCAAAAGAGCAATAAACTTTTTCATTCCTGAATCTCCTTTTCAAAAAGTCGGACAGTGCGGGATGCACCATCACACCATTATTATACCAGCGCGGCAACGACCGAAAAAACGGGTCATCTCTGCGATTATCCAGACGATTCTGACAAAAGGGACAGCGCGTGTCAAAACGCACTGTCCCTTTTTGTGCAGTTTTCCTAATGACACCGATCCTGATATTCCGACGGTGACATACCGGTGAGCTTTTTGAACGTGCTGCCGAAATAGGCCACGTCGCGGTAGCCCACCATCTCCGCCACCTCGTACACCTTGTACCGGCAGTCCCGCAGCAGCGAGCGGGCCATGTGGATGCGGTACTGGGTGAGATAGCCCAGCGCCGTGTAGTTCGTCTCCTTCTTGAACACATGGCTCAGATGCCCCTCACTGATGCCGATGTGCCGGGCGATGGCGGCGATATTGATATCGGCGTCGGCATAGTGCTCGGCGATGTAGTTCAGGGTCTGGAGCACATACTTGCTCTTGTCGCCCTTGGGCAGCAGCGGGGTGTCCTCCGCAGGCTGGGCAGCGCCCTCCTTTTCCCGTACGCGGGCGATGGCGGCCATCAGATCCTGATCCCGGAAGGGCTTGAGCAGGTAGTCCGCCGCGCCGTAGCGCAGGGCGGAGCGGGCGTAGTCGAACTCGTCGTAGGCGGTGAGGACGATGAAGTGGGCGGTGCAGTCCCGCTCGCGGAGGCGGCGCATCATCTCGATGCCGTCCATGCGGGGCATCCGCACATCGGTGATGATGAGGCTGGGGTTGTAGCGCTCTGCGGCGGCGAGGCCCTCCTCGCCGTTGGCGGCCTCTCCCACCACCACACAGTCCATGGAGGCCCAGTTCATGCCCAGCACGATGCCGCGGCGCACCACCGTCTCGTCGTCAACGATCAATACCTTCAGCATGGTCTTCTCCTTTCGTCATGGGCAGGCGCAGTGTGATACAGCTGCCGTTTCCACCGTCGGATGCGGCGGTGAGGCCGTAGCCCTCGCCGTAGTACAGGCGGATGATGCGATCCACGTTGTTCAGCCCCAGATGGCCGCCGGGGATGTCCTCGTGGCGGGCAAGGCGCGCCAGCACCTCCGGTTCGATGCCCCGACCGTTGTCGGACACCCGCAGCAGCAGGTCGTCCCCATCGGACTCCGCCCACAGCTTGATATACCCCTCCTCCAGATCCGCCACGCCGTGGATGATGGCGTTTTCCACCAGCGGCTGAAGCACCATCTTAGGCACGATGCAGTGCTGGAAGCGCTCGTCCACGTCGATCTCGCAGACGAACCGATCCTCAAAGCGGATCTCCTGAATATTCAGGTACTGCCGGACCAGCTCCAGCTCGTCCTCCAGCGGGATCAGCTCGCTGCCGGAGATACCTGCCCGCAGCAGCGCCGCCAGATCGGTGGACATGGCGGCGATCTGGGGAACATGGTTGGCCACGCCCAGCCATTTCATGCAGTCCAGCGTGTTGTAGAGGAAGTGGGGGTTCAGCTGTGCCTGCAGCATCCGCAGCTGCGTCTCGTTCAGCTCCTTCTGCCGCTGGACGGAGCGTTCCAGATTCTGCCGGTACTCCTCGGTCATGCGGTTGAAGCTGGCGGCCAGACGTCCCAGCTCATCGGGGCTGTCCAGATAGAGCTGGGCGTCATAGTCACCCCGCTCCACCTGCCACATGGCGTCGTCCAGCGCATTGACGGGCCGGGACAGGTAGCGGCTGAGCCACCACGCGGCCACGGCGCACAGCGCCAGACACAAAAAGCCCAGCGCCGCGCCTACCAGATACAGGGAGCGCAGCACCTGCCCCGTGTAGATGCGGGACTGTTGGAGCAGCAGGGTGAAGCCTCCGGCGCCGTAGGCGGTATAGAACGTGCAGTTGTCACCGGCAGCGCCGGTGAGGCTCTGCCCCGACAGCAGCTGACCACGCAGGGCGGCTACAGTGCGGTCCGCCTGCACGGTACGGGTGTAGTAGACGGTGCGCCATGTGCCGTCCAGCACCAGCAGATCGTCGGCGGGCGCCATCAGGCCGTCAAAGAGCTGGGCAAAGCCGTCGCTGTCCATGCGGACGGTGACATAGCCCAGCAGCTGCCCACCGTAGGCGGTGATGGTGCGGGCCGCCAGCAGCCCCTTGCCGGAGCTGAGGAAGACCGTACCGCTGCCGCTTCGTGCGGCGTACAGCGCACCCCAGTCCGTGTCCAGCGGGGCGGCGGGCAGGGAGGTGTCCGTCGTATAGAGACAGACACCCTGCGCGTTGTAGATGTCCAGTGCGGCGTAGGGCCGCAGCGGGGCGGCGCGGCGGTAGAGAAACTGGTACAGAAGACGGGAGTCCTGCTCCGTCCGGCGCAGGACGCTGCGTGTGATGGTGCTGGTGGCCAGCGCGTCCAGCGTATCGCCGCACAGGGCGGCGGCGTTGTCAAAGCGGGCGCACAGGGCGTGCAGGGTTTCCTGTCCCTGCTGCGCCTGGGTATGCTCGGTACGCGCCACGATGACCCGCATCATCACCACGTCGCACAGCAGCAGCGGCATCAGGGTCACCACCAGAATGGTGGCAAAGATCCGGTTGCGGAAGGAGCGGCGGATCCAGTTTTTCAGCTTCATGATGCCTCCTCCGCCGTCAGGCTCTGCCAGATGGCCAGCAGCTCCGCTTGACGGGCGCCGGCGGCATAGGCATCGTAGGCCATGGCACGGGGCAGCGCGGCGCTTGCGGCCGCCTGACCGCGCACGGCGCGGCGGGACTGGCGGGTCAGGCGCGTCTGCACCTCGTCACTGAGCAGGAAGTCGATGAAGGCGCGGGCGTTGTCTTCGTGGAGGCAGCCCTGCACCACGGCGGCGCAGTCCGGCTGGATCACCGTACCCTCCGCCGGGTAGACCACGGTGACGCTGAAGCCGTTGTCCGCGGCCTGCAGCGCCAGATCCTCGGTGGCGACGCCCACATAGCAGCTGCCGTCCGCCACGGCGTCCACCGCGTCGGCGGCGGAGGGCAGTACGCCGCTGAGATTGTGGGAAAAGGCGGCCAGCACCGTCTCATCCTCGCCGGGCAGCGATTGGGTCAGCGCCTGCAAAACGGTGCAGCCCGTGGCGGAAACGGTAGGGTCGGGACAGGCGATGCGTCCCCGCCACGCGGTATCCAGCAGACCGCTCCAGCTGTCCGGCACGTTGCGCTGCACCAGTTGGTCGTTGTAGAGCAGCACCATGGGCAGCAGGGAAAAGGCCGTCCAGCGATCCTCGCTGTCCCGGTAGGCGTCGGAGATATCCGCCGCCAGCGGCGCGGCGTAGGGCGCGAAGCAGTCCCCGTAGGCGGAGAGGCAGTCCGGCGCCGCACCCAGCAGCAGGTCACAGCCGGAGTCTCCGGCGGCGATCTGCGCCAGCAGGGGCAGGGTGCCGTCGGCGGTGCGTACCTCCACCCAGATGCCGGTGCGGCGCTCGAACTCCCGCACCGTATCGTCGTAAGCGGCGGCGCTGCGGGCGGTGAAGATCACAAGGCGCGCCGCCTCATCCGGCGCGGAGACGGACTGTCCGCCGCCGCAGCCGCACAGCAGGAGCAATATGCACAGTAGGGGGATCACGCGCCGCATGGCAGGCCCTCCTTATCGGTCAGATGTGGTTCAGCGGCAGTTCTTCAGCACCTCGCATACCAGTGCGTACATCCGCTTGACGGAGTCCACACCCAGCCGCTCCCGGGGGGAGTGGATGTCGTGCAGCTCCGGCCCGAGGGAGACGGCGTCCAGTCCGGGCATCTTGTTGATGAGCAGACCGCACTCCAGACCGCCGTGGGTGGCCATGATAACGCCGTCCTGTCCGGTGATCTGCTTGTAGGAGGCCATCACCGTGTCCCGCAGCGGGGACTGGCGGGCATACTGCCACGCCGGGTAGTCGCCCCGGGTGGACACGGTGCCGCCGCCGGTGTACTCCACGATGGCGCGCACCCGCTGGAGCAGCAGCTCCTTCTGGGTGGCCACGGAGGAGCGGATGGAGAAGGAGAAGTGCAGGCCGTCGCCGCAGGCGGTCATGACGCCCAGATTCAGGGAGGTCTGGACGAGGCCGGGGAAGTCGGCGCTCATGACCTCCACACCCTGGGGCAGCGTCAGCAGCACATGGAGGAGCCGGCTGGAGTCCTCGGCGGAGTAGGCGGCGTCGGCGTCGGCGGCCGCACAGGTGAGGGCCACACCGCCGTCGGTGGCGGCGTATTCGTTTTTCAGGATGCCGTCAAACTCCCGGATGAAGGCGGCGAAGTCCTCTGCCTTTCCGGCGGGGACAGCCACCACCGCATCGCAGCGGGTGCAGATCACGTTGTCAAACTGACCGCCCCGGAGGTCGGCGATCCGCAGCGTACCCAGCCGCTCCATGGCGCTGTACAGCACGCGGCTGATGAGGTCGTTGCCGCTGCCGCGGCCCTTGTCGATCTCCGCGCCGGAGTGACCGCCCTTCAGGCCGCCGATGGACACGGCGAAGCACGCCTCGTCGGTCAGAGGCTCCTTCGCGGCGGGTACGAAGCAGTCGGCCCGCAGACCTCCGGCGCAGGAGACGGTGAACACACCCTCCTCCTCGGAGTCCAGATTCAGCAGGCGGCGGCCCTTCAGGTCGGAGCAGTCCAGCGCCACAGCGCCGTCCATGCCCGTCTCCTCGTCCACGGTGATGACCACCTCCAGCGGGGGATGGGACAGGGAGTCGTCCGCCAGAATGGCAAAGGCGGCGGCAACGGCGATGCAGTCATCGCCGCCCAGCGAGGTCTTTTCCGCCCAGACATACCGGCCGTCGGTGGCCAGATCCAGACCCTCACGGGTCATGTCCTTGGGGCAGTCCTCCGTCTGGGCGCAGACCATGTCCATGTGGCCCTGCAAAATAACGGGGGCGGCATTTTCATAGCCGGGAGAGGCGTCTTTCCAGATGATGACGTTGTTGCAGTCCTCCTGCCGGTACCGCAGGCCAAGCTCCTTGGCCATGGTCACGCACAGGTCACTGATGATCTTGGTGTTGCCGCTGCCGTGAGGCACCGCGCACAGCCGTTCAAAATAGTCGAAAACAGATTTCGGCTCCAGATGAGAGAGAATTCCCATGTATCAAAACTCCTTTCAGAAATCGCGGCGGTCAGCGGTGCAGCGGCGCGGTGGCCTGCGCCAGCCACGCCTGCTCCTCCGCACCCAGCAGGGGGGAGACGGTATCGTACACCAGCTTGTGGTAGTCGTTGAGCAGCGCCAGCTCCGGCTCCGTCAGCAGGGAGACGTCGATGGCGTCCCGGTCGAAGGGTACCATGGTCAGCGGCTCCAGATACATGAACTGGCCAAACTCCGTCTTATCGCCGGTACGCACCAGCACCAGATTCTCATGGCGGATGCCGAATTTACCGGCGGCGTAGTAGCCCGGCTCGTTGGAGATGACCATGCCCTCCTCCAGCGTGATGCGGCGTCCGTCGGCGCTGCGCAGGCGGAAGCTCTGGGGTCCCTCGTGGACGCTGAGGATGTAGCCCACGCCGTGACCGGTGCCGTGGTTGTAGTCCATGCCCAGCTCCCACAGGGGCAGACGGGCCAGCACGTCCAGATTCTCGCCGGAGGCGCCGTGGGGGAAGCGGGCGGCGCCCAGCGCCAGATGGCCCTTGAGCACCAGTGTGAACATCCGCTTTTCCTCCTCGCCCACGGGGCCGAGGGCGATGGTGCGGGTCACGTCGGTGGTACCCTGCCGGTAGTGAGCGCCGGAGTCCAGCAGCAGCAGTCCCTCCGGGTGCAGCGGCACGTCCGTCTCCGGCGTGGGGTCGTAGTGGACGATAGCGCCGTGGGGGCCGTAGCCGGCGATGGTGTCAAAGCTCAGATCCAAAAAGTCCGGCTGCTCGGCGCGGAAGGCGGCCAGCTTGGCGGCGGCGGACAGCTCCGTAATGGGCTCCTTGCCGATGCGGTGCTTGAGCCAGTACAGGAAGCGGCACATGGCCGCGCCGTCCTTGATGTGGGCGGTGCGGAAATTCGCCATCTCCTCCGGCGTCTTGCAGGCCTTCATCAAAATGGCGGGGCTGGGCTGATCCAGCACCTCGGCGTGGGACAGGCTCTCCATGATGCGGTAGTTGGCGGTGGCGCTGTCGGCCATGATCCGCGTGCCGGCGGGCAGACCGCGCAGCATATCATACACGTCGCCGTAGGGGCGCAGGGTCACGCCGCAGGCGGCCAGCTTCTCCGCGATCTCCGCCGGGACGGCCTGCGGCTGGATGCACAGCTGTGCGTCCTCCCGCCCGATGAGCAGGAAGGACAGAAAGACCGGTGTGCAGGCCACGTCGCCGCCGCGCAGGTTCAGCGCCCATGCGATCTCCGTCAGGCTGGTGAGCAGCAGGTAGGCGGCGTTTTCCTCTGTCATCTTCTCCCGCAGCTTGGCCAGCTTCTCCTCGCGGGTCAGACCGCAGCCGGTCAGCTCCCATACGGGGCGGTCGGACAGGGCGGGGCGGTCGGGCCATACGGCGTCCACCAGATCCTTGTCGCCGGCAAAGCGGATGTTCTTATCCTTCAGCGCATCCCGCAGAGTACCGGCGAAGCCGTTGGAGACGGTGCGGCCGTCAAAGCCCAGCACGCCGCCCTCCGGCAGCTGCTCGGCCAGAAACGCGCCGATGGTGGGGACGTCGGGCTGTCCCATGCGCATCAGCTCGATGCCGCTGCCGGCCAGCTGATCCGCCGCCTGCAAAAAGTAGCGGCCGTCCGTCCACAGAGCCGCACGCTCCGGCAGGATCACCAGCGTACCGGCGGAGCCGGTAAAGCCGGACAGGTAGGCGCGGGCCTTGAAAAAGTCGCCCACATACTCCGAGCCGTGGAAGTCGTCCGTGACCACCACATAGCCGTTCATGCCGTGCTGTGCCATCTCCCGGCGCAGCGTTGCCAGACGTTCTGTTATGACCATAGTAGGTATACCGCCTTTCCCAGCGGCAGACGCCGCCGTGTCGTATGTCGTTGTACCATTGGCGTACAATGGTGTCACCACCGATTATAGCACAGGGAAAATAAAAAGTGTACCTTTATTTCTGCGGTGTATAAGGCGCGCGGCAGCGGCGTATAATGAGGCGATCCGGGAAAGGGGGACGATGCCGTGAAGCGGAGAGACCGGAAATGGCGCACCTGGGAGACGGCGGGATTGTTCGTTGTCATCCTGCTGGGCAACACGCTGCATTTTGTATATGATTGGACGGGACAGGCGCGGTGGGCGGCGTATGTGTCCGCCGTCAACGAGTCCACATGGGAGCATATGAAGCTGCTGTTCGTGCCGTGGCTTCTGTGGACGGCGGCCCAATGCATCGGCCTTCGCAGCCTGCGCCCCGCGGCGCCGCGGGCAGTCGGCTTGCTGGCGGGCATGGCCGCCATCCCGCTGCTGTTTTACGGCTACACGGGCGTTACAGGCGTCAATGTGGGCGTGGTGAACGTCCTCATCTTTCAGGCGGCGGTGCTGCTGGCCTTCTGGGTCAGCACGGCGCTGCAAAAGCGGGGTGCGCTGACCGCACCGGTGTGGCAGGCGGTGGGAGTACTGGTCATGGCGGCGCTGTGCGCGGCGTTTGTGCTCTGGACGGTGTCGCCGCCTGCACTGCCCGTCTTTACCGATCCCGTCGACGGGACGCGGGGCGTGACAATTTAAGCAGCCGGAGAGCCGCCCTTGGCGGCTCTTTTTCTTGACCCCGCGGGTGGGATGGTTTATAATGGACGCATCGTATGTATATCTATTCGGTTCCGACCGAGGACTGGAGGCGACAGGATTGAAAACAAAGACCATCGTCCACAGATCAGCCGTGCCGCTCTATGCGGCGGCAGCCGTGTGGCTGGTGTACGCGCTGCTGTTCCCCCTGTATCAGGTGGGGCATTTCCTGCTGGCGGCGGCGGTGTCCGCAGCGGCGGCGCTGATCGCCCGGCTGTTCTGCAAGGACGTGACAGAGGTGGTGGAGCTCCCGGAGGAGCCGGTGACCACCGGCAACCCGGCGCTGGATAAGATGATCGCCGACGGAGACGGCGCCATCAAGACCATGCGGGCGCTGAACGACAGCATTCAGGACGAGACCATCTCCCGCCAGATCGACCGGCTGGAGGAGGTCAGCAGCCGTATCTTCCGGTATGTGAAGGACAACCCCGCCAAGCTGCCCCAGATCCGGAAGTTCATGTCCTATTACCTGCCTACCACCATCAAGCTGCTGACGGCCTACGACCAGATGAGCCGGCAGGGTGTCAGCGGGGAGAATATCACCGGCACCATGAAGAAGGTGGAGGGTATGATGTCCACCATCGTGCGGGCCTTTGAAAAGCAGCTGGACAGCCTGTTCGGCGACGAGGCTATGGATATCTCCACCGACATCACCGTGCTGGAGAACATGATGGTGCGGGAGGGTCTGGCGGCGGATGACCTGCACAAGACCGCCCAGAGCGCTCCGCAGACCCAGCCGCCGCAGGATACGGACGGCGGTATTACGCTGGAGCTGTAAGCGAGAGAACACACAATTTATCATAAGAAAGGAAACAGAGACATGACCGATAACATGATGCCTGAGCTGACCCTGACACCCGATACCGATACCGCCGCGGCGGTGGCCGTACCTGAGCTGACCCTGACGCCCGACGCGCCGGAGGTGCCGCAGGAGGAGGAAAAGAAGATCGAGCCGGTGGCCATGGACGAGAGTCTGCTGACCGAGGAGGAGCGTCAGGCCGTGAACGCCTTCTCCAAGAAGATCGATATCCGAGACACCAATCAGGTGCTGCAATATGGCGCCGCCGCCCAGAAGAGCGTGGCGTCCTTCTCTGAAAACGCCCTGAACAACGTGCGCAACAAGGACATGGGCGAGATCGGCGAGGATCTGAGCCGTCTGGTGGTGGAGCTGAAGGGCTTCGGCGAGGACGAGGAGAAGAAGGGCCTGAAGGGGCTGTTCAAGAAGGCCGGCAACAGGCTGGAGATCATGAAGTCCCAGTACAGCAAGGTCGAGGCCAACGTGGACAAGATCGCCCAGAATCTGGAGAACCATCAGATCACCCTGCTCAAGGATGTGGCCATGTTCGACCAGATGTATGAGCTGAACCTGAAGTACTACAAGGAACTGACCATGTACATTCTGGCGGGCAAGAAGCGCCTGGCGGAGGTGCGCGCCACCGAGGTGGAGGCGCTGCACCAGAAGGCGGAGCAGTCCGGTCTTGCCGAGGACGCCCAGGCATACAACGATCTGGTCAGCCTGTGCGACCGGTTTGAGAAGAAGCTCCACGATCTGGAGCTGACCCGCATGGTGTCCATCCAGATGGGCCCCCAGACCCGTCTGCTGCAAAATAACGACACCCAGATGATCGAGAAGATCCAGTCCTCTCTGGTGAACACCATCCCCCTGTGGAAGAGCCAGATGGTGCTGGCGCTTGGCATGGAGCACAGCCGTCAGGCCACCGCCGCCCAGAACGCGGTGACGGAGATGACCAACGAGCTGCTGAAGAAGAATGCCGACACCCTGAAGATGGGTACCATCGCCACCGCCAAGGAGGCGGAACGCTCCATCGTGGATATCGAGACGCTGCAGCACACCAACCAGCAGCTGATCTCCACGCTGGATGAGGTGGCACGCATCCAGAAGGAGGGAGCCGCCAAGCGTAAGGAGGCGGAAGCCGAGCTGGGCCGCATCGAGGGCGAGCTGAAGCAGAAGCTGCTGGAGCTGCGGAGCTAAGAAAGAGAAATCGGCACCGTCAGCCCAGCTCGGGCGGCGCAGCCGCATCGCGCGGCAGCGCGTCCAAGCGTTTTGCGTGCAAAACCTTGCCGCAGGGCGAATTTATTTCGCCCGAGGAAGTGCAATGGAACGGGGCCCCCATTTTGCGCCCGCGCAAAATGGGGTGCTGGGCCGCATTGAGGGCGAGCTGAAGCAGAAACTGCTGGAGCTGCGGAGCTGAGAAAGAGAAATCGGCACCGCCAGCCCAGCTCGGTCGGCGCAGCCGCATCGCGCGGCAGCGCGTCCAAGCGTTTTGCGTGCAAAACCTTGCCGCAGGGCGAATTCATTTCGCCCGAGGAAGTGCAATGGAACGGGGCCCCCGTTTTACGCCCGCGCAAAATGGGGTGCTGGGCCGTATCGAGGGTGAGCTGAAGCAGAAGCTGCTGGAGCTGCGGAGCTAAAGAAATAATCATCTCCTTCGGGAAGGGGAGTTTGTATGAAGTTTTTCAAAAAGCGGGGCGTTGCACTGGCGGTGCTGGTGCTGTCCATCGCCGCCGCCGTGTGCATCGGCCAGAGCCGTAAGGCCGGCTACATCGCCAGGCAGCCGGTGACGCTGCCGGAGGTGAAATACCACCAGTGGATCTGCGATGAGGCGGGGATGCTGTCCGAAAAGACAAAGGATGAGATCCGGCAGTACAACAGCGATTGGGACAGCCGGTATTACGCAGCGGTCGCGGTAGCCACGGTGGACAGCATTACCGGCTGGACACCGGAGAAGGCCGCAGAAAAGCTGGGCGCCGATTGGGGCTTGGGCGAGAACGATATGCTGCTGCTGTTGGTGCGCAACGGCGACTACTATGTGAACTGCGGCGGCAAGGTGCGCGCCGCCATGACCGATACCCAGCAGATGAAGCTGAAGCAGGCCATCGAGACGCCCTATTACAACGGGGACTTCGACGGTGCGGCACTGGCGTTTTACCGGCAGGCCGACGTGTTCTACGGACAGACCCCGCTGGGCGGCAGCAAGCGCTGAGCGCGGAGGTTGGCGCAGATACGTAAACGAAAAACAGGGTCTCCGGCATTGCCGGAGACCCTGTTTTCGGCTTTCCATGCCCAGCACGTCACCCTAAGGGGACACTGCTGTGTTTTGCAATGGACGGCAAGAAAACCGGCAGCATCGTGCTTTGATTGGAACAGAAAACTCCCCGCGTTATCCGCGAGGAGTCTGGCGTTAGTGGGCGGATCTGCCCCTTGTCAGGATGGCAGCGCTGATGAGCGCCGTCAGCGGTACGGAGAGGATGACGCCGATGCTGCTGGACACGCTGCTGATGACCTCGATGGTCAGGTAGGCCGAGCTGATCAGCTGGTACGCGCTCAGCCCCAGCGAGTAGAGGTAGATGATGAGGGCGAAGCCGCTGCCGAGGAACGCCAGTATCAGCGTATTGGTCATCGTACCCACCATGTCCCGGCCGATGTTCATGCCGGAGCGAAACAGCTCCCGGCGGCTCAGGGTGGGGGCGACGGTGTGTACCTCCGTCATGGCGGAGGCGATGCTCATGGCCACATCCATCACCGCGCCCAGCGCGCTGATGACGATCCCGCCCACCAGCAGACCCCGCAGCCCGATGGGCGTGCCGGTCTGCCGCAGCTGCAAAAGCGGCTCTACGTCCGCCAGACGCATACCATCCACCCGGGCGAGGCTCTGCGCCAACAGGCCGAACAGCAGCGCCAGCGCCGTCCCGGCGATGGTTCCCAGCGCGGCGCACACGGTCTTGCGGCGCACGCCGCCCAGCAGCACCATGGTCACAACGGTGATATAGGCGCACACGAGGAACACGGTCAGCAGCGTGGGTGCGCCCTTCATCAGCAGGGGAATGAGGATGCGGAACAGACACACCAGTGTTACCGCCAGCGCCGCCAGCGACTTTGCGCCCACCTTGCCGCCCACGGCCACCGTAGCCAGCAGGAACAGCGCCACGATCACGACCAGCACCGGCAGGCGGTTGTACTCATACACGGTGGCGGTGTGGGAGCCGTCGGCATAGGTGGAGATCAGCAGAGTTGCCCCGTCGCCCACCTTCAGCGGCGTACCGTACATCGGCCCCACATAGCCGTACACCTGCAGGATCTCACCCTTGTACTGACCGGTCTTTACCTCCGCCAGCAGCAGCTGCTCGCCCCGGACGGCATTGTCCGAGGCGGGGTCGGTGAAGGTGCTGTCGGTCAGCACCTCCGTAATGACGGCGTTCTCGTATTCGGCGTATTCCGCCGCGGTATGACCCGCCGCCCTTTCCGGCGCGGCGAACAGGCGCGCCGCGATGAACAGTGCCGCGCAGACCGCCAGCACCAGACAGCTGATACGGTTGTCCCGCCACCATTGGCGGAGCTTGGATCGGGAAGCGGTCTTCGCCATTCCTTCGTCCCCCCATTTCCATTTTTCCAAATCAGCATAACAATTTCCCGGCGGTATGTCAAGGCAGGAAACTTTTACAAAAAGGCGTTTTTTGGGGGTGGTTTTTTACGAAATAATATGATACAATCTGATTATCATCATGAAAGGTCTGCCCCGGTTTTTGGCATCATCCACGATTTGGGACAAACTTCGCTTGAGAACCGATATGCACCAGCCTCCCAGATTTGTGGACCGCCGTCCGCCTGTACTGACAGGTGGGGCGGTTTTTCTGTCTTTTTCTCGGACGGAAAATGGGCGCAAGCGCCGGCCAGCGGGCCGAGTAGAGAAAATCAAACAGGAGGTATACGGATGAACGAACGAATAGGCAAGAGGCTCCTTTCTGCACTTCTGTCGGTGGTCATGCTGCTGTCGCTGCTGCCCACGATGGTCTTCGCCGAGGGAGAGGAATCCGCCGGTGCGGCGACCACGGCAACACGGATCACAGATGTATCCACGCTGAAGGTGGACGACCAGATCGTGATCGCCAACGCAGCCGCCGAGTATGCGCTCGGCACGAATCAGAAAACCAACAACCGCGAGGCCGTGGTGGTCACAGCCTCCGGGAGCAGCATCACCCTAAACAGCAAGGTGCAGGTGCTGACACTGAAAAGCGGCACAAAGGACGACACCTGGGCCTTTTACGCCGGTTCAGGCTATCTGTATGCAGCCAGCAGCGAAAAAAACTTTCTGAAAACAGAAAAGGCACTTAGCGACAATTCTTCGTGGTCGATCACCCTCACTGCGGATGGCGTGGCCACCGTTACGGCGCAGGGTACCAACACCCACAATCTGCTGCGCTACAACTATAACAAGGGTACACCGCTCTTTTCCGCCTATACGGGCGGTCAGGATGACATCGCCCTCTACAAGCTGGATGAAAGCGCCGGTGGCAGTGGCGGCAGCGGCAGCGTCGAGGCTGTGGCGTCTCCCACCGCCAACTATCCTACCGGCAGCGCACTGGCCTCTGGCACGGAGATCGTGTTCTCCTGTGCCACCGCCGACGCTGCCATCCAGTACAAGGTGGGTGACGGCGCATACCAGACCTACACCGCCCCCATCGCGCTGACGGCGGATACCACCTTCACGGTGAAGGCCACCAAGGAGGGCATGACGGACAGCGCCGAGGTCACCTTCGCCTACACGGTGAAGGCGGCGGAGCCTGCCTTTGTGACCATCGCCGAGGCGCTGGCGGGCGCAAGTAATGCGACCTTCACCGTCAAGGGCGTCGTCACGCTGGTGGACGGCTCCAACTACTACCTGCAGGACGATACCGGCGGTATCTGCCTGCGTCTTGCTACCTCCACCAATGATATCAAGCTGGGCGACACCGTCATCGGCACCGGCAAGCGCACCGATTTCAAGAGCCTGCCCCAGCTGGGCAGCGGCACGTTTGTCAAGTCCTCCGGTCTGACACTGGCCGCCAAGCTCACCACCATCGGCGGCCTGAGTACCAAGGATATCGGTACCTATGTGAAGCTCACCGGGCTGGAGATCACCGAGATCTACGACAACAACGGTCAGTTCGCCAACCCCAACATCACCCTGAAGGACGGCGATGGTAAGACCATTCAGCTGTATAAGGCCGTCGTCGCGGACAAGACGGCCCTCAAGGTGGGCGACAAGCTGGACGTGACTGCCGCCGTGGGTGTTTTCAGCACCACGCTGCAGCTGCGCAACACCGTGGCTGACGAGGTCAAGGCGGCCCGCCAGAGCGGTATCGTCACCACCCTGTCCGACGGCGACACCATCGTCATCTTCAACCCCGCCAACGGCAAGGCGCTGTCCACCGAGTACACGGGCTTCTACAATCAGGGGACGGACGTGAAGCTGGCCGACGGCAAGCTCACCGGCTATACCAAGAAGGACATCTGGACGGTGGGCGTCAATGCGGACGGCACCTACACCTTCTCCACCGCCGATGGTGATAAGCTGTCCATGGATACCAGCTACACCAGCACCCCCCTGAACAAGGTAAACGACACATGGAAGGTCGTTCCCGCCAAGACGGCGGACTGCTTCTATGTCGACAACGCGACCCGCACTGACAAGTACCGCCTCCAGTGGTTCGCCAAGAATAACAACTGGAGCGCCTACACCGGCACCGGCCCCAACTTTGAGGTGCAGTTCTATCTCGTCACGGACAGCGGTGAGGAGACCTCCGGCGGCCTGCCCGCTGCGGGCGCACAGGTCGTTCTCTACAACCAGAGCGCCAAGGCCGTGCTGGCCTCTCAGATCGGCACCGCGGAAAGCCCCTCCATCGGCAAGGCGGCTGCCACCGTGGACGGCGGCAAGGCCACCTGCGCCAACGGCGCCGTGGTGTTCACCGTGGAGAAAAACGGCGAGTACTACCGCTTCAAGAACGAGGCCTACGGCTACCTCTGCTCCAACGGCACCGGCAACAACGCCTTCTACTCCCAGACCGCCAGCAACGACGCCGACTGGAAGGTACGTACCTGCTCCGGCGGCGTGGGCGGCTTCGAGCTGGAGAGCCGTACCGCCAAGTTCAACAACACGCACAGCCAGTGGCTGGAATACTATGCCGACAGCTTCAAGAGCTACAGCATGTACAGCAAAGATGGCAAGCTGGACTACACCATCTACTCCTTCTACTTCTATCCCGTGGCTGACGGCACGGCGCTGACGAAGGGCGTGGTCAACCTGCCCGCCGTGGTCATCAACACCGTTCCCGACGCCTTTGTGGATACGGACTACACCCTCGCCTTCACCGTGGATGCGCCCTTTGGCGTGGAGGGCGCCATGACCGCCAAGCTGGGCGGCACGGCGCTGACGGTCACGAAGGACGCGGAGGGGACGTATACCGTCACTGTCCCGGCGGCGATGGTCACCGGCGAAAAGCTGCAGATCGTCATCACCGGCAAGGACACCACCGGCAAGGCTATCTCCCGCACGGTGGAGGTCACGGTGAAGGACGAGCCTGTACTCTCCGATCCTCAGCCCGCCAAGGGCGCACAGACCGGCGACGAGAAGCGTCCCGAGATCTCCGTGGCGCTGACAAACGCCGGGAAGAACCCCGCCATTACCATGACCGTGGGCGGCAAGAGCGTGACCCCCACCCTCAAGAACGGCCGCATCACCTACACCCCCGCCGCCAAGCTGGCCGATGGCCGCGTGGAGGTAACGGTCACCGTTAAGCGCACCGATAACAAGGAGTCTTCCCTCACGTGGTTCTTCACTGTGGGCAAGACCCAGCATCAGCTTTACTTCGGTCAGCTCCACAGCCACACCCAGTATTCCGACGGCGCCGGCTCGCTGGACAGCGCGCTGGAGTATGTGAAGAACCTGCCCGACAGTGCCAACGTGCAGTTCGTGGCCTTCACCGATCACTCCAACTACTTTGACAGCACCTCTGCGCCCAACCCGGAGGACGCGCTCTACGACATGACCCAGGCCGCCTCCGATAGCAGCCGCGACCTCTGGAAGGAGTACAAGGGCAAGGTGGCGGCGTTCAACGAGAGCCAGTCCACCATCGTCGCCATCGGCGGCTTTGAGATGACGTGGTCCGGAGGTCCCGGCCACATCAATACCTTCAACACGCCGGGCATCGTGTCCCGCAACAACAAGACCCTGAACAGCAAGACCAACGATGCAGGCATGAAGGCATACTATGCGCTGCTCAGCCGCGGCGAGGGCGTGGACAGCATCAGCCAGCTGAACCACCCCGGCAAGACCTTCGGCAACTTCGCTGACTTCTCCTACTGGGATGGCGTCATCGACACCCGCGTCTACATGGTAGAGGTGGGCAACGGCGAGGGGCAGATCGGTGCCGGCGGCTACTATCCCAGCTATGAGCAGTATATCATGGCGCTGGATAAGGGCTGGCACGTCGCCCCCACCAACAACCAGGATAACCACAAGGGTAAGTGGGGCAATGCCAACGATGCCCGTGACGTGATCATCACCGACAACTTCACCGAGGAGGGCATCTACGCCGCCATCCGCGAGCGTCATATGTACGCCAGCGAGGATAAGAATCTGGAGGTCACCTACACCGTCAACGGCAATCTCATGGGTACCATCATCAAGGACGTCCCCGAGAAGCTGACCATCGAGGTCACCGTCAACGACCCGGACATCCACGACTCCATCAAGAAGGTAGAGCTGGTGGCCAACTCCGGCCGCGTGGTGCATACATGGAACAGCGCCGCCGAGCTGACCAAGGGCAGCCTCTCTGTGGAGCTGAAGCCTGAATACAGCTACTACTTCGTCCGCGTCACCGAGGGTGACGGCGATCTGGCTGTCACCGCCCCCGTTTGGGTGGGCGATACCCTGAAGCTGGGCATTACCAACGCCGTCTGCGGCACAGCTACCCCCGTTACCGGCGAGGAGCTGACCCTGACCACCACCCTCTTTAACGGCGAGGGAACGGACGCCACCGTTAAGTCCATGACCTACGCCATCAAGGGCGGCGCGGTCATCAAGACCGACAAGGCCCCAAAGACGCTGGGCAAGAGCTCCACGCTGGATATCGACTTCAAGTACACGCCCAAAAAGGCGCTGGTCACCACCATCACCGTCACGGCTGTGGTGGAGTTGGACGGGAAGGAATATACCTTCACCAAGGACGTCACGCTGGACGTGCTGAACGCCGATTCCCTTGTCTACATCGGCATCGATGCCGCCCACTACAACGAGTACGTGGCGGGCAACTACAAGGACAGCATGGGCAACTTCGGCAATCTGGCCGCCGAGAACAGCGTGCGTACCGTGCAGCTGAACACCTCTGCCGACCTGATCGCCGCCTGTTCCAACCCCAAGTACAAGGCGCTGATCCTCACCGCACCCTCCCGCCGTCTGGAGGCTGCACAGTCCGATCCCAGAACCTACACCGCCGATGAACTGAAGGCCATCGCCGCATTCAATGCAGGCGGCGGCACGGTGATCCTCGCGGGCTGGTCGGACAACTACGAGAACTACCCGGTCATTCAGAATAATCCCGCCATCAAGCACATGGCAGCCACGCAGAATGAACTTTTGGAGGCGCTGGGCTCCAGCCTGCGCATCAGCGACGACGCCACATATGACGATGTGCGCAGCGCAGCCGACGGCGTGGATAAGTGGCGCCTGTACTTCAGCAGCTACAACATGGACAACTTCCTGACGGGCGGCGTGGAGTTCGACGCCGAACACCCCTATGACGCGCTGTATACGGAGCGCTTCAGCCACTACGGCGGCGCATCCATCTACGCCGTGGGCGTTGACGGCAAGCCCACGACCTCCCTGCCGGCCACCGTCTCCCCCGTGGTCTACGGCCACGCCACCACTTATTCCGTTGACGTGGACGAGGACGGCTTGGGCGGCGCAGGTGTGCCGAAGTACGCCTATGCCGACAACGACAACCGCCTGATGGTCATGGCCACAGAGCAGCTCGCCGGCAAGGGTCTGATCATCGTCTCCGGCGCGGCCTTCATGTCCAACTTTGAGGTGCAGGCTTCCGTGGACAACGCCGCAGAGAAGAATTACTCCAACTACAGGATCTGCCAGAACCTCCTTCGCTACCTGAACCCCATCACTGTCACCGACATCAAGACGGTGCAGGCGGAGAAGGATGAGGGCGTAAAGTTCACCGTGGAGGGCATCGTTACCTCCAACGCCTCCGGCTATGATAAGGACACCGCCTTCTTTGACTGCATCTACGTGCAGGATGCCACTGCGGGCATCAACTGCTTCCCCGTGGCGGGCAACTTCAAGATCGGCGACCGCGTCCGTATCTCCGGCACCACCAGCTCCTATCAGGGCGAGCGCCAGCTGGCTGTCACCACCATCGAGAAGCTGGGTGAAGGCAAACCTGTCACGCCGACACTTGTCACCGCTGCCCAGATCGTGGACGGCAGCGTGCTGGGCAGCCTCGTGAGGGTGAAGGGTACGATCACCCGCATCGAAAACGCCGAGGGAATTGTGCAGACCATCATGGTACGCGACGGCTCCGGCAAGACCTGCCGCCTGTTTATCGACGGCTACATCACCAAGGATAAGGGCATCAGCCTCCTGACCGTCGGCAACAGTGTGGATGCCATCGGTCTGGCTTCTTGGGACGACACCTTCGCCCTCGACGGCAAGACCATCGCGCCTCGCGTCCGCATCCGTGACCGCGCTGAGATCGTCTGCACCAAGGCACCCGTCAAGCCGGGCGATGACTCCGGCAACGAACCCGGCGGTGGTTCCGGCAGCGGCTCTGGCAGCGGCTCCAGCAGCGGGTACTATGTCACCTCCGGCGACGGGCAGACCGCTCAGGCCGGCGCGCTGGTGCAGTTCGGCATCAGCCGCGGCGCCGCCAGCCACGTGACCTCCGTCTGGGTGGACGGTGTCCGCCTCGACGCCAAGGACTACGTTATCCGCGGCAATGCGCTCCGCCTGCAGGGACCGTTCACCGCCAAGCTCTCTCAGGGCTTCCATACCGGTCTGATCCGGTTCGACGATGGCAGTGCCAGCTCCTTCTCCTTTACCGTCAGCGGCGCTACATCGCCTCGCACCGGTGACCCCGGCGTGGTACTGTATGTGGCGCTTACCGTGGCCTCCGTCACCGGTATGGCCCGGCTCACCAAGCGCAAGGAGGACTGACTCTGACCACATAACAGCAAGCGCTGAGCACGGCGTATATTGAAACAAAAACAGGGTCTCCGGCCATGCCGGAGACCCTGTTTTCAGCTTTCCATGCTTTTTCCCAGAAACGCAGCCACGGTCTGGGCCAGCTTGCACTCCGTGTCACCGGGCAGGCGGCCCGTGTCGGTGACGAACAGCACCGCGCCCAGCACATCTCCCTCACACAGCACGGGGGCGGCCACGGCGGCGGTGAACGTCTCGTTGTCCTCACAGATGCGGGGCATGGCGCCCAGCCCGGAGAAGTGGTAGACGCTGCGCTCCGCCATGAGCTTTTCCAGCTGATCGGAGACGGGCTTGCCCAGCAGCTCCCGCTTGCCGGGGCCTGCCACGGCGATGACGGCGTCCCGGTCGGTGACAGCGGCGGTAAAATCGGTGCTGCGGCTCAGCGTGTCGCAGAACTGGGCGGCGAAGTCCTCCAGCCCGCCGATTAGGGAGTACTTCTTGAAGATGACCTCGCCATCCCTTGTGGTGTAGATCTCCAACGGGTCGCCCTCGCGGATACGCATGGTGCGGCGGATCTCCTTGGGGATGACGACACGTCCCAGATCATCGATCCGGCGCACGATCCCGGTTGCTTTCATATATGAAATTCCTCCAGTCAAAGCAAATTTTACAAGTGTAGTATCCGCGCCGCGGGAAATGAATATGCACGAAGTGCCATTGACCATTTTTTGCCGTCAAAGCACCGCTCGCGGGATAGCGGCCATAAAAAGACCTCCGGTCGTCCGACCAGAGGTCTTGCGCTTTTTTGGCATTTTTGCAGTTTGCGAATTTTTTACGGCGCGCCCGGCGTATCCTCCGGCGATGCGTTCTCCTGCGTCCGGGCGGAGGCGTCCTCCGTGATAGTGGGGATGAACGCCTTGGCCAGCCGCCCCTTGCCACGCTGCTTGATATAGAAGTACCCGATGGTGCTGAACACCACCGCGCCGATGAAATTGACGAACAGATCCGCCATGGTGTCGTACAGACCGATATCCAGATACCCGTCGAAGCCCAGGTCCTGCCCGTTGACGGCGACAGAGTGGATGCCGTCGATGGTGACGGGAATGTTGCGGTTGGTGGGATCCAGCATGACGGAGGTGATGGACTGCACCACCGTGTCCTTCTGCATATCCATGTGGAACAGACGGTCCATGCCGAACTCGAAGAACTCCCACAGCACGCCGACGGTCATGGAGAAGCAGAACGCCGCCAGCGCCACATAGATGGGGGACAGCTCAAATTTGATGCGGCTGTTGCGGTTGAGAATGTCGATGAGGGCGAAGCCCGTGGCGGCGCAGAGGAAGCCCGTGGTGGTGTGGAGCATGGAGTCCCAGTGGGGATAGGTGATGAAATAGCACTCCAGCTCGCCCAAGATCTCCGCCGCGAAGATGAACAGCAGGATGATGATCTCCAGCGTGGACGGCAGCTCAATGCCAAAGTTCTGCTGGATGAAAAAGGGCAGCATGAACAGTGCCAGCACCAGCAAGCAGATGAACGCGCTCTCGTACTCACCCCGGATGACGGAGGACACCAGCGTGGCCAGTACGATAAGGCGCAGCACCAGATAGACGGTGAACACCGCCGGCTGACGGCGGATGGTACCTCGCAGGTCACGAGGGCGGGGGAAGGGCTTACGGTGTTTCTTCATGGTGTTCCTCCTTCTTCTCGGAATGGCATGACGGACATGAGCCGCCGCACTTCTCGCAGCCGCGGCAGTTACCGCAGCAGTTCTTTCGGTTCCGAACGGCGGTGCGGAGGGCGAAGAACAGCGCGATCCCGATCGCCGCGAGGATGAGAATATCCCAGATATTCATAGCAGCAGCCCGATGCCGTGGGTCACAAAGGCCGCCACCCACGCGATGAGGCACTGCCACAGGGCGAGACCCACCGCCCATTTGCCGCCCAGCTCACGCCGGACGGAGGCCACCGCCGCGATGCACGGCGTGTACAGCAGGCTGAACACCAGCAGGGACGCCGCCGCCAGCGGCGACAGCAGGGTGGCGATGCTGCCGCCGAACAGTACCTCCAGCGTGGCCACCACGCTCTCCTTGGCCATGAAGCCGCTGAGGAGCGCGGTGCAGATGCGCCAGTCGCCAAGGCCCAGCGGTGCGAACAGCGGCACCAGCACACCGGCCACCATGGCCAGCATACTGTCCGCCGAGTCGGACACCATGTTCAGGTGCAGGTCGAAGCTCTGGAGGAACCACACCACCACCGTGGCGATGAGAATGACGGAGAAGGCGCGCTGCAAAAAGTCCTTGGCCTTTTCCCACAGAAGCTGCGCCACGTTCTTGATGCTGGGCAGGCGGTAGTTGGGCAGCTCCATCACAAAGGGGATGGGCTCGCCCCGGAATAGCGTATCCTTATAGAGAAGCGCTGCCAGAATACCCACCAGAATACCAAGCAGGTACAGGCCCGCCATAATGAGGCCGCCCTTTCCGGGGAAGAACACGCTGACGAAGAAGGAGTAGATGGGCAGCTTGGCGGTGCAGCTCATAAACGGCGTCAGCAGGATGGTCATTTTCCGATCCCGCTCACTGGTCAGGGTGCGTGTGGCCATCACCGCCGGCACGGTGCAGCCGAAGCCGATGAGCATGGGAACGATGCTTTTGCCGGACAGACCGATCTTGCGCAGCAGCTTGTCCATGACGAAGGCCACGCGGGCGATATAGCCGCTGTCCTCCATAAGGGACAGGAAGAAAAACAGCGTCACGATAACGGGCAGGAAGCTCAGCACGCTGCCTACGCCGGTGAAGATACCGTCGATGACCAGACTGTGGATGACGGGGTTCACCCCCATGCCCGTCAGGGCGCTGTCCGTCAGGGCGGACAGCTTGTCGATGCCCATCGCCAGCAGAGTCTGGAGCCACTTGCCGATGACGTTGAATGTCAGATAGAACACCAGCACCATGATGCCGATGAAGCAGGGGATGGCGGTGTGCCGCCCGGTGAGGATGCGGTCGATCTTCTCGCTGCGGATGCGCTCCCGGCTCTCCCGGGGCTTGATGACCGTCTGCTCGCACAGCCGCTCGATGAAGTCGAAGCGCATATCCGCGATGGCGGCGCTGCGATCCAGACCACGCTCCGTCTCCATCTGCCGGACGATATGCTCCAGCATCTCCTGCTCATTCTCGTCCAGCGCCAGCTGCTCCAGAATAAGGGGATCCCCCTCAATGGCCTTGGTAGCGGCGAAGCGCACCGGCAGACCCGCCTGCTCGGCGTGATCCTCAATGAGGTGCACCACCGCATGGATGCAGCGGTGGACGGCGCCGCCGTGGTCGTCCCGGTCGCAGAAATCCTGCTTCAGCGGCGGCTCCTGATACTTGGCAACGTGGATGGCGTGGCGGATCAGCTCGTCCACGCCCTCGTTCTTGGCGGCGGAGATGGGGATCACCGGCACGCCCAGCATGGACTCCATGGCGTTGATGTCGATGGAGCCCTGATTGCCCACCAGCTCGTCCATCATGTTCAGCGCCACCACCATGGGGATGCCCATCTCCAGAAGCTGCATGGTCAGGTACAGATTCCGCTCGATGTTGGTGGCGTCCACGATGTTGATGATGGCCTTGGGCTTGTCCTGTAAAACGAAATTCCGGGACACGATCTCCTCGCTGCTGAAGGGGGACATGGAGTAGATGCCCGGCAGGTCGGTGACCTCCGTGTCGGGATACCCCCGGATGACGCCGGATTTCCGGTCCACCGTAACGCCGGGGAAGTTGCCCACGTGCTGCTTGGAGCCGGTGAGCTGGTTGAACAGGGTGGTCTTGCCGCAGTTCTGGTTGCCCACCAGCGCGTAGGTCAGGACGGTGCCATCCGGCAGGGGATGCTCCCCCGCCTTGCTGTGGTACTTGCCGCTTTCGCCCAGTCCGGGGTGATCCGGGTCGCGGGCGCGGTCTACGCCGACATGGCTGCGGCTGCGCTGCCCGATGGGTTCGATCTCGATCTGATCGGCCTCCGCCAGACGCAGCGTCAGCTCGTAGCCGTGTACCTGCACCTCCATAGGGTCGCCCATGGGGGCCAGCTTCACCACCGTCACCT
The DNA here is from genome assembly GCA_900545495.1 of uncultured Eubacteriales bacterium. Lineage (GTDB taxonomy): Bacteria > Bacillota > Clostridia > Oscillospirales > Oscillospiraceae > Vescimonas. Next base: position 65,556 of record UQZJ01000014.1, read on the forward strand.
CCGCGCCGGGGATCATGCCCATGTCCAGAAAATGTTGGCGCAGCGCACCCTCGCCGCCCACTTGGCGGATCACGGCGCTTTTTCCGATCTCTAATTCTTTCAGTGTCATGAGTTTTCGCATCCTCTCACAGATCTTGCTGGTGCATCCACACATCCATGACCAGGCGGTGGGGCAGGAGCTTGGCAAGCCCGGTCTGGAACCGGGCGACGAACCCGTATTTGCACACGTCCCGCTTTCGCTTGGCGTCCCGCCATGTGCGGCGGACGATATCGGCGGGGTCGTACATGGCCACATACTTTTTCACCACCGGCGTCTCCCCGTCGGCCACGGCGCGGTCGAAAAAGGCGGTCTTTGTCCAGAAGGGGCACACCGCCATCACGGCGATGCCGCGGCTGCGCAGCTCCCGGTTCAGCGCACGGCTGAAGCTGAGGACGAACGCCTTGGTAGCGCCGTAAATGTTGATGTAGGGGATGGGCTGGAACGCGGCGACGGAGGCAATATTGATGATCTGCCCGCCCTGCGGCATATAGGGGACGGTGAGCTGGCACATGGCCACCACCGCCTGACAGTTCAGGTCGGTCATGTTCAGGTTCACGTCCAGCGGTGTATCCATCACGGCGCGGAACTTACCGAAGCCGCTGGCATTCAGCAGCAGCCCCACCTCCACCGGCTCTGCGGCCAGCGCCTCGGCATAAGTGGTGAAGCTGCGACGGTCCGTCAGATCCAGCGCCAGCGGGCGGATGGGGAAGGGGACGGTCTTTCGCAGGGCCTCCAGCTCCGGGGCGCGGCGTGCGATGACCCATACCTCATCGAACGTGCCGTATTGCGCTATGGTTTCGGCAAAGCGCCGGCCCATGCCGCTGGACGCGCCGGTGATGACAGCGATCTTCTTCATATCTACCTCCGCAAATCCGATTTATCACGCCCATTATAGCATTTGACAGGGAATAGGACAAGAAATAGTATAAAAAAAGTCCACCGTAATTCCATAAAAATTACGGTGGACTTTTGGCGGAGATGGAGAGATTCGAACTCTCGCGTCGGTTTGAGCCGACCTACCGCATTTCGAGTGCGGACCCTTCAACCGCTTGGGTACATCTCCATATGGGGCTTGCCCTGCCACGGATGCGGCGGTGTTCCCATTGCCGCACATGACACGCACGGTATCATACCACATTTTTCTCTGCGGCGCAACACCCTTTCCTGCATATTTTCGCCGGTGTCTGCATTCTCTGGGAGAGGGAGGTGTCTGCCGTGGCAAAACCTGCAAATACCGTGTTCCTCTACGGAGAGCCGTGGGACTACGCCACTTACCGGCTGGCGCTGGAGGCCGTGGGACTGCGTCCGGTGGTGAGCCGCAGTCTCATGGCGGCGCTGGGCTGCGGCGGTTTGCTGCTGCCCGGCGGCGGAGATATCCACGGCCGATTACCGCCGGAGGAGACGTTCCTCCTGCGCACATTCTGGGAGGCGCGCCGCCCCATTCTGGGCATCTGCCGGGGGATGCAGGTGCTCAACGTGTTCCGGGGCGGTACGCTGCGGGACGATCTCCCCGGCCATCAGATACCGGAGGGCGACATGGTGCATCCCAGCCGTGCGGAGGGGCCGCTGGCGGCGCTGCTGGGGCCGTGTCCCGCCGTCACCAGCAGCCACCATCAGGCGGTGGACAGGGTGGGGGAGGGGCTGCTGCCGTGCCAGTGGGCGCCGGACGGCGCGGTGGAGGCGCTGTACGCGTCGAATCGTCCGGTGCTGGGCGTTCAGTGGCACCCGGAGCGCCAGAGCTTTACCCACCGGCGGCGGGACGCCGATGACGGCGCGCCGGTATTCCGCTGGCTCGGGGACACATTGACAAACGGCGGCCCGACCTTATATAATGAAAACTAAGAGCCCATATCCGCGGGCCAACGACATACAGATGAGGTATAGAAGCATGGAAAAGATACGGGCGTTTCTGCGCCGTAAGGACATCGTTTTCTCCGCAAAGCGCTATTTCATCGACGCCATGGGCGCCATGGCACAGGGACTGTTCTGCACGCTGCTGGTGGGAACCATTCTCAACACCATCGGCCAGCAGTTCCACATCGGGTTCCTGAACGCCGTCATCGTCACCATTGGCAAGGGCGACGGCGCGGTGAACTACACCATCGGCGGGCTGTGCTCGGCCATGGTAGGCCCCGGCATGGCGGTGGCCATCGCCAGTGCGCTGAAGGCGCCGCCGCTGGTGCTGTTTTCCCTGATCCCCGTGGGCTTTGCCGCCAACTATATGGGCGGCGCAGGCGGCCCGCTTGCCGTGCTGTTCGTGGCGCTGTTCGCCGCCGAGGTGGGCAAGGCCGTTAGCAAGGAGACGAAGATCGACATTCTGGTGACGCCCATCGTCACGGTGCTGGCCGGTATCGGCCTTGCGGCGCTGATCGCCGCGCCGGTGGGCAAGGCGGCCTCCGCCGTGGGACAGGCCATCATGTGGGCGACGGAGCTGCAGCCCTTCTTCATGGGCATTCTGGTGTCCGTCATCATCGGCGTGGCGCTGACGCTGCCCATCTCCTCCGCCGCCATCTGCGCGGCGCTGGGACTGACGGGGCTGGCCGGCGGCGCTGCCGTGGCGGGCTGCTGCGCCCAGATGGTGGGCTTCGCCGTTATGAGCTTCCGCGAGAACCGCTGGGGCGGTCTGGCGGCGCAGGGCATCGGCACCAGTATGCTGCAAATGGGCAACATCGTCCGCAGCCCCCGGATATGGATCCCGCCCACGCTGGCCTCCGCCATCACCGGGCCCATCGCCACCTGCATCTTCCGCATGGAGATGAACGGTGCGCCGGTGTCCTCCGGTATGGGTACCTGCGGTCTGGTGGGTCAGATCGGCGTGTACACTGGCTGGGTCAACGACATCGCCGCCGGGACGAAGGCCGCCATCACCGGTATGGACTGGCTGGGTCTGGTACTGATCTCCTTCGTGCTGCCCGCCGTACTGACATGGCTCATCGCCATCCCCCTGCGGAAATGGGGCTGGATCAAGGAGGGCGACCTGAAGCTGGACCTGTGATCGGTCTGCCGCTGTCTGAAATTCAGACAGATCTTCGATTTTGTCTAAGTCGGACAGATTGCAAAATCTGTTGAAACCCGCTACCATCGAGCCAGAGGGACTGTTGCCCCCGACGACTGACGGTGCGGCTTCCGGGAGGGAGCGGCGGAACGGAGGAGACGCATGGCTCAAACCACAAAAAAGCGCATCATGGAGGGGTTCCTCCAGCTTCTGGAGCAGCGCCCGCTGGATAAGATATCCGTGGTGGACGTTGCCGATCACTGCGGTATCAACCGCAACACCTTCTATTACTACTACTGCGACATCTATGCGCTGATCCGGGAGCTGATGGAGCTCGTGGCGCAGCGGATGATCGCCGAGGGCCTGTCCGACCGCAACTGGACGGAGATCGCCCAGCAGCTCACCGCCTTTATCCGGGAGCATCGCCGTGCGGTGACCCACCTGTTCCACTCCAGCCAGCGCGACCTGCTGGAGGACTACATCTACGACGTGACCTACGCCGTCACGGAGTCGCTGGTGCGCCGCACCGCCGCCGGTCTGCCGGTGTCGGAGGAGGATCTGCACACGGTGACGATGTACTTCACCAGCGCCCTGCTGGGCATGATCTCCCGCTGGCTGCGGTTTGGCCTGAAGGACAACGCGGAGCAGACGGTGGAGCGCACCGGCTACCTGCTGGAGGGCTCGCTGCGCCGTATGCTGGAGCGCAGCTGCGAGACGGGAGGGGACGCATGAGCGGCTTTGCCAAATGCGTGATCTGGCTATTGGCGCTGGCGCTGCTGGCGCACCCGCTGGGACAGGCGCTGCCTCGCCGGTGGTTTGACGGCGAGCGCTTTCCCTACCGCTGCTATAAGTGGGAAAAGCAGGGAAGGATCTATACCCGCATCGGCGTGGAGCGCTGGAAAACGCTGGTGCCGGATATGAGCCGCCTTTTGCCGGATATGGTAAAAAAGCAGGTGGATCCCACCGCCGTCACCGCTGCGCAGGCGGCGGTGCTGGTGCAGGAGACCTGCGTGGCGGAGGCGGTACACACCGCCTCCAGCCTGTTGGGGCTGCTCTGCCTGCGGCTGTGGCCCGGCTGGGGCGGCGTTCTCGTGTGGGCGGTGTGGTTCCTGCTGGGAAACCTGCCGTTTATCCTCATTCAACGCTACAACAGACCGCGGCTCCTGCGGCTGCGGAGCTTGCTGCAACGACGGGAGCAGCGGAAAGGACGCCATGAACATACTGATACTGACCTGTAATACCGGCGGCGGACACAACGCCGTGGCTGCCGCGCTGACCGAGGCGTTTCGCCGCCGCGGCGCGGACTGCACCGTGCTGGATGGCCTGTCCTTCATCTCCCAGAAGGCGTCCAAGCTGGTGTCACGTTGGCATACCCGGATGTACCGCCACCATCCGCATCTCTACAAGGCGGGCTACATGACCGCCGAGGAGGAGGTGGGGCGTACCGTCCCCAAACATAACCCGGTGGAGCGCTATCTGGCCAGGGGCGCCCGCCGCCTGTACCATTTTTTACAGACCCAGCGGTTTGACGCCGTGGTGTGCGTCCATGTGATCCCGGCGCTGATGATGACCATGCTCCGCAAAAACGGCGGCGCGCCCATGCCCTTCTGCTTCGTGGCCACGGACTATACGTGCAGCCCCTCGGTGGGCGACTGTACGCCGGACATCTGTGTCATCCCCCACGAGGAGCTGGCGGAGGAGTTCGTCCGCTGCGGCATGGCGGCGGAGACGCTGCTGCCGGCGGGCATCCCCACCCGCAGCGTGTTCAACGCCCCGGTCGACCGCGCCGCCGCCCGGCGGGCGCTGTCTCTGCCGGAGGAGGGCAAGCACATCCTGCTCATGAGCGGCAGCATCGGCTGCGGCCCCATGACCGAGCTGGCGCGGCAGCTGGACGAGCAGCTGCGGTCGGGGGACTATGCCACGGTGCTGTGCGGCAGCAACCGCCAGATGCTCTACGCCCTGCAGCGGCGCAGTCTGCTGCGGGTGCAGGCGGTGGGGTTCACCTCCCAGGTGGCGCAGTATATGGACAGCGCCGACCTGCTGGTGTCCAAGCCCGGCGGCATCAGCATCACCGAGGCCGCCTGTAAGGGCGTACCCATGCTGCTGGCGGATCTGGTGGGCGGCTGCGAGACCCGCAATCAGGCGTTTTTTGCCGAACATGGCTGGGCGGCCGCCTGCTCCAACGACACCATTGCGGACAGCGCCCTGTCTCTGCTGGCGGACGACGCCCGCCGGGAGGCGCTGGTGAGCGCCCAGCGCCGGGATTTTGACGGCCGGGCGGCAGCGCGTGTGGCGGATGCGGTGCTGTGCCGCTGCGGGCAAGCTCCCGCCGCCGTATAGTGTGCGATATAAAAGAGTGCCGACAGCCTTGGCTGCCGGCACTCTTTTGTATATTTCGGGCAAATTGTACAACCGCTCTCTTGCATTTCTCGGCCTCTGTCGTGTATAATATAAAAAAGAAAGGGATTTGTTCATAGGGAGGACATACTTTCGTGTTATCATAGGCACATGAGGAAAGAAGGAGGGCATTGCCCATGATGATCGAGAAGAGCGGCAGCATCCGGCTGAAGGATATCTCTGTGGCCGGAAATCTGCCGCCGGAGCAGCAGGCGCTGGCCGCCGGCATGGTTCGTGTGACCCACCTGTACCGCAGCGCGCTGAAGGTGGCCGTGACACAGATGGAGATCCTGGACGAGGAGTTCGCCCGGATGTATGACCATTCGCCCATCCATCACATCGAGTACCGTATCAAATCACTGGACAGCATTGTGGACAAGCTGAAGCGCCGCGGCTTCGAGGTAAGCATCGACAACATCTACGCGCACATACAGGACCTGGCCGGTATCCGCGTCATCTGCAACTATCTGGATGATATCTACTACCTCCGCTCGCTGCTGACCCGGTTCGAGTCATTTGAGGTCATCCGCGAGGTGGACTACATCAAGAACCCCAAGCCCTCCGGCTACCGCAGCCTCCATCTGGTGGTGAACGTGCCCATCGTTATCTCCGAGGGTACCATGGTGCTGCCAGTAGAGATCCAGCTGCGCACCATCGCCATGGATATGTGGGCCAGTCTGGAGCACGAGCTGCGCTACAAGTCGGAGCGGCAGTTCACCGACGACGACGCCGCCCGCCTGCGGCTTTGCTCTGATGCCATCAGCGAGATCGATCAGGAGATGCAGGACATCTATCAGGGGAAGGAGCCCCGCTACCACGCATAAAACGACCATACGAAAGGGAGCGTACACCCGCAGGTGTACGCTCCCTTTTTTTGTGTCCGCTATACGGCGGCGCGGAACACCTCTACGCCCAGCTGACTCAGCGCGCCCATGATGACGCCTGCCAGCAGCACGCCGCCCATGCAGGCCAGTACGCTTTTCTTGAAGTCCATGTCCAGCAAACTGGCGGCCAGCGTACCCGTCCATGCGCCGGTACCCGGCAGGGGGATGCCCACAAACAGCAGCAGCGCCCAGTACAGGCCGCGGCCCGCCTTTTTTTGCAGCTTCTGCCCGGCGTGCTCGCCCTTCACCAGACAGAAGGAGAAGAACCGGCCGATCACCGGCTTATCGCTGCCCCACACCAGTACCCTGCGGGCGAAGAAGTAGATCAGCGGCACCGGCAGCATATTGCCCACGATGGCGATGCAGTACGTCAGCCACAGAGGCAGCCCGAAGCCTACGCCGTAGGGGATGGCGCCCCGCAGCTCGATAATAGGCACCATGGACACGAAAAAAACAACCAAGCAGTGTTCCAGCATAGACCTGAGATCCCCTTTTTCCGAAAGCTGTCCCTTATTATACCCGGTTTTCTCCGGTTTGACAAGAATGCCAAAGCAGTTTCAAAAGCCTTCTGAAAATTTTACGTTTTTCTGAGGCTCGACCTGTCGACAAATGTCCGTCTGTCCTGTATACTGATAGTACTCATCACGATAGATAATGGGAGGAGATGCGCATATGGGCATTTCAGACGTGATATCGCTGCTGGGCGGTATCGCCCTATTCCTGTTTGGCATGTCTCTGATGGGAGACGGCCTGAAGAAAGTTGCCGGCAGTAAGCTGGAGCTGGTGCTTTACCGCCTGAGCAGCACCCCGCTGAAGGGCGTTCTGCTGGGAACCGGCGTGACCGCCGTGATCCAATCCTCCTCTGCCACCTCCGTCATGGTGGTGGGCTTCGTCAACTCCGGTATGATGAAGGTGCGGCAGGCCATCAGTGTCATCATGGGCGCCATTCTTGGCACCAGTATCACCGGCTGGATCCTGTGCCTTTCCTATATCCCCGGCGGCAGCGGCCTTGTGCAGTTGCTGAGCACCGAGGTGATCACCGGTATCGTGGCGGTCATCGGCATCATTCTGCGCATGGGCTCCGGCAGGACCTCCTCCCGTCATGTGGGGGATATCCTGCTGGGCTTCGCCGTACTGATGTACGGAATGTCCGCCATGTCCGGCGCCGTCTCCCCTCTGCGGGAGAGTGAGGAGTTTATCCGCATTCTTACGTCGTTCTCCAACCCACTGCTGGGTATTCTGGTGGGTGTCGCCTTCACCAGCGTGCTGCAAAGCGCCTCCGCCGCCGTGGGTATTTTGCAGGCCCTGTCCATCACCGGCGCCATCACCTTTGAGATCGCATTCCCCATCATCATGGGCATCGCCATCGGCGCGGCGGTGCCGGTGCTGCTGTCGGCGCTGGGCGCCAACCTCAACGGTAAGCGCACCGCCTTCGTGTACCTGCTCATCGACGTGCTGGGCGTGGTGATCTGGGCCATGGTGTTCTACGGCCTCAATGCCGCCCTGCACTTCCCGTTCCTGACCGATACCATGACCGCCGTCAGCATCGCGCTGATGAACACTCTGTTCCGTCTGGCCACGCTGGTGGTGCTGTTCCCCCTGATCGGCGCCATGGAGCGGCTGGTGGTGTTCCTGTTCCCCGACACCGGCCTCATCGCCGAGGAGCAGGATATGGACCGTCTGGAGGAGCGTTTCCTCCAGCACCCCGCCCTCTCCATCGAGCAGAGCCGTCTCGTCACCAACTCCATGGCAGAGCGCGCCGCCGGCAACCTGCTGGACGCCATGGCGCTGCGTACCAACTATTCGGAGAAGGCTCTCCAGAACGTGGAGGAAACGGAGTCCCTCATCGACCGCTACGAGGACAAGCTGGGTACCTATCTCATGAAGATCACCAGCCGCTCCCTCTCCGCCACCCAGAGCGAGGAGGTCAGCAAGTTCCTGCACACCATTTCGGATTTTGAACGTATCTCTGACCACGCCCTGAACATCTCCCAAACAGCCAAAGAGATCCATGACAAGGAGGTGGAGTTTTCCGCCGCCGCCCTCCACGAGCTGGAGGTCATGGAGTCCGCCCTGCGGGAGATCCTGGAGGTCGCCATCGAGGCGTTCGTGTCCAACGATATCCAGCAGGCCGCCCGCGTGGAGCCGCTGGAGGAGATCATCGACGGCCTGTGCGACGAGATGAAGTCCCACCATGTGGTGCGCCTCCAGTCCGGCGTCTGCACGCTGGGACAGGGGTTCATATTCAACGACCTGCTGACCAACTACGAGCGTGTGGCAGACCACTGCTCCAACATCGCCGTGGCCATCATCGAGCTGGAGTCCGACTCCTTCGATACCCACGAGTACCTCAGCAGCGTGCGGGCCATGAAATCCCACTCCTTTGCCCGGTACTATGAGGAGTACCAGGAGAAGTACCACCTGTAAGAGAATATCGCGCACAAGCTGCGCTGCAAAAAGGAATGCCGCCCTCACGGGCGGCATTCCTTTTTGAGAGGCGTGGAGAAACGGTACTTTTTCTTTCTGACAAAAGAAAAAAGTCCCGAAACCTTACGGTTTCAGGACTTTTTTGGTCCGAGTGTCGAGATTCGAACTCGAGGCCTCTTGAAC
>UQZJ01000015.1 GCA_900545495.1 uncultured Eubacteriales bacterium
ACACCGTCCGCGGTGTCAACGCCAACGGCAAGCTCAGTCCCGGCTACAACAAGACTGGCGTCAGCGCCGTCGCCAAGTAAACGCAAAACAGCATATCCGCTGTCTTCCCCGCTGTGCGGCGGGGGAGACAGCGGAAGCTGTCGTTTTGACGGGCATCGTTCTGTGCGCTTTCCCTGTGAAAGCGCAGAGAACGATCCCCGTGCATTTCAACAGGAGGTTCTTTTTATGAAGAAACGTATGCTCTCACTGCTGCTGGCGTTGGTGCTGGCGCTGGCCGGCCTGACGCCGGTGTATGCCGCGCCGGACGGCGGCACGTTCTATCTCACCGCCTCCACCGCCGAGCGGACGCTGATCGAGCCGGTGGAGATCCCCTATACGGCGGGACAGACGGTTTTGCAGGCGCTGCAGGGCAGCGGCTATGCCTTTGAGCTGTCCGGCGGCTTTGTCACGGCGATCGACGGACAGGCGGGCAACTACACCGTCTTCTATGATGGCGGCGCATACGCGCTGGACGCTCCGGCGTCCGAGGTGAAGACCGCTATCGTTTTTTCCGAGTATACCGGCGCGTATGACGATGCCCAGACCCGGCTGGCGGCCCTGATGGGACGCTGCCGCGCCATGACCAACAACGTTCTGCACTATAAGCCCGCCGCTGACGCCTACGCAGACGGCCTCGCCGCCCTGCGCAGCAGCGGATGGGCTGCCGCCTGCACCGCGCTGGAGGCAAGCATCGCGGCGTACGAGGCCATCCTCAACGGCCCGCAGTACACCGTTACCGCCGCCATCACGCGGGGGGACGCCGCCGTGCCCAGCGCACGGCTGACACTGACGGACAGCTATGGCAACGTAACGTCCACCACCTCCGGCACGCTGCGGGTGGTGGCGGGAGACTATACCTTTACCGCCGCTGACGGCAGCGACCGTACAGAGGGAAAGCTCACCGTCACCGGCGATACGGCGCTGGATGCCGTTCTGCCGAACGGGGAGTGGTTCGGCGCGATCCAGATCATGTACGGCGGCGCGGCGCTGCCCGGCACGCAGGACGCGGCGGCTCGCACGCTGGTCTGCGACGTGCCGGACATGGTGGGGAAAACCGGGCTCTGCCTGTATGCAAAGCGGGGGGCGGACATCCCGGCCAACGCACGCCTGCGCACGATCTTTGTGGATGTCAACGGCAACGACTGCTCCCATATCTCCCGTGAATGGGACGACCCCCGCGTATCCCTGTTCCGGATACTCGACACTGGCATGGAGGGGCGCACCTTCGCGCTGGAGGCGCGGTATAACGCGGGGGACTGCACCCAGATCCAGTCCTACGCCGTCACCCTGCGACGCACACCCACCCTCAGCCGCCTCGCGGTCACCGTCGACGGCGTTGTACAGCCGATGGAGTTTGCACCGGATCAGACGGACTACACCCTGCCTGTGATCGACGATACCGTTGTGGTGGAGGCTGCGCCCTATGACGGCGGCTACACCGTGGCAGGCAGCGGCACGGTGCGCCTGACGGCGGAAAAGCAGGATCACACCGTATCCGTCACCGCCGGTGGCCGTACCACCGTGTACACCCTGCACCTGCAAAGAGTGGAGGCCGTGTCGGCGCGTATTGCCGCCCCCTCTGCGGATACGGCGGTGTGCGTGACCAACGCCGCCGGTGCGGAGATCACCCCGACAGACGGCGTGTACCGGCTGCTGCCCGGCGCGTCCTATACCTGCACCGCCGTTGTCGGCGGCGTGTACCGCGCCGACCGGGTGTTTACCACGTCCGCCGGACTGTCCATGACCGCGCCGCAGCCGGAGCGGTTGGACGCGCTGACGGCGCTGGCGCTGTATGACAGCGCCCCCGCCGCCACCCGAAAGACGCACGACAGCGCGGAGGGCTTCTCGCCCGACCGGCGCACCCTGACCTATACCATTCCCGACAACCAGCAGCGCCTGTATATGCAGGCCACGGTGGCCTCCGGCTATACGGCGGCCGCCAACTATTACAAGACCTCCACCGGGCGGGCAGCGTCCGTTGTCATCAAGTATCCCGTCAGCGACGCCGGCAGCGCCGTCATGGTGGGACAGTGCGTGGCCACCGGCGACAACAGCCAGACGGTGACCGTGCGCCTTTCCAAGACCGCCGCCGGTGTGGAGTATTACCAGGAGCATACGCTGCATCTGGTTCGCCGGACGCAGCTCAAGACCATGACCCTCCGTGCCGACGGGGAGGAGCTGCGCCTGTGCGACGCCTCCGGTGCGCTCTGCACGTTCCGCAGTGAGACCACGGCCTATACTGTCACCGTACCCAAGGGCCTGACGGCGCTGTCCGTCGCCGGTACCTTTGTGGGCAGCGGCTATACGGCGGAGGTGAACGGCATCCGATACGACGGCTCCGCCGATGTGGAGGCAACGCTGGACCCTGCCAAGGACAGCGAGACGGTGACGATCCGCGTCTGCGGGGCGGACAGCGCCGCTGTCCCGACGGCCTATACCGTCACCGTCCGCAAGCAGGCGCCGGTGAACGTGACCTTTGCCGCCGACCCCGCCGATGCCACGGTGTTCCTGACGGACACCCGCAGCGGCAAGCGTATCGCCCCGACCCATAATAACGTGTGGAGCCTGATGCCCGGCGTGACATACCGCTACACCGTCACCTGTCATGGCTGCGCCGGCGTTTCCGCGGACTATACGGCGCCGGATACCGATACGGTGGTACCCATCCGCCTGACCCGCGTTGCCGGTGAAAAACAGATGCTGGACGCCGCGTGGCCTTCCTTCCGGGCCAACGGGAGCAACAACGGCGTGGTGAGCGCGCCTGTGCCTGCGTCGGATGAGCAGGCTATGCTGAGCTGGGCCACCCAGCTGGGCGAGGGCTACGGCGCAGACGCCTGCGGCTGTCCCATTCTGGTGGATGGCTGCCTGTATACCTACGCCCGCTCCACACTGTACAAGGTGGACGCCGTATCCGGTCAGGTGCTGGCCACCGGCGCTATGGATCACAGCTCCAGCTTTGCCATCAACACCCCCACCTACGCCGAGGGCATGATCTTCGTGGGCCTGTCCGACGGCACCATACAGGCGTTTGACGCCGTGACGCTCCGCTCCGCGTGGATCTACCGCGATCCGCTGAAGGGCCAGCCCAACAGCCCCATCGTCTACCACGACGGCTACATCTACACCGGGTTCTGGAACGGCGAGGAGAAGGACGCCAATTACGTCTGCCTCAGCGTTACCGATGAGGATCCCACGCGGGGCGACGAGGCCAAGCTGGCCACATGGACGTATACCTCCAAGGGAGGCTTCTACTGGGCGGGCGCCTATGCCTGCGATACCGCCGTGGTGGTGCCGACGGACGACGGCGCCAACGGCTATGTCACCGGACACGCCCGGCTGCTGTCGCTGTCGCCCAAAACCGGCTTTTTGCAGGATGCCGTCACCATGGCGGAGCCGGGCGATCTGCGAAGCGCCGTGACCTACGACAACGGCCAGTGCTATTTCACCTCCAAGGGCGGCTACTTCTACCGTATCGGCCTGCGGGGCGACGGTACGTTCGAGCCGGGCAGTCTGCGGGGCCTGAAGCTGTACAACTATGCCAATGACGCCGCCAATCCCGCCATGAGCACCTCCACGCCCACCGTGTATAACGGCCGGGCGTATGTGGGCGTGTCCGGCGTGGGACAGTTCAAGGCCTACTCCGGTCACAACATCACCGTTATCGATCTGACGTCTTGGCGCATCGCCTACACCGTCCGCACGCAGGGCTATCCCCAGACCAGCGCGCTGCTGACCACCGCCTATGAGGCGGAGACGGGCTATGTGTATGTGTATTTCTTCGACAACTTCACCCCCGGCAAGCTGCGGCTGCTGCGGGATCAGCCGGGGCAGACCGCGCCGGATGTCACCACGCCGGAGACCATCGTGGCTGGCGGGCAGACTGTCGCCTACGACACGGCCCCTGTGCTGTTCACCCCCAGCGGCGCCCAGCAGCAGTACGCCATATGCAGCCCCATCACCGATGAGAGCGGCACCATCTACTTCAAGAACGACTCCGCCTTCCTGATGGCGCTGACCAGCACCATCACAAAGCTGGAGATCACCGCCGCGCCGGACAAAACGGCGTACCGGGAGGGCGAGAGCTTCGACCCCGCCGGGATGCAGATTACGGCGCACTACGCCAACGGCTATACGCGGGATGTGACGAAGTACGTCACATGGAGCACCGCGCCTCTGACGGCGGCGGACACCCGCTTCCGTCTGGAGTTCCCCTACGCCATGTACCAGAACGCCGACGGTAAGACCGGTGTTGCCTGCGTGAAGCCCTCCGTCATGCTGTCGCTGACCATCAGCGCGCTCGCCGCCGGTGACGTCAACGGCGACGGCGTGGTGGACGATGTGGACGCCGCACTGGTCTACGGCTACGTCAACGGAAGACTGACGCTCACCGACGAGCAGCTTCTCCGGGCGGACGTCAACGTCGACGGTCTGGTGGATCAAAACGATGCGGCGCAGATCTATGCCGCGTATCTGACCGATACCGGCCGGTAAGAGCCGCGCCGCCCGTAAACAGGAGAGAAGAGCATGAGAAAAAGGATCACCGCCTTGCTGCTGACCGGCGCGCTGACGCTGGGCCTGCTGCCGGCGACCACATTAGCCGCCCCCGCCGGGGAGGAGATGGCGCAGCCCATCGCCACGGCGGCGGAATTTGCCGCCATGGACCCCGCCGGGTGCTACCGCCTGACGGAGGATGTGACGGTGACGACGCCGTTTTCCACCGTCTTTACCGGCAGTCTCGACGGCGGCGGCCATACGGTGACGCTAACGCTGACAGCGGAGGAGGACACCGCCTCTCTGGCGCTCTTCCCAGAGGTGGAGGGCGCATCCTTTACCGATCTGCTGCTGGACGGCTCTGTATCCGCCGGTGCGGAAAGCGGCATCAGCTATGCCGCCGCCCTCGTCGGCACCGCCGACGGGGATGTGACCATCACCGCCTGCAAAAACCAGAGTGTGCTGGACATAGCCGCGGCTGACGCGGTGGTGGGCGGTCTTGTGGCCGCCCAGCGCAGCGGGAGCCTGACGGTCACCGGCTGTGTGGGCGTTGGAGACATCCACGCGCCCGCCGCCGTCTATACCGGCGGTCTTGTGGGGCGGCAGGAGCCCTACGCCGTTCTGACGATGCAGGTGTGCTATCAGGCGGCGGACGTTACCGGCGGCGGGGAAGCGGGAATGTGCGCCGGCGGGCTCATCGGCGGCGTGAGCGGCGACGCCGCGGTGCGGGGCTGCTGGTCAGCCGCCTCGCCGCGAGATCGCAGCGCCGCGCTGACCGCGTGGGGAACGCAGCGGCGGGTGTCCGCCGATATGGCGGGCGCTCTCTGCGGCGCGGTGGAGGACGGCGGCTCTCTGACAGGCGGCCGCTGCTTCTGGATCGCCGCGCCCGTAGGCGGCGACGACGCCTTTTACCTGCCGGATTCCGGCCTGTTCACAGAGTACGGCCCGGACCGCCGGAAGGCGCTGCTGGCGTCGCTCAACGCCGTTACAGATGACCTGCCCGACGGCTGCACATTCCTGCTGCCGCCGGAGCGGGGATGGCCGCTGCTCCGCTGGGAGCAGCCGCTGTCGGATGAGGAGCGTCTGGCGGCTGCCCGGCAGACCGCCGCCGGAGAGGTGGAGGACGCCTTTGCCGCCGCCGTTGCCCGTGTGCAGGCGCGTTTGGCGGAGGTGACGGGACGCGCCGGTCTCTGGTACGAGCTGTACAGCGCGGCACGGCAGACGGCGGGAGAAATCGCCGCCCGGCTGGAGCGTCAGCGCAGCGAGGCGCTGACGGCGCTGGCTGCTGCCGGGGACATAGACGAAATACAGCGCCATGCGGCGGAGAGCCGCATGGCCATGGAGCAGACCGCCGCCGGTGTGGAAAACACCATCGGCGGCAATGGCGTTTCTGCGGATAAACGATGGGACGGCGCTGCGAGACGCCGCCCCGCCGGTGTCGGCACGGACACAGAGCCGTTCCTCATCACCACCGGCGCGGAGCTGGCATGGTTCGCGGACCGGGTCAACGAGGGCAGCACCGCCCTGTGCGCCCGTGTCACGGAGCCGCTGGATCTCGGCGATATGCCGTGGACGCCCATCGGCGCTGCCGCCGGTGTGGACACCACCGGCGGCTACTGCGGTACGTTTGACGGCGGCGGCTTCATCATCCACGGCCTGTCTGTCACCGATACCGCCGCAGAGCGCAGCTATACCGGCTTGTTCGGCACCGTGTCGGACAGCGGTGTGATCCGCGCCGTCCGGCTGGCGGGCAGCATCGTTTGCGACCAGCCGGACAGCGGCGGCAACCGCATCCTCAACTGCGCCGCCGGCGGCATTGCGGGCCGCAGCACCGGCGTGATCTATCGCTGTGAGACGTCGGTGCATATCACCGACGCCGGTACGCGCCCCGCCGTCCATGTGGGCGGCATCGTGGGACAGGCAGGCGGCAGCGGTATCGTGGACGGCTGTGTGAGCTTCGGCACGCTGACCGGCGAGCTGTCCAACGCCGGCGGCATCGCCGGTACGGTGCGGCAGAACGCGGTGGTGCGCTATTGCCGCAGCGAGGGAACGGTGGCGGGTCTGCGCAGCGTGGGCGGCATCGCGGGATTTCTCACCGGCGGGGCGCAGCTCCGGGAGTGCGAGAATCGCGCCGCCGTCTCCGGCACCATCGGCGTGGGCGGCATCGCGGGCCGTCTCGACAAGAACAGCCATTTTTCCGATGAGCTGGACGTGGTGGTGACCCACGCGGTCAACCACGGCAGCATCAGCGGCAGCAGCGGCAACGCCTGCGGTACAGGCGGCATCGCCGGGTGGATCGGCGCTGTGGAGGACGGCGGCTACACCGGCCTTGCGGCGTTGTCCTACCTGTACAACAGCGGTACCGTCACCGCCGGAGGCACCACCGGAGGGACGGCCTGCGGCGGCTTGATCGGCAACTGGAAGACGGGCCGCGTCACCCACGGACAGAGCGCGTCTGCCAACCGGCTCTGGGGCGTGGCGGAGACGCTTGGTACCGCCGCCGAGGATGCTGTGCGGGTATCTGTCCTTGCGCCGGATGTGACGCCCTCCGGCAGCCGCTGGGATAAGACCACCGCCTCCCGTACTCTGATCGCCAAGCGTATCACGCCCGCCGACGCCCGCTTTACCATCTACGGCGCGGCGCAGAGCGCCGTGTATAACGACATCCTGCTGACCTATCTGCGGAAGGTGGAGCTGTCCGCCTCCGCCGAGGAGACGCAGACGCTCCTGACCGACTGCGAGATGCAGCTCAAGGGGGTGCTGACCGGCACAGCCGCTGCCGGGGCGCAGCTGCTGGCGGATATGGAGAACTACGCCGCCGCCCGGCTCTACGGTCCGGAGGAGGCGGCACAGGTGGAGAAGCTGCTGGCACAGGCGGCAAAGGATGCGGCCGCCGTCACGCTGCGGGGCGTGGAGCTGCTGCGCCAGACCTACATGGGTACCGACCGGCTGGACGGCCTGCTCCAGCGCATCCCCACCTATCCCGCCCGCAAGGGGCAGGAGCTGTACAATACCTTCATCTATCAGAAGAACTACACACTGGAGGACATGGCGGCGCTGCTGTGCGCCTACGAGAACTGGTGCCTGCAAATGCAGCGCGCCGACACGGTGCAGGCGGTGGACGCCCTGTATGCCGACGCCCGGCAGGCACTGTCCCGGCTGGCCGCTTCCTTCCGGCAGACGGATGTACTGCCGGATATGGACAAGGCCGCCGCCATGGCGCTGGAGCTGGCCCGTACCCGGGCGCAGCAGACGCTGTCCGCACTGGCGGACAGCCGTATCGCCGCGCTGTCTGCGCTGACGGGCGATCTGACACAGTATCCCGCTGCCCGCCGCCAGCAGATCACGACGGCACTGGCCTACTCCGCTGCCGCCATCCGGGAAGCGGCGAACAGGGATTTTTCCACGCTGCCCACCCACGGGGCTGTGGCGGAGGCGCTGGAGGAGGCGTCCGCCGCCGTGGAGGCGGCCTATGGCGAGGCGCTGCCCCGTATCCGCCGTTTGCTGAACGGCACCGGCGACTGGGACGGCGTCTCCGTGCAGCGGCCTGACGGCAGCGGCGCCGCCGACGCGCCCTACCGCATCGGCACCGCGCAGGAGCTGGCATGGCTGGCGCAGACGGTGAACGGCGGGACGGCGCGCGGACTTTGCGCCGTGCTGACGGCGGATATCGATCTTAGCTATCAGCCGTGGTGCGGCATCGGCACATCCGCGCCCTTTACCGGCACGCTGGACGGACGGGGACACACCGTGTCCGGCCTCTATATCGGCGGGCTGTCCGGCCGCGCGGCGCTGGGACTTTTCGGCGCGGTGGAGGACGCCATGCTGCGCGATCTCACCGTGTCCGGCGCCATAGACCTGACCGGTGCGGATATGGCCGATATACCGGAGATGCTCAGTGTCGGCGGCCTGCTGGGCCGTGCCGGCGGCGGCACGACCGTGGAGGGCTGCACCGCACAGGTGGATATCACCGTCGCCCTGCCTAACGCCGATGCCAGCCGCTCTGCGGCGTTGGGCGGTGTTGCCGGACGCCTTGCCGGTGACGGCGAGCATCGTCTGACGGACTGCCGCAGCGAGGGCAGCCTCACCGTGACGCTGGCGGCGGGCAGCCGCCATCCGGGCGGCGGCGGACAGGGCGGCGCAGGCGGTATCGCAGGCAGCGTCACATCCGCCGCGGCGCTGATGCGCTGCGTCAACACCGGCACGGTCACCATTGGCCGCGCCGCCGGTGTGGGCGGCATCGCAGGCCGTCTGGACGGGGGAGGCGCCGCTATCACCGTGACGCAGTGCGCCAATCAGGGACAGGTATCCAACGACACAGCCGCCTCGCTGCTCCGGCGGGGCGGCACCGGCGGCATCGCCGGGTTGGCCATCTCCGGCAGCGTTACCATCGACAGCTGCTACAACACCGGCGTTATCGCCGGTCACACCATTGTCGGCGGTATTCTGGGCGGCGAGAGCGGCGATTACGCCGCCAGCATCCCCTCCTACGCCGGCAACAGCGCCCTTGTGGTGCAGAACTGCTACAACGCAGGCATCCTGCGTACCGGCACGTCCACCCAGCGGATCGGCTCGCTGGCGGGCTATCCGCTGGACGGCTGCTATCGGGACGGGCTGACGGTGCTGACCGGCTGCGCCCGCGCCCCTCTGGGCTGGCGCAGCAGTCAGGGCGACAGCGTTGCCCAGCGGGATACGCTGCCGCCGGAGGTATTTTCCGGCCTTGTGCGCAGCATCGGCGGTCTGAACGGCGGCTATCCGCTGTTTGATTGGCAGCTTCTGGAGAGCCGCAGCCGCGAGACCGCCATCGCCTATCTGGAAACGTATTACACCCGGTATGTGTCGCCCTACGCCTCCGCTGCCCAGCGGAAGGCGCTGCGGCAGCTGCTGGCGGATACCGCCGCGATCATCCGCGGTGCGGAGGGGACGGATGATATCCTGTCCGCCTATGACGCGGCCATGGCCGCGCTGACCTCTCCGGAGCTCTTGCAGCAGGCTGTTGCCGCCGCTGAGGAAAAGCTGGCGGAACTCTATAAGGCGGCGCGCAAGGCCTATCCGTACATCGCCGAGGAGCTGGACGCTCTGTACAAAAAGCAGTGCGCGGCGTTGGCGGACTGCACCGCCGCCGCGGAGACGGACACCGTGCTGGACGGCTTTGCCGCCGGTGTGGTGGACTGCCTGCTGCTGGCGATGGACGGTATTACCATGAAGAAACTGGAGGAGCGGCTTCCGGCGGCAGAGAGCGCCGCCGCGGCCCTCACCGATCCGCAGCGGGGGATGCTGCTCTATTACGGCAGGCTCCCGGACTTGCAGGCACTGCTGGCGCTCTACCGGCAGAGCATCGAGAAACTGGAAAAGTGGATACAGGAGGACAAAAAAGCCTACGCTGATGTGACGGCGGGGCTGACCGACCTGTTTGACGAGACCCGTCAGGCGCTGGACGACGCCACGGACGCGGAGGGGATGACCGCCGCGCTGGACGCCTACTGTGCCGGTGTAGTGGAGCTCCTCATCACCGCCATCGGCCCCCTACCGGAACTGCTGACGCTGGAGGAGGGAATGCTGTATATGCAGAAGGTGCAGCGGGCGCAGGAGGCCTACGACCGGCTCACCGCCGCCCAGAAGAAACGGATACCCGATCTGGAGGCGCTGCTGGCGGCGCAGGCACGCTGCCGCCAGTTTGAGGAGGATCTGGCTGCCGCCCGGCGGGTGGAGGCGCTGATCGCCGCCATCGGCACGGTGACATCCGACAGCCTTGCCGCTATCCAGCGGGCACAGAGCGCCTACGACGCCCTGTCCCCCGCCCAGAGGATATTGGTGTCGCCGGGGATGCTGGCGAGATTACAGGCGGCGTGGAGCGACTATCGGGCGCTGGCGGCACAGCCGACCCCGACGCCGGAGCCGATCCCCGCTGCATCCGTCACACCGGCCCCGGCAGAGCCGACGGCCCGCGCCTTTGACTGGAGTCTTGTCTGGATGTCACTGGGCGTGGCGGCCTGCGGCGGCGTCATTGCCCTTATCGGCATCTGGTTTGCCGGCGCCCGCCGCACCACCCGGAAACGGACGGACAACAGTAAGGAGTGGTACTCGTGAAAAAGAAGGGCATACAGGCGCTGCGGCTGACGGCGGCACTGGCGCTGGCGCTGGCTGCCGTGTGGCTGGCGCTGCGCATGGAGCCGTCCACCCCGCCGCAGCCGGAGGTGCAGGCAGCCTCCCGCACGCTGGTGACGGATGGCGAGCTGCTGTACGACGGGGAGGCACTGGCAGGCGCCGACGCCTCCCTCACCGGCGGCCAGACCGACACGCTGCCGGATACATCGGACGAACCGCCGGACACACCGCCCGCCGATCCGCCGGACAAGGGCGGACTGGATGACATACAGAATATTATAGACGGGGGCGGCGGCTCCGGTGGACAGATGCCTGACCGGGAAACCGGCGGAGAGACCGGCGGCCAGCCGGGGCAGCCGGAGGAGGGGGATGCGTGGTTCACCACCTCCATCGTGGACGGCGACCGTGTGACGGCTGCCGCCTACCCCTTCACCATCCGCCATCTGAAGCCGGAGGCGCAGGTGCTGGGGCTGTCCGTTGCCGTCAATGGCGCGGTCACGGACTATGCCGCCAATACCGCCGCCGGTACGCTTACCCTGACCGGCGGCGTCAACACCGTCACCGTCACCGCCCAGTACCGGACGGCTGACCGCACCGTGAAGGCGTCCCGCACCTACACCCTGTACTTTCTGGACGGACAGTGGCTGCTGATCGTCCAGCGGGCGTCAGATCACGCCTCCCTCCGCGGGCTGGCCGTGACAGAGCGGACGCTGACATTTTCGGCGGTGGCGGTACAGGGCGATATGCAGCAGCCGGTGCAGACTGTCCGCGTCAACGGCAGCACTGTTGCCGGCAGCGGCGATCTCTACACCGCCGTGCTGCGCGCCGGAGCCAACGAGATCACCGTGGAGGCCGGCGGCAGCATCGGCCTGACGGAGACATACACCGTCACCTATACCGCCCCGTCCTTCCGCATCGACACCGCGTTCTCCGACGGGCAGACCCGCACCATCACCGGTGACACGCCCAACGGCGGCACGGAGACGGTCACGGTGGAGGGCGGCAGCGAAAGCGCCCGCGTCTGGGTGTCCGTGGAGGGTGTCACCGGCCTTGAGAAACTGGAGGAGCTGCGTTTGGACGGACGCCGCCTTTCGCCGGGAGCCGACGGCGGCTATGCCGTCACGCTGAACGCCCGCGCTCCCGTGACCCTGACACTGTACTACACCGACTCGGACGGCGCTTCCGGGGAATACAGCTATATCCTGCGCTTCCGGCGCACCGACAGCGGCGAGACGCTGCTCCCGCCCACTATCTCCGCCCAGATCGAGGCCGACGGTACTACCATGGGGCTGACGGACGGTCTGGTGCTGAAGAACCCCGCCGTCCTTCTGCTGGTGGAGGGACGCAGCGGAAAGGGAGAGCAGCTTTACAGCAACAATTTCACCGTCACCGTCAACGGTACCACCATCCCCGCCCCCACTGCCCAGACCGGCAGTTTGTTTGGCTACGATGCCTACCTGCGGAACGAGGGCGCCAACACCATCACCGTCACCGCGGTGGACAACGAGGGCGTCAGCGCCTCCCGTACATGGACGGTGTACTATGAGGCGGGAGAGATCACCGTCACCATCAGCGTGGAGGCCACCACCGTGGGCCTCGGCATGCTGGTGCCGGCCACCGCCATCACCGTTCCCGGCGGCACCAGCGCTCTCGCCGTTCTGGAGGAGGCGCTGGCACAGTACGGCTATACCGCCGCCCTGGATCGGGGCGAATACCTGTCCGCTATCTGCGGCCCCGGTATCTGCACCGGCTATTCGATCGACCCGGAGCTGAAGGAGCTGATCGTGGCGGACGGCATGGACGCACAGGGTGTTGGATACGATCCGACGCCTGCCTCGGAGGATCGTCTGGGCGAATTTGACTTCTACCGCTGGTCGGGGTGGATGTTCTCCGTCAATGGGAGCTACCCCGGCATCAGCATGGCGTCCTACGCGCCGCAGGACGGCGCGGTGCTGCGCCTGCGCTTCACGCTGGCCATGGGCAAGGACATCGGCGCCTATGACGGCTCCGGCGGCGCCTACGGCGAGTCCAGCGGCAATTATTACAGAGAATGGTAAAGGAGAAACGATGATGCATACCGGCGTAGAAAGCATCCTGCATGAGGTGCAGAAGGTCATTGTGGGCAAGGACGACGTGTTGGAGAAGATCCTCATGACGATCCTCTCCGGCGGCCATGTGCTGCTGGACGACGTACCCGGTACCGGCAAGACCACCACGGCGCTGGCGTTCAGCCGCGCCCTCGGCCTGCAATATGGCCGTATCCAGTTCACACCCGACGTGCTGCCCTCGGATATCGTGGGCTTCTCCCTGTACCGGCGGGACAGCGGCACGTTCACCTACCAGCCCGGCGCGGTGATGACCAACCTGCTGCTGGCGGACGAGATCAACCGCACCTCCAGCAAGACCCAGTCGGCGCTGCTGGAGGTCATGGAGGAGCGGCAGGTCACGGTGGACGGCGTGACCCATCCACTGCCCGATCCCTTTGTGGTCATCGCCACCCAGAACCCGGTGGGCTCCGCCGGTACCCAGCTGCTGCCGCAGGCACAGCTGGACCGGTTCATGGTCCGTCTGGTCATGGGCTACCCAGATTTTGCCAGTCAGGTGAATATCCTACGCGACCGCCGTACCGGCGATCCGCTGGACGAGGTGGATACCGTGTCCTCCGCCGCCGCGCTGCTGGAGATGCAGGCGCAGGCCCGCGCCGTCCATGTGGCGGACGCCCTGCTGGAATATATCACCCATCTGGCGGAGGCCAGCCGCACCCATCCGCTGGTGACGCTGGGCATCAGTCCCCGCGGCGCGCTGGCGGTCTGCCGTATGTGCCGCAGCCGCGCCCTGATGGAGGGGCGGGACTATGTGCTGCCCGATGATGTGGCGTACATCTTCTCCGACGTCTGCGCCCACCGGCTCATCCTGTCCGCCAAGGCGCGCATCACGGAGACATCGGCCTCCGACGTGCTGGCGGAGGTGCTGGCGGCGGTACCCCGCCCCGACCGCATCTGACCATGGCAGGAAACCGTATTTTGTTTGCGCTCTGGCTGCTGCTATGGCTGGCGGCGTGGGCGCTGGGCGCGGGCAACGTGTCCGGCGGTGTGGTGCTGGGCAGCTTGCTGCTGGCGGTGGGGGAGCTCATACTGACCCGCCGCATCCGACGGCGGCTGTCGGCGGCGCTGACCGCCGGCCTTTCCTGCGGGAAGGGGCAGCCGCTGCCGGTGACGCTCACCGTGACCAACGCCGGATTTTTCACCGCCCCACAGGTGCGCGCCGTGGTGCGCTGCCGCGACCTGCTCACCGGCGAGCAGTGGGAAAAGACCCTGCGCCTCGCCGTACCCGGCAGGGGGGAGGGCCGCGCCGACACGGTCTTTACACTGCCCCACTGCGGCAAGCTGGAGCTGACGGTGCAGACGCTGGCGGTTTTTGACCTGCTGGGACTGTGGGCGGCGCGGCAGCCGGTATCTCTCACCGCCTCGGCGCTGGTGCTGCCGGAGCTGTGGCCGGTCGCGCTGTCCCTGTCGGAGCACTGTACGCCGGACGCGGACAGCGCCGAATACTCCATGACCCGCCCCGGCGACGACCCCAGCGAGCCCTTTGGCCTCCGGGAGTACCAGGCCGGTGACCGCCTGCGCAGCATCCACTGGAAGCTGTCGGAGAAAACGGACGCGCTGATGGTGCGGCAGCTCGGCCTGCCGGTGGACGATACCCTGCTGCTGGTGCTGGACAACTCCGCCGCTGCGCCGCCGTCCCCGGCGGAGCGGGAGGCGCTGGGCGAGGCGGTGGTATCCGTCTCCGCTGCCCTGTGCCGGCAGGATATGGCGCACCGCATCGCATGGCTGGATCGTCCCGGCGGCGAATTGGCCTTCCGCGCCGTCTCCTCCATGGAGGAGCTGACAGAGGTGCTGCCGGACATCCTCTCCGCCGAAACAGAGGCGGAGGCGGAGGACGTGCCTGCCCGCCTGCTATCTTGCCGGGCTGCCGACGCCGCCCGGATGCTGGTGCTGACACTGCGCCCCGCCGGGGAGCCGTCCGCCGCCATGGTGTTCTGCACCGTTACCCCGTCGGCACTTCGCGGAAAGGAGGGACTGACCGTTGCGCTCTGATGCTTTTCGGCGTTTCGTGCCTGCCGCATTGCTGGCGGCGTCCTTTCCACTGCTGCTGACGGGACTTTTGGAGCTGTCCGTATCCCTATGGCTGCCGCTGCTGTCCGCCCTGCTGTCCGCCGGGACGGTGACGGCCTTTTCCAACAGCCGCCGCCCGTGGCTCCCGTCCCTGTGCTGGGTCGCTTTGTGCGCCGCCGCGCTGTTGGTGACAGGCGAGGCGCTGGCCGGAGGGCTGGCTGCACTGGTGAATGCCGCGCTGCACACATGGCAGCAGGTGTTCCCCCGGATCTATCCCGTATTTGCCGCGCCGGAGAACAACGGGGCGCTGACAACGCTGCTGACGATAGGCGCCGCCCTCTGGGGGGTGTGGAGCGCCCGCTGCGTCCTGCATCCCCGTTATCTGCCTCTGTGCCTGACGGCGCTGCCGCTGGCGGCGGCGGTCGTGGTGCTGGCACCCGCCGCGCCCCTGTGGTGGATGGCGCTGGCGGCACTGACGCTGCTCCTTTTGTACCTGCTGGCCTTCACCGGGAGGGATGCTGCCGCCCTGCGCGTCTGGTGCCGCGCCGCCGCCGCGATACTGCTGACGGTCACGGTGCTGGGCGGCTGGAGCGGCGCCGCCGCCCATCCCGCGTGGCTGGACGACGGCAGGACTGCCGTCCTTGCAGGCGTAGATGCCCTGCGCTATGGAGACAATACCGCCGCCGGTCTGCCGGGAGGCGATCTGACCGCCGCCGCGCCCACCCGGACGGAGACACCGATGCTCACCGTCACGATGACCGACCCCGTCTCCTGCTATCTGCGGGGCTTCGTGGGGGAGACGTATGCGAATGGCCGCTGGACGACGCTGGACAGCCATGCGCTGGCGGACAGCGCCGACACGTTCTACTGGCTGCACGAGGACGGCTTCCGCCCCCTGACCCAGCTGACGGCGGCGGCACACGCCGCCGTACCGGAGCTGCCGGAGGCGGATAACACCGTAACGGTGGAAAATACCGGCGCCTCATCGAAATATCTTTACGCACCGTATGAATTGCGGTATGATACACCTATACTCGACAAAAATGCCGTGGGGGAGGCGGCGCTGACCGCACCCGGCCTTCGGGGACAGCGGGCCTATACGCTCCACGCTGCCGGGGGACTTCTCACCAAGTACCGCCGCATCGGTGCCTCTCTGGCGGAGGACACCGCCGCCAACGCCGCCTTTCTGGAGGCGGAGAGCGCCTACAACCGCTTTGCCTACCAGCACTACACGGCTGTCCCCGACGATATCCGCCGTTTCCTGACGGAGAAGCTCAGCGGCTGGGAGAGGGAGCCGGGGCAGATCCATTTCGGCTGCCAGCGCGCCAAGCAGAACATCCTGTTTTACCTGTCCACCTACATCACCTATACGGAGACGGCGTCCGCGCCGCCCGCCGGTACAGACCCCATCCTCTACTTTTTGGACGGCTCGCAGACCGGCGGCGACGCCCAATATGCGGCAGCGGCAGCCATGATGTTCCGTTACTACGGCATCCCCGCCCGCTGCGTGGAGGGCTTTCTGGTGACGAAGGATGCCGCTGCGTCCATGACGCCGGGACAGCCCCTGACCCTCACCGGACAGAGCGGCCACACATGGGTGGAGTACTATCAGGACGGTGTGGGCTGGCTGCCCTTCGAGGTGGCGCCGCCCTACCTCGGCGTTATGGAGCAGGCGGAGAGCTATCGGGATATTTCCGGCCTTGTGGGGCAGGCGCCGCCGGAAACGGAGAGCGACGAGGAGCCGGACGCGCCGGACAGCGATCTGAGCCAGACTCTGCGGGAGTTCTGGCTCAAGCACCGGCTGACCATCCTGCTGACGCTGTCCATTCTGCTGACCGCCGCCGTGGTGTGCCTGTTCGTCGGCTGGATCATCTGGGAGCGGAAAAAGACCGCCCGCCGCAAGGCGCGGTTTGCCGATCCCCACGTTCCAACCGCCATCGACGCCATCTTCCGCTACACCGTGGATGTGCTGCGCGCCAAGGGAATGCCCATCGCCAACTGCGCCCCCGCCGACTACGCCCCCTATCTGGACGAGGATCTGCGGGCGTCGTATCTGGCGGTGGCCGCCCTGTGGGAGCAGGCACGCTTCCGCGCCGCACCCATGGACGAGTCCCAGCGCCGCCGCGCCCTCGATTTGCAGGAGCAGGTCTGGACGCGGACATGGCGCCGTGCGGGGCTGGGCGAAAGATTGCGCCTGAAATATAGGGAATTTCTGTAAGGAGGAACTGTCCATGCCCACCATGAAAAAGTGTTTTTTGCCGTTTATCCTGCTGCTGAGCCTGCTGCTCACCGCCTGCGGCGCACAGCCCTCCGGCGGTGAGGAGGCCCTGTGGCAGACCGCCCTCCGGCAGACCGGGGAGTACCTGCTGGCGCAGGACGCCCCATCCGCCGGCCCCGTGAACGGCGACTGGACGGTGGTGGGGCTTCGCGCCGCCGGCCTGCTGGAGCGGGAGACGGCCGCCGTCTACTATGAGTCCGTCGTGGAATACACGGCGCAGGCGGAGGGGAACCGGCTGAACGCCAATAAGTCCTCAGAGAACTCCCGGACGATCCTGGGCGTCACCGCCGCCGGACACAACGCCGCCGATGTGGCGGGCGTGGATCTGACGGCGGGGCTGGGCGACATGGAATACCTCCGCCGTCAGGGACTGAACGGCCCCATCTGGGCGCTGATCGCGCTGGACTGCGGCGCATACCCCGACCCTGCGCCCACGGCGGGCGCGGAGCCTGTGACCCGCGCCGCGCTGGTGGAGGAGCTGCTGTCCGCCCGCTGCACCGACGGCGGCTGGGCGCTGATGGGCGACACGATGGATGTGGACATCACCGCCATGACGCTGACGGCGCTGGCTCCCTACACGGGGGAGGCGGCGGTGCAGGCGGCGGTGGATGAGGCGCTGGCGCTGCTGTCCGACGCCCAGCTCCCCAACGGCGGCTTTGCCAGCTGGGGTACGGAGAATTGCGAGTCCGCGGCGCAGGTGCTGGTGGCGCTGACGTCGCTGGGCATCGATCCCCTCACCGACAGCCGCTTTATCAAGAACGGCGCCTCGGTGCCGGACGCCGTGGCGTCCTTCGCGGTGGAGGGCGGCGGCTTCCGCCACATCGCCGAGCAGACCGTCCCGGACAACATGGCCACGGAGCAGGGCTTCTACGCGCTGGCGGCGTGCCAGCGCTTTACAAAGGGGCAGTCCCGCCTATATGACATGACCGCCGTGGAACAGGATCGCTACCAGACCGACCCGGTGCCGGAGGGCAAGCCCCAGCCGGTGGAGCCGGAGGATGCGCAGGTGGACGATACCGCCGACTGCACCTGCACCATCTCCATCTCCTGTGAGGTGCTGCTGGACAACATGGACAAGCTGGCGCAGAGCAAGCGGCCGCTGGTGCCGGAGGACGGCGTGCTCCTGCCGGAGACGCAGGTCACGTTTGCCACCGGGGAGAGCGCCTTTGATGTGCTCCAGCGGGTCTGCCGGGAAAATAAGATCCACATGGAGTCCAGCTTCACACCCCTCTACAACAGCGCCTATATCGAGGGCATCGGCAACCTCTACGAGTTCGACGCCGGCAGCCTGTCCGGCTGGATGTACACCGTCAACGACTGGTTTCCCAACTACGGCTGCTCCCGCTATCAGCTGCGGGACGGAGATGTGCTGCGCTGGGTCTACACCTGCGATCTGGGCAAGGATGTAGGCGGCGGCATGACCAACTGAATCACCGCGCCCGCCTGTCATGGACAGGCGGGCGTTCTTTGTCCACGCCCCTCGCAGAAGTCCCAAATTCTCCTGACGGGAAACCTGTGCATTTCTACACATTTTCCGTCTGGCGCAGAGGGGTATAACCGTGTATAATGGAGAAAAACAAGACCGTGCCAGCGGCACGGCAGGAAGGAGCGAGACCGGCTTATGCAGATCACACAGCTTAAAAAGGTACTGGTCGCCAACCGGGGCGAGATCGCGGTGCGTATTTTCCGCGCCTGCCACGATCTGGGGCTTCACACCGTGGCCATCTATTCCAATGAGGATACCTATTCGCTGTTCCGCACCAAGGCGGACGAGGCGTATCTGGTGGGTGAGAAGAAGTCGCCTCTGGGCGCTTATCTGGACATCCCCGGCATCATCGGCCTTGCCCGCCGCCGGGGCGTCACCGCCATCCATCCCGGCTACGGCTTTCTGTCCGAGAACGCCGATTTTGCCCGGGCGTGCGAGGAAAACGGCATTCTGTTCGTGGGCCCGTCCGCCGATGTGCTGGCGAAGATGGGCGATAAGCTCAGTGCCAAGGAGATCGCCATCCAGTGCGGCGTACCCATCATCCCCGGCTGCACCGAGCCGCTGCGGGACGCCGACGACGCGCTGGAAAAGGCCGTCAGCTTCGGTTTCCCCGTGATCCTGAAGGCCGCCGCCGGCGGCGGCGGACGCGGTATGCGCCGCTGCGACCGGCCGGAGGAGGTCAAGACCGCCTATGAGCTGGTACACAGCGAGGCGGAGAAGTCCTTCGGCTGCGGCGACATCTTCATGGAGAAGTATCTGGAGGAGCCCAAGCACATCGAGGTGCAGATCCTGGCCGATCAGTACGGCAACGTCTACCATCTGGGCGAGCGTGACTGCTCCCTCCAGCGCCGGTATCAGAAGGTGGTGGAGTTTGCTCCCGCGTGGTCGGTACCCGAGGAGACGGTGGAGGCGCTGCGCCGTGACGCGGTGAAGATCGCCAAGTCCGTCCACTATGTCAGCGCCGGTACGGTGGAGTTTCTGGTGGACAAATCCGGGAACTACTACTTCATTGAGATGAACCCCCGCATTCAGGTGGAGCATACCGTCACGGAGATGGTCACCGGTGTGGATATCGTCCGCGCCCAGTTGCTCATCGCCGCCGGATATCCCCTGAGCTGCCCGGAGATCGGTCTGACGAAGCAGGAGGACGTGCATATCGACGGCTACGCCATCCAGTGCCGCGTCACCACGGAGGATCCCTCCAACAACTTTGCCCCCGATAACGGCAAGATCACGGCGTATCACTCCCCCGGCGGTTTCGGCGTCCGTCTGGACGGCGGCAACGTGGGCGTTGGCACCGTCATCTCCCCGTACTACGACTCATTGCTGGTGAAGGTCACCAGCTGGGATCGCACCTTCGCCGCCGCCTGCCGCAAGTCCGCCCGCGCCATCAATGAGGTGCGCGTCCGTGGCGTCAAGACCAATATCCCCTTCGTCACCAATATTCTGGCACATCCGGTGTTCGTCAACGGCCAGTGCCACACCAAGTTCATCGACGAGACGCCGGAGCTGTTCGAGATCATGGATTCCCGTGACCGCGCTACCCGCGTCCTGCGGTATATCTCCGAAATCCAGGTGGCCAACCCCGATGCTGAGCGCCACCAGTACGACATCCCCCGCTTCCCGGAGGCCAAGGAGCCGCTGGGGCCCGGCCTCAAGCAGCTCTTGGATGCGGAGGGCCCCGAGGCGGTGAAAAACTGGGTGCTGGGGCAGAAGAAGCTGCTGCTCACCGACACCACCATGCGGGACGCCCATCAGAGCCTGCTGTCCACCCGTATGCGTACCCGCGACATGGTCAAGGGCGCCGACGGTATGGCCGATATCCTGCGGGACTGCTTCTCGCTGGAGATGTGGGGCGGCGCCACCTTCGACGTGGCCTACCGCTTCCTCCACGAGTCCCCGTGGGAGCGCCTGCGCCTGCTGCGGGAGAAGATCCCCAACATCCCGTTCCAGATGCTGCTGCGCGGCTCCAATCTGGTGGGCTACGCCAACTATCCCGACAATCTGGTGCGCGCCTTCGTGGAGGAGGCCGCCCAGCGCGGCATCGACGTGTTCCGCGTCTTTGACTCCCTGAACTGGGTGCCGGGCATGGAGGTGGCCATGGAGGAGGTGCTCCGCCAGAACAAGCTGCTGGAGGCCACCATGTGCTACACCGGCGATATTCTGGACGAGACGAAGGACAAGTACACGCTGAAATATTATGTCAACCTCGCAAAGGAGCTGGAAAAGCGGGGCGCTCATATGCTGGCCATCAAGGATATGTCCGGCCTGTTGAAGCCCTACGCCGCCAAGAAGCTGGTGACCACCCTGAAGCAGGAGGTGGGACTGCCCATCCACCTGCACACCCACGATACCACCGGCAATCAGGTGGCGGCGCTGCTGCTGGCTGCCGAGGCCGGGGTGGACGTGGTGGACGTGGCCTGCGCGCCGATGGCGGGGCTCACCAGCCAGCCGTCTCTGGACGCGGTGGTGGCCGCCCTCCACGGCACGGAGCGCGACACCGGTCTTGACCTGCGCCGGGTGCAGGAGCTGAGCAACTACTGGGCGGACGTGCGCCTGCGGTACGAGAGCTTCGACCACGGCCTGAAGTCCTCCACCACCGATATCTACCGCTACGAGATCCCCGGCGGTCAGTACACCAATCTCCGCCCGCAGGTGGAGTCTCTGGGCCTCGGCGACCGGTTCGAGGAGGTCAAGGAGATGTACAAGACCGTCAACGATATGCTGGGCGACCCGGTGAAGGTCACGCCCTCGTCCAAGGTGGTGGGCGATCTGGCCATCTTCATGGTGCAGAACGACCTGACGCCGGAGAATATCGTCCGCCGCGGCGAGGCACTGGCGTTCCCCGATTCCGTGGTGTCCTACTTCAAGGGCATGATGGGTCAGCCCGCGTGGGGCTTCCCGAAGGAGCTGCAAAAAGTGGTGCTCAAGGGGGAGGAGCCCATCACCTGCCGTCCCGGCAAGCTGCTGCCCCCCGTGGACTTCGACAAGCTGCGCCATGAGGTGGAGCAGTTCCGCGACGACCCGGAGAAGAAGGATCTCATCTCCTACGCCATGTATCCCAAGGTCTATGAGGATTTCTGCCGTCACCGCAAGGAGTACGGCTACATCACCCGCATGGGCAGCCATGTGTTCTTCAACGGCATGGCGCTGGGCGAGACGAACAAGATCAACATCGAGGACGGCAAGACACTGGTCATCAAGTATCTGGGTCTGGGCGACCGCAACAACGACGGTACCATCAACGTCCAGTTCGAACTGAACGGTATGCGCCGCGAGGTCACCGTCCGCGACCCCCACGCCTCCGAGGAGACACGGCAGGCCACGCTGGCCGACGAGTCCGATCCCATGCAGGTGGGTACATCCATCCCCGGCATGGTGTCCAAGCTCTCGGTCAAGCAGGGCGACCATGTGGAGAAGGATCAGGTGCTGGCCGTCATCGAGGCCATGAAGATGGAGACTGCCATCACCGCCCGGGCCGCCGGTACGGTGAAGACCATCCGCGTCAAGGAGGGTCAGCCCGTCAAGGCCAAGGAGCTTCTGATGGTGCTGGAATAACATCTATACGAACATCCCGCTGCGGGTACGCCCGCGGCGGGATGCTTTGCCTCGTCCATCCGCTATAACTGTGCAAAATTCGGGCAAAAGTGGAAAAGTGTTTGGTTTTTTCTGTGTCACATTCTGTATAATGGAAAATGTCCCTTTTTGCGGACGGTTTAGGATCGGAACTATGTGATGTGCGGCGTGGAAAGCTCCCGCGCCGCTGACGGAGGACATATGCGAAATATCTGGAAGATATTCAAAACGGACATCCGCACGCTGAGCAAGTGCTTTTTTGCCAGCGTGGTGGTAGTGGCCATTGCCCTGCTGCCCAGCCTGTACGCATGGCTGAACATCTACTCCAACTGGGACCCCTACGGCAACACCGGCGGCATCTCCATCGCCGTGGCATCGCTGGACCGGGGCTACACCGACAACGGCGAGTACGTCAATAAGGGCCGGGACGTGCAGGAGGATCTGAAGACCTCCACCTCCATCAACTGGGTCATCGTGGACACGGAGCAGGAGGCGGTTGACGGCGTGTACGCCGGCGACTACTACGCCGCCGTGGTCATCGACGAGGACTTCTCCCGGAAGATGTACCGGATGTTCACGGACTGGACCGGCCAGCCCGCCATCACCTACTATGAAAATGCCAAGAAGAATGCCGTGGCCACCAAGATCACCGACACGGCGGTGGAGACGCTGAAGCGCTCCATCAGCGAGAACTATCTGGAGGTGGTCATCAGCGGCATCATGGAGCAGAGCAATCTGCTGGCCGCCGATCTGACGGAGACCGACCCGGAGACCGCGGTGAAGGGCCTGCTGTACCAGACCCAGGATGTGCTGTCCGGGTGCAGCCATATGATGGATGCCTTCCGCGCCGCCGGCGGCTCCGGCGGCATCTCCGCCGCCGATGCCGAGGCGCTGTCCTCCGCCATCGCCCATATCAACCAGAACCTGCCGGACGGCGAGGAGGTGGCGGACACTGCCGCAGCCATACAGCACGCGCTGTACACGGCGCTGGAGAAGGTGGAGCGTGCGCTGGACCGTTTTGAGCAGCAGCAGGACGACATCCACCTGCCGGAGATCCAGAAGCAGCTGGAGGAGGCCGCCGCCGAGATGGGCAAGCTCAGCGCACGGATCAATACGCTGGCCGACCGGCTGGAGTCCACCGCCGTCTCCGGCACCCATCTGGTCACCGCGCAGGTCCAGCATCTCCGCGCGCTGGCTGACCGCTGCACCGCCCTGCAGAAGAAGCTGAACGAGCTGGCTGCCGCCGACGATATCAGCGGCCTGCAAAGCGAATGCGACGCGCTGGTGGCCGCCATCCGCCAGATGACCGCCCAGATCCCCGTCACAGAGCATGAGCTGCGGGATCAGCTGGATACGGTGGTGACGGATGTGTCCGACGCCATGGAGGGCGTGAAGGCGCTGTCCGGCGACGTCAAGGCCCTGCGGGGGGCGATGGCCAACACCACGCAGGCGCTGAGCACCACTATGGAGCTGCTGCGTCCGGCGGCGGAACGGATGGTCACGGCGTTGTCCGATACCATCGACAAGCTGGAGGGCGCCACCACCAGTGAGTATATCGATATGCTGCTGGCCATACTGGGCGGCGATCCCGCCGCGTACAGCCAGTATTTCCCGGAGATGGTGCAGACCACGGTGAACAAGGTCTATCCCATCGAGAACTACGGCTCCGCCATGGCGCCGTTCTACACCACGCTGGCTATCTGGGTGGGCGGCGTCATCCTGTCGTCCATCGTGAAGATCCACGCCCGCACCGACGGGCTCATCGACCCCAGGCCGGCAGAGCTGTACTTCGGCCGGTACCTGTTCTTCTTCCTTATCAGCCAGATACAGGCGGCGGTGATCGTCACCGGCGACCTGTACCTGCTGAAGATACAATGCCTGAACCCGGGGCTGCTGTACCTGACGGCATCTCTGACGGCCTTTACCTTCAGCCTGCTGATCTACTCCCTTGCCATCGCCTTCGGCGACGTGGGCAAGGCCGTGGTGGTGGTCATCATGGTCATGCAGATCGCAGGCTCCTCCGGCACGTTCCCCATCGAGCTGCTGCCGGAGATCTATCAGAAAATCTACCGCTTCTTCCCGTTCCCCTATGCCATTGACGCCATGCGCGAGTGCATCTGCGGCCTGTACGGCGACTACTACATAACGCAGCTTGCGTTCCTGCTGCTGTTCGCCGTTGCCGCGCTGCTCATCGGACTGCTGGTGCGTCGTCCGCTCATGGGGCTGAACCACTTTATGGAGGAGAAGCTGGAGGAGACGGAGCTGCTGTGAAAGGAGGCGGATGTACCGTGACAACGGAAAGAGAATATCAGGAGCTGTACGATCGCCTGCTGGATGAGGTGAGAACGCTGCACAAGAACAACCGGCGGCGCATCCGCAACGGTATGCGGATGCTGCTGGTGGTGACGGTAGGACTGATGCTGCTGATGTTTCTGGCGCAGGGCAACAAAGTGTTCACCCTGATGCTGTGGATCTTCTCCATGTTCGCCGTGGCGGCGTATCTGATCGCCGTGGAGTACGCGGACTATGAGCTGCAAAAGAAACTGGAGCAGATCACCCAGATGGAGCTGGAGAGCATGGGGGCGCTGCTGGAGCTGCCGGAGCTGCCCCGTATGCCGCGTCTGCCTGACCGGCGGTATCACGGCCGCCGGGAGGAGACCACGGCGAATATCGTGATCGAGTCCGAGCCCGTCTCCGCCGAGGACGCGCAGGAACCGCTGGCGGAGGAGAGCTACTCCGTGGAGGATATTTTGCAGGAGGTACACGGACAGACGCCGCAGGAGCAGAAGCCGCAGGAAACGCAGGAGCGTCAGGAGACGCAGGAAGCGCAGAACGTGCGGGAAGCGCAGAACGTGCAGAAAATGCCGCAGGGCGGCGCTGTTGACAGCGCGCAGCTGCTGGAGGACCTGCTGCGAGACCCGCAGAAGCTGGCGGGCGATCTGGAGCTGCTGACCCGTGCGCTGCAGGGACTGTCTGACGATCTGCGCCGCGCCGCGGCGCAGCAGCAGGAGGAGGGGGACAGATGAGGAATATCTGGCGTATTTTCTGCGCCGATTGGAAGCGCCTGACTGCCAGCGTGGTGGCGGTGGTGGTCATGCTGGGGCTGTGTCTGGTACCCTGCCTGTACGCGTGGTTCAACATTCTGTCCAACTGGGATCCCTACGGCCCCGCCTCCACCGGCCGCATCAAGGTGGCGGTGGCCAGCGAGGACGACGGCTACGAGGTGCTGGGGCTCCACCTGAATATCGGCGAGCTGGTGCTGCAGGGGTTGGAGACCAATGACCAGATGGGCTGGGTCTTTGTGGACGACGCCCAGACGGCGCTGGACGGCGTGAACGCCGGCGACTACTACGCCGCGCTGATCCTGCCGCCGGAGTTTACCGGCGACTTCGTCAGCATTCTGGAGGGCGACCTGCGCCATCCTGAGATCCAGTACTATGAAAACGAGAAAAAGAACGCCATTGCCCCTAAGATCACCGGCAAGGCCAAAACCGCCGTGCAGGAGGAGATCAACACCACCATTCTGGAGAAGGTGGCCGACGCCCTGACCACGGCAGGTTCCGTGTTCAAGGCCATGGGGCTTGACGGGCAGGACGTTGCCGACGACCTGCTGGAGAAGTTGTCCTCTGCCCAGCAGGATATGGATCAGATGGCGGAGGTGTTCCGCTCTCTGCAAAATGTGATGGAGGGCGCCGGCAGCCTGCTGGCCGCCTCCGCCATCACCATCAGCGACGCACAGAGCACCATGAACAGCACCTCCGCTGCCGTCGGCAGCACCGTGCAGCTCATAGACACCGGGCTCGACGCGGCGGACGACACCTCAGACGACCTGCTGCAGGTGCTGAACACCGCCGACGCCGCGCTCTCCGAGCTGGAGGATATGCTCAACGGCGTGGACTTGACCCCCGCCGAGGATATCACCCACGAGAAGATCATTGCCCAGATCGACAAGGTGATCGCCGCACTGCAAAGGGTCTGCAACAGAACGGACGACGCCGTGCTGGTGGACCGGCTGGAAGCCGCTATCGATCGGCTGGAGACGCTGAAAAGTGCCGTGGAGCAGTCCGGCCTGTCCCATGTACAGGACGAGCTGCGACAGGTGATCGAGGAGGTGCGCGAGCTGCTGCGTACCGCTGCCGTCAAGACCAATCAACAGGTCAACGCCTACATCCAAAAGGCCGGGGAGCGGGCGCAGTCCACCCTCGGCTCCGTGCAGGAGATCCTGACCGCTTCCTCCGGTGCATTGGGCGGCGTGTCCGGCACCCTGCGCTCCTATTCCAGCGCCATCTCCGCCGCCCAGCCTACGCTGGCTGCCAGCGTCACGCTGGCGGAGAGCGTATCCGGCTATCTGGCGGATATGGAGGAGGATGTTCGCCGCATCACCGACAGCGCCGCCTTCAAGCGCTTCGTAGAGCTGATGGCCAGCGATTCCGACAGCATGGCGGCGTATCTGGCATCTCCGGTGCAGATGAACACCCAGATCATCTACGAGATCAAGGACTACGGCGCCGCCATGTCCCCATACTATGTGATGCTGGCTCTGTTTGTGGGCAGCCTCCTGACGGCGGTGATGGTAAAGGTGCCGGTGACACAGCCAAAATTCCAGCCGTGCCGCGCAATCGAGCGGTATTTCGGCCGCTTCCTCACCTTCTTTTTCATGGCCATCGCGCAGGCGCTGGTGACGGCCTTCGGCTGTCTGCACTTTGTGGGCATGGAGGCGGCGGAGCCCGCGCTGTTCGTGCTGGCTTGCTGCATCTGCTCGTTGAACTTTGCCTTTATGAACTATGCGCTGGTCTACTCACTGGACAACGTGGGACTTGCCATCTCTGTTATCATCATGGTGTTACAGGTGGCCGGCTCCGGCGGCTCCTACCCTATCGACGTGCTGCCTGCGCTGTTCCGAAGCCTGTATCCCTTCATGCCCTTCCACTACGGGATGGACATGATCCGGGAGACCATCGGCGGTATGTACGGCCAGACGTATCTGCACTGCGCACTGCTCCTGCTGGGGATGTGCGTGCTGTTCACCGTCTTCGGCCTGCTGGTCTACTATCCGGCCCGCAAGCTGAACGCGGTTATCGCCGCCAGTAAGGAGAAGTCCGGCATTATGTAAACATCTGTCTTATGGCAGCAAAAGAGCCGCCGCCCGAATGGGCGGCGGCTCACGGCGCTTATGCTTTATAAAAATCGAATATCTATCCGGCAGGTGTCATTCCTTATCCTTACAGCGGTCGTACTCCACCTGCATCACGGAGGATATGGTATGCCGGCCGTAGTCATCCAGCTTGGCATACTGGGTCAGCAGCTTCTCGGTGTCGTCCGTCAGGTACAGGGCGGCGTCGTCGGACATGGCCTTAATGCCCAGGATCTTGCAGATGCGCATCACCGTGTCGAAGGAGGAACCGCCGACACCGTTGTGCAGGGCGCTGTTGATGGTGGACAGAGGTATATCCACCGCGAAGGCGAACTGCCGCACGCTCCGATACTGCCGTGTGATCTCGTCTCGAACCAGCTTTGTAAGATTATCCATATCAGAACCTCGCTTTTCTGTAAAGAATTTCCAATTGCGATGCAAAGAGTATAGCACGAATTTCCGCATAAGCCAATAGGAAAAGTGAAAATTCACAAAAAAATAATAAAATCCAAATTAGAAATTATGCAGGCGCTGTGCATAGCGGGAGCCGACCGCCACAAATACCCCTTTTAATTTACGGCGCACTGTGTTACAATAAAATTTCGGAGGGAACTCTGTTTATGAAAACACCGACACTCTATACACCGAAGACCCGCGTGGGACGATTGACGGAGGATATGGTTCGCCGGTACTACGCCCACGATGTGGCGCGGGACAGCGCGGCGCTGACATACTATCTGCTGTTTGCCCTGTTTCCGCTGCTGATCTTCGTCAGCACACTGCTGGGTATTCTGGAGCTGGATATCGACAGTATCACGGCGGTGCTGGCGCCTTTGCTGCCATCCGACGTGGTGGGCGTGGTGCGCTCCTATCTGGAATATGTGGCCGCCAACCAGAGCCGCCAGCTGCTGTGGTTCAGTCTGGTCTTTTCCATCTGGTTTCCCATGCGCTCCACCGGCTGCCTGATGCACTCGCTGCGTAAGGCGTTTCACCGCAGCTCGCCGGAGAATATCCTGCTGGGACAGCTGCGGAATCTGCTGTTTACCATCTGGATGATCGTCGTCATCGGCCTGACGCTGCTGCTGGTGGTGATGGGTCGCCGCGCCCTGCACTTTCTGTCCCACCTGCTGCCCCTGTCGGAGACGTTCATCAGCGTGTGGGGCTATCTGCGCTTTGTGATCCTGGCGCTTATCATGGCCATCTCGCTGGGAGTTCTGTATCAGCTGGCGCTGGGCCAGCGCCGTCCCCTGCGGGAGGTGCTGCCCGGCGTGGGCAGCTCCCTTGCCGCGTGGATGCTGCTGAGTATGGCTTTTTCCTATTATGTGGAGAACGTGGCCCAATATGCACGGCTATACGGCTCTATCGCCACCATCGTGGTGGTGCTGCTGTGGCTGTATATGTCCGGGCAGGTGCTGATTTTGGGTGCGGAGCTGTCGGCAGCTCTGGCCCAGCAAAAGAAAAACGCCGCGCCCCCGTCGGGCGGGGAGGAGGAAGCATGAAGATCATTATCGTAGGCTGCGGTAAGGTGGGGTACGCCATTGCACGCCAGATGGAGCAGGAAAAGCATGACATCGTTATGGTGGACAACGAGATCGCCCATCTGACCAAGGCGGACAACACGCTGGATGTCATGTGTATCCACGGCAGCGGCGCATCCATCAGCGTACTGATGGATGCCGGCGTCCGTTCGGCGGATCTGGTCATCGCCGTCACCGGCGTGGACGATACCAATATGGTCTGCTGCCTGATGGCAAAGAGTCTGGGCGCCCGCCACACCATCGCCCGTGTCCGCAACACCGAGTACCGCCGGGATGCGGACATCCTCAAGCGGGAGATCGGGCTGGATATGGTCATCAACCCCGATCTGGCGGCGGCGCAGGAGATCGCCCGTATCCTCAGCTTTCCCGCCGCCATCTCCGTGGAGCCGTTTGCCGGCGGCCTCATCGACATGATCGGCCTGCAGGCGCAGCCGGAGGATTTCCTTGTGGGCCGCAGTCTGGGAGAGTCCCACGGCGACCGCAAGGCCAATGTGCTGATCTGCGCCGTCCAGCGGGGCGATGAGTGCATCATCCCCAACGGCTCCTTTGTGCCGCGGGCCGACGACCGGCTGTATATGGTGGGTACCAAGACGGAGCTGCAAAAAATGCTCAAGGCCATGGGCCGCACGCTCCACCGGGTCAAGACGGTGGCGATGCTGGGCGGCAGCCGCATCAGTATGTACCTGTACTGGGAGCTGGCGCGCACCGGCACCCATGTCCGCATCGTGGAGCAGGATCATGAGAAGTGCCTGACCCTGTCCCAGCACCTGCCGGACGCCATGATCATCGAGGGCGACGGCACGGACAACGATCTCATTCAGGCGGAGAACATCTTCGGTGCCGACGCCTTTGTATCCCTGACCGGCCGCGACGAGGAGAACCTGCTGATGGCCATGTCCGCCCGCCGTGCCGGTGTGCGGAAGGTGCTGGCCAAGATGACCCGTCCCAACTACATGGAGCTGCTGCAGGACACCGGTCTGGGCAGCATCATCAGCCCCAAGGACATCATCGCCAACCAGATCACCCGCTATGTCCGTGCGCTGGCCAATTCCGAGGGCATGACCGTGGAGTCGCTGTACAAGCTGCTGGGCGGACAGGTGGAGGCGCTGGAGTTCCTGGCTACCGGGCCCTCCGACCGCCTGCTGCACATTCCGCTGAAGGATCTGGATCTGCGCAGCGGCGTGCTGCTGGCCGCCATCGTCCGGGAGGGCGTGACCATCATTCCCGGCGGCCTGACCACCATCGAGGAGGGCGACCATGTGCTGGTCATCGCCCAGTCCATGGGACTGAACGACCTGACGGACATTCTGGCGTGACGGCTGCAAACGAAACACATAAAAAGAACCGTGCCGCAAGGCACGGTTCTTTTTATGTAAACTTACTATTCCAA
The DNA here is from genome assembly GCA_900545495.1 of uncultured Eubacteriales bacterium. Classification (GTDB taxonomy): domain Bacteria; phylum Bacillota; class Clostridia; order Oscillospirales; family Oscillospiraceae; genus Vescimonas. The sequence continues at coordinate 30,156 of UQZJ01000015.1, forward strand.
GCCCAACGGCTCCCGCAGCGCTGCGTACAGCGCCGCTGTGTCAGGCGTCTCGCCGGTGAAGAAGGTGAACGCCCGCACCGCCTGCCGGATCAGCAGGTCGATACCGCCTACCGTCCGCAGCCCCTGCCGCGCCGCCGCCTCCAGCAGCGCCGTGCGCCGGGGATGGTAGACCAGATCGTACACCACGGCGCGTGGCGGCATGGCCTGCAAAAAGTCCAGCCCGGCAAAGGCCGGACTGCCCGCCATGCCCAGCGGTGTGGCGTTCACCAGCAGGTCGCACGCGGCCGCCGCCTGCTGTATGGCGTCCTGCGCCAGCACGATGCCCTCTCCGCAGCCGGGAAGCTGTGCGGCCAGCGCCGCGGCGCGTTCCGAGCGGCGGGCGCACACGATGATCCGGCCTGCACCGGCTGCCGCCAGCGCGTGACCTACGGCCTTGGCCGCGCCGCCTGCGCCCAGCAGCAGTACCGTCCGTCCCTGGGGGTGGAAGCCCTGTCCTGCCAGACTGTCCAGAAAGCCCGTGCCGTCGGTGTTGTGGCCGATGGCGCGTCCCTCCCGGATGCACACGGTGTTCACCGCGCCGCAGGAAGCCGCCGTTGTGTCCACCTCGTCCAGCAGGGGGAGGATGGCCTCCTTGTGGGGCATGGTCACGTTGAAGCCGGCGCAGCCGCTGTCCTTGGCCCATCGGACGAAGGCGGGAAGCTCCTCCGGGCGCACCGTCCGCACATCGTAGCGGTACGCCGCGCCGGTCTGGTCGAGCATGGCCTGATGGAGCAGCGGCGACAGGCTGTGCGCCACCGGGTCGCCGATCACAAAGAGCTGCTTCATGGGCGCACCGTCTCCCTCAGATAGTCCATGGCCTCCAGATATCCCCGCAACCCGTGGCCGCAGATGGTCTTGACGCAGGCGGGCGCGGTGACGGACACCGCCCGGAACGGCTCCCGCGCCGTGATGTCGGAGATATGCACCTCCACCGCCGGGACGTCCACCGCCCGCAGCGCGTCATAGATGGCGTAGCTGTAATGGGTGTAGGCGCCGGGGTTGATGACGATGCCGCTGTATACGCCCTGCGCCTCCTGAATGGCGTCGATCAGCGCCCCCTCGTGGTTGCTTTGCCGCAGCGTCACCGTGCAGCCAATGGCGGCGGCGTGGCGCTGTATTTGTTGACATAATGCATCGTAGCTCTCCGAGCCGTAGATGGCCGGCTCGCGGCTGCCCAACAGGTTGAGATTGGGGCCGTTCAATATCAGCAGCTTCATGGACGCGCTCCTTTCCAGATCTCCTCGATTTGCGAAATCGCCTGTTCCAACAGGGGCTCTGCGATACGATGGTGGGCGCAGGCGGCGTACAGCGCCCGCCGCTCCGCCGCCAGACGCTCCAGCGCCTCCCGTCCCGCCGCCAGCAGGGGACGCCCCGTCTGAAAATCGATAGACATAATATCAGCAAGCGGCCTGTCCAGCCAGAACACCGTGCCGCTGCGTTGCAGCAGCAGGCGATTGTCCTCCCGCAGCACTGCGCCGCCGCCGGTGGCGATGACGCAGCCCTCCTTACGGCAGAGCGTCTCCAGCGTCTGATGCTCCAGCTCACGGAAATACGCCTCGCCGCGGCGGGCGAAGATATCGGACACGGAGCAGCCTGCGGTGGCCTCAATGGCCTCATCGCAGTCTAAAAACGGCATATCCAGCCGCTGTGCCAGCTGGCGGCCCACCGTGGTCTTACCGCTGGCGGGCAGCCCGATAAGGATCAGATCACCCATGGCGCTCCTGCTCCTCCCGGCTCTCCGCCATCAGCAGCCGGAACAGCCGCTCCACCTGCGCCCGCCGCTGGGGCAGCAGGTCGCCACGGGAGGCCAGCACCGCCGCCTCCCGCGCCTCGTCCAGCACCGGCAGACCCTGCGCCGCCTTGACGCGCCCGATCTCTCCGGCCAGCGTCAGCCGCCGCGCCAGCAGGGCGGTCATCTGCTCGTCCACATCGTCCAGCTGGCGGCGCAGTCCCGCCAGCGTATCGCTGTCGGCGGGCAGCAGACGGCAGACAGCCAGCGCCGCCGCCGCCTCTACCGCCGGGGCTGCCCGCAGCACCACGCAGCTGTCGTGCCGCCCGCCCACGGTGACGGTGGTGTTCTCCATCCGGCGCAGATCCACCGTTTCCTGTGGGCTTGCGATGGACGGCGTAGGCCGGAACGTGACGGTGAACACGATGTCCATGCCGTTGGTGACGCCGCCGTTGATGCCGCCGGTGCGGTTGGTCTTCGTATAGACAGACGCGCCGTCCGTATAGAACGCATCGTTGGCTTCGCTGCCCCGCAGCGCCGCAAAGCACTCTCCATCGCCGAAGCCGATGGCCTTCACGGCGGGGACAGCGAACACATGGCGGCTGATCTCCGACTCCACCGTGTCCCGCCAGTCGGGGCCGCCCAGCCCGGCGGGGACGCCGGTGACGGTACAGCGGATACGGCCGCCCACGCTATCGCCGGTTTCGCGGGCTTCGGCGGCACGCTGCCGCAGGGCGTCCTCGTCCACGATCCGGGCGCTTACCGTGATGCCCTGCGTTTGCAGGTATATCTTTGCCAGACTGCCCGCCACGGTCAGCGGCGCGGTCAGCCGTCCGGAGAACCGCCCGCCGCCCCGATAGTCGTTGTGTCCGCCGGCGCGGACAAAGGCGGCGTAGTCGGCGTGGCCGGGGCGGGGGGTGTCCTTCAGGGCGGCGTAGTCACCGGAACGGACGTCGCGGTTGCGCAGCACCGCCACCAGCGCGTCGCCGGTGGTCTTTCCCTGGAACACGCCGGAGAGGAACTCCACCTCATCCGCTTCATGCCGCCCGGTGGCCAGGTCGCCGGAGGCTCTGCGCCGCAGGAGATCCGCCTGTATCAGCTGGTCATCCACCGGCAGTCCCGCCGGTACGTTTTGCAGGAGAACGCCTACGGCGGGGCCGTGGGACTCTCCGAACAGTGTGTATTCCATCATGGCTCCAGCACCTCCGTTCTGCCGCCAAGAGCTGCCATATCTTTCCAAAAATCGGGGTAGGATTTCGCCACCTGCTCCCCACCGGTCAGGGTGACGGGGCCATCCGCCAGCATGGCGGCGCAGCCCGCCAGCATGGCGATACGGTGGTCGCCGAAGCTGTCCACGCAGCCGCCGTGCAGGCCGGAAACGCCTGTGACAACAAGGCTGTCTGCCTCCTCCTGCACCTGTGCGCCCAGCGTGTGCAGCACCTGCGCTACGGCGTGGGGGCGGTCGCTCTCCTTGCCCCGGAGGAAGCCGCAGCCGGTGAAGCGGGTGGTGCGCCCCGGCTGTAAGGCCGCGTACAGCGCCAAGGGCATCAGCAGGTCGGGGGTATCGGTCAGATCCACGGTCTGCGGTACATCACGCAGATATTCCTCGATGATCGAATCACCCTGCCAGCCGGGGGACGCGCCGCATGAGAGGGGCGTATCCTCTGCCTGCGTATCGTGCAGCGCCACGCGCAGATCATTCCGTGTCCCGCCGGAGGCGCGCTGCTGCTGCACGCGGGCCAGCACCAGCCAGTAGGCCGCCGCCGACCAGTCCGGCGCCGCCAGCAGCGGCGCTGGGCGGTAGGTCTGCCCACCGTCGATGTGGTAGCCGCCGGGCGTCTCCGCCACGGCGACGCCGTGGTGCCGGAGGACGCGGCAGGTCATATCCAGATAGGGACGGGACACCGGCTTTTCGGTTAACATAATATCAGACGACTCAGGCAGCAGCGGCAGCGCCATCAGAAGGCCGCTGACCACCTGGGAGGTGGCGGCGGCGGACAGCGTCCATGTACCGCTGCGGAGAGGGTGGGTCAGCGTCAGACCGGCTGCCGTGGGACATAGCCCCAGATCGGCGGGGATAGGGCGCTGCAAAAGCCGGGGTGAGCCGGTGAACACCGCGTCCAGCTTGCCCAGCGCCATAAAAAGGGGCAGCAGGAAGCGCAGGGTGCTGCCGCTGTCGCCGCAGTACACCGTGGGGGCCGGGATGTCCAGCTGTGCCAGCGCCGCCGCCGTGTATCGGATGTCGTCGGCAGGGTGGGGCGGCAGCGCCGTGGTCTGTCCCGCCAGACGGCGGCAGATCAGCTCCCGGTGGAGCAGGCTCTTGGACGGCGGCACGGATACGGTGCCGCTGAGCCGGGAGGGGTACAGGCGCAGGATCATGGCATATCCTCCCACAGGCTCTCCAGCGGGAACTCCTCCAGCCGTCCCTCGCCGGGGCGCTCCGTCACCACGACGGTGATGCGGCTGTCGGCGGCTTTCTTGTCGTGGGTCAGGTAACGGCGCAGGGTGTCGCCGTCACAGTCGATGGCGGTGGGCAGGCCGAACCGTGCCAGCAGCCGCTCCAGCCGTGCCAGCAGGAAATCGCCGCCGAAGCCGTGGGCGATCTGCCAGCGGAGCATTTGAGCCATACCGGCGGCCACCGCCTCACCGTGGGTGTAGGCGGCGTAGCCTCCGGCGGCCTCGTAGACGTGGCCGAAGGTGTGGCCGAAGTTCAGCAGGCGGCGGGGGCCGTCGTCCCGCTCGTCGGCGGCGATGCAGCGGGCCTTTACCCGGCAGCAGGCGGCGATGAGTTTTTCCGGATCGGGGCGGGGCGTCTCCTCCAGATAGTCCAGCAGGGCGGCGTCCGCGATACAGGCGCACTTGATGACCTCCGCCATGCCGGAGGACAGCTGGCGGGGAGGCAGTGTGGCCAGACACGCCGGGTCGGACAGCACAAGGGAGGGTTGCCAGAACGCACCCAGCTGGTTTTTTCCCTCCGGCAGATCCAGCCCGGTCTTGCCGCCGAGGGCGCTGTCCGCCTGCGCCAGCAGGGTGGTGGGGATATGGGCCAGCGCTACGCCCCGCAGCAGCGTGGCAGCGGCAAAGCCCGCCAGATCGCCGCAGGCGCCGCCGCCCAGCGACACCACGCCGCAGGTGCGGTCAAAGCCGCCGCGCAGGATGCGGCGGCACAGTTCCTCGTAGATGGGCAGGGTCTTGGCGCTCTCACCGGCGGGGACGGGGTACAGCGCCGCGTCCAGTCCGGCGGCGCGGAGGCTGCCCAGCACCGTATCGCCGTACAGCTTGGCGGCGTTTTCGTCGGCCACTACTGCCCAGCGGGAGACGCTGGAAGCGCTTCGCAGCAGAGCGCCGGCCTGCGCGAGCAGACCACTGCCGATGTACACGGGATAGGCGGCGTTTTGCAGTTGGACGGTGAGCTGTTCCATGGAAGATCCCTCCGATGCTCGTAGTACGTCCATTGTAGCGCGGGGGAAGGGGTTTTGCAAGAAATTCCGTCTCAGCAGCTATGGCACGGCGGCGTAAAGAGGAGGGCGAAAACAAAAAATTTGTGAGGGACGGCAAAAAAAGATTGATTTTTCCGGTGCTGTCCTGTAAAATATAGACGACAATCCAAGATTGGTAGCTGTAAGGAAGTGCTTCGCGCACGGGCTGCAACTATCACTCGGCTGCTGCTTGAGTGTATCAAACCGGCTTTCGGTTTGATACACTTTGTTTTACCGGTGATAGTCGATGGAAAATACTTTTTTACGGGAGGTAATACCATGAATTTAGTGACAAATGGCCGCCTCATCACCCGTGACGCAGGCGGGAAGGGCTACTATGAGCACGGCGCGGTGGCCTATGAGGGTACGAAGATCGTAGAAGTAGGCGAGGAGGCCGCTCTGCGCGCCAAATACGCCGACGCCCACATCATCGACGCCAAGGGCGGCGTCATCATGCCCGCCCTCATCAACGCCCACACCCACATCTACTCCGCGCTGGCCCGTGGCCTGAGCATCGTGGGCAACAACCCCACCAACTTCTATGAGGTGCTGGACGGCACATGGTGGGCCATCGACCGCCACCTGATGATGGACGGTACCCGCGCCAGCGCCACCGCCCTGTATATGGACTCCATCAAGCAGGGCGTCACCACCATCTTTGACCACCACGCCAGCTACGGCGAGATCCCCGGCACCCTGCACACCATTGCCGAGGAGAGCAAGCGGCTGGGCCTCCGCTCCTGCCTGTGCTACGAGGTCTCTGACCGTGACGGCGAGGAGAAGTGCCTGCAGGCCATTCAGGAGAATGCGGACTTCATCACCGAGTGCGAGAAGAACCGCGACCCCATGCTGGCGGCCATGTTCGGCGGCCACGCCCTGTTCACCATCTCCGACAAGACCTTTGACCGCATGGTGGCCGCCAACAACGGCCGTACCGGCTACCACATCCATGTCTCCGAGGGCATGAACGACGTATACGACTCCCTCCAGAACTACGGCCGCCGCCCGGTGCAGCGCTTGCAGGATCACGGCATTCTGGGCGAAAAGACCATCCTCGGCCACTGCATCCATGTGAACACCGCCGAGATGGACCTCATCAAGGAGACCGGCACCATGGTGGTGAACAACCCCGAGTCCAACATGGGCAACGCCATCGGCATCTGCCCGGTTTTGCAGCTCCACAAGCGGGGCATCCTGCTGGGCATGGGCACCGATGCCTACACCAATGATATGCTGGAAAGCCTGAAGGTGGCGCTGTGCTCCCAGCGGAGCCAGAACTGCCTGCCCAACGTGGGCTGGTGCGAGGTCACGGATATGCTGTTCCACAACAACGCCAAGATCGGCGCGCGGTACTTCCCCGATGAGCTGGGCGTGCTGAAGGCCGGCGCGGCGGCGGACATCATCGTCATGGACTACAAGCCATTCACCCCGTTCTCCGACGAGAACATCGACGGCCACATGATCTTCGGCATGACCGGCCGCCAGTGCCAGACCACCATCGCCGCCGGTAAGGTGCTGATGCAGGATCGCGTGCTGGTGGGTATCGACGAGGAGGCGGAGAACGCCCACATTCTCGAGGCCGCCAAGAAGCTGTGGGGCGACCTGAACCACCGCGCCTATTAAAGCCCTTAAAGGGGGGATACATCCCCCCTTTAGATTCCCCCTCACCAGTTGACATCGGTCACTGGTGTCGCCGCCCAAGGCGGCTGAATCGATGAATTTTTGCCACGCGCAGGTCGCGGCAAAAATGTTTGAATGATTTGAAACCATAACCGCAAGGAGGATGACCTATGTCTGAGAAAATGTATCCCATCCCATTCAAATCCCTGATGAACTGGGTGGTGGAGGAATACGCCGCGTCCGGCGAGATCTTCGGCGTGCGCAAGGCTTACCACGCCACGGGCAAATCCCTGCCCATCTTCGGCGAGCGCATCGAGACGCCCTTCGGCCCCGCCGCCGGCCCCAACAGCCAACTGGCGCAGAATATCATCGCCGCCTATATGGCCGGCGCCCGGTTCTTCGAGGTCAAGACCGTCCAGAAGATGGACGGCGCCGATCTGGCCGCCTGCGTCCCCCGCCCCTGCATCCTCGCCAACGACGAGGGCTACAACCAGGAGTGGTCCACCGAGCTGACCGTGCCGCAGGCCATGGACGAGTACATCAAGGCGTGGTGCGCCCTGAAGGTGCTGAGCAAGGTCTATGGCTTCGGCGATCCCGACGGCTTCGTGTTCAATATGTCCGTGGGCTACGATCTGGAGGGCATCAAGGGCGAGAAGGTCAACACCTACATCGACGGCATGATGGACGCCAACAAGACCGCCATCTTCGGCGAGTGCAAGGCGGTTCTGAAGGAGCTGTTCCCCGCGGAGAGCGGCTATATCGACGGTATCTCCCCCCGCGTCAGCCGCAGCGTCACCGTCTCCACCCTCCACGGTTGTCCCCCGGATGAGATCGAGCGTATCGCCTCCTACCTCATCACCGAGAAGCACCTGCACACCTTCGTCAAGTGCAACCCCACCATTCTGGGGTACGAGACGGCGCGGCGCATTCTGGACGGCATGGGCTACGACTACATCGTGTTCGACGACCACCACTTCAACGAGGATCTGCAGTGGGTCGATGCCGTTCCCATGTTTGAGCGGCTGCAGGTGCTGGCGGACAGCAAGGGGCTGGAGTTCGGCCTGAAGCTCTCCAACACCTTCCCTGTGGACACCACCCGGGGCGAGCTGCCCAACAACGAGATGTATATGTCCGGCCGCAGTCTGTTCCCCCTGACCATCGAGATGTGCCACCGCATCTCCCGCCAGTTCAAGGGCAAGATGCGGATCTCCTTCGCCGGCGGCGCGGAGTATTTCAACTGCGACAAGCTGTTCGCGGCGGGCATCTGGCCCATCACCGTGGCCACCACCATCCTCAAGCCCGGCGGCTACAACCGTCTGCACCAGATGGTGGAGAAGGTGGAGCCCATGGCGTATAAGCCCTTTGCCGGCACGGATACGCAGGCCATCTGCGACATGAGCAGCGCCAGCCACACTGACGTCCACCATGTCAAGCCCATCAAGCCCCTGCCCAGCCGCAAGAGCGAGAAGCAGGTGCCTTGGATCGACTGCTTCACCGCGCCCTGCAAGGGCGGTTGCCCCATCGCGCAGGATATTCCCGAGTATATGGAGCTGTGCAATAAGGGCCTGTACGGCCCGGCGCTGAAGCTCATCACCGAGAAGAACCCCCTGCCGTTCATTACCGGCACCATCTGCGCCCACCGCTGCCAGACCAAGTGCAGCCGCAATTTCTATGACGAGTCCGTCCGCATCCGGGATACCAAGCTGCTGGCGGCGCAGAAGGGCTACAACGCCCTGATGGCCTCCATCAAGATGCCGGAGCGCGTGGCAGGCAAGCGGGTCGCCATCATCGGCGGCGGCCCCACCGGCATCGCCGCCGCCTACTTCTGCGGCAGAGCCGGTATCGAGACGACGATCTTCGAGCGGGAGAGCTGTCTGGGCGGCGTACCCCGCCATGTGATCCCCGGCTTCCGTATCGCCAACGAGGTCATCGAGAAGGATATCGCCCTCATGGAGCGCTACGGCGTGGAGGTCAAGTGCGGCGCGCCCGCCCCCTCCGTGGACGAGCTGAAGAAGATGGGCTACACCCACATCCTGCTGGCTGTGGGCGCATGGAAGCCCGGCAAGCTGGATATCGCCGGCGATGTGGCAGGCGCCATCCAGTGGATGAAGGGCGTGAAGGCCGGCAACATCGGCGTGGCCGGGAATATCGCCGTTATCGGCGGCGGAAACACCGCCATGGATGCGGCGCGCCTTGCCAAGCGCAGCGGTGCGGAGCATGTGACGCTGGTATACCGCCGTACCCGCAAGTATATGCCTGCCGACGAGCATGAGCTGGCGCTGGCACTGGCCGACGGCGTGGAATTTGCCGAGCTGGCCGCCCCCGTCAAGCAGGCCGACGGCGTGCTGCAATGTGAGAAGATGGTGCTGGGCGAGGCGGACGCCTCCGGCCGCCGCAGTCCCGTGGGCAGCGGTGAATTCTTCCACATCCCCTGCGATCTGGTGATCTCCGCCGTGGGCGAGCAGGTGGACGATGCTCTGATGGCCGCCAACGGCATCGAGCTGGATAAGAAGGGCCGTCCCGCCTTCCAGACCAATGTGGCCGGCGTGTACGCCGCCGGTGACGCCAAGCGTGGCCCCGCCACCGTGGTGGAGGGCATCGCCGACGCCGCCGCCTTTGCCGAGGCGGTCATCGGCACCGCACACACCTACGACATCCCGGAGCAGGCCTACGTCACCAAGGCGGACGCCGAGGCCAAGAAGGGGATCCTGGCCATGAGCGGGTGTGTCTGCCGGGAGGGTGAGCGCTGCCTCCAGTGCGCCACCGTGTGTGAGAACTGCGTGGATTCCTGCCCCAACCGCGCCAATGTGACCATCCGCATGGCCGACGGCAGCCACCAGATCGTCCATGTGGACAAGATGTGCAACGAGTGCGGCAACTGCACCCAGTTCTGCCCCTACGCCTCCGAGCCGTGCCACGACAAGTTCACCCTGTTCCAGACCGCCGAGGATATGACGGATTCCCACAACGCCGGTGTGCTGTTCCTGGGCGGCGACAAGGTGCGCGTCCGCACCTTCGGCGAGCCGAAGGACTACGATCTGTCCGGGAAGAACGAGCTGCCTGCCGAGCTGGAGACGCTCATCGTCACCATCCGCGACAAGTACGCCTACCTGTACAACTGAGCCAAAACAAAAAAGAGCCGCCGCAGGATTGCTGGGTGTACGTAAGACAGTATTGCGCTAAGATTGACGAAGCGGCACGAAACCGCATGGAGCTGATCGTGCCGGAGTTGGCGAAGCGAAACGGCGTGACCGAGAAACTGAAAGCCGACACCAAATGGAATGGGTACGGCAGATGAACGCTTGCAAGGCACAGGCAGAGGAAATTGTGAAAATCGAATTGATTTATGATTGAGCGAGGAAGTCCGGGCAGAAAACTGTTCGGACTTTTCTCATATAGTCCAAAATGACGGTAGAATTGTTCACAAGTTTTATGGTATAATTTGAATACAAAAATTGAGCAACAAATCGGGATTTGCAAAGGAGCGTGATTATGTGAATGGTACAGTATTTACAGTTTTTGTTTTACCATTTTTGATTGGAGTAGTTATCAGATTGATGTTTCTTAAATGGAAAAGAGGTTATTTTTTATCGGGTGTTTTTGCTCTAATCTCAGTCATAGTATGGCTTTGGACCAAACACCTTGCTAATCGCGGAGTTGACGGAACGGTAATGCTTTGGGCTTTGATGGCAACCGAACTTACAGTTGGTTCGTTAATTGTTGGCGGAATATCACTTTTGATTATAAAGATAAAACGCTAGGAGGAAGACCATATCCCTCGCTTTATATGAAACGGTAAATTAACATTTGTCGCACTGATAAAATCCCTTTAGGAACTAAAGGGCGCACTTCTATACTCTCTGTCGAGAGTAGTGCGTCCTGGGTCGCTTCATTCCCGGTCAGCAGAAGAAAACTGCCCGACCGAGAATGCTTCGTCACGACCTTCCGTCAAGGTGGCTACACCCCCTTGCACTGCTAAAGCGGCTACCCCCTGTGGGCTTGCCGTCCGCAAACGGTTTTGACAAACCGTTTGCCGCCAGCAAGTTTGAAGATTAGACATAAACAAATCCTCCGCATGGTCTAAGCCATACGGAGGATTAACTGTTTTACGGACACCCGTCTATCTCCTGCGGCGGTTCTTTTTTGCGGTCAAAACAGGGAGCTGCGCTTTTGTGTACGGCGGTTCAGCCCGCCAGGATCTCGAATTTCAGCACGCCCTCGGCGGAGGCGGCACGGGCCATCAGCTCCTCCAGCGCATCCACCATCTCGCTGGTCTCGGCGGAGATGGTCACGCCGGCGCAGCCGTTGGTGGGGATGGTCTGGTTGATGGTGAGAATATTTGCGCCGGAATTGGCAAAAATAGACAGGTAATTGGACAGCACGCCGGGAATATCCTTTAGCAGTGCGTAGAACGTGATGATATGGCCTGCCCGCATATTCTGGAAGGGCTGGACGGCGTCCTTGTACTTGTAAAAGGCGCTGCGGCTGATGCCCACCATGCGGGCGGCCTCGCCCACGGTGGCGGCCTCGCCCACCTGCAGCATACGCTTGGCCTCTGCGACCTTGATAAAGACCTCCGGCAGCGCCTCTGCCGAGACCAGATAGTATTTCTTCTTCTCCATGATTTCCTCCAAGGTGTCCGCGTTGTGTGTACATTTGTAAATTATGAGGTAATACTATCACAGGAAAGCGGGGATGACAAGAAAAAAATTGTAAAATGTCTGTGAAAAAGGGGGCGAACGCCATGAGGCGGCGGAGGGAGCTGCTGTTTCAACTGATCTGGTGGGCGGCTGTGGCCGGCGTGGGCTGGCTGACGCTGCGGTACGCGCTGGTGTGGCTGCTGCCGTTTCTGCTGGCGCTGGGGGCGGCGTCGCTGCTGGAGCCGCTGATCGAGGCGGCGCGCCGGAGGCTGCACCTGCGGCGGGGCTTTACGGCGGCGGTGCTGACGCTGGTGCTGGTGGGCGGTTTGCTGGCGGTGCTGATCGTGCTGGCGGTGCAGGTGGTGGAACAGGCGGTATCGCTGGTGTCCTCCCTCCCGGCACTGCTGGCGGCACTGCCGGATACGCTGGCAGCGCTGGAGCGGCGGCTGGAGAGCTTCTGCGCCGCCTGCCCGGAGGGGGTGGGGCGGACGGCGCAGGGGCTGCTGATGGGACTGCCGGAGGCGGCGTCCCGTCTGGCGGGACAGCTCTCCGCCGCCGTTTTGCAGGGTGCGGCGCGGATCATGGGGGCGCTGCCCCGGGTGCTGCTGGCCTGCGGCACCACGGTGCTGGCGGTGTTCTTCACCCTCAGCGCCTACCCGGAGGTGATGGCCTTTTTCCGGCGGCAGTTGGGATCGGAGCTGGACAGAGCCAGAGGGGTGAAGGCCAGCGTGTTCGCCACGCTGGGGAAGTGGCTGAAGGCGGAATGTATCCTGCTGGCGGTGACATTCTGCCAGCTGCTGGTGGGACTGCTGCTGATCCGGCAGGAGTACGCCCTGCTGCTGGCGGCGCTGATCGCCTTGATCGACGCGCTGCCGGTGTTCGGGACGGGGACGGTGCTGGCGCCGTGGGCGGCGGTGGAGTGCCTGCTGGGAAACGTGCCAAAGGGCGCGGCGCTGCTGGCGCTGTTCGCGGTGATCTCCGTGGTGCGCAGCGTGCTGGAGCCGAAGCTGGTGGCGGCGCAGGCGGGGCTGCCGCCGCTGGCGTCGCTGGCGGCCATGTATGTGGGCTTCTGCGCGGCGGGCGTGGCGGGCATGGTGCTGGCGCCGGTGCTGTTGCTGCTGGTCAAGCAGCTGCGGGACGGGGGCTATATCCGGCTGTGGAGGTAGTTGCCACCGGGAAAAGAAGGTGCTATAATAGCGCCAAACCTACAAAAGAGGACAGGAGGCACCGGGATGAGAGTATTATTCAAGAACGGCACGGTGGTGTCCGGCAAGGGCACGCGGCGGGCGGATGTGCTGGTGGATGGTGAGAAGATCCGGCGGGTGGCGCGGGAGATCCATGTGGATGACGCGCAGATCGTGGACGCCGCCGGTATGCTGCTGATGCCCGGCTTCATCGACGCCCACACCCATTTTGATCTGGATGTGTGCAACACCACCACGGCGGATGATTTTGCCTCCGGCTCCCGGGCGGCGCTGCGGGGCGGTACCACCACCATCGTGGATTTCGCCTGCCCCAACAAGGGCGAGACGCTCCACGACGGTCTGCGGCTGTGGCACGAGAAGGCGGACGGCAAGTGCGCCTGCGACTACGGCTTCCACATGACCATCGACGACTGGAACGATACCATCGAAAGCGAGATCGACGATATGTACGCCGAGGGCATCTCCTCGTTCAAGATGTACATGACGTACCCGGCCATGATGATCGGGGACAAGCTGATGTACAAGGCGCTGAAAAAGCTGAAGGAGAAGGGCGGCATCTGCGGTGTACACTGTGAGAACGCCGGGGTCATCGACGCCCTCATCGAGGAGAAGAAGGCCGCCGGCGAGCAGGGCAGCGTAGGCAGCCACCCCCGGACGCGGCCGGACTTTCTGGAGGCGGAGGCCGTGGGACGGCTGCTGCGCATCGCGGAGGCCGTGGACATCCCCGTGGTGATCGTACATACCACCAACGCGGCGGCGCTGCGGGAGATCGAGGCGGCGCGGCGGCGGGGTCAGAAGGTCTATGTGGAGACGTGTCCCCAGTATCTGGTGCTGGATGACAGCGTGTACGACAATGAGGACTGGTTACAGGCGGCCAAGTACGTCTGCGCCCCGCCCATCCGCAAGGCGGCAGACCGCAGGGCGCTGTGGCAGGCCATCCGCCGGGGCGAGGTGCAGACCGTGTCCACCGACCATTGCAGCTTCACCACGGCGCAGAAGCTGGCGGGGCGGGAGGACTTTACCACCATTCCCGGCGGTCTGCCCGGCGTGGAGACCCGGGGCGAGCTGGTGTACACCTTCGGCGTGACCACCCGGAAGATCAGTCTGGCGGCCATGTGCCGCGTGCTGGCGGAGAATCCCGCCAAGCTGTACGGGATGTTCCCCCGCAAGGGCATCATCGCCGAGGGCGCGGACGCGGACATCGTGGTGTACGACCCGGCGGCGGATCACGTCATCCGCGCCGAGGACATGGTGGGCGCCGCGGACTACAACCCCTACGAGGGCGTGGTGACCCGCGGCTCCGTCAAGCAGGTGTGGCTGCGGGGCAAGCTGGCGGTCAACGAGGGCCGTGTGCTGGCAGGGCCGGAGGGCAAATACATCCGGCGCGGCAAGTGCTGCCTGTGAGCGGGAGGAGATAGACAATGCTGGACAAGACCTTGGGATATATTCTATGCTGCCAGTCGCCGGGACTGTTTCTGGCGGCGGCAGTGCTGGTCATCGCCTACTTCGCCGGGCGGAAGAAGCACCGGTTCAAGGCGACCTTGAAGCTGCTGCTGGGCATCGTATGCGCCGTAGGCGGCGTGGTGCTGTACTACATGGGGATGTACGATGAGTATTTCACCATCCGGGATTTCTACCGCATCCGGCCTGCCGGCTGGGTGGGCTTCGGGATCGTGGCGTTCCTGACGCTGCTGGCGCTGGTGCAGGCGTTTTTCGCCGCGGCGGATGCACGGCGGGAGGAGAAGGCCGCCAACCGGGCGGAGAACCAGCGGTTGGCGGCGGAGGCCGCTGCCGCCGAAGCTGCTGCGCGGGAGGCCGCCCGGCAGGAGGAGGCGGCCAAGGCGGAGACTGCCGCTGCTGTGCCGGTGACGCCGCCTGCACCGGCGGACGCGCCGACGGAGGTGCTGCCGCCGGAGACGCCCGCGCAGACGCCGGAGGAGCCTGCGCCGCAGGCATGACCCCGATACAAGAAAAAAGAGCGCTGTTCCGAAGGGAACAGCGCTCTTTTCTGTGCTTGGGAGACTCAATGCTCGCCGCAGCCGACGGTGGGCTTGGGCGAGGGATGGGACTGCTTGCCGGTGATCTGCCGGGGGATGATCTTTACGATCTGGGTGTTGGCGAAGCACCGTTCCATGCAGGCGGCAAGGCCGCCCATACCCTTGGGATCCAGCGTTTCCACCAGCAGCAGGAGCGCCTTGGTGCGCTCTCCCTCGTCGGTGACCACCTGCGCCTGCCCCCGCACCACGGCGGAGTCGTAGGCCGTCTCGAATTCGTTGGGGACGATGGACATACGGGACACGGCGGTGAGGCAGACAGGCGGCTCCTTTTCCAGAAGCTGCCACTTTTCGCCCGCGCCGGCACAGTGGAAATAGAGAACATGGTACGCCTCGTCCGCCACATGGTTGACAGGCACGCAGTAGGGCGTACCGTCCGCGCCGGTCATAGCCAGCGTGGCATAGTGCGCTTTTCGCAGCACCTCCCACGCGAACTGCTCGTCCCGCTCCAACTCGTTTCTGCGCATGATCGCTGCCTCCTTACTTCAAATTGAGAATCCGTTTATAGTAGGGCCACAAACCGGTCTTCTCCGGCCACAGGGGGGCCAGCTGACATAGGTCGGTGCCGGGGAAGTTGTTGCCCTCGATAATGGCGGGGCCGTCGGGGGTGATGGCCATATCCCAGCCCACATGACCCATCCGGGGGAACACCTGCGCCGCGTCCTTTGCCAGCGCGATGGCCTCCTGCACCATGGGGAGCTGATACCCCACCAGCGGGATGCCGGTGTCGGGGTGCTTGTCGTAGACATGGAAATAATCGTCGGTGGCGGGGGTGCGGATGCAGCCGGTGGACTCGTCCACGCGGGCGAGGATGCCACCCTGTCCGGAGTTGTCGCACACGCTGCCGCCGGTGCCCATCTTCACCACGATATAGGCGATGGTCACATTTCCGTTCACGTTATCCGTGACGATGCGCATGGTGTTGACGCTGTCGGGGTGGAGCCGGGCCATATCGGGATGCTGGAGCAGCGGATGCTCCAGCACCACCATCTTTTTCTCCCGGATGTAGGCCAGCATGGCGGCGGGGGAGTCGAAATCCGCTACCCGCAGACGCTCCACGCCGCGGCCGCTGTCGCCGTGGTTGATCTTGGCGAAGATGTACGTCTGTCCCGCCACAAAATCCGCCATCTGCTGCTCAGTAGCGGTCTCGCCGTTCAGCGTCTCCCGGTGCAGGTAGGCGCGGAACGTTTCGTTGAAGCGCAGCTTGTCGTCAAAATCGTCGTTGTAGGCGGGGTCGTTCATCAGGTCAAAGACCTTGCGGTTGCGGATGCGGGTGAGATAGGTGTCCCGCTGCTTGCCGGTCAGGTCGTAAAAGCCGTACATGGCGTAGTCGTAGTACCCCGCGCCGTAGCGGGCGGCGCACCAGAGGATGTCAAAAAACGTGGTGAATTTGCTGTGGCCGGACTTCTCCTTGACCACGCCGAGGATGTAGTTCATCTTCTTCCAGCGGACACCGGTGAGGACGCGGGCGATATACTTGACATTGGTAGGCATGGGGGACGCTCCTTTCTGTCAGTGGTGGAAAATACGGTGCAGCGGTGCGGTGACAAGACCGCGCTCGTAGCGGTTCAGGCCGAACAGCCACATACAGACGGCGTAGACCGCCACGAAAATAAGACCCGGCGGAATGAGCTGCCAATAGGTGGTGGGGTGTACCTTCAGCGCCAGCAGCACCGCCGTGGCGGCGGGCAGCAGCATGGCCGGTACCAGATGGAAGATGTGCCGCCAGAAGCCGGGGATGTTCAGCCCGATCCGGCGGTAATAGTACCAGTTCATCAGGATCACGTTGCCGATCAGCGTGGCGATGGCGGTGCCGATGGCGGCGCCCAGCCCCTCCCACTTGATACACAGGGGAACGGAGATGGCGGCGTTGCCCAGTGCCACGCCCAGATAGACCAGCGAGCGGAACTTGTGCATATTCTTGGCGCGCTGGATCTCGATGCCCACCGTCTGGACGTTGGTCCACAGGCAGGAGAAGAACAGCAGCAGCGCCACCCAGTAGTCCACAGCGAACTTCTCATCGCCGCCCCACAGCACCACAAAGGACTGCCCGATGGCCACGAAGCCCAGCAGGATACCGCCCAGCAGGATGAACTGGAGGCGGCCCACCCGGGTGAACAGGGCATCCAGCGTGCGCATGGGGGCGTTTTCCGCCACCAGACGGTGGACGCGGGGCGTCATCACGTTGGAGATAGCGTTGCCGAAGGCCAGATAGAACGTGTTGAGCTGGGCGGCGATGCTGTACACGGTGACGGAGGTGGAGCCCTGAAACCATGTGAGCAGCTGCCGGTCGATGGCCCAGTTGAAGTTATCCACCACGATGCTGATAAAGACGTACAGCGTGAAGCTGAACATCTCCCGCAGCAGACCGAAGTCGTAGCGGCGGAAGGAGAAGGGCATCCGCAGCTTCGTCAGGCAGTAGCCGATATTCAGGATGCCGCTGAGGATGGTAAAGATCAGGGAGACGACGGTCAGCGTCACGGAGCGGTAGCCGATGATAAGCAGAGGGATCATGATCAGGGGGTTGAGCACCTGCTTGCCCATGGCCACGATCTTCTGGAACAGATACCGCTCGTTGATGGTGACGTGGGACTCGAAGACGCTGATGGGGAAGGTCAGGGCGGCGTTGACCGTCATGATCCGCAGCAGCTTTTCCGCCAGCGCGATCTCCTCCGGCGTCAGTTTTTTGCCGAAGATCACGTCGCAGTAGGACAGGCCGAAGCCGATGACCAGCACCGCCGCGCCCAGCACCAGATAGGTGATGAGGAACATACCGTTGAGCTTGGCGCAGCCCTTTTTATCGCCGGTGGCGCGGAAACGGGAATAGTACCGGACATAGGCGCTGCCCAGTCCGAAGCTCAGCAGATTCAGATAGGAGATGATGGGCAGGACGGCCTGATAGACGCCGAACTCACTGTCACCCAGACGCTCCAGCATGATGGGCGTGTACACCAGTGAGATGATGGTGCTCAGCGCCATGGACACATAGGACAGCACGGCGCCCGCCCGTATCTGATTCACCTTCAACGCTCCACCTTCTTTTTCGCAGAATGACACTTCATTATAGCCCATACCGGCGGCGGTGTAAAGCGGGAAGCGGAAAAAGATGGTTTTCTTTCGGTGAGAACTCTGGTACAATAGGAAAAAAGACCGGGAGGGAGCGGGGATGGCCAACAAAAAGCTGAAGCTGCTGTATCTGGCACGGTATTTACAGGAGCAGACCGACGAGCAGCATCCCAAGACCATACAGGATATGATCGACTATCTGGCGGACTGCGGCATCAGCGCCGAGCGCAAGAGCCTCTACGACGATCTGGAGCTGCTGCGGGTGTACGGCATGGATGTGCAGTCGGTAAAGAGCCGCAGCTACGGGTATTTTTTGGGGGAGCGGGATTTTCAGCTGCCGGAGCTGAAGCTGCTGATCGACGTGGTGCAGGCGTCGCCGTTCCTGACCCAGAGTAAGAGTATGGAGCTGATCGGCAAGCTGGAAAGGCTGACCAGCCGCCCCTACGCCCGGCAGCTCCGGCGGCAGGTGTATGTGGTGAACCGGGTCAAGACCCACAACGAGCGGCTGTACTACGCCGTGGACGGCCTGAGCACCGCCATCAACGAGGTGAAAAAGGTGACGTTCCGCTACTTCGACTGGACGGCGGAGGGCGGCAAGGCCTATCGCCGGGACGGGGCGCTGTACGAGACGAATCCGGTGGCGCTGTGCGTGGACAGACACTACTATCTGGTGGCCTACGACCCGGCCATCTGTGACTATCGCCACTACCGGGTGGATCGGATGGAGGGGCTGACGGTGACGGACACGGCCCGCGACCCGCTGCCGGAGGGCTTTGAGCTGGGAAACTATGTGCGGCGCATCTTCGATATGTACAACGGCCGGACGGAGACGGTACAGCTGCGGTTCGACAGGAGCCTCATCAACGTGGTGATGGATCGCTTCGGCGCCGACGCCCACCTGCGGCCCGACGGCGACGGCGTGGCGGTGACGGCGCCGGTGGAGGTAGGGCCTACCTTCTTCGGCTGGCTTTTTCAGCTGGGGACGCAGGCGGAGCTGGTGGCGCCGGAGGCGATCCGACGGGAGTTCCGGGACTACTGCGCCGCCGTACTGGAAGCATACACATAACGGAATACCCCGCAGGCATTGCCTGCGGGGTATTTGTGTGGTGCTCAAACGGTGGCATCCAGCGGGATACGCTGGCGGCCCACCTGCACCCAATGGACACGGACGCTGCCGGGATCCTGCTCCGTGGCGCAGAAGCCTACGCCGTTCATGACCCCCTCCACAGGAACGCCGTCGCTGAACAGCGCCGTAAACCGGCGGATATACCCCAGCAGGTCGCGGATGACGGTGACGGGAAGCTCCGGTACCAGATAATCGAAAAACTTATGCATACTCTATACCTCCTGCTGTTGTGATGTGTCTCATTTGCTTCAGTGTAGCCATCATAACAGGAGATGTGTCCCGAAAAACGGACAATGCGCCGAACTTGTGTTTTTTACGGCGGCGTGGTACAATACGGGCAAGAAAATGTCAGGAGGCGGAACACCGTGACAGAGACTGTGAATATGCCCCAGCTGGCACCCCGCGACCGATGCACGGGCTGCGGTGCGTGCAGCAGCGGCTGCCCCAAGGGGGCCATCCGCATGGTGCCGGATAAAGAAGGGTTCCTCTACCCGGAGATAACGGACGGCTGCGTCCAGTGCGGACACTGCGCCCATGTATGCCCGGTGCTGAAGCAGCGGGAGCATCGGACGGCGCCGCAGGTGTTCGCCGTGTGGAACCGCGACCCGGCGGTGCGGCGGGAGTCCACCAGCGGCGGCGCGTTCTCCGCGCTGGCGGAGTATGTGCTGGAGGGCGGCGGCGTGGTATTCGGCGCGGCGCTGGACGGCGACCTGCGGGTGGTGCATACGGCGGTGAAAAATGTCTATGAGCTCCATCGTCTGCGGGGCTCGAAGCCGGTGCAGAGCGATATGGGCGATGCCTATCAGCAGGTACGGCTCTATCTGGATCAGGGGCGGCAGGTGCTGTTCTCCGGCACGCCCTGTCAGGTGGACGGACTGTACCGCTATCTGGGCGAGCATCCGGAGCGGCTTTTGACCTGCGATGTGGCGTGCCGCGGCGTGTGCAGCCCCGGCGTGTGGGAGCGGCTGGTGAAGTCCATGGCCTACGTCAAGCAGCACCGCCCTGTGTCGGTGGAGTTCTGCGGCAAGATCGACGGGGATCGGGAGCGGCGGTTCCGGGTGAAATTCGAGGGCGGCGGCCGGTACGACGCGCCGGTGGGCAAGTGCGAGCTGGGACGGGGCATCACCCGCCGGCTGTTCATGCGCCCTGCCTGTCACAACTGTCCCTACGCCAGCACGGATCGCCCCGGCGACCTGACGCTGGGAGATTTCGGTACCGGCGGCTTTACGGCGGAAGAGAAGAAAAACGGCGTGTCCATGCTGCTCATCAATACCGCCAAGGGCGCGCAGACCTTCGACGTGCTGCCGCTGGAGCGGGAGCATCGGACGCTGGAGGAGGCGGTGTCCTGCTGCCGGGCGCTGCGGGAGCCGGTGAAGGCCCCGGCGGAGCGGGAGCAGTTCTTCCGCGCCATGGAGCAGATGCCCTTCCAGCAGGTGCGCAACCGCTTTTTATCGGTGGTGCAGCACCAGAGCGGCGGCATGGCCGGCAAGCTGCGGAGTCTGTTCAGCCGGGACAAGAAGGAGAAAAAGGCATGAAAACGCTGATGCACACCTGCTGTGCGCCCTGCTCCGTGTCCTGCATCCAGCAGCTGCGGGCGGAGGGCATCGAGCCGGTGTCCTACTGGTTCAACCCCAACATCCACCCCTATCAGGAGTATAAGGCGCGGCGGGATACGCTGATGGCCTACGCCCCGACCATCGACATAGAGCTGATCGTGCAGGAGGACTACGGTCTGCGGGAATTCTGCCGTCTGGTGACGGAGGATCTGGATCACCGCTGCGGGAAATGCTACCGGCTGCGGCTGGAGCAGACCGCCCGCTACGCGGCGGCGCACGGCTTCGAGAGCTTTACCAGTACGCTGTTCGTCAGCCCCTATCAGGATCACGAGCTGCTGCGCCGGACGGCGGAGGAGCTGGCGGCGCAGTACGGCGTGGCGTTCCTCTACCGGGATTTCCGCCCCGGCTTCCGGGAGGGACAGCGGCAGGCGCGGGAGCTGGGCTTCTATATGCAGAAATACTGCGGCTGCGTGTTCAGCGAGGAGGAACGGTACGCCAAGGCCATTGCACGGGACATGGCGGCGCCGGAAAAGCACCTGTGATCTTATAAGGACGCAAAAAACCACCCATACGGGTGGTTTTTTCACGCTAATTTTCAGGCGCTGCGGGGGGAGGGGACGAACAGCAGATCCAGATCCGCCTGTGTGGGCATACCGTCCAGCACGGCGCTGTCGCTGTACTGCCACATATCGAAGGCGTAGTAGAAATCGGGGTAGTCGTTGTAGTCCGCCACCCACAGGGCGTAGTCCGCCAGACGGCTCAGGTCGTACCGGTAATATCCCTGCTGGCGGTTGAGGTAGATGCCCGCCTGATAGCCGCCGGACTCGATGACGCCGCAGAAGGCGGCGGCGCACTCCGTCAGGCGGCTGTCGTTGCCCTTGGTGCGGGAATCGTCGGCAAACACCGGCTCCCAGTCAAAATAGACCGGCAGCGCCAGCTGTTGCCCGTCCAGCAGACGCAGCACATGGGCGGCCTCGGCGGCGGCCTCCTGCACGGTGACGGCCTGGGAGAAGTAGTAAACGCCCACGTCCAGACCGGCGGCACGGGCGTTTTGCAGATGCCGGGCAAAGGCGCTGTCTGTGCGGAACGAACCCTTGGTATAGCCGGTATAGCCGATCCGGAGGATGGCGAATTCCACCCCCTGCGCCGCCAGCCTCTGCCAGTCCACATTGGACTGGTAATCAGACACATCCACGCCCAGCCGGACGGTACCGGTCATGCCGATATAATGCAATGCGCCGTCCTCCGTGCGGGTGAAGTCGGCGGCGGTGAAGGGGTTCACCGGCAAATTGTCGTGGGGCGTCAGCCACACCATGTTGGCCCCGTCGTTGACATAGACCTGCCCCTCGTGGGGGTCAGGCTCCTCCCGGACAGGGGGCTGATGGGGCAGCAGACTCAGTACCACCGGTACGGCGATGGCCAGCACGACCAGCAGGACCACCAGCGGCAGCAGCCGTCTGCGCCGTCTCCTGCGGAGGCGGCGGGGGCGTACAGCGGTTTCTTCCATGGGCTCACCGACCTTCCCGTTGGAATACGTGGACGTCAAAGGCGATGCGGCAGTCCAGCGTATCAAGTTTACATAATTTGTCAACACCGCTTTTCGGTGTCTTCCAGCAGTAGGGGGTCATGCCGAACAGCGCCTGAATATCGGCGGGGCTGTCCAGATGGATGACATCCTCCACATGGCGGATGGCGACGTAGCGGAAGCCCTCGTAGGGCGTCTCCTTCACCTCGTTGGGGTAGGGGTGGTCGTAGAGCACCTGCTTCATCTCCCACAGGTGCATGGCGGAGGGAACGACGTACAGAAAGTGACCCTCCGGCCGCAGCACCCGGCGGAATTCCTCGATGGCCAGCGGGGAAAAGCAGTTGAGCAGCAGGTCGATGCTCTCCTCCGCCACCGGCAGGTGGTAGGAGGAGGCCACGGCGAACTCCACACCCTTCTCCCGCTTGGCGGCCAGCCGCAGGATGAACTTGGAGATATCCGTACCCGCCATCCGGGGCGTTTTCCCGGCATCGCACAGGGCGCGGTAGATGGCGGCGGTGTAGTACCCCTCGCCGCAGCCGCTGTCCAGCACCGCCGGCGCGTCGCCGGTCAGGGAGACGGCAAGTTGACATAACGTATCCCGCAAAGGGGCGTAGTACTCCTTGGAGAGAAAGGCGCTGCGGGCGGCGGCCATGGCTTTGTCGTCGCCGGGGGCCTTGGAATGCTTCTGGTTCACGGGCAGCAGGTAGGTGTAGCCCTCCCGCGCCACATCGTGACAGTGACCGTTGGGGCAGAAATAGCTGTTTTCCCGCCGTGTCAGTTTTTCGCCGCACAGAGGACAGACGAACAGGCTGCTCATCGCGCACCCTCCGGCAGGGTCACGTCGTGGATCCACTTCTTCGACCGGACGCGCCACAGGCAGATGGGGCATTTGATAAAGCTCTCCGCCTGAATGGCCAGGGAGACGAACCACGGATCGGCGTCCAGCACCAGCGCCAGCACCGCCGTCAGGGGCAGCGCCACCAGCCACTGGGGCGCCAGATCCAGCGCCGTGGACCAGAATACGTCGCCGCCCGCCCGGAGGATGCCGGTGACGGCGGAGATGGAGTAGGCGTGCAGCGGGATGCAGGCAAAGCCCGTCACCGCCAGCGTGGTGGCGAGGTGGGCGCTGAGGTCATACAGCTCGAACAGCGGGAAGATCACCGGCTGGAACAGCAGCGGCACCAGCACCAGCGCGATCACCGCCAGCACCGTACCCACCACCACCGTGACCCACGATAACGTCTTGGAGAGCGCCATCAGCTCCTCCCGGCTCTGCCCCTCGCCGATGGCCTTGCCCACCATGACGGCGGTGGCGGCGCCCAGACCGAAGCACACCACAAGGAACAGGCGGTTCAGGTTGCCCATGACGGCGTTGGCCGCCAGGAATTCCACGGAGATGGTCATGTGGCCGAGAACCACCGTCAGCAGGCTGTTGCCAAGACCCCAGAACAGCTCGTTGCCCATGACGGGGGAGGCGTACTTGACGAACCGGCGCAGCATCTCCCAGCCCGGACGCAGCAGCGCCTTCAGATCCAGCGGAATGACCTTGCTGCGCAGGGCGCAGAACAGGCACACGGCAAACTCCGCCACGCGGCTGAGCAGCGTGGCCAGCGCCGCGCCCTCCACCCCCAGCATGGGGAAGCCGCACTTGCCGAAGATCAACAGGTAGTTCAGGCCGGTGTTCAGCACCGTGGACATACCGAACAGCTTCATGCCGAAGCCGGCGTTCTCCACGCTGCGCTGGGCGCTGACATAGATGGAAGAGAGCATATTGAACACATAGGAAAAGCCGATGAGCCGCAGGTACGGCGCGCCCAGCAGGGACAGGTGGTGCTTATTGCTGAGCAGATCCATGATCGCGATCGGCCACAGGAACAGCACCAGCGCAACGAGCAGCGCCAGCGCCACGCCCAGACCGGCCGCCACACCGATGGCGCGGCTGATGTTGGTCAGATCCTTCTTGCCCCAGTACTGGCTGATGAGGATGCCCACGCCGGACTGGACGCCGAAGACGATGGAGATTAGCAGAAATACCGGCACGTTGGCAGCGGTTACCGCCGCCATCTCGTTGTTGCCCAGCTTGCTGACCATGAAGGTATCGATGAGACCCAGCGAGAACGTGATGAGGTTCTGCAGGGCGATGGGGCCGGTAAGAGCGGCCAGATAACGGTAGAAGCCTTTATCGCGCTTCAAAGCCTGAAACATAATTCACCTCAGAAAAATAGTAATTGTCTATCACAGCATGGGGAAGCGGGCGGCCTGATGCGCCTTCAGCGCGTCGTACAGGGCGTCCACGTCCGATGTGGTGTTGTCGGGGGAGAAGGAGATGCGGATGACGCCGGCGGCGGTGCGCTTGTCCAGACCCAGCGCCGACACCACATGGCTGGCCTTGCCCTGATGACAGGCGGAGCCGGCGGAGATGCAGATGCCCTGCGTCCCCAGATCGGTGACGATGTTGGCGCTGGGATAGCCCGCCAGCGACAGCGCCAGAATGTGGGGGGCTGTGCCGCCGCCCACCGGCACCATGCCGGGGATGGTCAGCAGCTTTTCCCGGCAGTAGTCCCGCAGCGCCGCCATGTGGGTCAGCTTGGCGTCGTAGTCCTCCAGACGCAGCGCCACCGCCTTGGCGAAGCCGGCGATCTGGGCGGTGGCCTCCGTGCCGGAGCGCAGGCCCCGCTCCTGCCCGCCGCCGGGCAGCAGCGGCCGCACATTGCGGAACCGGTCGGAGATGTACAGGGCGCCCACGCCCTTGGGGCCGCCGAGCTTGTGGGCGGACAGGCTCATCATATCCACGCCCCAGCCCTCCGGGTCACAGGGTACCTTCAAAAAGCCCTGCACCGCGTCGCAGTGCAGCAGGGCGCGGGACTTCCGCTCCCGCAGGAGCCGGGCGGTCTCCGCCACGGGGAAGATGCAGCCCGTCTCGTTGTTTACCAGCATCATGGACACCAGCACCGTGTCCTCCCGCAGGGCGGATGCCACCTGCTCCACGGTGACGTGGCCGGTGCGGTCGGGCTTGAGGTAGGTGACCTCATACCCCTGCTGGGTCAGCCAGCGGCACGGCTCCAGCACGGCGCTGTGCTCCACGGCGGTGGTGATGATGTGCTTGCCGATGTGCCGTCCCTGCCAGACGGCGGCCTGTATGGCCCAGTTGTCCGATTCCGTGCCGCAGGAGGTGAAATACAGACGCTCCGGCGGGCAGTGCAGCGCCCCGGCGACAACGGCGCGCCAGTCCTCCACGGCTTTTTTCATCTCCTGCCCCGCGGGGTACTGGGAGGAGGGGTTGCCGAAGTGCTGGGTCAGCACCTCATACATGGCGTCCGCCACGGCGGCGGGTACCGGCGTGGTGGCGGCGTTATCCAGATAGATCATGGGAAAAACCTCTCAATTTCATAGGCCGGAGGACTTGCCACCGGCGTAAGTATCCAGTATAATAAAGCGTTACCACCCATTATATCGACATTCGACAGAAAGTGCAAGGAGAATCCCCATGCTGGCAGCGATTTACACATTAGGCTGTAAGGTCAATCAATACGAGACGCAGGCCATGGAGCAGGAGCTGGTGCGCCGTGGCCACACGCTGGTGCCGTTTGATGAAAAGGCGGACGTCTATATCGTCAACACCTGCTCTGTCACTGCCGTCAGCGATAAAAAATCGCGGCAGATGCTGCGGCGCTGCCGGAAGCTGAACCCGGAGGCGGTGGTGGCCGCCTGCGGCTGCTATGTGCAGACCCATCCGGAGGAGGCGGCGTCGCTGGACATAGACCTTGTGGCGGGTACCGGCGACCGCATGGCGTTTCTGGAGCTGCTGGAGCAGGTGAGCCGGGAGAAGCAGGTCACGCTGCTGGACGACGCGCTGAAGCGCCGGACGTTCGAGGTGCTGCCCGCCGGCGGCATGGCCGAACGCACCCGCGCCATGCTGAAAGTGGAGGATGGCTGCGTCAACTTCTGCACCTACTGCATCATCCCCTACGCCCGTGGGCCGGTGCGCTCTCTGCCCAAGGCGGAGGCGGTGTCCCAGACGGAGCAGCTGCGGCAGGAGGGCTACCGGGAGCTGGTGCTCACCGGCATCGAGATCTCCAGCTGGGGTCACGACCTGAAAAACGGCGAGACGCTCATCGACCTTTTGGAGGCGGTGTCCGCCGCCGCGGGGGATATGCGGCTGCGTCTGGGCAGTCTGGAGCCCCGCACCATCACGGAGGATTTCTGCCGCCGTGCCGCCGCACTGCCCAACCTGTGTCCCCACTTCCATCTGTCCCTCCAGTCCGGCTGTGACGATACGCTGAAGCGGATGAACAGGAAATATGACACGGCACGGTTCCGCCAGTCGGTGACGCTGCTGAACCGGTACTTCGACCGCCCCGCCGTCACCACCGACCTGATCTGCGGCTTCCCGGAGGAGACGGAGGAGGAGTTCGCCCAGACGCTGGCGTTTATCCGGGACTGCGGCTTCGCCGCCATGCACATCTTCCCCTATTCCATCCGCCCCGGCACCAAGGCGGCGGCCATGGAGCAGGTGCCGCCAGCCGTCAAGGAGGCGCGGGCCGCCCGGGCCGCACAGGTGGCGGAGGAGCTGCACCGCACCTACCTGAACGGCTGCGTGGGGCAGGTGTACCCGGTGCTGTTTGAGCAGGTCAAGGACGGTCTCTCCACCGGCCACGCCCCCAACTACATGGAGGTGGCCATGGAGGGAGATAATTTACATAATGTTGTGCGAAACGTGAAGATCACCGGCGTAGAAAACGATACACTGCGAGGGGAGTTTACATAATGAGTCACTTTTTTGCCTACATTGACCGAATGCGCTACATCGAGCGCTGGGCGCTGATGCGCAACAGCGTCCGGGAGAATATTCAGGAGCACAGCCATCAGGTGGCGGTGCTGGCCCACGCGCTGGCGGTGATCCGCAACGAGCTGTTCGGCGGTCAGGTGGACGCCGGGCAGGTGGCGGCGGCAGCGCTTTACCACGACGCGGGGGAGATCCTCACCGGCGATATGCCCACACCCATCAAGTATTTCAACCCGGAGATCCGGGAGGCCTACCGCAAGGTGGAGGAGGTGGCGGACCAGAAGCTGCTGGGGATGCTGCCGCCGGAGCTGCGAACCGTCTATGAAGACATTCTGTGCCCCGCCGACCCGGAGGTGGAGGAGCTGGTGAAGGCGGCGGACAAGCTCAGCGCCCACATCAAATGTCTGGAGGAGCTGAAGGCCGGCAACGAGGAATTCCGGCAGGCGGCGCGGCAGACGGCGGAGGCGCTGGACAGCTACGAGCTGCCGGAGCTGCGGTATTTCCGTGAGCATTTCTTAGGCTCGTTCCAGCTGACGCTGGACGAGATGGAGTGACTTTGTATCCAAAAAGGAGTGACCGATATGAAAGCGATCGTGACCGTTGTGGGAAAGGATCAGGTGGGGATCATCGCCGGCGTGTGCAACAAGCTGGCCGACCACCAGATCAATGTGCTGGACATCAGCCAGACCATTATGGAGGGCTATTTCACCATGATGATGGTGGTGGATATGGCGCTGTGCAGCCGGCCGTTTGATCAGCTGCGTGAGGTGCTGAAGACCTACGGCGAGAGCCGCGGACTGTCCATCCGCATCCAGCGGGAGGATATCTTCGACGCTATGCACAAGCTGTAAGAGGGATACGCCATGCTGAATCTGCAAAATATTTTCGATACCATCGACATGATCGACAAGCAGCATCTGGATATCCGTACCATCACCATGGGGATCTCCCTGCTGGACTGCGTCAGCGAGGACGCAGTCCGCTGCTGTCAAAAAATATATGATAAGATCTGCCGCCGTGCGGAGAAGCTGGTGCGTACCGGCGAGGACATTGAGAGCGAGTTCGGCATCCCCATTGTCAACAAGCGTATCTCCGTGACGCCTATGGCGCTGGTGGCGGGCAGCTGCGATACCGAGGACTATGTGCCGTTTGCCCTGATGTTGGACCGGGCGGCCCATACCTGCGGCGTCAACTTCATCGGCGGCTATTCCGCCTTGGTGCAGAAGGGCTTCACCAAGGGCGACGAGCTGCTGCTGCGCTCTATTCCGCAGGCGCTGGCCCAGACGGAGCTGGTCTGCTCCAGCGTCAATGTGGGCAGCACGCGGGCCGGCATCAACATGGACGCCGTGGCCCGCATGGGCCGCATCATCAAGGAGACGGCGCATCTGACCCGGGCGCAGGACGGCCTTGGCTGCGCCAAGCTGGTGGTGTTCTGCAACGCCGTGGAGGACAATCCCTTTATGGCCGGCGCGTTCCACGGCGTGGGCGAGGCGGACAGCGTCATCAATGTGGGCGTGTCCGGCCCCGGCGTGGTGTACCACGCCCTGCAAGCCTGCAAGGGTCAGCCCTTTGATGTGGTAGCGGAGACCATCAAGAAAACGGCGTTCCAGATCACCCGCATGGGACAGATGGTGGCGGCGGAGGCGTCGAAGCGGTTGGATACGCCCTTTGGCATCGTAGACCTGTCGCTGGCTCCCACACCGGCGGTGGGCGACAGTGTGGCTCGCATTCTGGAGGAGATGGGCCTCGCCGTCTGCGGTACCCACGGTACCACGGCAGCGCTGGCGCTGCTGAACGACGCGGTGAAAAAGGGCGGCGTCATGGCGTCCGGCCATGTGGGCGGCTTGTCCGGCGCGTTCATCCCGGTGTCGGAGGATGAGGGCATGATCGCCGCCGCGCTGGACGGTACACTGACCATCGACAAGCTGGAGGCCATGACCTGCGTGTGTTCCGTGGGACTGGACATGATCGCCGTGCCCGGCAGCACCAGCGCCGAGACGATCTCGGCCATCATCGCCGACGAGGCGGCGGTGGGCATGGTGAACAGCAAGACCACCGCCGTGCGCGTGATCCCTGTGGAGGGCGCGGATGTGGGCGATATGGTGGAGATGGGCGGTCTGCTGGGCAGCGCGCCGGTAATGCCGGTGCATGAGGCGTCCAGCGCCGACTTTATTGCCCGGGGCGGCCGCATCCCTGCGCCGCTCCAGAGCCTGAAAAACTGATGATCCGGGCGGCGCGGAAGCAAGACCTGCCCCGCATCATGGCGATCTATGACGCGGCGCGGCGGTATATGCGGCAAAACGGCAACCCGACCCAGTGGGGAGACAACTACCCGCCGGAGTCGATGCTGCGGCAGGACATCGCCTGCGGGCGGCTGTTCGTCATGGAGGACGCAGGCGGCGTGTACGCCGTGTTCGCCTTCCTGCTGGGGGACGACCCTACCTACGCCTACATCGAGGGGGCGTGGCGGGACGACAGCGCCTACGGTACGCTGCACCGGCTGGGCAGCGACGGCACCCACCACGGCGTGTTCGCGGAGAGCGCGGCGTGGGCGGCGGGGCGGTGTTCCCATCTGCGGGCGGACACCCACGCCGACAATCTGACCATGCAGCAGTGCTTGGAGCGGGAGGGCTTCATCCGCTGCGGGACGATCTATGTAGAAGACGGCACGCCTCGCGTGGCGTTTGAAAGGATAACACAAAGGAGAAACGATATGGACCCTATTTTTGAGATCGAGCTGGGCGAATGCCCCATCTGCCGGGGCGCCGGCATCATGCAGGATGAGCAGGGCTGGAGCGTCTCCGTCAGCTGCATGGACTGCGGCGCGGAGACGGCCGACGCGGAGTACCGCACGCCGGAGGAGCGGCTGGAGTCCGCTCGGCGGGTGGCGCTGCTGTGGAACATGGGCAAGGTCATCCACAACGGCATGAGCGACTGAAAAGAGAAGCGAGAAAGACCCGCGCCATCGGCGCGGGTCTTTCTCTGTCGAAAAATTTCATTTTCGCTTTGGCGCGGGATAGGGACGCGGGTCGTCTGTGCGGCCAAGGAGATAATCTGTGGATACCCGATAATGGTCTGCCAGCGTGATAAGGTGCGGCAAGGGAAGTGTCCGCTTGCCCAACTCATAGTTGCTGTATACCCGCTGGTCGATACCGAGCAGAGAAGCGACTTGCTTTTGTGCCAAGTCGTGGTCTTCGCGCAGGTCGCGAAGTCTTGCAATGTACAAAGCGCTCACCTCAAGAGCATTATATGTACTATCAAAAAATAGTATTGCTTACACTATCGTTTGATGGTAAAATGGGCGGAGGAGGTGAGAAAATGGAGCTATATCAGCAGATACTCGCGTCCCATATCGGGTCGGTAACGATCGACACGCAGACTGCAAAGGAGATCGTGGCGGGCGACAGCTATAAGGCGCTGGAGAAGATCCGGGCGATCCTTGCAGACGATGCATTGTCCGATGCGGAATGCTTTCGGAAGATAGAGGCCATCGTCTGCATTTTGGAGGAGTTGGGCGGTGACGGCGGCGGCAGACACGATTTCGGATAAAAAAAGACACGCGAAAGCGTGTCTTTTTCCGTTTATTCGTCGAGCTTCCCGCGGGCGCGGAGGACGTCGTCGGCGGTGAGGGTCATCAGGTCGTCGCGGGTCACCGTCTCCAGCTTGGCGAGACGGTTATTCTGTGCCACCAGAATATGCTCGAAGATATTCCGGACACCGCGGGCGTTGCCGAAGCTGTCCCCGGCGGCGCTCTCCTCGGCGATGTAGTCCCGTACCAGCGGCTCCGCCTCCGGCGACAGGATGTACCCCTTGCCGCAGCGCATCTTGAAGATGGCCACCAGCTCGTCCAGCGAGTAGTCCTCAAACAGCAGGAAACGGTTGAAGCGGGACTCCAGACCGGGGTTGGAGTGGATGAACTTGTCCATCAGGTCGGTGTAGCCCGCCACAATGACCACCAGATCGTCCCGGTGATCCTCCATGGCCTTCAGCAGGGTGTCGATGGCCTCCTGCCCGAAGTCGTTTTCGCTGCGGCCGTTGAGGGCATAGGCCTCGTCCACGAACAGCACGCCGCCCATGGCCTTCTCAATGACCTTCTGGGTCTTCAGGGCGGTCTGCCCCACATACCCTGCCACCAGACCGCTGCGATCCACCTCCACCAGCTGGCCCTTGGACAGAATGCCCAGGCTTCGGTAGATGCGGGCCATCATACGGGCCATCATGGTCTTGCCGGTGCCGGGATTGCCGGTGAACACCATATGCAGGGACATATCGGTGGTGGGCAGATCGTGCTGCTGGCGCAGCTTATAGACCTGCACCATGTTGATGAGGTTGTGTACCTCCTCCTTCACCACGCCCAGTCCGATGTAGCTGTCCAGCTCCGCCAGCAGATCCTCGATCTTCTCCGGCGGCGGCAGCTCCTCCTCGGCGGGCTTTTCGTCGCCGGGCTTGGCGGTGGCGGTGGGAGGCGTGTTCTTCCTCTCCGCGTCCTTGGCGGGCGCGGCGGGAGACTTGGGCGCGTCGCCGGTGATGTTCTCAAAGGGCGTGCCCCAGAAGTCGCTGTTCATGCGCTTCATGTTGTTCTCCGTCATGGAGCGGATCACGTCCAGCTGCTGGAGAATGATCTTGTCTTTCTTGTCCATAGAGTGACCTCCTCAGTGAGATAGGTGGATATTGCGCATGGCGCGGAACAGCAGACCGGCCACAAAGCCGGTGAGGGTGCCGGTGACCAGCGATACAGCCAGCAGGAAGGGCAGATAGCCCAGTACCATGGTATTGCCCAGTGTGATGACCGCCGCCGCCATCTGGCCGATGTTGTGGGCGGCGGCGCCGCCGATGGACACGCCGTAGATGGACAGTCCCTTGCAGTGCTTGAGGGCAATCATCACCAGCATGGCGGTGAAGCCGCCCAGCAGACTGAACAGCAGCGCCGACAGATTGCCGGCAAATACGCCGCCCAGCAGACAGCGGGCTGTCAGGATGGTCAGCGCGGGGACGGCGCCCAGCTCGTAGAGAGCAAATACGGTGACGATGTTGGCAAGACCCAGCTTTACGCCGGGCAGCGGCACGATAAGCGTCACGGGAAACAGATTTTCCAGTGTGCTCAGACCCAGTGCCAATGCCGTCAGCACGGCGCACAGGGCGATAGAGCGGGGGTTCCGCTTCACGGCGCACCTCCTAACCCAGCACCGCGTCCACGGCGGACGAGGTGCTGACGATCGAGATGACCACCTGCGCCGGCAGGCACACGATGGACTGTCCCGCCTGCCGGATGACGCCGGTGTGGACGCAGTCCTGCCCGGGACAGTCGCTGTCGGAGACATATACGCCGCCATCGTTGATCCGGACGGTCAGGTGGTAGACGCCGTCGTCCAGCGCCACCACCCGCTCCTTGTCGAAGCCGGGAATGTTGATGTCCTGACGGCAGACCTCCTGCCCGCGCTGGGTGATGACGACGGTGCGCTGACCTCCCTGCGCCTTGGGCAGGTAGAACAGCAGCGCCGTGACCACGGCCAGCGCGATGACCACGGCGGCCACCAGCGCGTCCAGCGGCTTAGGCCGCAGGCTGGGCTGTGAGGAGTTGGAAGTCATAGGCGCAGTCCTCCGGTTTTGTGATGGCGTCCGACAGGCCGGGAGTGTACAGCAGACGGCCGTCGGCGGTGATGAGGATCAGCTCAAAGCCGCCGTGGGCGCGCCAGAAGGACACGGCCTCCTGCTCACCCATGACGTACAGAGCGGTGGAGTAGGCGTCCGCCGCCGTGCCGTCGTCAGAGATAATGGTGACGGACAGCAGATCACTGTCGGCGGGACATCCGGTGCGGGGGTCGAGGATATGCCGGTACACCGTGCCGTCCTCGGCCTCGAAGTAGCGTTGGTAGCCGCCGGAGGTGACGGCGAAGCGGTCGGTGAGGGACACCATGGCGGCATAGCCGCTGTCGGCAGGATCCTGAATGCCCACGTTCCACGGTGTGCCGTCGGGCTTACTGCCGCAGACGTAGACGTTGCCGCCCAGCGATACCACGGCGGAGGTGACGCCGTGTGCGCGGAGGATGTCCGCCACCTGCTGGGAGGCGTAGCCCTTGGCGATGCCGCCCAGATCCACGGCACAGCCCGCGTCCAGCGTGACGGCGTCGTCCATGTGGACGTGCTCACCGCCCACCAGCGGCAGCAGCGCGTCGATCTCCTCCTGTGAGGGGACGCGGGGCGCGTCGGAGGTGATGCCCCACAGCGCCACCAGCGGCGCGACGGTCATGTCGAAGGTGCCGCCCGTCTCGTCGGAGAGGGTCAGCGCCCGCTCCAGAAGCGCCCGCGTCTCCGGCTGCACCACCACGGCCTCTCCGGCGTTGAGCCGGCTGACGTCGCTGGTGTCGATGGTGCGGGAGAGGGTGGCCTCCAGCCGGTTGATCTCCCGGGAGGCGGCGGTCAGCGCCTCGTCGGCGCTGTCGCCGTAGGCGGCAAGGGTCATGTAGGTGTCCATGGCGAACAGGGATATCTCCTGCGGCTTCTCTGCGCCGCAGGCGGTGAGTGCCAGCGCCGTCAGACAGGCCAGCAGCAGGCAGGTAAGGCGTTTCACAGCTCCCGCCGCCCTTCCAGCGCCCGCATCAGCGTGGCATCGTCGGCAAATTCCAGATGGCCGCCCACGGGGATGCCGTAGGCCAGCCGCGTGACCTTTACGCCGAAGGGCTTCAGCAGCCGGGCGATATACAGCGCCGTGGCCTCGCCCTCGGTGTCGGGATTGGTGGCCATGATGACCTCCTCGATGCCGCCCTGCGCCACCCGATCCAGCAGGGACTTGATGTGCAGGTCGTCCGGCCCCACATGGTTCATGGGGGACAGCACGCCGTGGAGGACGTGGTAGCGCCCCCGGTACTCCCGGCTGCGCTCAATGGCGATGACGTCCCGGGGGTCTGCCACCACGCAGATGGTGGCGTCGTCCCGCTTGGCGTCGGCGCAGATGGGACACAGACCTCCGGCGGTCAGGTTCTGACACACGGGACACAGGGTAACACTGCGCTTGGCGTCGGTAATGGCGTCGGCAAAGGTCTGCGCCTCCTCGGTGGGCAGGCTCAGCACATGAAACGCCAGGCGCTGGGCGGATTTATAGCCCACGCCGGGCAGCTTGGCAAATTGTTCCACCAGCTTTTCCAGCGGAGCGGGGAAGTATTCCATGGCGTTTACCCTCTCAGTGCGGCGATGGTGGCGGGGATGTCGGCGGCCTTGTACACGGCGGAGCCGGCCACCAGCACGTTGGCGCCGGAGGCGATGCACAGCTTGCAGGTCTGGGTGTCCACACCGCCGTCCACCTCCAGCTCGCAGGCGGGGTTCATGGCGTCGATATAGCCCCGGATGGTCTGCACCTTGGGCATCATGTCGGCCATGAATTTCTGGCCGCCGAAGCCAGGCTCCACGGTCATGACCAGAATCAGCTCCACCTTGTCAATAAAGGGCAGCACGGCGCTGGCAGGAGTCTTGGGCTTCACCACCACACCGGCCTTTTTGCCCTTGGCGTGGATCTTGTCGATGGCGGCGAGGATATTCTCCTCGGTGTCCGCCTCTACATGGCAGGTGATCAGGTCGCCGCCGGCGTCGCAGAACTGCTCCACATAGCGGACGGGGCGGTCGATCATCAGATGGACGTCCAGCGGCAGAGTGGTGGTGGGCCGGATGGACTTCACCACGGGGATGCCGATGGAAATATTGGGTACGAACAGACCGTCCATCACATCCACATGGACGTAATCAGCGGAGGAAATGGCGGCGATGTCGCGGGCCAGATGAGCAAAGTCTGCGGATAGGATGGAGGGGGCGATCTTGATCATGGAGCAACTTCCTTTCGGCCGCACGGCGGGTACCGGGGCGGCATAGTATAAAACGTGCAGGCGGCCGCATATCTGTGCGGAAAGCGCAGCCGGTTTCGCCCGCCAGCGGACTGCCTGCCGTGCGCCCGGACAGAGCCGGCTCTGCCGGCTCGTCCGGAGCGGATACGATATCTATCCTATTATACACGGTGCGGTGTGGGTTTGCAAGGCTGCCGGACGCCCTGTGCAAATTTGTCCAATTTGTGAATTTTCCATAAAGGGGCTTTACCTTTGCGGACTTTTCCTGTAAAATGACGCTTTGAGATAACACGGCAGGGGGACAGTCTTCCGTATGAGCTTTCTGAAAAAAATCGGCAATGCGCTGGCGCGCTTCATGTACGGACGCAACGGCGCGGATCAGTTGGGACTGACCACCATCTGGGCAGTGCTTTTGCTGGATGTGGTCAATATGTTTATCCGGCAGCAGACCGTCCACCTGATCATCAGCTTCCTGTCCACGGTGCTGCTGGTCATCGCGGTCTACCGCGTGTTCTCCCGGAATCTGCAAAAGCGCCGGGCGGAGAACGCCCGCTTTCTGGAGAAGGTGTGGTGGCCGATCAAGCGCCGCGCTGCCGGTAATAAGCAGCAGCGGACGGACAAGGAGCACAAGTATTTCACCTGCCCCAACTGCCGGACGGTGTGCCGCGTGCCGCGGGGCAAGGGAAAGATCGTCATCACCTGCCCCAAGTGCGGCAGCGAGATCCACGGCAAAAGCTGAATAAGTTGACATAAAAGCAGCCCTCCGGCGTGAGCCGGAGGGCTGCTTTTATGCAGTGCTGCGGGGGGATCACAGCACCTTGCTGAGGAAGTCCTGAAGCCGGGGATCCTTGGGGTGATCGAAGATATCGGCGGGAGCGCCTTCCTCCAGGATCCTGCCGTCGGCCATGAATACCACCCGGTCTGCCACTTCCCGGGCAAAGCCCATCTCGTGGGTGACGACGGCCATAGTCATGCCATCCTTGGCCAGATCCCGCATGAGAT
This sequence comes from uncultured Eubacteriales bacterium, assembly GCA_900545495.1. Classification (GTDB taxonomy): domain Bacteria; phylum Bacillota; class Clostridia; order Oscillospirales; family Oscillospiraceae; genus Vescimonas. Next base: position 65,818 of record UQZJ01000015.1, read on the forward strand.
CCAGCACCTCGCCCACCATCTCCGGATCCAGCGCGGAGGTGGGCTCGTCGAACAGCATGACCTCCGGATCCATGGCCAGTGCCCGGACGATTGCGATCCGCTGCTTCTGACCGCCGGAGAGCATATTGGGATAGGTGTCCGCCTTGTCCGCAAGGCCGATGCGCTCCAGCAGAGCCATGGCCTGCGCCTTGGCCTCTGCGGGGGTCTTCTTTTTCAGAGTGACCGGCGCCATGGTGATATTTTGCAGCACCGTCTTGTGGGGGAACAGGTTGAAGTGCTGGAACACCATGCCCATCTTCTGCCGGTGCAGGTCGATGTTCACCGACTTGCCGGCAAGGTCTGCGCCGTCGAAAAAGATAGCGCCGGAGGTGGGCTGCTCCAGCAGATTCAGGCTGCGCAGCAGCGTGGACTTGCCGGAGCCGGAGGGGCCGATGATGGCCACCACCTCGCCGCGGCGGATGTCCAGATCACAGTCGTTCAGAGCGTGAACAGCGCCGTGGTCGTACTCCTTGACCAGATGCTGCACGGAGATCAGAATATCATTGTTTGTCGCCACGGCGCATCCTCCTTTCAATGGCCTCAATGCCCTTGGAGGCCGGGTAGTTGATGCAGAAATAGACCAGCGCCGCCAGTGTGTAGGGCGCCAGCGAGATGCCGGTGGAGCCGGCGATGGTCTTGGCGGCGAACATCATCTCCGCCATGCCCAGCACCGAGCAGATGGAGGATTCCTTGACCATGGTCACCAGCTCGTTGGCCAGCGCGGGCAGCACGTTCTTGATGGCCTGGGGCAGCACCACCAGACGCATGGACTGCCAGTTGCTCAGACCCAGCGAGCGGGCGGCCTCCATCTGGCCCTTATCCACCGCCAGAATACCGGCGCGGAAGATCTCCGCCACATAGGCCGAGCTGTTCAGCGCCAGCGCCACCACGCCGGGGATGAACCGGCTGATGTCCACGAAGCCGAACAGCGTCAGCCGGGGCAGAGAGATGGCGTAGAACAGGCCGTAGTAGATGATGGACAGCTGCACCAGCATAGGGGTGGAGCGGAACACGGCGATATACGCCCCAGACAGCCACCGGACGGGCTTGACCTTGCTCAGACGCATCAGCGCCAGCAGCAGGGCGGGGATCACCGCCAGCAGCACGGACACCACCGCCAGCAGCAGCGTGTACTCGATGCCGCGGACGAAGGCTGTGCCGTACTTGGGCAGGAAAGAGAAATTAAAGAAATCGGAGGGGCGCATATCCGTGAACAGGCTGCTCCACCACATACGCGGTCAGTCCTTTCTGTACAGGTTTTTCATGCCGGGAGACGCGCGAAAGTGCAAAGTCGCGGACGGCTTTGCACTACGCGCATAGGAAGGGAGTGAGGGGATCAATCAGCGGTAACATTTACGGCCACATCAGCCAGCTTGCCGGCGTCCGCGATGAAGGTCTCCAGCATATTTGCCTCGTTCATCTTGGCGATGGCGGCGTTGATGGCGGGCAGCAGGCCCTTGGGGTCACCCTTGGCCACGGCGACGCAGTAGGGGGTTGCTTCGCCCAGCTCGGCGGAGGCGTCAGCGATGACCAGATCGGGGTTGGAGGCGGCATACTCCTTGGCCACGCCGCCGTCCACCAGAATGGCGTCCACCTTGTCATACACCAGCTCGTTCACCAGATCCAGCACGGATTGCAGGGCCACGGGGGTCACACCCTCCATCTCGTTGACCATGTCCAGCTTGGTGGTGGCGGTCTGTGCGCCCACGGACTTGCCGTTCAGATCGGCCAGCGTCTTGTACTGGTCGGCCTTGTCCGTCTTCACCAGAATGGCGGGGGGTACGTCGGTGTAGTAGGGGTCGGAGAAGTCGGCGTTCTCCAGACGCTCGGGGGTGGCCTCCATGGCCGCCAGCACGATGTCGAAGTCGCCCTTATCCAGAGAGGGCAGCAGGTAATCAAAGCCCATGTTCTCGACCTGAAGGGTCAGGCCCATCTCGTCGGCGATGTACTTGGCCACAGAGACGTCGATGCCGCCGTAGACCATCTCGCCGCTGTCATCGGGGTACATGAACTCAAAGGGGGCGTAGTCGGCGCTGGTGCCAAACACCAGCTCGGTCTTTGCGGTGTCGTTGTCGGTGTTGCCGTCGTTTGCCTTCTCGCCGCAGGCCGCCAGGCTCAGCGCCATGACCAGTGCCAACAGCATTGCGATCATTTTCTTCATGATAGATACTTCCTTTCGTATTCTTATGGTTCTATACCGGGTATCCGGTGGATAGACGGTGTGTGGGAGGTGTTCCCTCCTGATGGTGACTATCATACGCCGAGGGTGTATAAATGTCAAGCGCAAAATGTATAAATTTCCACCGCAAGAACGGATTTTGTACAAATCGACGCGAAATAGATGGGGAACGAGGCGGCAAAAGGGGCGTAATGACGAAAAGCTATGATGCATAACTGAATAAATATACAAATATGCAGTATGAATACATAAAGGCAGACCGGCTTGAGGCCGGTCTGCCTTTAGAGAGGGGGGGGATGAAGAAGACGATTTTAATGTACCGCAGATGCGTCAGCCGTTGATGATACGGCCGGCGAACAGGTATGTACGGGCGTAGTAGCTCTCATACAGGGAGCTGATGATGACACCGCGGCTGCTGCTGGCGTGGATGAACTGTCCGCCGCCCAGATAGATGCCCACATGGCCGATGCCGGAGCCGCTGGTGTTGAAGAACACCAGATCGCCGGGCGCCCGCTCCGCCGTGGTGACGTGGGTGGACAGGGCGTACTGGTCGCTGGCGCCGTGGGGCAGGGAGATGCCGAACTTGGCGAACACCTTCATGGTGAAGCCGGAGCAGTCGATGCCGCTGTAGCTGGTACCGCCGTAGCGGTAGGGGGTGCCGAGATAGGTATAGCTGTGGGTGATGATGTCCTCCGCCAGCGTGCTGGTGGCGTAGGTACCCTCGTAGTCGGCGTAGTGTACCGGCTCGCAGTACTCCGCCATAACATAGCCGGTGGAGGTGCCGTAGGAGACCTTGTACCAGTCACCCTCCACATCCAGCAGATGGGCGGCCTTACCAGCCCAGATGGTACGCAGAGAGGCGGCATCCTGAGACGGCTCCTCCCGCAGCGTCACATAGTTTTCGCAGATGGTCAGAACGCCGTCGTACTCATCGAGGAAGTTCTGCTTTTGCAGCGCCTCCGTCTCACGGATCAGCGCCTGTGCGGCCAGCTCCGTCAGAGACAGGGAGTCCTCGCCGTCCAGAAGGCCGGATTCCTGTGCCAGACGCAGCCCATCGCCGGCCTGCAGTGCGGTGGTGCTGCCGGAGACTACGCCGTTGGCGGCCAGCTTCTCCACAGCGGTGGTATATTCTTGGGGGGTAACGGTGTCGACTGTCGTTTTCGTCTCCGCGCCGGAGGCCATCACGCCGCCGGACAGCACCATGACGGCGGACATGCCGAACGCTGCCAGTTGTTTCAAATACATGGGTATTACCTGCCGATCGTGTTTAGATTCCAAAGGGGGGGATCGAACCCCACGCGCTTTATCATACCACAGGTCTTTCGAAAAAGCTACATAAAAATTACAAATTGGCAACAAAATTTTCAGAACGGTAATAAATTAAGAAAAATGTTGCATGAACTGCACAGTACGATATATAATATTGGCAAAAAATGCGGAGGTGCGGCGCATGGAACCCTTACAGTATGAGGCGCGGGGCTATTTGAAGGAGCCGTTTAGGCTGTTTCATCTGGCGGACGGACAGCGGGAGCGCATTGAATACCACTATCATACGTTCCACAAGATCATCATTCTGCTGGCGGGCAAGGCGGGCTACGCCATCGAAGGCGAGCGGTACGATCTGACGCCGGGGGATTTCGTGCTGGTAGGACGGGGCAGCATCCACCGGCCGGAGGTGGAAGAGGACGCCTTCTATGAGCGGATGATCCTGTACATCTCCCCGGCGTATCTGGCGTCGCTGGGGACGGAGGACTGCGATCTGGAGGCTTGCTTCCGGCAGGCGCAGACGGACTTCCGCTATGTGTACCGCGACGAGGGGGACAGCCGGGTGCGGCCGCTGTTCGAGCTGCTGGCTCGCACCGCCCGCGAGGGTGGCTACGGCGCGGCGCTGCTGGAGCGGGCGGAGTTTCTGGAGCTGATGGTGGAGGTGAACCGGGTCTGCCGCGGCGGTCATCAGGTACAGGCGGCGGCAGGTGACCGGAAGGTGGTAGCGCTGCTGCAATACCTGAACCTGCATCTGACGGAGGAGCTGTCCATCGACCAGTTGGCAGAGCGGTTCTACATCAGCAAGTACCACATGATGCGCCGGTTCCGGCAGGAGACGGGGTATTCCATCCACGGCTACCTGACGGAGAAGCGGCTGCTGCTGGCCCAGCGCCTGCTGGCGCAGGGCGCGTCCCCCTCTGCGGCGGGGGAGCAGGCGGGGTATCAGGACTACTCCACATTTTCCCGCGCCTATAAGAAGCAATTCGGCCACGGGCCGTCGGCGGATGTGGGGCGACAGCACGATTTGCCATAAAATTGGCAATAAATGCGATTTACATTGATAAAAATGCTAATATAATGGAGACCAGTTAGTTCCTGTCAGAATATTTTAGGAGGAGAGCTATGAAGAAATTCCTGAAGAACTACTGGTTTATCCTGTGTATGCTCACCGGCATCGTGGCCGGCTGTCTGGTGGGCGCGTTCGCCCCGGCCTTTGGCGGCAAGATCAAATTCCTGGGTACGCTGTTCATCAATATGATGTTCTGCGTGGTGGTGCCGATGGTGTTCTGCTCCATCGCCTCTGCCATCGCCAATATGAAGAGCGTGAAGCGGGCGGGTAAGATCATGGGCGTGACCGTCGTCACGTTCCTGGTTACCGCCGCCATCGCCGGTGTGCTGATGTATATCGTCTGCCGCATCTTCCCGCTGGTGGACGGACACTACACCATCGTGGAGGGTGAGGTCGGCGATACGCTGGGCTTCGGCGACATGATCGTGAACTTCTTTACCAAGCCGGACTTCACGGAGCTGCTGAGCCGCCGCGCCATCCTGCCACTGATCGTGGCGGCGGTGCTGTTCGGCTTCGGCGTCCAGATGAACGGCGGCCCGGAGACAAAGACGGCACGGCTGCTGGAGGACATTACGGGCTGCATCATGAAGACCGTGAAACTCATCACCTACTACGCGCCCATCGGCTTTTTCGGGTTCTTCGCCGATCTGGTGGCCACCTACGGCCCGGAGCTGGTGAAGGATTACAGCCGCACCCTCATTATCTACTATGTTATGAGCTTTGCCTATATGTTCGTGTTCTTCCCCCTCTACGCCCGGTTCGGCGGCGGCAAGGGCGGCGCGAAGATCATGTTCTCCAAGCTGTTCCGCCCGGCGGCGGTGTCCTTCGGCACCTGCTCGTCTGTGGCCACCATCCCCACCAACATGGAGGTGGCGGAGGAGACGGGCATCAGCAAGGACGTGACGGACATCGTGCTGCCCATGGGCGCCACCATGCACATGGATGGCTCGTCCATGTCCGCTATCATCAAGGTGGCATTCCTGTTCGGCGTGTTCGGGCTGGATTTCTCCACGGATAAGGCGATCCTTGCCATTGTGGTGGCGGTGTTCTCATCCGTGGCCATGAGCGGCATCCCCGGCGGCGGCGGTACCGGCGAGCTGGTGGTCTGCACCATCTTCTTCCCCGACCAGCTGGCCATCGCCTATCCCGTGGCACTGGCCATCGGCAACCTGATAGACCCGCCTGCTACCATGGTCAACGCCGCCGGCGACTATGTGGTGTCCTTTATCGTCTCCCGCTATGTGGACGGCAAGGACTGGCTGCAAAAGAAACTGCACGGCGGGGCAGCGGACTGAGCTTCGCGATGCCTCGATACCGGCGGAGCGCCCCTGTGGGCGCTCCGCCGGTGCTTTTGCCTAAAAAAATAATTGGAAACGGTGGTTTACTTTCGCAGACTAAAATGATACAATATCAGGTAATGCCGGTATCCGGCAGAGGTCCGGAACAACCATGGAAAAGAGGAGAACGCGATATGGTAAGAGCGGCCAAGTCCAAGATCGCCAAGAAGGAAAAGAGCGACCGTCTGTATCAGGCCATCCTGACGCTGGAGACGGAGGAGGAGTGCTACAACTTCTTTCAGGATCTGTGTACCATTTCAGAGCTGCGCAGTATGGAGCAGCGCTACGAGGTGGCCACATTGCTGAACGACGGCATGATCTACAACGACATTCTGGAAAAGACCGGCGCGTCCAGCGCCACCATCAGCCGCGTCAACCGCTCGCTGATCTACGGCAACGGCGGATATGAGAGCGTGCTGGAGAAGATGAAGGAGAAAGAGGGCAAATGAGCTGCTACGAGGCACTGGCATCCTCCTACGATGCACTGACAGAGGATGTGGGTTACGAAAAGCGGGCGGACTTTCTGGAGAAGCTGTTCCGCCGCAGCCGCATCCCGGTGCGGGTGGTGCTGGATCTGGCCTGCGGCACCGGCACCATGACGTGGCTGCTGACGGGCCGGGGCTATGAGCTCATCGGCGTGGACGGCTCCGAGGAGATGCTGGCGGCGGCCATGAGCAAGACCGGGTCGGTACAGGGCGTACCGCCCATCTTTTTGCACCAGTCCATGCCCAAGCTGGATCTGTATGGCACCGTGGACGCGGCGGTCTGCTGCCTGGACAGCCTGAACTATCTCACCGACCCCGCCGATGTGCGCCGTACCTTCCGGCGGCTGCACCTGTTCATCGCCCCCGGCGGCGTGCTGGTGTTCGACGTGAACACCACGGCCAAGCTGGCGGCACTGGACGGGCAGGTATTTCTGGACGAGACGGAGGACACCTACTGCGTGTGGCGCACCGAGTACAGCCGCGGCCTGTGTACCTATTATATGGATATCTTCCAGCGCCGCAGTGACGGCGCGTGGGAACGGCGGGAGGAGCTGCACCGGGAGCGCGCCTATACCGTGGAGGAGCTGACGGCATGGCTCACCGAGGCGGGCTTCGGCGATATACGGGTCTACGGCGACGCCAAGCTGCGCCGTCCCGGCGAAAATGAACAGCGGGTGTATATCTCCTGCATACGAAACTGAGCAAAAGAGGTTGACATAACGTGGAAGATAGAATCGTAAGAGCCATCTCCAGCGATGGTATGGTGCAGGCGGCTGCTATTTACAGCCGGAATCTGACAGAGCGGGCGCGGCAGATCCACAAGACGCTGCCGGTGGCCACGGCGGCGCTGGGCCGCGCACTGGCAGGCGCGTCCATGATGGGCAACGCCCTGAAGGGGCAGGGCGCCAGCCTGACGCTGCAGATCAAGGGCGGCGGGCCGCTGGGTACGGTGCTGGCTGTCAGCGACAGCGAGGGCAACGTCCGGGGCTACGTAACGAACCCGCAGGTGGAGCTGCCCCTCCGGGCGGACGGCAAGCTGGACGTGGGCGGCGCCGTAGGCCATGAGGGTACGCTGACCGTCATCAAGGATCTGCACATGAAGGAGCCCTATGTGGGGACCATCGACCTGCTGGGCGGCGAGGTGGCAGAGGATATCGCCGGGTATTTCGTGGAGTCGGAGCAGATCCCCACGGCCTGCGGTCTGGGCGTGCTGGTGGATCGTGACCAGAGCGTGAAGTCCGCCGGCGGCTACCTCATCCAGCTGATGCCCGGCGCTACGGAGGATACCATCGTCAAGGTGGAGGGCGGCATCATGGCGGCGGGGCCGGTCTCGGCGCTGCTGGAGCAGGATCCCGACCCGGAGCATCTGCTGCGGGCGGTGATGAGCGACTTCGACCTGAAGATCCTGGAGACCCAACCCGTGTCCTATAAGTGCTATTGCAGCCGGGAGCGGGTGGAGCGTGCGCTGATCTCGCTGGGGCGGAAGGAGCTGGAGGAGATGCTCCGCGAGCAGGGCGGCTGCCAGCTGAGCTGCCAGTTCTGCGACACGGTGTATGACTTCTCCAAGGAAGACCTGGAGAGGCTTCTGGCGTCTCTGTAAGAAAAATTGCGAATTTTGAAAATTAGTTATTGACATATCTGGATGGGTTTAGTATAATAACCTACGTCGCTTGAGAAAACGACAGGTACGGGAGCATAGCTCAGCTGGTTAGAGCACCTGCCTTACAAGCAGGGGGTCACTGGTTCGAGTCCAGTTGTTCCCACCATCCAAATGGCCAAGTAGTTCAGTTGGTTAGAACGCCAGCCTGTCACGCTGGAGGTCGAGG
>UQZJ01000016.1 GCA_900545495.1 uncultured Eubacteriales bacterium
CTTCGTGGATAAGGCCCGCAACGAGGGCAAGGGCGATATGCGCAAGAAGTACACCCTTATCGCCGCGGCCTGCGTGGGCGTTGGCTGCATCCTGGTGTGCGCCGACCGTCTGGGCGACGCCAGCTTTACCCCGTGGAAGCTGCTGAACCTGCCGGCGGAATCGATCCGTACATGGAACGACTGCTGGCTGGACTTCTGGGATATGCTGTCTGAGGGCGTCATGATGCCCTTGGGCGCCCTGCTGATGTCCCTGATGTTCGGCTGGGAGGTCGGCCCCGATGTGGTCAAGGAGGAGTGCGAGGCGTCCGGCCACGCCATGGGCGGCTACGGCTTCTTCAAGGTCTGCATCAAGTACATCACCCCGCTCATCATGATCCTCGTCCTGTACGGCCAGATCAAGGAATACTTCTTCTAAACGCAAGGAATATAAAAGGACGCCGGAGCAATGCTCCGGCGTCCTTTTCCTGTTGTCGGGAAATGCAACTCAATGCAGAAGCGATATGGCGCCCGGCAGGCTGTCAATGTCCACTCGCTCCGCACTGGGGGCGTATTCGCCGTCCAGCGACCACGGGATATGGCTCTTGGTGGTCAGGGTGACGTGGCGCACATGGCGGAAAACAACACCGGGGTAGTCGTACTGCATCCGGGTCATGGCGGTGATCAGGTTTTGCAGATCCAGCGCCGTCTTGGGCATCCGCAGCAGCAGCAGCTCGAACTGCCCGTCGTCCATCTTGACGCGGTTGGGATCCAGCTTTACCAGTCCGCCCATGGAGGTGCAGTTGCACACGGCCCCGAAGATGAAATCCCCCTCGAAAACCTCGCCGTCCGCCTCGATGCAGCAGTTGTAGGGCCGCAGGGAGTCCAGATCGCCAAGCCCCTCCAGGATATACGCGAAGTGTCCCAGTGCGTTTTTCGCCGCCTGCGATGCGGAGTAGGACGAGCGGGTGAAGGCACCGAAGGACGCTACATAGGCGAAATAGCGGTCGTTGTGCCGCCCGATGTCCAGCGGGTGGGGCTGGCCGCCGGCGATATCCAGCGCCGCCAGACGCGGGTCGGAGGACAGGTGCAGACTGGCGGCAAAATCGTTGGTGCTGCCGTTGGGCAGATACCCCAGAAGGGGGCGCTGCTCCAGCGTCATCAGACCGGAGATCGTCTCATTCAGCGTACCGTCTCCGCCGGCGCAGGCCACCACATCGTATTCCGGCCCCCACTCCGCCGCTGCGCGGCAGGCGTCGCCGCCGGCCTCCGTCACAAAGACCCGCACCAGATAACCGGCACGGGAAAAGGCCGCTACCGCGTCGAACAGAGGGGCGCTGGATTTGGTGCGCCCGGCCCGGGGATTGACAATGAACAGGAGCTTCTTCATGGCATTCCTCCTCTTGCGTGGCAACAGATGCGCATGGCATACCATGCGAGGTGCGTGCGCTGTCCCGGCTGGACAGCGGTTCACGGTCATTATGCCATACAGTGCGAAAAATTGCAACAGGCAGACGCGCCCCGGCGACTGGACGGCGGGCGGTGCAGGGAGACAGAAAATATCTTGCAAAACCGGCGGCTCTCGGCTATGATAGTAGGCAAAAGGAGTGATGCGGATGAAGCGGCGTACACAATATATGAAATGGGGGCTGACGGCGTTTCTCACCGTCTGCGCCGTGCTGGTGTTCTACGACACATTCTACATGGGCGGTACGCTCCAGCGCTTTGTGAGTAAGCTGTTCTCCGTGCTGGCGCCGGTGCTGTACGGCTGCGTCATCGCCTATCTGCTGACGCCGGTGATGAACTGGATCGAGCGGACGCTCCGCCGCGGGTGGCAGAAGCTGTTCCCTCAAAAGCACCTGAAAAACGCCGCCGGCATCCTGCGCTTCGTCAGCATCCTGCTGGCGGAGGCCGTGGCCATCCTGCTGGTATATCTGCTGATGAGCGTGCTGATCCCCCAGCTGGTGGACAGCGTGACCATGCTCATCAACAATGCAGAGGGATATTACTATAAGGTGTACAACTGGGCGGACGGCCTGCTGGACAGCGAGAACGAGATCGCCGTCTGGGTGGCGGACTTCGTGACCAAGTATTACAGCGACGGCGTAACGCTGTTGAAGGATCACATCCTGCCGTGGGCGCAGGCGGCGCTGGGTACGCTGACCGGCGGCATCTGGAACGGTATATGGAGCGTGGTCAGCTTCGCGCTGGATCTGATCGTGGGCATCATCGTGTCCATCTACCTGATGACCATGAAGGAAAAGAGTCTGGCCCGCTGCTGCAAGGCGGTCTACGCCCTGTTCGACGAGAAGAAGGCCAACGCCGTCGTCCACGGCACCCGGCAGGTGGACAGCATCTTCTCTGGCTTCGTCCGGGGCAAGCTGCTGGACTCCCTTATCATCGGCGCGCTGTGCTTTATCGGCGGCTCCATCCTGAAGCTGCCCTACACCCCGCTGGTCAGCGTGGTGGTGGGCGTGACCAACGTCATCCCGTTTTTCGGCCCGTTTCTGGGTGCGATCCCGTCCGCCTTCCTCATTCTGCTGGTCAGCCCCAAGCAGTGCCTGATCTTCGTGATCTTCATCGTGGTGCTCCAGCAGTTCGACGGCAACATCCTGGGGCCGAAGATCCTGGGCGACGCCACTGGTATCTCCAGCTTCTGGGTCATCGTGGCTATTCTGGTGGGCGGCGGCTTCGGCGGCGTGCTGGGTATGTTCCTGGGCGTACCCATCTTCGCCTGCGTGCAGGAGCTGGTCAAGTACCTGCTGGATCGGCGGCTGCGCCGCCGCGATATGCCCACGGAGGCGTATGCCTATGTGGAGCGCGCCCAAGCGACGGGGCAGGAGAAAACGCCGCAGGATACCACGTTGGAGGAGCACCATGACTGAGGCGCTTAAAAAGACCCTGCTGGATTTCAGCAACAATAAGGAGCCGTTTCTGACGCATAACCATATGTACACCGCCGACCTGTCCGACGGCTGCGCCACCGTGGTGCTGCCCATGTGCGAGGACAGTCTGAACCGCTGGGGCGGCGCCCACGGCGGCATCCTGTTTTCCCTGTGCGACGTGGCCATGGGCATGGCCATCATGACACTGCGGCAGGAGATGGTGGTGACGGTGAACACCAGCATCGACTATCTGGCCGCCGCTGCCGCCGGCAGCACCCTCACCGCCGTGGGGAAGGTGGACAGGATGGGCGGCAAGATGGTGTTCTGCTCCGGTGAGGTCACCGACGAGGCGGGTAAGGTCATTGTGCAGGCGCGCTGTGTCATGAGCTTCACGGGCCGCCCCCTGCCGCTGTGAGGGCGTACCTGACCCGGCGCCGTCCGCTGCTTCGGTGGCTGACGGCGCTGGCGCTGTTTTTCGCCGTCTACCTGACGGTGCGCACCAGCCGCGCCGCCATGAATTGGCTGTGCGGCGCTGTGATCTTCCCGGTGATGCGCCGTATCTCCCGGCTGTGCGACTTTTTCGACGGCTCGGTGGGGGAGGTGCTGCTGCTGACGGGCATCTGGGCGGCGGTGATCTGGGTGGCCTGTACGGTGCGGCGGCTGGCGACAGGCCCGCGCCGCGGAGCGGTGCTGGCGGACTTCGCGCTGACCGCCGGGTGCATCGCCCTGACGGTCTACGCAGGCTTCTGTCTGCTGTGGGGGACAGCCTACAATACCGACGGTTTTCAGGAGAAGAGCGGCGTCACCGCCCAGCCCGTGTCGGCGGAGGCGCTGGAGCGTGTGACGCTGTACTTTGCGGAGGAGCTGTCCGCTGCCGCCGGGGAGGTGCCCCGGAACGCGGACGGCGTCTGCGCCGCAGACCGGAAGGCCATTCTGGCCGCCGCCGGGGACGCCTACGACGGCATATATGAGGAATTTTCCTTCCTCCGGATGGAGACGGGGCGCGTAAAGCCCTTCGGCTGCTCCCGTGCGCTCAGTTTTCTGCGGTTCACCGGGTTTTACTTCCCCTTCACCGGCGAGGCCAATGTGAATATGGACAGCCCGGTGGCCTATCTGCCCGCCACGGTGTGCCATGAGATGGCCCACCAGCGGGGCATCGTATCCGAGCAGGAGTGCAGCTTCCTCGGCATTCTGGCGGCCACGCGATGCAAAGACCCCGCCTACCGCTACGCCGGGTGGCTGGAGGGCTATGTCCGCCTGTCCAACTCCCTGTACAGCATCGACCCGGAGCGCTGCCTCACCATCCGGGATACCCTGCCGGAGGAGGTGCGGTGCGACCTGCGGACGGACAGCGCCTACTGGGCGCAGTTCCAAGGTGCGGTGTCGCAGGCATCGGAGAGCGTATACGACGCGTTCCTCAAGGGGAACGGCGATGCCAACGGCGTCCGCAGCTACGGCATGGTGACGGACCTGCTGGTGACCTACTTTGACACATAAAAAGGAAGCCCCGAAGCACTGCTTCGGGGCTTCCTTGCTGTCAGGTTCTCACAGGCCAAAGCCGGGGATGTTCAGACCGCCGGTCAGGGCGCTCATGGAGGTGTTCATGGCGTCCTCCGCCTGACGGAGAGCCTCATTGACGGCGGAGATCACCAGATCCTGCAGCATCTCCACGTCCTCGGGGTCTACCACATCGGGCTTGATGGTCAGGGCGGTCAGCTCCTTCTTGCCGGTGACCACGGCGGTCACAGCGCCGCCGCCGACGGAGGCGGTAAAGGAGCTGTTCTCCACCTCCTCCTGGGCCTTGTTCATCTCCTGCTGCATCTTCATCAGCTTCTGCTGCATCTGAGCCTGCTGCTGCATCATGCCGGCACCGCCGGAAAAGCCCTTGCGGGCGCTGTATCCCTTTGCCATGGTAAGTTCTCCTTTATATCATTTGTTTTATTTGATCTGAAAGCCATCCAACTGCTTGCCGTTCTCCAGCAGCTCATCCAGCTTGTCCCTGCTGGATGCCGCCGGAGGGGAGGGACTCTCCCAAGGCGGCGTGTCCGCGGCGGAGGGCTTGGGCGTCTCCTGCGGCGTCGGACGCGGCGTGGGCGTCGGTGCGGTACGGGGCGCGGCGCGCTTGCCGGAGGCCGGGGCTTGTCCCCGTTCCAGCACCACCCGGATGTCCCGTCCCAGCTCCTGCTCGGTGACGTCCCGCAGCACAGCGAGAACCTCCGGTTTGTCCAGCTGCTTCAGGGTAAAGTCATCCCGGCACAGCACGGTCAGACAGTCGCCGTCCACCACGCCGGAGGCCATGCTCAGCATCGCCCGTGCGTTTACGGGCAGCGGCGCCTTATATTTCTCTATCAGCCGCGTCCACACGGTGGTGTCGCCGCTGACGGAGGCGGGGGCGCTCTGAGAAACCGGCGCGGCTTTGGGTACGGAGCGGGGCGCGGCCTGCGGTGCGGGTTGCACCGGCATCTCCTCCGGCAGACCGAAATCGCGAATGGCCTCCTCCGGCAGAGGCGGCTCCTCCGGCAGGGGCGGGGCTTCATAGCGGGGCTGGGACTTGGCGCGCACCGGCGCTGCTTCCTGCTTGGGGGCGGGGCGCTGCGGGGGCAGGCCGCCCTGCTGTACCGCCTGCTCCAACCGTGCCAGCCGCTGGTCAAAGGCGGTCAGGTCACCGGACAGACTCTCGTCGCACAGCTTCAGCAAGCACAACTCTGCCGCCGTGCGGGGGCGGATGCTGTCCGCCAGCGAGGCGCAGCAGCCTTGCAGCGTATCCGCCATATACAAAAACCGGCTCATGGGCAAATCGCGGCCCAGATCGGTCAGGGTCTTGCGGTCGTAGATGCCGGACAGCAGGGCGGCGCCGCCCTCTGGCGCGGCCTTCAGCACCGTCATGTCGCGGGCCAGATCGCTCAGCTCACCCAGCAGAGCGGCCACATCCTTGCCGCCGCGGTACAGCTTGTCGAACAGCGCCAGCGCATCGGCGGCGTTCCGCGCCACGAGGCAGCGCATCATTTGCAGCGTCTGGGTGCCGCCGGCCAGACCCAGCGTGTCCAGCACGGCGCGGCTATCAATGCCGCCCTCTACGGCGCGGCACTGATCCAGCAGGCTCAAGGCGTCACGGAGCGCGCCGTTGGCCATGCGGGCCAGGATCTCTGCGCCGTCCGCCGTCAGGTCGATCTGCTCCGCCTCCGCGATCTTCAGAAGCTGCTGCTCCATGTCCCGGGGCAAAATGCGCTTGAAGGAGAACCGCTGGCACCGGGAGAGAATGGTAGCGGGAACTTTTTGCAGCTCGGTGGTAGCCAGGATGAACAGCAGATGCTCCGGAGGTTCCTCCATGATCTTCAGCAGGGCGTTGAAGGCGTCCCGGGAGAGCATATGCACCTCGTCGATGATGTACACCCGCTTTTTCAGCACGGAGGGGGGATAGACCGCCTCCTCCCGCAGGGTGCGGGCGTCATTGACGCTGCCGTTGGAGGCGGCGTCCAGCTCCGTCACATCCAGCAGCGTACCGGCGTCGATGCCCCGGCAGCTGTCGCACTGGCAGCAGGGCGCGCCGTCCACAGGATGCTCGCAGTTGACCGCCTTGGCGAGGATACGGGCGCAGGTAGTCTTGCCGGTGCCGCGGGTGCCGGTGAAAAGGTAGGCGTGTCCCACGCGGCCCTCCGCCACCTGCCGCTGGAGCGTATCGGTGATATGAGACTGTCCCACCACCTCGGAAAAGGTCTTGGGACGGTATTTGCGGTACAGAGCCTGATACACGGGCGCACCTCCTGTCAAATAAAAATCAGCCATGAGCAAAACGCAAGAAACGCAGTAATCGCAAGAGTTCCCGGCCATGGCTGAAACCGGAAATCACTCCATTGATATAGAAAGGAGTGACCGATCGGGCGTCCTCCGTAAGGAAAACACCCCGATGCGGCCTTTGCAATTCCGTTTCTGTCGTTTCTGAACCGGCGCAGTTTTTGCGGCTATTTCTTGATGGCTTCCAGGAGCAGCAGGAAAAGTCCCAGCGCCGTCAGGATCATCCCGGCTATGGTGAAAAATTCCCCGACGCCCAGCAATGCGCTCCCGGCGATTACAAGAGCTAAGTAAAATGTGAGCTTTGCGTTCATAAGCTTATTTCCACCTGTCAAATTAAATAGAAACGTCCTCCGCCCATAGCCGCGAAGCCGGCGTCCCCGCGGCACATGGATGATCCCTCTTAATGCTGCTCGGTTCCCCGCCTGACATGATTCGTGGGTATCCATTGCGCGAGACCGGCCCCGCAGCTATCGGCGGAGGACGAGTTCACCAGAGTATTCTACTACAAATGCAGCCGTTTGGCAACAGTTTTTTGTCGATTTGCTAACCCAGCAGCGTCCAGACGCCGTGGATGACCATACACACCACCGCGCCCATGGCGGTGGGCAGCGCCGCCGCCAGCGCCGTCCACCGGGCGCTGCCCGTCTCGTGGAGGATGGTGAGGCAGGTGGTGCCGCAGGGGAAGTGCAGCAGGCACAGCACCAGCATACACACCGCCGTCTCCGCCGTCCAGCCGTTGGCGGTGAGGACGGCGGACAGCTCCGCCAGACTGCCGTAGTCTGTAAGGCTCCCGGTCTGGAGATACCCCATCAGCAGCACCGGCAGCACGATCTCGTTGGCGGGGAAGCCCAGCAGGAACGCCAGCAGCACCATGCCGTCCAGTCCCATAAGGCGTCCGGGGCCATCCAGCGCACCGGCCAGCACCGTCAGCAGGCTGCCGTTGCGGACGGAGATGCTGCCAAGGATCCAGATGAGCAGTCCGGCGGGGGCGGCCACCGTCACCGCACGGCCCAGCACGAACAGCGTCCGATCCAGCAGTGACCGCACCAGCACCTGCCCCACACGGGGCATCCGGTAGGGCGGCAGCTCCAGGGAAAAGGCGGAAAGCTGGCCCCGCAGCACTGTGGCGGTCAGCAGCCGGGAGGCCAGCAGCGTCATGGCCACGGCGAAGAGGATACACCCCAGAAACAGCGCCGTTGCCAGCAGGGAGCGGCCAAACCCCAGTGTGCCGCCCAGAAAAAACAGACTGATGAGGGCGATGAGGGTGGGAAACCGGCCGTTGCAGGGGACAAAAGCGTTGGTGAGGATGGCCACCAGCCGCTCCCGGGGGCTGTCGATGATGCGGCAGCCGGTGACGCCGCAGGCGTTGCAGCCAAAGCCCATGCACATGGTAAGGCTCTGCCGTCCGCTGCCGCCGGCGGCGCGAAAGCACCCGTCCATCATGAACGCCACGCGGGGCAGGTAGCCTGCGTCCTCCAGCAGGGTGAACAGCGGGAAGAAGATGGCCATGGGCGGAAGCATTACCGCCACCACCCACGCCGCCGTCCGGTACACGCCGTCCACCAGCGCGCCCTGCACCCACGGCGGCGCACCGGCGAGCAGGCTGCGCAGCGGCGCTTGCAGCGCCATAAAACCCCGGCTCAGCAGGGCAGAGGGGGCGTTGGCGCCCCAGATGGTCAGCCAGAACACCAGCCCCAGCAGCAACAGCATCACCGGGAGGCCGACGGTGGGACTGGTGAGAAGCCGATCCAGCCGCCGGTCGCGGGCGTGGACATCCTCCGGCCGGCAGGAGAGGCAGGCGTCGGCGATCTCCGCCGCCCGCTGAGCCACGGCGGCACTGTCGCCCTCCGGCGGCAGCCATGGGTCGTCCTGCGGAGGGCGGCGCGCCATATTCAGCACCGCCGTACGCAGTGCGTCCAGCCCCTCGCCGCTGCGGGCTGCCGTGGTGACCACCGGCGCGGCAAGGGCGCGGGACAACGCCTCCGTGTCTACGGTGACGCCTTTTTTCCGGGCCTCGTCCATCAGATTCAGGCACAGTACCAGCCGGGGCGTGCGGCTGCGGAGCTGCACCGCCAGATGGAGGTTGCGCCGCAGGCAGGTGGCGTCCGCCACCACCACCGTCACATCGGCGTTGCCGCCGCAGATAAAGTCCCGTGCCAGCTCCTCCTCCGGCGAGTCCGCCCGCAGGGAGTATGTCCCCGGCAGATCGACGAGCCGGAAGGATGCTCCCCGCCAGACGTAAGCGCCCTCCGCCACCTCCACCGTTTTGCCGGGCCAGTTCCCGGTGTGCTGGTGCATACCCGTCAGGGCATTAAATACCGTGGACTTGCCCACGTTGGGATTGCCCGCCAGTGCCGCTGTGTACCGCTCCATGGCCGTCTCCTCCTTTTTTACGGGATGCTTCCGGCTATCCTATGCGCCGGCGGGACGGCAGGTGCATACCGCGGTGCGGCAGAAAAAAGAAGACGCGCACCGCTTGGTGCGCGTCTTCTTTTTTGGTAAAGGAGAGAGAATAACAATGTCACTTACATATCTTGCAAGGCTATCATACACAGCGGTTGCGTAGAAGTCAACAGGTTTGTCAGAAGATTCACAAATTGTTCATAAGCTCCGCGCAAATACGCTCTTGACATTGGAAAAGCACCGTGCTATTATTTAGCACACCAATAATTAGTACGCGAAACAATTCGAAAGGAGGCACATTGTGGAACGCTGTATCACGGAACGGCCGGAGCATTTCGGCCCGCTGTTCGGCTACTGCGACCATCAGGTGCAGAAACTGATGGACCGGCGGCTGCGGCAGTACGACGTATCGCCCATGCAGTGCCGGACGCTGACCTACCTCCACGAGGCGGAGGGCGAGGTCAACCAGAAGCAGTTGGAGCGGCACCTGATGGTGAAGCCCAGCACGGTCAACGGCATCGTGGACCGTCTGGAGGAGAAGGGCATGGTCACCCGCACCGCCAGCCGCACTGACGGGCGCTGCCGTATTCTGGCGCTGACGGCGCAGGGGAAGCAGTTTTATGACAGGTTCACCGCTATCGTGCATGAGGTCAACGACCGACTGGAAAAGGGCTTTTCGCCGGAGGAGATCCGGCTGCTGACGTCGCTTCTTCTGCGGGTGGCAAAAAATCTCTCGGAGGAGGACGAAGTATGCTGAAAAAGCTCGCCCCGTATACAAGGGGCTACCGGTGGTATATCCTGCTGGGCGTATTGTGCTCGGTGGGGGAGGCGGTTCTGGAGCTGGAGCTGCCCCAGGCCATGAGCGCCATCGTGGACGTGGGCATCGCCAACGGCGACAGGAGCTATATCCTGCTGACGGGGCTGAAGATGCTCCTGATGGCCATGGCGGCGCTGGCGTGCGGCGTAGGCGCGGCGGTCATGGCGGCAAAGGCGGCCATGGGCTTCGGCGCCAACATCCGGCAGGCGGAGTATGAGCAGGTGCAGCGGTTTTCCTTCGCCAACATCGAGCATTTCTCCACCGCCAGCCTCATCACCCGTTTGACCAACGATGTGGCGTCGGTGCAGATGACGCTGTTCATGGGGATGCGCATATGCGTCCGTGCACCGGTGATGCTGGTGACGGCGTTGATCAAGACCATGGAGATCAGCCTCAGCCTCAGTCAGGTGTTTCTGGTGGCCGTGCCGCTGCTGGCGGTGGCGGTGGTCATCGTCATCCGCTATGTGGGGCCGTTCTTCACGGCGCTGCAAAACGCCACCGACGATCTGAATCTGGTGGTGCAGGAGAACCTGAACGCCGTCCGCGTGGTGAAATCCTTCGTCCGGGAGGACGAGGAGGAGCAGAAATTCCGCACCCGCAGCGATAAGCTCCGCGACACGGCGGAGCGGGCCTTCGGCTTCGTGGTGATGTTCATGCCCATCATGATCCTGATCATGGGCGGCACCATCGTGTCCCTTATGTGGCTGGGCGGCCATCAGGTGGCGGCAGGCACCCTGCTGTCCGGCGATCTGCTGGCGTTCTTCACCTACGCCAGCGAGATCCTGATGGCTCTGATGATGGTGTCCATGGTGCTGATGATCCTGACCCGCGCCATCGCCTGCGGCAAGCGTATCGTGGAGGTGCTGGACGAGCAGCCTCAGATCACCGACGCGCAGGCAGACCCGGCGCTGACCGTGGAAAACGGCGACATCCGCTTTGACCATGTGTACTTCAAGTACCACACCACGGCGGAGGATTGGAACCTGACGGACATCGATCTGCATATTGAAAGTGGTATGACCGTGGGTATTCTGGGCGGCACCGGCAGCGCCAAGTCCACGCTGGTGAGCATGATCCCCCGGCTGTACGAGGTGGACGAGGGCGCCGTCTATGTGGGAGGCCGCAACGTAAAGGACTACACCATGGAGGCACTGCGAAGCGGCTGCGCCATGGTGCTGCAAAAGAACACGCTGTTCTCCGGCACCATCCGGGAGAACCTGCGCTGGGGCCGGGCGGACGCCACCGACGCCGAGATCGAGGAGGCCTGCCGCATGGCCTGCGCCGACGAGTTTATCCAGCGGATGCCCGACGGCTACGATACCTATATTGAGCAGGGCGGCACCAATGTGTCCGGCGGTCAGAAGCAGCGGCTGTGCATCGCCCGCGCCATCCTGCGCCGTCCCAAGGTGCTGATCCTGGACGACTCCACCAGCGCGGTGGATACCGCCACGGATGCCAAGATCCGCGGCGCGCTGAAGACGGCGCTGCCCGGCGCTACCAAGCTCATCATCGCCCAGCGCATCACCTCCGTGATGGACGCGGATATGATCCTGGTGCTGGACGACGGCCGCGTGGTGGGGCAGGGTACCCACGCCCAGCTCATGGAGAGCTGCGAGATCTACCGCGAGGTCTATGAATCCCAGCAGGAAGGGGTGAGCATTGATGGCTGATACGAAACGCACCGCATCCGGACGGGGCCCCGGCAGACACGGTCACGGCGGTCACGGCTACCAGCGGCCCAAGGACATGAAGGGTACCTTCAAGAAGCTGATGCGCTATGTGGGGCGGTACAAGGGCTCGCTGGTGCTGGTGGCGGTATGCCTCATCGTCAGCTCCGTTGCCAGCGTGGCCACCAGCTATATGCTCAAGCCGCTGCTCAACAACTATATCATCCCCGGCGATTTTCCGGGACTTTTCAGGATGCTGCTGCTGATGGGCGGCCTGTTCGCCCTCAGCTCCCTGTGCTCCTACGCCTATGCCCGCATCATGGTCCATGTGGCACAGAACACGGTGGCGGCGCTGCGGCAGGATCTGTTCGACCGGCTGCAGGAGCTGCCCATCCGTTACTATGACCGGCACCAGTCCGGCGACCTGATGAGCCGCTTTACCAACGATATCGACACCGTCTCGGAGATGCTGAACAGCAGCTTCGCCAGCATCATCTCCAACGTGCTGACCTTTGTGGGCACCGTGGTGATGATGATCGTGCTGAACCCGTGGCTGACGCTGATCACCTTCCTGTTTCTGGGGCTGATGGCCGTGGTGGTCAAGACCGTCGGCGGCCGCAGCCGCACCAGCTTCCAGCGGCAGCAGGCGGCGCTGGGCGCTATGAACGGCTATATCGAGGAGATGATCGAGGGGCAGAAGGTCATCAAGGTCTTCAACCACGAGGACGAGGCCATCTCGCGCTTCACCGGCCTTAACAACGGCTACCGGGACGCGGCCACCGCGGCGCAGGCCTACGCCGGTATGATGATGCCCGCCATGGGCAACCTCAGCAAGATCAACTACGCCGTCACCTGCTGCGTCGGCGGCCTGCTGGCCATCGGCGGCGTGTTCGACGTAGGCTCGCTGGGCGCGTACCTGCTGTATGTCAAGCAGGTCAGCCAGCCCGTGGGTCAGATCAGCCAACAGATCAACACGCTGCTGGCGGCTGCCGCCGGCGCCGAGCGCATCTTCGCCGTCATGGAGGAGCAGCCGGAGACGGACGAGGGCAAGACTGTCATCGTCCGGGTGGAGAAAAACGGCGACACCCTGACGGAGACGGCAGAGCGCACCGGTCACTGGGCGTGGAAAAAGCCGGACGGCACACTGGTGGAGCTGCGGGGCGACGTGCGGTTCGACCACGTGAGCTTCTCCTACGACGGGGAAAAGACCGTGCTGAACGACGTGTCCCTGTTCGCCAAGCCCGGCCAGAAGATCGCCTTCGTCGGCTCCACCGGCGCGGGCAAGACCACCATCACCAACCTCATCAACCGCTTTTACGATGTGCAGCAGGGTACCATTACCTATGACGGCATCGACGTGAAGGACATCGCCAAGGATTCCCTCCGCCGCTCGCTGGGCATCGTATTGCAGGACACCCACCTGTTCACCGGCACCGTGGCGGACAATATCCGCTACGGCAAGCTGGACGCTACGGACGAGGAGGTGCGCGCTGCGGCTAAGCTGGCCAACGCCGACGCCTTCATCCGCCACCTGCCCCAGGGCTACGACACCGTCATCACTGGCGACGGCGGCAGCCTTAGTCAGGGCGAGCGGCAGCTGCTGGCTATTGCCCGCGCCGCCGTGTCCGACCCGCCGGTGCTGATCCTGGACGAGGCCACCAGCTCCATCGACACCCGCACCGAGACGCTGATCGAGCGGGGCATGGACTCCCTCATGGAGGGACGCACGGTGTTCGTCATCGCCCACCGCCTGTCCACCGTCCGCAACAGCCGCGCTATTCTGGTGCTGGAGCAGGGCCGCATCATCGAGCGCGGCGACCACGCCGAGCTGCTGGCGCAGCACGGCAAGTACTACCAGCTCTACACCGGACAGGCGGAGCTGAGCTGAATCGTTTTCCCAAAATCAAACATACTAAGGAGGAGCTACCCATGACCGAACAGGTGCTTTGCCAAAAAGCCATTGCCATGCTGGACATGGCCTACGTCCCCTACTCCCACTTCCCTGTGGGCGCCGCCCTGCTCTGTAAGGACGGCACGGTGTTCACCGGCTGCAACATCGAAAACGCCGCCTACGGCGACACCATCTGCGCCGAGCGCACCGCCATCTTCAAGGCCGTCAGCGAGGGACACCGTGACTTTGCCGCCATCGCCATCGCCGGGCGCAGCGACGACTACTGCGTCCCCTGCGGCTCGTGCCGTCAGGTGATGATGGAGTTTGCCCCCGACCTGACGGTGATCTGCCTGAATAAGAACGGCGAGAGCCGGAAATTCACCCTAAAGGAGCTGCTGCCCTATGGGTTCGATCACAGCTGGCTATAACGGACGCCGGATCTTTTCCGCCAGCTCATCTTGACCACCGAATATTTCCACCCTGAAAATTTTCCCGATATTTTGCCCTCTGCGGGAACAAAACGGAGCGCGGCTGCGTCTTATCCTCAGCCGCGCTTCTTTTCCCTGCGCGGGACATTCAAATTTTGGAGGACATTTCCATGAAAAAGATCGTATCCCTTGTGCTGGCAGCCCTGCTGGTGCTGAGTCTGGCCGCCTGCGGCGACAAGAATAACGCCGGCGACGGAGACAAGCCCGCAAAGCCCACCAGCGCCCTGAACATACTGGAGACGGTATGGAACACCTACGGTGAGGACGAGAAGTTTGCCGTCGTCGGCGGTGATTTCTCCGAGGCCAACACCCGCGAGGACGCTCCCGGCGTCTTTGACCTGAAGGATCGTGCGCTGGTGGACAGCGAGCTGGGTCTGCCGGAGACCGCCGCGGTGGACGAGGCCGCGTCCCTTGTCCACATGATGAACGCCAACACCTTCACCGCCGCTGCCTACCACGCCACCGGCGACACCGCTGAGCTGGCACAGCAGCTGCGTGACAACATCATGCAGCGTCAGTGGATGTGCGGCTTCCCCGACAAGCTGGTCGTGGCCGAGGTGGGCGAGTATGTGGTCACCGTCTTCGGTGCGGATGAGCTGGTGGACACCTTCATGACCCACCTGAACGGCATCTACGGCGTCAGCGCCACCTACGACGAGGCCATTCTGTGACGCGGAGGATGGTGCAGCGGGGCGCGTTCCTGCTGATGGCGGCGGCGCTGGTACTGGGGATATCCCGTATCCCCGCGCCTGCGCCTGCGCCGGAGCCGCCCGCGCCGGACGACGTGGTGTACGTCTACAACGGCTACGCCGCCAAGACGGACGCGGCGTTTGATACGGATTCGCTGGATCGCGCCGCCTATCGCTTCCAGCATCTGCACGACCTGTACTTCGCCGGGCGCACCGTCTATCTGGCGGTGGTGCCGGACAAGGCGCAGTTCACCGTGCCGCCGGAGGGCTACACCCCCGCCGGCGCGGCGGAGACGGCGGACTACCTGTGCGGCGCGCTGGACTTTTTGGCGCCGGTGGATATCGCCGCCGGTCTGACGCTGGCGGACTACTACCGCACTGACCCCCACTGGCGGCAGGAGCAGCTGCATCCCACGGCGGACGCCTTGCTGACCGCCATGGGCGCGCCGGTGTCCGGCACGCGGGACGAGACGCTGTGCGCGCTGGAGGGGGCGTTTCACGGCAGCTACTGGGGAAAGACCGAGGAGCCGCTGGAGCCGGACACCCTGTCCTATCTGACCTCCCCTGTGCTGGAGGGCTGCACCGTCCATAACTACGAGACGGACACCGACGGCGGCGTGTACGATTTCACCGCCGCGCAGGACGCGCCCTATGACCTGTTCCTGTCCGGCAGCCGCTCCCTGCTGCGTATCGACAACCCCAACGCCCTGTCGGACAGGACGCTGGTGGTGTTCCGGGACTCCTTCGGCAGCAGCATCATCCCGCTGCTGGCGGAGAGCTACCGCACGGTGTACGCCGTGGATATCCGGTATCTGGCGTCCGACCGGCTGGGGCGCGTCGTGGACTTTCCCGACGACGCGGATGTGCTGCTTTTATACAGCGCCACCGTCCTGCAAAACAGCATCACCCTGAAGTGACCGGCGGCATAGGCTGGTATGGACACCTTATGAGGAGGCCGTGCCGCATGACGCAAACACTGGCGCAGCTGTTACCCGGTGAGAGCGGCCGCGTGGCCGCTCTGGACTTTCCGTCCCGGAAAGCCCGCCGCATGGAGGATCTGGGCTTTCTCCCCGGGCAGCGGGTCACCGCGCTGCACACCGCACCCTTTGGCGGGATTGTCGCCTATCAGGTGCTGGACACCGTGATCGCCCTGCGGGACACCGATGCCCGCCGCATCACGCTGCAAACGTAAAAAGATGACGCTCCGCCTGTGCGGAACGTCATCTTTTTTATGTTATTGCCGATGTGTCCTCAGAAGGACACCACCTCGTTGGCGGGCTTGGCGGCGGCGGTCACGCTGCTGACATACAGCACGGGGCCCTCGCCCTGATAGGCGTCGCAGCTCTCCTTCTTCACGGTGGCGTGGATCTCCACCCACTCCTTGTCCTTGAAGCGCTCCAGCCCCTCGCCCCGGCAGACCAGCGCCAGGAACTGCATATCCTTGTCGCAGCAGACCATGGCGAAGCGGCCGGGACAGTGAACGCCCTTGAACTTCTTGGAGTGGCACATGATGGCCTTGAAGGACACCTCCACCCCCTCGTAGCGGTCGGGGTTGTCCATCATGTCCACATACCAGATGCCGTAGTCGTCGTCCGGCACGTCCAGCTTGCCGCCGGACAGGTCGAAGGGGGACATCTCCGGCGTCACATACTCCTCGCTGGTGCCGTCGGTGTTCTCCAGATAGATATCGGCGCGGCGGTTCACCATCCGCAGGTTGCGGCTGCGCAGCTGGGCCCGGAGCTGCTCGTTGCAGCGGTTGAAGATCAGCAGGTCGGCGTTGGAGATCTTCTCCATCATCAGCTGCCCCATGTTCCGCACATACGGCTCAAAGGTGTTGGCGTCCACCAGACACATGATCTGATACAGGATCCAGTTGGCGGGCAGCCCCTCCCGGTACAGCGGCTCGATCTGCCACATGCCGTTGAACTCGATGATGACCTGCTTGGGGCGATACTGCTTTTCCAGCTTCTTGAAAAGCTCCGGCGTCATCTGCTCCGGCTCGTCGATGGTGTAGGTGAACACGTTGCCCAGCACCTTGGGGTCGTAGGCCGTTTCGCCCTCCTCGCAGCACAGCAGCAGCGTCCGATCCTCGGCGGCGAAGCCGTCCTGCAAAATGCCATTGATGAAGCTGGTCTTGCCGGCGTCCAGAAAACCGGCGATGAGGTAAACAGGAATATCCATACGGTGTACCTCGCGTCTTACAGGCCGAACAGCGCGGCCAGCTTGTCCTCCTTCAGCTGGGAGCCGATGACGCACAGGCGGCCGGTGTAGTCGGCGGCGCCGAAGCGGATCTGATGCTCCTCCGGCACGAAGTCGAAGTGCAGCCACTTGCCGTCCTCGCTGTGGACGATGCCCTTGGCGCGGAGGATCGCGCCGTAGTCGCCGCTGTCCAGCGCGGTGAGGATGGTCTCCAGCTCGCTTTCGGTGAATACCTTCACCGTCTCCACGCCCCAGCTGGTGAACACCTCGTCAGCGTGATGGTGGTGATGGTGGCAGCTGCAATGGGGATCGTCGCACTCCTCACCGTCGTGGTGATGATGCTCATGCTCGTGATCGTGGCAATGCTCGTCATGGTCATGGTCGTGATCGTGGCAATGCTCGTCCTCGTCATGGTCATGATGGCAGTGGTCATGCTCCTCGTGGTCATGGTGGCAGCCGTGGTCGTGGTCATCCTCATCATGGTCATGGTGATGATGGTGATGCTCCGCCTCGTCCGCCGCGTGCTCGGCCTGCATCCGCGCCAGCAGCTCATCGGCCAGCGACACCTTCTCGATGGCGCTGAGGATGGTCTTGCCGTCCAGCTCGTCCCACGGCGTGGTGAGGATGGCGGCGTTGGGATTTTTCTCCCGCAGCAGGGCCACGGCAGCCTCCAGCTTCTCCTGATTCAGCTTCTGGGTGCGGGAGAGGATGATGGTGCCGGCGGATTCGATCTGGTTGTTGTAGAACTCACCGAAGTTCTTCATGTAGACCTTCACCTTGGTGGCGTCGGCCACGGTGACGAAGCTGTTGAGCTTCATATCCGGCACGTCCTTGACGGTGTTCTCCACCGCCACGATCACGTCGCTGAGCTTGCCCACGCCGGAGGGCTCGATGAGGATGCGATCGGGGGCGAACTGCTGATGCACGTCCTTCAGCGCCTTGTTGAAGTCGCCCACCAGCGAGCAGCAGATGCAGCCGGAGGACATCTCGCTGATCTGGACGCCGGACTCCTTCAGAAAGCCGCCGTCGATGCTGATCTCGCCGAATTCATTTTCGATGAGCACCAGCTTCTCGCCCTGAAAGGCCTCCGCCAGCAGCTTCTTGATGAGCGTGGTCTTGCCTGCGCCCAGAAAGCCGGATACGATATCGATCTTTGTCATAGTAAAACCTTCTTTTCTCTGCCGCCTGCGGCGGCACATAATCTTTCTCTCATATCATATCCTTTTTTTTCGAAAATGCAAGTGGGCGCAGGGAAAAACTGTCTCCCTGCGCCCCATAGCGGCGTATGTGTCCGCTACCAGCTGGTGTTTTCCCCGTCGTTGAGAAAGCCGTCGCTGTCGTGGACATAGCCGTTTTCCAGCATCTGCCGGAAGGTGGCGGTGCTGTCTGCGCCGCGCCGCAGGGTACGGCGTCCCATGCGGCCCTCCGTCTGCGTGCCGGGCAGCGTATCCTCCCCATTCTGCCGGTTTTCTCCGGCGCCGGGCTGGGTGGGCGTGTCGGTGCCGTTCTGCCAGCTGCCGCCGCTGCCGTTATCCTGCGGGGCGTTCTGGCTCTGGTTGGTATCGGGACGGCTGGGACTGCCGCCGTTGTTCCGGTCATCGTCCTTGCCGCAGGCCGTCAGCACCAATGCCAGTGCCAGCACCGCGAGGATCGCGGAAAATCGTCTCATGATGCAAAAACCTCCCTTGCTCGTTGTGCGCGTTGCGCCGCAGTTAGTATCCGTCTGCGGCGGCGTTCATAGCCGTGAGGAATACTGGCGGAATGTGCATTTTTTGGCTTTTGCCGCAGAAACGTTGCCTTTTGCACCTGCGTATGGTACAATACTCATTCAAAGATACGCAAAAACGATTACGAAACGTAATGTATGCGGCGGATATGACCGACCGTATAGCTGACAGGAGGTCAAATCATGCAAAATCTGGAAAAACAATACCATATCCACTGCGAGGAGGGCGACGTAGGCCGCTATGTGATCCTGCCCGGCGACCCGGGCCGCTGCGAGAAGATCGCCGCGCTGTTTGACGACGCCCATTTCGTGGCGCAGAACCGGGAGTACACCGTCTACACCGGCACGCTGCTGGGGGAGAAGGTGTCCGTCTGTTCCACCGGCATCGGCGGGCCTTCCGCCTCCATCGCCATGGAGGAGCTGCACAACATCGGCGCGGACACGTTCCTCCGCGTAGGCACCTGCGGCGGCATCGATCTGGATGTCCGCAGCGGCGACGTGGTGGTGGCCACCGGCGCCATCCGCTTTGAGCATACCAGCCGGGAGTACGCGCCCATCGAGTACCCCGCCGTGGCGGACTTCGAGGTGACCACCGCACTGGTACAGGCGGCCAAGACGCTGGGCAAGCGGACACAGGTGGGCGTCGTCCAGTGCAAGGATGCGTTCTACGGCCAGCACAGCCCTGCCAGGATGCCGGTATCCTACGAGCTGCTGAACAAGTGGGAGGCGTGGAAGCGCCTGCACGTTAAGGCCAGCGAGATGGAGTCTGCCGCACTGTTCGTGGTGGCGGACGCCCTGCAATGCCGCTGCGGTTCCTGCTTCCATGTGGTGTGGAATCAGGAGCGGGAGAAGGCCGGGTTGGATCAGGACATGAGTGAGGACACTACCGCCGCCGTGCAGGTGGGCGTGGAAGCGCTGAAGCTGCTGATCCAAGCGGATCGGGAGAAGGCTGCCGCGCAGAAATAAACAAAAAAAGAAAGCCGCAGATGGCCTGCGGCTTTCTTTTTTGCTTACAGCGCTTCCTCCAACGCCTTGCACTCCTGCGCCTCCTGCCGGTAGTCGGCGGCGGACTGACGGACAGAGGCCATCTCCTCCTCCGTCAGCGGGCGCTTTACCTTGGCGGGAGAGCCGATGACCATGCTGCCGTCTGGGATGACGGTGTTCTGGGTCACCAGCGCGCCGGCGCCGATGAGACAGTTCTTGCCGATTTTTGCGCCGTTGAGGACGATGGCGCCCATGCCGATGAGGGTCTCGTCGCCGATGGTGCAGCCGTGGAGGATGGCGCCGTGTCCCACGGTGACATTCTTACCCACCGTCACCGGCAGGCCGTACTCCACATGGACCACGCAGTTGTCCTGGATGTTGGTGCCCTCGCCGATGGAGATGGCGGCGCGGTCGCCCCGCAGCACCGCGTTATAGAACACGCTGCTGCCGGCGGCCAGCTGTACGTCGCCCCGGACGACAGCGCCGGGCGCCACAAAAACGGAGGGATGGATATCGGGCTTTTTCATGGGAAAAGGATCCTTTCAGTGTTTTTCCACATTGTACCACGTTTTTTCCGGATAACCAGCGTTTCCGGCAAAATTTCTTAAAAATCGCCCTTACATTTTTTGACATAGTGTGGTATAATTCTCGTAGTGAGTAAAGAGCCGCACGGCTGGGGAAAAGCGGACGTGCGGCGTTTCCATGCTTTGTGTGTTTGTGTAAGGAGTGTGAAAAAATGTTTGCAGCAGGTGACCTGGTGGTGTATGGCGGCGAGGGCGTCTGCCGGGTGGAGCGTGTCGGCCCGTCCGGGATGGCCTATGATGACGGCGGCCGGCTCTACTATC
Source organism: uncultured Eubacteriales bacterium (assembly GCA_900545495.1). Taxonomy (GTDB): domain Bacteria; phylum Bacillota; class Clostridia; order Oscillospirales; family Oscillospiraceae; genus Vescimonas. Next base: position 20,366 of record UQZJ01000016.1, read on the forward strand.
ATCTGACGCCGCTGTACCGCAGCGGCACGGTGCTGACGCCGGTGGACACCGGCATTTTGATGCGCCCCGTTATTACGAGAGAGGCGGCGCTGGCGCTGATCGCGTCTATTCCCATGCTGCCGCCCTGCAAGCCGGAGCAGGCGGGCGTCCGGGCTGCCCGGGATTTCTACCATCAGGTGGTGATGCGCTGCGAGTGCGGCGAGCTGGCCGCCATGATCCACAATGTGTGCCGCAAGCGGGCGTGGGCGGTGCGCCACGGCAAAAAGGTCAGCCAGATGGACGAGCGCTATCTCAAGCGCGCCGAGGATCAGCTGTATGGCGAGCTGGCCGCCGTGCTGGGTACGGAGCGGGGCGAGGTGGCGGACTTTATCCGCCAGAGCTGGCCCGGCTGGCCGGAGAAGCTGCCGGAGCCTGCACCGGCGGAGGCGTAAAAAAAGAGAAAACCGCATAGAGACAAAAAAGGAACGGAGAGCAGCGCTCTCCGTTCCTTTTTCATAAGATCAGAAGTGGCGGACAAGTCCGGCGATGAGCAGGGTGGGCAGCAGCCACAGCAGCAGGAACAGCACCATGGCTACCGGCGTCAGCACCGTGAAATCGCCCACGGAGGTCAGGTAGTAGGCCAGCAGGATGCCGCACAGGGAGCCGATATAGCTGAGGACGGTGGCGGTGCGGACAGCCCGCACCATGCGGCGGCTTCCCACTACCGACTCTGCCAGCGGGAGAAGCCCCTCGCGGCAGACGATGACGTTGGGTGCGTCACCCTGCTGCGACGCCAGCTGTGCCAGCGCCAGCCGGGTGGACACATCGGGATAGACCACCTTGGCGTCCACGCCGAACTTCCGCTTGATAAGGCCGGGGGTCACATTGCTGCTGCGGACGGCCAGTACCGGCGTGATACGGCTGCGGCGCATAGCCCGCAGCGCCCACTCCGCGTTGCGGGAGGGCTGGTACTTCACGGCGAACACCGCTGTCAGCACGCCGTCCACCGCCAGAAAGAGGCCGGTCTGGAGCTTCAGATCCCGCGGCAGCGCCACCCGGCGTTTTTTCATGAAATAGGCGCTGCCCATCAGTACCGTCTCGCCGCGGATGGCAGCCTCCACGCCGCCCTCCTCGCAGTAGCGCAGCTCGTCCACCCGCATGGGGTAGCCGCCCTCCACCGTGAGCTGCCGATCCAGCAGCGGCGCAAGGCTGCTGCCGGCGGCCTTGGATACGGCGGCGGCGTAGGACACGGCGCGCACGCGCTCCTCACCGTAGACCTTGTACCCGTTGAGGGTCACAGTACCGGCGGGAAACAGATCGTCGTCGGTGAGGACGATGCGCCCGGCGCGGGCCACGGCTCTTGCACCGGCGTACCCGGCGGCGGCCGCGCCGCTGCGCTCCAGCCGGCGGGACAGGTAGTACAGGGGCAGCGTCCCTGTCAGGGGCAGGGATAGCTGGACGCCGGCGCCGGTAAGGACGGCCAGCACCCAGGGGAATTCCTCCATGGGCCGGGCGGTGAAGCACACCACGCCGGACAGCACCACCGCGACGCTCAACAGCAGCGGCAGCACATAGTTCTGCCACTGACGGGCGGGGTCGGGGCGCATGGTCGTACGGTAAAAGCCCTCCAGCACGCCCCGCTGCTTGCAGACACCGGCGGGCAGCACAGACACCACATAGGGCGGTACGCCGTTGACATCCGCCAGATGGAAGGCGATGCGGCGGGTCTCCGCCGTCAGGTAAAGACCCAGCTGACAGCTCAGGATCAGAAGAGCGCCAGCGGCGGCGTAGGGCGTGGACAGGGTGCTGCCGGTGACGATGCCGCTGACGCAGCACAAAAGATCCGCCAGCACCGTCACACCGGCGCACAGCTCGCAGCCCACACGGCCGTCCCGCAGCATCCGGTAAGCCGTCTGCCACACCGGCAGACACAGCAGCGCCGTCAGCAGCAGCCCGCCGCCCAGCACGGCGCAGCGCAGCAGCGCGGCGTCCAGCCACGCGGGGGGCAATACCTCCAGCTCCTGCAAAACGGCGGCCACCACCAGCAGCAGTGCGGGGAACGCACCCAGCACCAGCCCGCGGCGCAGCCGGTTGCACCGGCGCTTTTCCTCCCGCAGGGCGTCGTCCATGCGGGGTTCCGGCTCCTCCGGTTCCTCCGGCTCCGGCTCGTCCTCCGGCTCGTCAAAAAGCTGCTCCGTCTCCTGTGAAAGGCCGCGCCGGCGGTCATCGCCGCGCGCCGTAAAGCGGTGCAGCAGTGCGGCCAGCCGCTGACCCAGCGGGACAGGCTCATCGAGAACGCCGTCCTCCGATTCCTCCAGCACGGACTCCACCGTCTGGTTCATCACGTCCTTCAGGCTGACGCGATCCGGCACGTCGGAAAGAGGCGTATCCTCCGGTTCAGGTACAGACTCCGGCTCAGACGCAGGTTCTGGCTCGGGGACAGGTTCCGGCTCCGGTTCCGTCGCAGGCGCGGGCGCGGGTTTCGGGTCAGGTACAGGCTCCGGAACGGACGGGGCAGCAGACACAGACTCCGCCGCAGGCGCGGTGTCCGGGGCAGGCGGGGCAGGCTGACGCCCACCCCTGCCGTATTCGGCAAGGATGGCCTCCAAGGAAAGCTCGTCGTCCGGGACGGGCGGCGTATAGGTGGGTCGTTGGTCGCGCCTGCTCATAGTACCTCAGATCGAAAGATCAAACGGGAAGCACCGGTCATCCCCGCTGGCGCACCGCCTCGTACAGCAGGATGGCTGCGGCGGCGGAGGCGTTCAGGGAGGAGATGCGGCCCTTCATGGGAATGCTTACCAGAAAATCACAGCTCTCGGAGACAAGGCGGGTCATGCCGCTGCCCTCGGAGCCGATGATGATGGCGGCGGGGCCCTTCAGGTCCGCGCCGTAAAGGTCGGTGGTGCCGTCGGCGGCGGTGCCGAACACCCAGACGCCCTGCTTTTTCAGCTCCTTCAGCAGGGAGGGGATGTTGGCCACCCGCGCCACGGGGATATAGCTCACCGCACCGGCGGAGGTCTTGGCCACCACGGCGGTCAGACCGGCGGAGCGGCGCTTGGGGATGATGACGCCGTGGGCGCCGGCGCACTCGGCGGTGCGGAGGATGGCGCCCAGATTGTGGGGGTCGGAGATCTCGTCGCACACCACCAGCAGAGGCGGCTCGCCTTTCTCCGCGGCGGCGGCCAGAATGCTCTCCACCGTGGCGTATTCCCGGACAGCGGCCAGCGCGATAACGCCCTGATGGGCGTGGGTGCGGGACATACCGTCCAGCTTGCGGCGGTCGGCCTCCACCACCACGATGCCCGCGTCCCGGGCCTTGGAGGCGATGTGTCCCAGCGTCTTGTCCGTCTCGCCCTTGGCGAGGTAGATCTTGTCGATGGCGGTGCCGACGCGCAGGGCCTCGATCACGGCGTTGCGCCCCTCGATGATGCCGTCAGCCTCCGCATCGGGCAGGGGGCGGCGCTCAGTATCCTTCATATCTCTCATGGGTATGACCTCGTTTTCTTTGTATCCTGTCCAGTATACCACACTATCTCCACGATAGAAAGGAGCATTCATAGAAAATTTACAGAAAATCCGACAGCGTGCCGCTTGTGACGGAGGGTGGAGTGTGGTATACTGTGCCATAATGCAAAAGTATACCACCCGGTGGTTTTTACGGAGGATACACATGGCCAATCACGACAAAAACAACAAAAACGACAAGGGCCGCAGCAACCTGCGGGGCATCCTGACGCTGGTGGCATGGGCGCTGGTGCTGACGGTGGCGTTCAACTATTTCACCGCCTACAACAGCAACGCCACCAATAAGGCCACCAGCCACGAGATCAAATACAGCGAGATGGTGTCCCTCATCGAGGCCGGCAAGGTGGACGAGGTGCTGTTCAAGGACGACGCCATTTACATCACGCCGGTGGAGGGCTACACCTACACCGAGGAGAAGGACGAGAACAGCAAGACGCCGCCCAAATCCTATACCCAGTCCAAGGATTCCAAGCTGACGCTGTACACCGCCTACCTCAACGACACCGATCTGCTGCCCCTTCTGAAGGCACATAAGGTGTCCTATACCGGCTACTACGAGTCGCAGATGAACCCGGTGCTGGTGTTCATGGTGCAATACATCCTGCCGACCATCATCATGGTGGGCCTGCTTATGCTGGTGTTCCGTATACTGGCGAAAAACGGCGGCGGCGGAGGCTTCGGCGGCATCGGCAGCGTGGGCAAGGCCAACGCCAAGGTCTACATGGAGAAGTCCACCGGCGTCACCTTCAAGGATGTGGCCGGACAGGACGAGGCCAAGGAGTCGCTGGAGGAGATCATCGATTTCCTCCACAACCCCGGAAAGTACACCGCCATCGGCGCCAAGCTGCCCAAGGGCGCGCTGCTGGTGGGCTCTCCCGGTACCGGCAAGACCCTGTTGGCCAAGGCCGTGGCAGGCGAGGCGGGCGTGCCGTTCTTCTCCATCTCCGGCTCTGACTTCGTGGAGATGTTCGTGGGCGTGGGCGCCAGCCGTGTCCGCGACCTGTTCAAGGAGGCCGCCAAGGTAGCCCCGTGCATCATCTTCATCGACGAGATCGACACCATCGGTAAATCCCGTGACGGCGGCAAATTCGGCGGCGGCAACGACGAGCGTGAGCAGACGCTGAACCAGCTGCTGGCGGAGCTGGACGGCTTCGACCCCGGCAAGGGCATTATCGTGCTGGGCGCTACCAACCGCCCGGAGGTGCTGGACAAGGCGCTGCTGCGTCCCGGCCGCTTCGACCGGCGCATCACCGTGGATCGTCCCAATCTGGCGGGGCGTCTTGCCACCTTGCAGGTGCATACCCGCAACATCCGCCTGTCCGAGGACGTGGATCTGAACAAGATCGCCCAGGCCACTGCCGGCTGTGTCGGCGCGGATCTGGCCAATCTGGTAAACGAGGCGGCGCTGCGCGCCGTCCGCAAGGGCCGCAAGGCCGTGAATCAGGAGGATCTGCTGGTGTCCTTCGAGCTGGTCATCGCCGGCGCCGAAAAGAAGGGCACCGTCATCACCGAGGAGGAAAAGCGCATCATCGCCTACCACGAGGTGGGCCATGCGCTGGTGGCGGCCAAGCAGAAGAATGCCCAGCCGGTGAGCAAGATCACCATTGTACCCCATACGCAGGGCGCGCTGGGCTACACGCTGCATCTGCCGGAGGAGGAGAAATTCCTCATGTCCAAGGAGGACATTCTGGCGGAGATCCGCACGCTGCTGGCCGGCCGCTCCAGCGAGGAGATCGTGTGCGATACCATGACCTCCGGCGCCGCCAACGACATTGAACGCGCCACGGAGATGGCGCGGAATCTGGTGGCGCGCTTCGGTATGTGCGACGAATTCGATATGATGGCACTGGGTACCATCCAGAGCCAGTATCTGGACGGCAGCTACTCCATGACCTGCGCGCAGGAGACCTACGCCGCGGCGGATCGGGAGACCATCAAGATCATCCGCCAGTGCCACGAGGAGGCCAAGCAGATCCTGCGGGACAACCGGGAGCTGCTGGACAAGATCGCCGCGTACCTGCTGCAGAAGGAGACCATCACCGGACAGGAGATGATGGCCATCATCGAGGGCCGCGACCCGGAGACGGTGGACAACTACGGTGCCTCCCGCGACGGGGAGCAGAAGCTGTTCCGTCCCAGCGTGCCGGAGACCATCGAGGCCCCCGCCAAGCACATCAACATCGTGTCCGAGCCGATCCCCATGCCGGACTTCGACCAGTCGGAGGAAAAGCAGCCGGAGAGCCCCTCCGCAGAGGAGAAGCCCTCCGCACAGGATGAGCCGCAGGACGGCGAAACGAAATAAAGGATAAAAGGAGGCACCCGCGCCAACGGCGCGGGTGCCTCCTTTCGGTTAGCCATGCGATGTTTGGTGATCTGCACACTCCATATAGAGCGCCTCGCACGCCTGCTGCGCCTCCACCAACAGGCGGATGGCTCGTTCAGCGGCACGAGCCATTGTCAGGTACATTTCACGGTAAAGCTCAGCATCTGTCATACCATCACCCCCTTGCAAAAATTATAGGACAATATTACCCTAATTGCAATAGGACAATTTGCCATAATAAATGCGGTGATTGTTATGAGCAGATTGCGGGAACTCCGGAAAGAGCGGGGATATACCCAGATCAAAATGCAGATGTTGACCGGCATCGACCAAAGCGCCTATTCTAAAATCGAGCGGGGCGAGCGGTATCTCAGCTTTGAGCAGTGCCGCCGCGTGGCCTTGGCGCTGGATACCAGTATGGACTATCTGGCGGGGCTGACCGATGAGAAGAAACCCTATCCCCGTAGAAAATGATACAAAAACAAAAGGAGGCACCCGCGCCAACGGCGCGGGTGCCTCCTTTACAATATCGGTTTTCCAATACAATGTCAGTTTTCCGGGAATGTCCGCGCTGTGTCGCACAGCAGGGGCAGCGCCTTTTCAAACTCCACACCGTACCAGTCCGCCTGCGGGTCGCGGGCGGTGACGTCGATGCAGGCCAGCGTGAAGCGCACCGCCAGCGAGGCGGCCTCCTCCAGCGAAAGACCCCGCATCATGCCGCCCACCACCGTGGCGGCGAAGATGTCGCCGGTGCCGTGGAAGGAGCCGCGCTGCCGCCGGTCAAGGCAGGTGAAGTATGTGTCGGTGCAGCTGTCGTAGCCCATGGCGCCCAGCTTGTCCGGCGTGAAGGACACGCCGGTGAGCACCACGCGCTTTGCACCCAGCGCCGCCACGCCCTGCAGCAGCTCCCGGACGAAGGGCTCGTCCATCTCCTCCCGGTAGGGCGTACCGGTGAGGAGACACGCCTCCGTCAGGTTGGGGATGGCCACATCGGCCTGCGCCACCACCTGCGCCATGACGGAGGGGAAGTCCGGCCCGAAGCCGGTGTAGAGCTTTCCGTGATCGGCCATGGCGGGGTCCACGAAGATCATGGTGTCAGGGGATCTTACGGCGTCAAAGAAATCCAGCACCTGCCGCACCTGTTCAGCAGAGGCGATATAGCCGGTGTACAGCGCGTCAAAGTGGACGTGCTGGGAGCGCCAGTGGGCGGCGATAGCCGTCAGCTGGTCGGACAGGTCGCGGCTGACGAAGCCGGGGAAGGCGGTGTGGGCGCTGAGGACGGCAGTGGGTACGATGGCGCACTCCACGCCCAGCGCAGAGATCACCGGCAGCGCCACGGTCAGGGAGCAGCGTCCCAAACAGGAGATATCCTGAATGGATGCGATACGTTTCATGGGGGATACCTCCGTTTCGGGTATTTCTGGCAACAGTTGATAAAAATGATACGGTTTCATTTGGTTTCGAATGGTTTCACTCAAAAACGAAACCATAGCGGTGAAAGGTGAAACCATAATGAGACGAGAGAAGAATCAAAAGATACCTTATTGGTCTTTTCCTTTTTCAGATTCATCATCAGGGGTGGATTTGATCTTTTCATCCAGTACTTTCCCGACTGCCTGTAGCCCGTCAGGGCTGCAAAATGCGTCCATCAGTTCGTTGAAATCAGGGTTTTCGCTATGAGACACGGCAGCATTTCGGATGCGTGACTGTTCAACAATCGAAAGGATCAGATCCAGGCCAAGAACCGCACATCCAATGTAAAGACAGGTCTTTATCCAAATCCCAACGATGCAGAGGATGATCCCCGGAACAGATAAGTAGAAAAAGTGAAATAGGAAATTCGTTAGAACAAATAGCCAAAACATTTTCTGGGGGTATTCTCTTTCCATGCTGTACCTCCTAAATTTACAGGCCTGACAATTTTCCTTTGCTGAATTGATTGTATCACATCCTTGCACTAATTTCCATACTAAAAAAAGCCCGATGGTCTCGTATCAAAACCATCGGGCTTATTTGGTGCGGGCGGCGGGACTCGAACCCGCACGCCTTACGGCAATGGAACCTAAATCCATCGAGTCTACCAATTCCACCACGCCCGCAGATACAGCCGGTATTGTAGCACAATTTTTGTTGGTGCGCAAGGAATGTTTTGACGGCGGCGGGGCGGATATGCTACACTGGGCGTATCACGACACATCGAAAGGAGCATCTTCCATGAACGAGCATATTCTGCGTCTGGCGCGGGAAAACGCCCCCTGCTTTATCTACTCCCGCGATGTACTGGCGCGGCAGGCTGGGCTGCTGCGCGACACGTTCCCCGGCTTTGACTTTCTGTTTTCCGTGAAGGCCAACCCGTTCCCGCCGGTAATGCGGGCGCTGGCGGCGCTGGGCATCGGCGCGGATGCCGCCTCCGCCCGGGAGGTGCTGCTGGCGGAGGAGTGCGGCATGGCCGCCGCCGACATCTACTTTTCTGCCGCCGGCAAGTCCGACAGCGCCCTGCGGGAGGCGTGGGATCACGGCCACCTGATCGCCGACTCCATCGGTGAGGCGGTGCGCATCGGCCGCATCGCCGCGGAGAAGGGGGAGGCGCGGCCTATCGGCGTGCGGATCGACCCCTGCTTCAACATGGATGGCGGCCCCGGCACCTCCGGCAAGTTCGGTATCTGCGAGGAGGATCTGCCCCAGCTGCGCACGGCGCTGGAGGGGCTGCCCGTTACGGTCTGCGGCATCCACGTCCATCTGCGCTCCCAGAATCTGGACGCCGCCGTGCTGACCCGGTACTATGAGAACTGCTTCGCGCTGGCGCTGCGGGTGCAGGAGGTGCTGGGCTGCACCGTGGAGTATATCAACTTCGGCGGCGGCGTGGGCATCGCCTACAACGAGGTCTCCCAGCAGCCGCTGGACTACGCCGCGCTGCGGCAGTGCGCCCAGCGTATCGCGGAGGAGAACCGCCGCACGCTGGGAGCCCGCCTGCTCATCGAGTCCGGCCGGTTCCTGACCTGTCAGGCCGGCACATACTTTATGCCGGTGGTGGACAAAAAGACCTCCCGAGGTGTGACCTACGTCATCGTGGAGAACTGTCTCAACGGCTTCCAGAAGCCCGCCATTGCCGCCATGCTGCGCCGTGCGGTGGGGCCGGATGCGGTGATCGCACCCCAGGAGCCGCTGTTCACCCGGGAGGACGCCTGCACCGTCACGTCGCTGGGCGATCCCACCCGCACGGAGACGGTGCATCTGGTGGGCAATCTCTGCTGCGCGCTGGATGTTTTGCAGGAGGGCTTTACCGGCCCGGCGCTGGAGATCGGCGATCTGGTGGCGGTGTCCAACGCCGGCGCCTACGCCTGCACCCTGTCTGTGCAGCGGTTTTCCAGCCACCGCCCGCCGGCGGAGCTGCTGGTGGATGAGGACGGAAACGTCCTGTGACAACGCAAAAGGGGAGCCGCGAGGCTCCTCTTTTTTCGTCCTGCACCGCCGCCCTCGTCGACCTGCCCAGCAGAGCGGAAAAATAATTGTATAAGTTGACGAAAAAACCGGCGGCAGCCGGGAATTTTCATACAAATCAATAAAATAGAGGTTGTCAGACCCCGGAATATAAGCTATAATCGGTACGTTGAGCTACTGTCCGCAGCCATGTGGGCGGCGGACTTCAAGAAAACGAAGGGAGTACATCACCACTATGACTGCTAATGACATTCGCAATATTGCACTGCTGGGCCACGGCGGCTCCGGCAAGACCTCTCTTGCTGAGCAGATGCTGTTTATGACCAAGGGTGTGGACCGTCTGGGCAAGACCGTCGACGGCAACACCACCTGCGACTACGACGCCGAGGAGATCAAGCGCCAGATCTCTATCTCTCTGGCATTTGCTCCCGTCATGTATAAGGGCAAGAAGATCAACGTCATGGACGCTCCCGGCAACTTCGATTTCTCCGGCGAGGCTGTCTGCGCCATTCGCGCCGCCGAGTGCGCCGTCATCGTGGGCAACGCCAAGGACGGCCTGTCCGTTGGTATGGAGCGCACCTGGAAGATGCTGGGCAAGAAGCCCCGCATGATGTTCATCAACCGCGTGGAGGAGGCCAACGCCGACTACGCCGCCTGCATCGACGCCATCAAGAACAAGTTCGGCACCGCCATTGCCCCCATCGTTGCCACCAAGGCCGACGGCAACAAGGCCGTCACCGTTATCGTGGACCTGCTGCACAACAAGGCATACGACGCCAAGGGCGAGTGCGCCATCCCCGCCGACATGGCCGACGAGGTGGAGGCGCTCCGCGCCGAGCTGATGGAGGCCGCCGCCGGTGCCGACGAGGAGCTGATGGAGAAGTTCTTCGAGACCATGGAGCTGTCTGCCGAGGATATGGCCAAGGGTCTGAAGCTGGGCGTCCGCGAGGGCAGCGTCTGCCCCGTGCTGTGCGGCAGCGCCGCCACCGGCATGGGCGTGGAGATGCTGATGCAGACCATCGTGGATCTGGTGCCTGTCGCCACCGATATGCCCGCCGTGGCCGCTGAGGACGACGACGGCAACGCCATCGAGGTCGCCTACGATCCCAACGGCACCACCGCCGCCTTCGTGTTCAAGACCATCTCCGACCAGTACGGCAAGTTCTCCATGATCAAGGTCGTTCGCGGCAAGGTCACCAGCGATATGTCCCTGTACAACATGACCACCGGCAACACCGAGAAGCTGGGCCGTCTGTATGTCATGAAGGGCAAGAAGACCGAGGAGACCAAGGAGATCTGCTGCGGCGATATCGGCGCCATCGGCAAGATGGACAAGGTCAAGACAGGCGATACCCTGTGCGAGCCCAAGACCTATGTGAAGTTTGCACCTCTGGCCTTCGCACCCGCCTGCTACGAGCGCGCCATCGCCCCCAAGACCAAGCAGGAGATCGAGAAGCTGGGTACCGGCCTGAACAAGCTGAACGAGGAGGATCCCACCTTCTCCGTCACCAACAACGCCGAGACCCACCAGACCGTGATCTCCGGCGCCGGCGATATCCAGATCGACGTGCTGTGCAGCAAGCTGAAGTCCCGCTTCGGCGTGGATGCCGAGTTGGATACCCCCCGTGTTGCCTACCGCGAGAAGATCCGCAGCACCGTCCGCAAGCAGGGCCGCTATAAGAAGCAGACCGGCGGCAGCGGTCAGTTCGGTGACGTTCACATTATCTTCGAGCCCCAGAGCGAGCAGGAGGAAATGATCTTCGAGGAGAACGTGTTCGGCGGCTCCGTGCCGAAGAACTACTTCCCCGCCGTGGAAAAGGGCCTGCGCGAGAGCTGCCTGCACGGTGTGCTGGCCGGCTATCCCGTGGTGTTCCTGAAGGCCACGCTGGTGGATGGCTCCTACCATCCCGTTGATTCCTCCGAAATCGCGTTCAAGCTGGCCGCCAACCTGGCGTTCAAGGCCGCGCTGCCCGAGGCCAAGCCCGTGCTGATGGAGCCCATCGGCGAGCTGAAGGTCACCGTACCCGACAACTTCGTGGGCGACGTGATGGGCGATCTGAACAAGCGCCGCGGCCGCGTGATGGGCATGAACCCCACCGGCGACGGCGAGACGGTGCTGGAGGCCGAGGTCCCCATGGCGGAGATGATGAGCTACGCCATCGACCTGCGCTCCATGACCCAGTCCCGCGGTACGTTCACCTTCAACTTCGTCCGCTACGAGGACTGCCCCGCTGCGGCGCAGGAGAAGGCCATTGCCGCTGCCAAGGCGCTGGCTGAGGCCGAGTAAGAGTTTACGAAAGCAAAAAAACATCCGTCCGTACGGACGGATGTTTTTTTGCTTTCAAAATGCAAGGCAAGGCGGTTTCTTAGCCCCATAGGGTGGTCAGCATGGGGATGACCTGCTTCTTGCGGGACATGACGCCGGGGAGGAACACCATGTTGTCCTTGGGCTCCACGGCGAAGGCGTTGCGGATGGTGTCGTCGCTGCCGATGTACAGGAGCTGGGAGCCCTCCTGCAATACGTCCGTGAGCATCAGGATCACCATGTCGTAGCTGTTGGCCTTCTGCGCGGCGCGCATGGCATCCAGCAGCTCGTCCTTGCGCTCCATCAGCTTCTGGGAGTCGATGCAGGTGACCTGTCCCACGCCCAGCACCTGCTCGGAGATATGGAACTCCTTGAAGTCGCTGCGCAGCAGCTCCTCGGCGGAGCGGCTGTCATTGCTGCCGCTGAACAGCTCCCGCCCCAGATCGCTGAGGGACACCTTGGCGATGCGGGCCAGCCGCTCCGCCATGGCGATATCCCGCTTGGTGCAGGTGGGCGACTTGAACATAACAGTGTCGGACAGGATGGCGGCCGCCATCAGACCTGCCATGTGGGGCGACGGCGTGACGCCGTGCTCCTGATACATGGAGGTGATGATGGTGTTGGTGCTGCCCACCGGTTCGTTGCGGACGGTGATGGGCTGCCGGGTCTGGATGTCCGCCAGACGGTGATGGTCGATGATGCCCAGGATCTCCGCCTGGTCGATGCCGGGCACGGTCTGGGACAGCTCGTTGTGATCCACCAGCACCACCCGCTTGCGCCGGGGCTTCAGCAGGTGGTAGCGGGACAACGTGCCAACGACCTTCTCATTTTCGTCCAGCACGGGGTAGCAGCGGTAGCGGCTTTTCAGCACGACCTCCCGCACGTCGTCGATGTAGTCGTCCAGATGGAAGGAAATCAGCCCCTCCGTGGCGCAGGGCCGGGCGATGGGCGTGGCCTGATAAATCAGGCGGTGTACGCGGCTGGCGTCCAGCGGCGTGGAGATGACGCAGGTCTTGCCGGCGTTTTCCAGCCAAGTCGGCTCCACATCGGTCTGGCACAGGATCAGGCAGGCCACCTGCTTATCCAGTGCGCGCTGGATCATGCCCGGCTGGCTGCCGCACAGCACAATGCTGTCGGGGCCGTCGAACAGCAGGTTCTCGCAGTCCTGGGGCAGGGCGATGGACACGGAGCCGCTGACACTGTCCACCAGGTCGCCGCCGTCGCCCATGATCCGCCCCTCAATGACGCTCAACAGGTTGAACAGGGGAATAGCCTCCACACGGGGCTCACCCACGGTGTTCAGGCTGAAGGTGGCGATGTCGCCGGCGGACAGCATACCGTACAGGGAGCCGTCCTCATTGACAACGGGGATGGCGGAGATCTTCTGCTCCCGCATGAGCTTCCACGCCCGGTCCATGGTGACGGAGGCGTCCAGACACGGCGGACGGTCGAAATCCAGATCCTTCACCTGCGTGCGGACGTTCTGGATAAAGCGGGGGGGATTGAAATGGAACCGCTCCAGCATCCGGTTGGTCTCATCGCTGACGGTACCCAGATGGACGGCCACATATTCCTTCTCACCCAGCGCGTTTTTCAGCGCGGCGTAGGACATAGCGGCCACGATGGAGTCGGTGTCCGGATTGCGGTGCCCGGTCACATAGATCTCGTTCATACGCGAAAGCTCCTTTGCGAAAATTTTCCTCTGTGACCACCTATTATATAGGAGGTTTTCGCCGTGGTCAATGGGGCGCGGCGCTTTTTGCGGATCGGCGTCCGCGCCCCGCCTCCGGGAGATCGCTGCTGCGCCGAAGGGGAGAGGGGGCGGCTCCGCAGAGCCGCTCCCTCTCCCCTTGCGATGATCGTTTTTGCGGTAGAATATTGTATAAACAGGGCGAAAAATGCCCATAAAAAGCAAAACGCCACGCACACTGGCGTGGTGGTCATCTTCTGTGGGTGGGACGCTTACCGCTCGCTGACCTGCTGCTGGCAGTCACCGAAGATCATATCGTCCAGATCGCCCAGGATCCAGTTGTTCATCATACCCTTATCACGCTCCTTTCTTCATTTGTTTACGCTTACAGTATATGCTGGTTTTGTCAACTTTGCAAGCGCAAATTTATACATAATGTATAATTTCTTTTCGTTAATTTTTGATAGATTGCACAATGACACCTGCGGGTCATACCATATATAATGGCTTCGTATGAACGTGTAAACGGGGATATACTGACTATGAAAGAGTTTTTTGCGGGAGAATTTGATATCGCCGTTATCGGAGCCGGTCACGCGGGTATCGAGGCGGCACTGGCGGCGGCGCGGCTGGGGATGCGCACCGTCTGCTTTACCATCGATCTGGACGCGGTGGGCAATATGCCCTGCAACCCCGCCATCGGCGGCACCGGCAAGGGACATCTTGTCCGGGAGCTGGACGCGCTGGGCGGCGAAATGGCCCGCGCGGCGGACCGCGCCTGCATCCAGTACCGGATGCTCAACCGCGCCAAAGGCCCGGCGGTGTGGTCGCTGCGGGCGCAGGCAGACCGGCGGCTGTACCAGCAGGTGATGAAGCACACGCTGGAACGGCAGGAGAATCTGACGCTGCGGCAGGCGGAGGTGACGGAGCTTCGCTGCGAGGACGGACACGTCAGCGCCGTGGTGCTGCGCACCGGTGCGGTGTTCCGCGTCGGCGCCGTCATCCTCTGCACCGGCACATACCTGACGGGCCGCACCATCGTGGGGGAGTGTATCGAATCCTCCGGCCCCGACGGGATGCACGCCGCCAACGCGCTGACGGACAGTCTGCTGGCGCTGGGCTTACCTCTGCGCCGCTTCAAGACCGGCACGCCGCCCCGTGTGAACCGCCGGAGCATCGATTTTTCCCGGATGGAGGTGCAGGTGGGCGACGACGATCCGCTGCCCTTCAGCTTCGACACGGCGCAGACGCCGGAGAACCGGGCAGTGTGCTACCTGACGTACACCAACGCGGAGACACACCGGATCATCCGGGAGAATCTGGATCGCAGCCCCATCTACTCCGGCGTCATCGAGGGCGTCGGCCCCCGGTACTGCCCGTCCATCGAGACGAAGATCGTCCGGTTTGCGGACAAGCCCCGCCACCAGCTGTTTATCGAGCCCATGGGTCTGGACACGGAGGAGATGTATATTCAGGGCTTCTCCTCCTCCATGCCGGAGGAGGTGCAGCTGCGGATGCTCCACAGCGTGGCGGGTCTGGAGCACGCGGAGATGATGCGCCCCGCCTACGCCATCGAGTACGACTGCATCGATCCGCTGGCGCTGAAGCCCACGCTGGAGGTCAAGACCGTGGGCGGGCTGTACGGCGCGGGACAGTTCAACGGCTCCTCCGGCTACGAGGAGGCGGCGGTGCAGGGCTTTGTGGCGGGCGTCAACGCGGCGCTGGCGCTGAAGGGGGAGCCGCCCCTGCTCCTCAAACGCAGTGAGAGCTATATCGGCACCCTCATCGACGATCTGGTGACCAAGGGCACCGAGGAGCCGTACCGCATGATGACCTCTCGCTCGGAGTACCGGCTGCTGCTGCGGCAGGACAACGCCGACCGGCGGCTGTGCGCCATCGGACACCGCATCGGGCTGGTGTCCACGGAGCGGCTGCGGGCGGTGGAGGAGAAGTACGCCGCCGTGGAGCAGGAGGTCAAGCGTCTGACCCACACCGGCGTGGCCGGCAGCGACGCGCTCAACGCCCTGCTGGTGCAGCGGGGCACCGCCCCTGTGGCGGACGGGGCGCGGCTCATCGACCTGCTGCGCCGCCCGCAGGTGTCCTACGACGATCTGCGGCCCTTCGACCCCGGCGCACCGACGCTGGACAAGGCCGTGCGGGAGCAGGTGGAGATCACCGTCAAGTACGAGGGCTACATCCGCCGCCAGCAGCGGCAGGTGGAGGAGTTTGAGCAGCTGGAAAAGCACGAGCTGCCTGACGACATGGATTACAGCGATATTCAGGGCCTGCGTCTGGAGGCGCGGGAGAAGCTGAGCGCGGTGCGCCCCCTGAATCTGGGGCAGGCCAGCCGCATCTCCGGCGTATCCCCGGCGGATATCGGCGCGCTGATGATCTGGCTCCAGTCCCGCCGCGGATAGTTTTGCAAGGATAAGGCGGCACGCTGCCGCGCAACACGATAAGGAGGGTTTCCATGAGAAAATTTCTGGCCATTCTGGTCTGCAAGCTCATACGCTTTGTCGGTTCCTTTGTGGGGCGGGGCAGCAGCCTGCCCGGACAGATCGCGCTGAAGATCTGCCCCGACATTTTGCAGCGGGTGCAGCTTCCGCCGGAGATCATCGCCGTTACCGGCAGCAACGGCAAGACCTCCACGTCCGAGATGATCGCCCATGTGCTCACCGCCGCCGGAAAAAAGGTGGTGTTCAACCGGGAGGGCTCCAACCAGATCGAGGGCGTCACCACCATGCTGCTGTGCAGCAGCACCCTGACAGGACGGTGTAAGAGCGACGCGGTGGTCATCGAGTCCGATGAGCGCTACGCCCAGTACACCTTCCGCTATTTCCAGCCCACCCACTACGTCATCACCAACCTGTACCGCGACCAGCTCACCCGCAACGGCCACCCTCAGTGGGTGTTCAAGTCCATCGAGCCCAGCATCGGCCCGGACTGCACGCTGATCCTCAACGCCGACGACCCGCTGGTGGCGCTGTTCGCCCGGGGACGGCAGAACCGGGTGGTCTGGTTCGGCATGGATCGCCAGCGCTTTTCCACCGACCACTGCACCGGCATCTATAACGACGGGAAATACTGCCCGCTGTGCCACGCGCCCATGGCCTACGACTACTACCACTACAACCACATCGGCGCGTACCACTGCACGAAATGCGATTTTCACCGGCCGGAGACGGCCTATACCGTCACCGACGCGGATCTGGATACCGGCTTCCTCACCATCAACGGCAGGGACCGCATCGAGCTGGCGTTCAAGAGCATCTACAACGCCTATAACATTCTGGCCTGTTATACCGTGTGTGCGCTGGCGGGGGTGGACGGCGCGGATATCGCCCGCAGCATCAGCCGCTATGTGCTGAAGAACGGCCGCATCGTCAACTGGCAGTACCAGACCATGCACGGCACGCTGCTGGCCTCCAAGCACGAGAACTCCGTGTCCTATGACCAGTCCCTGCGATACACGGTGCAGCAGAAGGAGCCCCACGCCGTCATCATCATCGTGGACGCGGTGAGCCGCAAGTATTTCACCAGCGAGACCAGCTGGCTGTGGGACATCGACTTCGGTATGCTGAACACGGAGAACACCTCCCACATTTATCTGCTGGGCAAATATGCCGACGATCTGTACGTCCGGTTCTCCTACACCGACGTGCCGCCGGAGAAGCTCAGCGCCTACGAGAGCATCAGCGAGGGCGTGGACGCCGCCGTGCGGGATGGCGTGACCCAAGCCTATACCATCACCTGTTTCTCCGACAAGGGCAAGTTCCTGTCGCTGGTCAATACGCTTTAAGGAGGGTCTGCATATGCGCATCCAGCTTTTGCATCTCTATCCCGATCTGATGAATCTGTACGGCGAGTACGCCAACGTGGCGGCACTGCGGCGCAGTCTGGAGCGGCAGGGGGCGGAGGTCGTCGTCCGCACCGGCACGCTGTATGAGGATATCGACTTCTCCAACGCGGACTTTGTCTACATGGGTGCCGGCACCGAAAGCGCCCAGCTTGTGGCGCTGGAGGATCTGCGCCGCTATACAGACGCCGTAGGCGCGGCGCTGGCGCGCGGCGTTGTGGTGCTGGCCACCGGCAACGCCATGGAGCTGTTCGGCAGCAGCATCACCTCGCCCGACGGCGCGGCGCACGCCGGACTGGGACTGTTCCCCTTCCGCACCACCGTGTCCGACACGGCGCGCATACAGGGCGACTGTCTGGCGGTGGGCGCTGCCACCGGGCAGACGGCGGTGGGCTTTGTGAACAAGGCCAGCCAGACCACGGAGGTCGCCCATCCGCTGTTCCACATGGAGCACGGCCCCGGCAACGCCGCTGATACGGCGGAGGACGGCGCGTGGGAGGGCAGCTTTTACGGCACCCATCTCATCGGCCCTCTGCTGATGAAGAACCCCCACGTCAACGCCTACTTCACGGAGCTGCTGTGCCGCCGGGCGGGACTGCCCTATCAGGCGCAGGACTGTCCCCACGAGCAGCGGGCCTACGAGGTGACGCTCCGCGCCTTACAGGAGCGGTTTCGTCAGCAGTAAACACATAAAGCGCATAAAAAAAGAGACGCCCTGTAAGGCGTCTCTTTTTTATGCTTCTGTTCAGATGTACTGGCGCATACCCTCGGTGGCCACATCCTCGTCAGCGCTGACGGTGACGGTGAACTTCACGTCGTTCTTCTCGCTGAAGCGATCCAGCCACTGGAGGAAGTTCTCCACCGCCTGCCAGTCGGTGCTGCCGGCGATCTTGCACAGGTTGTCCACAAACACATGGGAGATATCGTAATTGCCCGCATACAGACCGCAAAGGAAACCGCGCAGGCAGTCAAAAGAATCCACATTGTACTCGCTGGCATTGACCAGACGCACATTGTAGCTGATGTCGTAGGTCATGTCGCGGCTGGGTTCGATGCAAACAACGCTGCCGGTCTCGGAATCCACGCTGGTGTGGATCAGCTCGATAAGCTGCTTCGTCTTACCTGCACCGTTCGCGCCCATGATCAGTCTAACCATAAGAAATCACTCCTTTGTCATAGATGGAGTTGGTTCTACTCCTGTCTGTAGAATACCATACCATGTAAAAAATAGCAACGAAAAAAAGAGGCTCTTTTTTTGGGCAAAACGCCTTACCGTCCCAGCTTGGCCAGCAGCGTTCCGCGCAGCTCCTCGTAGCCGGGCTTGCCCAGCAGTGCGAACATATTCTTCTTATAGGCCTCCACGCCCGGCTGGTCGAAGGGGTTCACATCCAGCAGGTAGCCGCTGAGACCGCAGGCGTACTCGAAGAAGTAGATGAGCTGTCCCATCACACTCTCGTCCAGCCCACCGGTGTACAGGGTGATGTTGGGGACGCCGCCCTCCACATGGGCCAGCAGCGTGCCGTCCATGGCCTGCTCGCGGATGAAGTCCATGCTCTTGCCCGCCAGGAAGTTCAGGCCGTCGCCGTCCGTCTCGTCGTAGGGGACGGGGTTCTCGTGCTGCGACGGGCCGAAACGCACCACCGTCTCAAAGAGATGGCGCTCGCCCTGCTGGATATACTGCCCCATGGAGTGCAGGTCGGCGGTGAACTCCACGCTGGCGGGGAACAGACCCTTGCCCTCCTTGCCCTCGGACTCGCCGTACAGCTGCTTCCACCACTCGGCCATAAACCGGAAGCAGGGCTCATAGGCCGCCAGGATCTCGATCTTCTTGCCGCAGCGGTACAGCTCGTACCGGGCGGCGGCGTACTGCCATGCGGGATTAGCGCTCATGTCCGCCGCCGTGCAGGTGTCCATCATCTCGCGGGCGCCGTTCATCAGGGCGTCGATGTCGATGCCCGCCACGGCGATGGGCAGCAGCCCCACGGCGGTCAGCACGCTGTACCGGCCGCCCACGTCGTCGGGCACCACAAACGTCTCATAGCCCTTGGCGTCCGCCAGAGACTTCAGCGCGCCTCTGTGCCGGTCGGTGGTGGCGTAGATGCGCTTGGCGGCCTCCTCCGGGCCGTACTTCTTCTCCAGCAGCTCGCGGAAGAAGCGGAACGCCACCGCCGGCTCTGTGGTGGTGCCGGATTTGGAGATGACATTGACGGAGAAGTCCACGCCGTCCAGCAGCTCCACGATCTCGCTCATGTAGTCGGAGGACAGGCCGTTGCCCACGAAGTAGATGTTGGGGGTGTCCTTCTTTTTCAGATTGTAGTTGGGGGAGCGCAGGCACTCGATCACGCCCCGGGCGCCCAGATAGGAGCCGCCGATGCCGATGACCACCAGCGCCTGAGAGTCCGCCTTGATGCGCGCTGCCGCGGCCTTGATGCGGGCAAACTCCTCCTTGTCGTAGTTCTCCGGCAGGCGCACCCAGCCGGTAAAGTCGCTGCCGGCGCCGTCACCCTTTTGCAGATGGTCGTGGGCGATGCGCAGGCGGGGCGCCAGCGCCGCCTCGTAGGGCAGCGGGATAAAGCTGTTGCAGCTATTGAGGTCCACACGGATCATAGGATGATTCCTCCTTGGTAAAAGACGTCTTTTTCGGTGTTTTCCATCTTACAACGATTATATCCAAATTACAAGGGGAAAAAGGCCGCCTACGCCGCGAAAACCGCCATGCGCAGAAGCTGGGTGAATACCTGCCCCCAGCTGCGCCGCGCCACGGCCTCCTCCGCCACCAGCGGCACGGTCAGCAGCACCGTGTCGCCGTCCAGCACGGACAGCTCACCCAACCGCTGCCCGGCCTCCACCGGAGCGGCGACCTGCGGCTCCAGCGTAACGGTGCGGGTCAGGCCGCCGGCCTTGGCCTTTTCCACCAGCACGGCGGTGTTCTCTGCCTCCGGTACCGGCTGTACGGCGTCCGACGCGCCCATGGCTACCGCCACCGGCGTCAGCGGCTCCGGCGGCAGGGCGTCCGCCAGCGTGTAGGTGGAAAAGCCGTAGTTCAGCAGCGCCTTGGCGTCCTTGGCGCGGGTGTCCTTGTCCGGCGCTTTCATGATGACGGCGATCAGCTCCATGCCGTCCCGCTCCGCCGTGGCGCTGATGCAGTACCCCGCCGAGGCGGTGTAGCCGGTCTTGAGACCGGTGGCGCCATCATAGAAGCGGATGAGCTTATTGGTGTTGGCCAGCTGAAAAGCGCCGTCCCGGATGGTGTCCATCCAGATAGTGGTGAAGCGCCGTATGTCCGGATGGTGCAGCAGCAGCTCCCGGCTCATAAGGGCGATATCGTGGGCGCTGGTGACGTGTCCCTCCGCCGTTAGGCCGGTGCAGTTGACAAAATGGGTGTCCGCCATGCCCAGCTCAGAGGCCCGACGGTTCATCTGCTCCACGAACAGCTCGTGTACGCCGGCGACCTTCTCCGCCAGCGCCACCGCCGCGTCGTTGCCGGAGGCCACGCACACCGATTTCAGCAGCTCCTCCACCGTGATCTGTTCGCCCTCCGCCAGATAGACCTGACTGCCGCCCATCCCGGCGGCCGCAGCACTGACCGTCACCACGTCGTCGTAGCCGATAGTGCCGCTGTCGATGGCCTCCATGGTCAGCAGCAGCGTCATGATCTTGGTGACGCTGGCGGGCTCCAGCTGCTCGTGCTCGTTCTGCGCGAACAGTACCTGCCCCGTGGAACGCTCCATCAGCAGCGCCGCCCGGCTGGTGATGGGCAGCTCCACCGCATCCGCCCGCACCGGGTACAGCCCCAGCGCGCACAGCATCGCCGTCAGCAGACAGATCGTGCGCCGTATCTTCCTCATTATAAGACCCCTCCCTGCGTTTTTTCTATCCCTATGCCCACAGGAGAGAAATCATGCGCTTCGACAGAAATTGCGGTTGCAAAACCCGTGCCGACCTGCTATAATAGCAACGTTCGCAGGGTTGGTATATCGGTATTACAGCGGCTTCCCAAGCCGTTAAGGCGGGTTCGACTCCCGTACCCTGCTCCAAGTGAATGAGCTCCGTTTTTCGAATATTTTGTCGAAAAGCGGAGTTCTTCTTTTCCGCAAAGTTTTGATTTATCAGGGCTTTTTTACTTTGCTGATTGGAGGCAGGCACAGCAAAACTCTCAAAATGCGGAACGATTAATTTTGCGCAAGATCGTTATTCGAACACGGTTTTCTCATCAAAACCTGCGGCTTATCCGCAAAAATTTTCTGGCGGTTGCCTGTGCAGAGACAACAAACGATTACCTATCGCAATAACAAAGATGGCTTTTTATGGATGGCCTAATCTGCTGTAGTAGAAAGGAAATCGTTTGTGCGTAGTCTGAAATATAGATACTGAAAATCCGTCATCGATCTTCGAAGATGCATGGACTGCAAAAGGCTGCAAGGGAAAATTTACTTGCCCCATGATTTTATTCCAGAAGAACCGCCGCTCCATCCTAACTGCGCTGCTCTATACAGTGGTTAGAGGCAAGAACGGCCGGCACAGCAACAAAGATTGGCTTACGGGGTGCCGACTGGTGGCTGAAAACATTTCGTCGGCTCCCTGGATACTACATAACCGAGGACGAAGCCACACAATTAGGATGGATTCCGATTTTAGCAAATCTCGCCATTGTCGCTCCGGGTAAGATGCTGACAAAGGGCGTTTACAAAAACAGGGACAAGCGGCTCCCAGATGTACCTGGACGAATATGGTACGAGGCTGACATCAATTACTCTTTCGGTTACCGGGGCGGAGAACGAATTCTCTACTCTAACGACGGATTGATCTTTGCCACTTACGACCATTATGCTACGTTTGTCGAAATTGTTTGACAGAAAGGAGTTTTGCTATGAATCACTATGCATATACGCCTATCACAACTGACCCCGTTTTGCTGAATCTGACCGGCTGCAAGGACTGGGGTACATTACACCAACGTATCCACGAGGCTTTCGGGTTTCCGGACTACTACGGGGAAAACTGGGACGCCATGTGGGATTGCCTGACAGATGTATTTCTGCCGCCGGTGCAAAGGCGCATTGTTGTGGAGGGCTTTGCCGCCATGCCCCAAGAGCTGCGGGAGTACGCTGCTCCGATGCGGGAAATCTTTCGCGACCTTCAGGAGAAGTATTCTTGGGTCTCGGTAACATACCGCTGATTGTGGACACAACAAAAGTGGTGGGTGGTCACAAAAAAGTGAGGGACACACTTCTGTGTGTCCCTCACTTTTTTGCGAGCGGCGATTTTGAAGCAGCCCACCCTTGCTGCGCAAGGGTGGGCTGCTTACTGATAGTATAGCTATTATATCCGCGCCACGTTCTTGGAGGCGACCACGTCCACGCCGGTGCCGCAGACGTTTTGCAGCACCACATCGCCGATGGCGGCGGGGGCGTGTACCGTCACGGTACGCAGGGCGCGGGCCACCTCGTGAACCAGCGCCTTGGGGACCTCTCCGGCGGTGCGCACCGGCAACACCGGCAGCGCCGCGCCCTCAATGGCCACCGTGCCGGTGACCGTCCGTGCCGGGGCTACGCACTCTTTTTTGGCATAGGCCTCGCCGCGAGGGCAGGTGTTGCCGCTGACGGAGGTCACGACGCCATTTTCCACCTCGGCGGTGAGCTGGCAGCCCATGGGACAGCCGATGCAGATCAATTCGCGTTTCATTGTGCCTGCGCCTCCTCTACTACGAAAGTCACCGTGTCCGCACCGGCGGGGATGGCGGCGGGGTCGAGGGGGAAGCTCTCCATCTCGCCGGGGGTCAGGATGCGCTTGGGGATGCGCTTGAGCAGCGTGCTGCCGGCGTAGGCGCACAGCGCCGCGTTCCGATAGGGCTGTCCCACCCGGAAGCGCACCGTTACCGGCGCGCCGCCCCGATGCAGGGTCTGGGGTATCGTATAGCGCACGCCGTTTTTGCCCTCCAGACGGATGCTCTCGCTGTCCTTGACGCCCTCCAGCACATACCGGGCGGCGCTGCGTCCCGCTGCCGCCGCCTCCTGCGAGACGAAGTCCACCAGATCGTGGACGTGCAGCACGTTGCCGCAGGCAAACACACCGGGCAGGGAGGTGGCCAGCGTCTCGTCCACCGCCGGACCGCCGGTGACGGCGTCCAGTACCGCACCCGCCTGACGGGTCAGCTCGTTCTCCGGCAGCAGGCCCACGCTCAAAAGCAGCGTGTCGCAGGGGATGTACCGCTCCGTTCCGGCGACGGGCAGACGGCGGTCGTCCACCTGCGCCAGCGTTACGCCGGTGAGGTGCTCCTGCCCGTGGATCTCCACCACCGTGGTGGACAGGTACAGGGGGATATCGAAATCGTCCAGACACTGGACGATGTTGCGCTTCAGACCGCCGGAACAGGGCATGACCTCCGCCACGGCCTTGACCTCAGCGCCCTCCAGCGTCATGCGGCGGGCCATGATGAGGCCGATGTCGCCGGAGCCGAGGATCACCACCTGCCGTCCGGGCAGATAGCCCTCCATGTTCACCATGCGCTGGGCGGTGCCGGCCGACCAGATACCGGCGGGCCGCGTACCGGCGATGTTCAGCGCGCCACGGGGCCGCTCACGGCAGCCCATGGCCAGCACCACTGCCTGCGCCTTGATCTGCTGCAGGCCCACGCTGCGTCCCGTGACGGTCAGCACCTTCTCCGGCGAGACGTCCAGCACCATGCAGTCCGTCCACGCGGGAATGCCCCGCTCCTGCACGGCGTCGATGTAGCGCTGGGCGTACTCCGGGCCGGTCAGCTCCTGATGAAAGGTGTGCAGACCAAAGCCCGCGTGGATGCACTGGTTCAGGATGCCGCCCAGCTCGCCGCTGCGCTCCAGAATGAGAATATCCCGCAGACCCGCGTCGTAGGCGGCTGCGGCTGCGGACAGACCGGCGGGGCCTCCGCCGATGATGGCCAGTTGTACGGTTTTCATGAAAGCACCTCCTTGGTGCGGCCTGCCAGCAGGCGGCTGTCGCCGCCGCTCTTGGTCAGCTCGGTCATGGGAATGCCCAGCTCCTCGTGGAGCAGCTCCAGCGTGCGGGGCGAGCAGAAGCCGCCCTGACACCGGCCCATACCGGCTCTGACCCGCCGCTTTACGCCGTCCAGCGACCGGGCGCCCCGGCGGATGGCCTCCCGGATCTCGCCCTCCGTGATCTGCTCACAGCGGCAGACCACTGTGGCATAGGTCGGATCCTTTTCAATCAGCGCCTGCCGGGCGGCGAAGTCCATCTCGCGGGGGCGGGGGATGTCCTGCCGCTCCGGGATGAAGTCGTCCTTCTCCGCCGCGCCCAGCTTTTCGGCGGCCAGCTCCGCCAGATACTGCCCGATGGCGGGGGCGGAGGACAGGCCCGGCGACTCGATGCCCACAGCCTCGAAAAAGCCGTCGGCGCTCTCGCCCACGATGAAGTCGTCGTCACCGCCCACCAGATGGGCGCGAAGCCCGGCAAAGCTGGTGATGACATCCCGCATGGGGAGGTTCGGCACGCTGCGCGCCGCCGTCTCCGTCACGCGGCGCAGACCTGCCGCCGTGGTGGCGGTGCAGCCCTTGTCGTCCTGATCCTCCGCTGTGGGGCCCACCAGCAGGTTGCCGTGGACGGTGGGGGATACCAGCACGCCCTTGCCCATGGCGGAGGGAAGCTGGAAAATGGTGTGCTGCACCAGCTCGCCGTCCCGTCGATCCAGCAGGCAGTATTCGCCCCGGCGGGGAACGATGGTCAGCTTCGTCTCACACAGCTGGTTATGGAGCGTGTCGCCGTATACGCCGGCGGCGGAGATGACCGCCCGGCTCTCCAGTACGCCCTGCGCCGTCTCCAGCAGGAAATGATCGTCCTGCCGGTGGATGCGCTGCACCTCCGTGTTGAAGCGGAACTCACAGCCGTTGGCGGCGGCGTTCTCCGCCAGCGCGATGGTCATGCCGAAGGGGCAGATAATGGCGCTGGTAGGCGCATACAGCGCGGCCACGGCCTCCGGCGCGACCCGGGGCTCCTGACGGCGCAGCGCCTCACGATCCAGCACCGCCAGACCCTCCACGCCGTTGCGCTCTCCGCGGGCCTTCAGCTCCTCCAGACGGGGGACGTCGGCCTCGTCAAAGCACAGCACCAGCGCGCCGCACCGGCGGTAGGGGAAATCCAGCTGGCGGGACAGCGCCTCCATCATCTGAGAACCGGCCACGTTGAACCGGGCCTTGGCGGAGCCGATGGGCGCGTCGAACCCGGCGTGGCAGATGGCGGAGTTGGCCTTGCTGGTGCCTGTACACACATCCTCGCTACGCTCCACCAGACAGATACGCAGCCGATAGCGGCTGAGCCAGCGGGCCACGGCGCAGCCAACGGCGCCGCCGCCCACGATCACAGCATCATACATCGTTCAAACCTCTTTCCTGAAGGGGAGGGTAGTCTCTCCCTGCAACGTTTTCTTATACAACTCTATAAAATAACAAATTCGCACGCCACTTGTCAAGACGAGGGGGAGAAAAGACGTTCTTAACGGTATTTTAGCGCTTTCTTAACACGAAAGTATGTTACAATAGCGGCATACTTATAAAGAAGGGGGGGCCTGTGGATATGGACGCCTATTGGGCGAAGCTCCGCAGCCATAAAAAGCGGGAGCGGGCCTCCATCAGCCAGAGCCTGTCCTACTCTGCGATGGATCTGGCTATTGCGTTCAGCCTGTATCTGGCGGCGGTGCTGCTGTGCCTGTTCCTGCGGAATATCGACCAGCATCAGGATACCACCTATGTGGCGGTGATCTTTTTCCTGGATGTGTTCCTGACGGCCTACTGGACAAACGGCTATCTGCTGGGCATCATTACCGCCGTAGCGGGTGTGTTCAGCGTGGACTATATCTTCACCTACCCCTACTGGCACATCAGCTTCACCCTCACCGGCTTCCCGCTGACATTTTTGGTGATGATGACGATCTCCGTGCTGACGGCGGCGGTCACCAGCCGCGCCAAGCAGACGGAGGCGGCCCGCCGGGAGGCGGAACGGGAGAAGATGTACGCCGATCTGCTGCGAGCCGTGTCCCACGACATCCGCACGCCGCTGACCGGCATCGTGGGCGCCACCAATGTCCTGCTGGAGCAGGATAAGGAGCTGACGCAGGAGCAGCGGCTCCAGCTGCTGCGCTCCACCAACGAGGACGCCCAGTGGCTCATCCGCATCGTGGAGAACCTGCTGTCCATCACCCGCATCAACTCTGAGGAGGCGCGGGTAAAGAAGGCGCCGGAGGCGGCGGAGGAGGTCATCGGCAGCGCCGTGGCCAAGACACACAAGCACTATCCCGACGTGGAGGTGTGTGTCTCCGTGCCGGAGGAGCTGATGATGGTACCCATGGATCCGCTGCTCATCGAGCAGGTGCTGGTGAACCTGATGGAAAACGCCGTGATCCACGGCGGCACCAGCCGCATCGACATCGCCCTGACGCAGGAGGGGGAGAACGCGGTGTTTACCGTGTCCGACAACGGCAGCGGCATCCCGGTCTACCTGCTGGGCAAGCTGTTTGACGGCGCGGCCCGCAGCGACCGCACCGCCGACGGCCGCCGCAGCATGGGCATCGGTCTGTCCGTCTGCCGCACGGTGGTGCAGGCCCACGGCGGGACCATCCGGGGAGAGAATAAAAAAGAGGGCGGCGCGTGCTTTACGGTGACGCTGCCCATGAAAGGAGACGACTATGAAGATTAAAGACAAGGTACTGATCGTGGAGGATGAACAGTCCATCAGCAACTTTATCTCCATGATCCTCACAGCCAACGGGTACGATACCATCATCGTCCGCAGCGGGGAGGAGGCGCTGACCATGATCGCCTCCCACTGCCCGGATCTGATCGTGCTGGATCTGGGCTTGCCGGATATGGACGGCATGGAGGTGCTGAAGGCGGTCCGCAAGTGGTCCAACCTGCCCGTCGTAGTGGTCTCCGCCCGCAATCACGAGCACGATAAGGTGGAGGCACTGGATTACGGCGCCGACGACTACCTGGTCAAGCCCTTCGGTACCTCTGAGCTGCTGGCCCGCATCCGCACCGCCATCCGCCACACCCGTACCACGCTGTCCAACGCCCAGATCGCCCAGTCCGGCAAGTTCGTTACCGGCGACCTGACCATCGATTACGACAAGCATCAGGTGCTGATGAACGGCGAGAACGCCGGCCTCACCGTCAACGAGTATAAGATCGTGGCGCTGCTGGGCAAGTACGCCGGCAAGGTGCTGACCTACGATTTCATCATCCGGGAGCTGTGGGGCCCCAAGGCCAAGACGGACAACCAGATCCTGCGGGTGAACATGGCCAACATCCGCCGCAAGATCGAGCCGACCCCCGGCAACCCTCAGTACATCTTTACGGAGGTGGGCGTGGGCTACCGTATGCGGGAGGGCGACTGACCTCTTTACACGCCGGATATACCAAAATTGTATCGTATACCGAAACGCCCCTCTGCGGAGGGGCGCTTTTGCAGCACGCGGGTTTCGCCACGAGAAAAAAGCAAGTGACGAAAATCGACGCTTCACGGGTTCTTTATATGTGATAGATAAAGGAAAAAGAGTCTGTCGGAAAGCGCGCGTTAAGAACCGCGCCGGCTTATTTACATTGCTTTTATCGCACGGTAAGATACAGGTACGCCCGCCGGGTACGGCGGGGGAAAATGTAAGGAGAGAAAGCAATGGAAGAAAGAAAAGGCTTTGGAACCAATTTTGGTTTCCTGATGGCCGCGGT
>UQZJ01000017.1 GCA_900545495.1 uncultured Eubacteriales bacterium
AAGAACACCATCATCGTCATGACCTCCAACGTGGGCGCCAAGAACATCACCGCCGACGCGGCGCGCCTTGGCTTCGACGGCAGTGAGAAGGGCGAGAAGGAGTCCGAGGAGGTGCGCTTCGACCGTATCCGCGACGCCGTGATGGCCGACCTGAAGCGGACGTTCCGCCCTGAGTTCCTGAACCGTATCGACGAGATCATCGTATTCCGTCAGCTGACGGAGGACAACATCCGCCAGATCGCCCGCCGTATGCTGGACGTTACCGGCGCACGCATGGCCCAGCAGGGCATCACGCTGGCAGCGGACGACGACGCCGTGGCCGAGCTGGCCCGGGACGGCTTCGATCCCCAGTATGGCGCACGTCCCCTGCGTCGTGCCATTCAGAGCATGGTGGAGGACGCCGTGGCCGAGAAGATGCTGGAGGGTCAGCTGAAGTCCGGCGACACCGCCCACGTGCGGCTGCGGGACGGCAAGGTGGTCATCGAGAGCGAGGCGGCGCCCGCCGCCGAAGCCCCCGCCGAGACGCCTAAGACCCCTGCGGAGAAATAAAGCAAAAAGGAAGCACCCAAAAGGGTGCTTCCTTTTTGCGTAGGGTGCCGTTCAAGCGGTCATATACGCCGCAGGCAGTCTGAAAACGGCAGAAAAAATACGTCCGGCAAGGCCGGACGTATTTTTTGTTCTCTTTGCAGCTTACAGCCGGGCCAGCGCCTGCTCCAGATCGGCGATGATGTCCTCGGCGTTCTCCAGACCCACCGACAGGCGGATCAGACCTGCGGGAATGCCGGAGGCCGCCAGCTCCTCCTCGGTGTAGGTGGAGTGGGTCATGGACGCGGGGTGCTCGATCAGCGTCTCCGCGTCACCCAGAGACACGGCCACCGTGATCAGATGCAGGGCGTTGACCAGCTTGACGCCGGCGGCGCGGCCGCCCTTGACCTCGAAGGACAGCATACCGCCGAAGTCCCGCATCTGGCGGGCGGCGATGTCGTGTCCCTCGTGGTTGGCCAGACCGGGATAGTAGACCTTCTCCACGGCAGGGTGCTGATCCAGGAACTCCGCCACAAGGCGGGCATTGAGACAGTGCTTCTGCATCCGGATCTCCAGCGTCTTCAGGCCGCGGAGGATGAGGAAGGCGGAGAAGGGATCCATCACCGCGCCGGTCATGTCCTTCAGGCCAAACATCCGCACCTCGTTGCAGAACGCGGCGGAGCCCACCACGAAGCCCGCGATCACGTCGCCGTGGCCGTTGAGGTACTTGGTGGCGGAGTGTACCACCACGTCGGCGCCCAGCGCCAGCGGGTTCTGGAGATAGGGGGAGGCAAAGGTGTTGTCGCACACCACCTTGATGTCCTTATTGTAGCCGTGGGCCACAGCCGCCACGGCGGCGATATCGGTGATCTTCAGGTTGGGGTTGGCGGGCGTCTCCAGATAGACGGCGCAGGTATTGGGCTTCAGCGCCGCCCGCACCGCGTCCAGATCGGCAGTGTCCACAAAGGTGACCTCCACGCCGTAGCGGGTCATGCCGTGGTTCAGCAGGGCGAAGGTGCAGCCGTACAGGGTGCCGTCGGCCACGATGTGCTTGCCGGCGGCGGCGATGCTCCACAGGCAGGAGGAAATAGCGCCCATGCCGGAGGCCGCGGCCACACAGGCCTCGCCGCCCTCCAGCGCCGCCACCTTGCTCTCCAGCACGGAGACGGTGGGATTGCCCAAGCGGGTGTAGATGTAGCCGCCCTCCTCGCCGGCAAAGCGGCGGCCGCCCTGCTCACAGCTGTCAAATACGAAGGTGGACGTCTGGAAAATGGGTGTGGTCAGCGCGCCGTACTGGGAGTCCTTGACGTTGCCTGCGTGGATCGCTTTGGTACCGAAGCCGAAGTTCTGATCGTTCATATACGCATCCTCCTCATCATAGCGGGCCGCCGCAGCGGCAGTTTCATAGTACTTTTACACTCTAAAAGTACCACAAACACCGCAGGGACTGGTATTTCTAAAATTCCATGGCCTGATATCTATATTTTAGATAACCGAGACGGTGCATAAAGTACCATCTCCCCTGTAAAGAATATATAAATCGAGAGAATTCGCCATTCCATTTGCGAAATAAGGCAAAGTATCCAAGCATATTTCGCCAGTGCGCCGCATAGACTGTTGAAATCGCATTATAACCATTTCCAATAGTAGAAAAATAGGCGCAGAAGCGAGGACAGATGGTTGCCATTTTCGGCAGAATGTGGTATAAGTGTATGCAGAACGCACCCCCGGCTCTGTCCGGACGGCATTAATTATCATGTTCAGGAGGGTCACACCATGAAAAAGATCATTGCTACCACCAACGCCCCCGCCGCCATCGGCCCCTATTCTCAGGCTATCGACTGCGGCAGCTTCCTTGTCACCTCCGGCCAGGTGCCTTTTGACCCCGCCACCGGCGAGTTCGTCCCCGGCGGCATCACCGAACAGACCCGTCAGGTGCTGACCAACGTGAAGGCCATTCTGGAGGCCGCCGGTCTCACCATGGACAACGTGGTCAAGACCACCGTGTTCCTGCAGAACATGAGCGACTTCGCCGCCATGAACGCGGTATACGCCGAGTTCTTCACCGAGGGTCAGTATCCCGCCCGCTCCGCCGTGGAGGTGGGCGCTCTGCCCCGCGGCGCGCTGGTGGAGATCGAGACCATCTGCGTCAAGTAACTGCACATCCGCACAAAAGCAGGCCGCATCCCAGTGGGATGCGGCCTGTTCGTTACAGTTCCTCGCCGATCTCGGCGAGGCTGCGGGTCAGAATGGTCACAAACTTTTCTCCCGTCTCCGTCAGCGGCACGGAACGCGGCTTGATGTAGCCAAGGCGCATCTCGCGGACAGAGCCGGTCAGCGGAATGGTCAGCAGCCGGTCATCGCCGTACCCCTCCGGCATAACGCCGCTGCCGGTGGAGACGCAGTTGGTGTGGGCGATCACGTTGTACGCCGTGGCCCGGTCGCTGACACAGACTACCTGATCGAACTGGGCGCCGGTACCCACCACCGCCTCCTCCGCGTACTGGTAATTGCTGTCGGACTGGGTGAACACCACATAGGGGTAGGCGTACAGCTGCTCCAGCCGCACCGACGGCTCCGACGCCAGCGGATGACCCCGGCGCATGAACACGCGGGGGCGCAGCTTCGCCAGCTGGAAGAATTCCAGATCCTTCTCCCGCAGGATGCGCCCGATGAAATGCTCCGTCATGTCAGAGACGAAGATGACGCCCAGCGCGCTCTGGCGGCGGAACACCTCGTCGATGACGGCGGCCATCTCCATCTCCTTGAAGCTCACCTGAATACGCGGCTCCTCCAGCAGGTGGAGGTACTCCACAAACGCCTTGGCGCAGAAGGGATAGCGCTGGGACGCCACGGAGAGCGCCACCCGGTTCTCCGCCTTGCGCTCGCTGTAATAGCGGGTGATGCGGCCGCTGCGCTCTACGATGGGCGCGATCTGCATCACCAGCTCCCGTCCATCCTCCGTCAGCACCACGCCCCGGTTGCTGCGGCGGAAAATGGTGATGCCCAGTTCCTTCTCCACCTCTAAAATGGCGGTGGACAGCGCCGACTGGGATATGAACAGATCCTGCGCCGCTCGGTTCATGGAGCCGCAGCGCTCCACCTCCAGAATGTAGCGCATCTGCAAAAGCGTCATCTCCACCCCTCCTTTTCCCCAGCATACAGGAAGCAGCGGCATTTTGCAAGAAAAAGGCGGTATTCGATTGACACGACACGCTATTTCGATTATAATTTCTCTGGTGGTCGAGCCGCCAAGTATCATCTGACAAGAAAGGAAAATCATCATGAAAAAATTGACCGCACTCCTACTGGCACTGACACTGGCACTGGGTCTTACCGCCTGCGGCAGCAACGAAAGTACGCGGCTCGTGGGCACATGGCAGTGTGTGATGGATATCACAAAGCAGATCGACACAGAGATCAGCGATGCACTGGACACCGAGTATGCCTCCGAGGTACCCATGCAGATGTTCCTCACCGCCGTGTTCAACGAGGACGGTACCTTCACCTTAGGTGTAGACGTCACCGCCACCGTCGCCTCCTTCACCGCGTATATACAGGCGATGAAACCCGCCATTGTGGAGCTGAGCTATCAGGAGGCAGAAAAGCAAGGCATGACCCGCAAGGAGTATGACGAGGCGCTGGCTCAGATCGGTCTCACTGCGGACGGTCTGGTAGACAGCATCCTGTCCGCCTTTGACATCAGCACCCTGCTGGGCGACCTCGACAGCGATATCATCGCCGGCAGCTACAAGACTGAAAAGGACCGGCTGTACCTGAGCGAGAACGACAGCGGCTTTACGGCCGAGGAATCCGTGGGATACACCCTCAGCGGCAGCACCATGACGTGGAACGACGACAACGCCCTGCTGGCGGATCTGGAGGATATGGGTATCTCCTCCTCGCTGAAGTGGGTGAAGAAGTAAATACGCGCAAAAAAGGACAGCCCTGCCGGGCTGTCCTTTTTTTGCACACAGAATGGCTTAGTCGCCCATGGGTGCGCCGCAGTGGGGGCAGAACTTATCCTCGCTGACCGCGCCGCAAACGGGGCAGACCTTGACGCCGATCGTCTCCTCCTCCACAACGGGTTCCGCCTTGTAGGCGGCCTTCTCCGCCTCCATCTCGGCGATGTGCGCCTTGGACGCGTTGACGGCGGCCACCACATCCTTCACGGCATCGGGGATCTCGCCGGTGTACTCGGAGATAAACCACTCGCCGATGGCGCGGTAATTCTTCTCCAGCTCACGCTGCTCGCTGAGGATGGCCATATTCAGTTTGGCGGTATTCGTGGCGGTCTTTGCCTTATCCGCGGCGACCTCCGCCAGATCCTTCGCCTTATCCACGGCAATGTCGGCGTAGCCCTGTGCCTTCTTGCTCAAGCTGTTCAGGTTGTCCAGAATGCTCATGATGGTTCTCCTTTCAAATATTGGTGTTCTATTGGTGCTTAGTATACCGCGTTTTTTCCGCCGATGCAAGCGGACATTGCCGAAATTTACACACTGTTCATGGGGTGCTCAGTGCTCGATCCAGTCCGCCGCCCGGGACACCGCCCGCTTCCAAAGCCGGTAGCTCCGGTCGCAGTCCGCCTGCGTCCCCTCCGGCAGGAACACCCGCTGGCTGCGGCGCAGGGTCTTCAGCTCCTCCAGATCCCGCCAGACGCCGCAGCTCAGACCCGCCAGCGCCGCCGCGCCGAAGGCGGTGGTCTCCACCATCTCCGGACGATCCACCGGGATACGCAGCAGATCCGCCTGCATTTGCAGCAGGATATCGGACACACTGGCGCCGCCGTCCACCCGCAGCATGGTGATGTCGCACCCGGCGTCCTGCCGCATGGCCATCATCAGGTCGGTGACCTGATAGGCAATGCACTCCAGCACGGCACGGGCCAGATGCCCCCGGCCGGTGCCTCTGGTGATGCCCAGCACCGCACCCCGGGCGTACATATCCCAATAGGGTGCGCCAAGCCCCGTAAAGGCCGGCACCACCACCACGCCGCCGCTGTCCGGCACCGTAGCCGCCAGCGTGTTGATCTCCGGCGCGGAGCTGATGATGTGCAGCTCGTCCCGCAGCCACTGGATGGTGCTGCCGCCGTTGAAGACGCTGCCCTCCAGCGCATAGGTGGTCTTGTCCCCCACCTGCCACGCCACGGAGGTCACCAGTCCGGCGCGGCTGCGTACCGGCGTATCGCCCACGTTCATCAGCGTGAAGCAGCCGGTGCCGTATGTATTCTTGGCCTCGCCGGGGGTAAAGCAGGTCTGCCCGAACAGGGCGGCCTGCTGGTCGCCGGCAGCGCCGCATACCGGCACACCCGCCAGCTTTTCCAGCCCCTCGATGCCGGGCCTTACCACCCCGTAGACCATGCTGTTGGGTACGGGGCGGGGCAGCATAGCAAGAGGCACACCCAGAATGCCGCACAGTTCCTCATCCCAGCACAGGCGGTGGATGTCGAACAGCATGGTGCGGCTGGCGTTGGAGTAGTCCGTGACGTGCTGGCCGGTGAGCTGCCAGATGAGCCATGTCTCCACAGTGCCGAACAGTATTTCGCCCTTCTCCGCCCGCTGCCGGACACCGGGTACGTTGTCCAGCACCCAGCGGATCTTGCTGCCGGAGAAATAGGCGTCGATGAGCAGGCCCGTGGTGGACTGGATGCGCTCGTCCAGTCCCTGCCGCTTCAGCTCCTCGCACAGCTCCGCCGTGCGGCGGCACTGCCAGACGATGGCGTTATAGACGGGCTTGCCCGTGGCCTTGTCCCAGAGAATGGTGGTCTCCCGCTGGTTGGTCACGCCGATACCGGCAACAGCCCCTGCCGGGAGCCCTGCCACGGCCTCCGCCGCGGCACGGCGCTCCGTCTCCCATATCTCCATCGGGTCATGCTCCACCCAGCCGTCCCGCGGATAGTGCTGGGTAAAGGCGTGCTGCGACATAGCCGCGATGCGCCCCTCCCGGTCAAAGACGATGGCGCGGGAGCTGGTGGTGCCCTGATCCAGTGCAAGGATGTGATCGGACATAGCTTCTCCTCTTTTCTTTTTCGTTTTTGTGTGGTACACTGTCTGTGAGATGATACCGTCCTCCGCCTCCTCCCGCCGTCCGGTCAGGCCGGGCGGGGAAAAACGGCGGCAGAAACGGTCGCTGATAGCCGTCTTGCGGCTATTATACCACGAAAGGAGCGGGATTTCCATGACGAATATGACCGAATTCACCTTCCTGTCCACCGACGGGAAAACGCAGCTCCACGGTATGCGTTGGGAGCCGGAGGGCGGCAGCGTCCGCGCCGTCCTTCAGATCTGCCACGGTGTGGCGGAGCATATCGCACGCTATGACGCCTTCGCCCGCTATCTCAACGGTCTGGGCATCGCGGTGGTGGGCCACGACCATCTGGGTCACGGCCTGTCCCTGCCGGAGGGCGGCACCCCCGTCTATTTCGGCGAGGGCAACACATGGAACACGGTGGTGGACGACATCTATGTCCTGCACCAGCGCATCCGCCTGTGGTATCCCGATGTGCCGCTGTGCATCATGGGCCACAGCATGGGGTCGTTCCTGACCCGCACCTACCTCATCCGCTACCCCGGCACCGTGAAGGCCGCCGTCATCATGGGTACCGGCTGGCAGCCCAAGGCGGTCATCGCCGGCGGCATGGCGGTGGCCAAGGCCGTGGGCGCCGTGGTGGGCGAGAACGGCACCAGCGATCTGGTGACGAATCTGGCCTTCGGCGCTTACAACAAGCTGTTCGCCCCCAACCGCACCAGCTGCGACTGGCTGTCCGCCGACGAGGACAACGTGGACGCCTACATGGCCGATCCCCTGTGCGGCGCCGACGCCACGGTGGGTCTGTTCCGGCAGATGCTGTCGGGCATCCGCTTCAACCAGAAGCTCAGCAACCTGCGGCAGATGGACCCCCGTATCCCGGTGCTGTTCGTCGCCGGCGAAAAGGATCCGGTGGGCGACTGCGGCAACGGCGTGCGCCGGACGTATCAGGAGTTCCGCCGCGCCGGTGTGCAGGACTGCACCCTGAAGCTGTACCCCGGCCTGCGCCATGAGATCCTCAATGAAAAGGCGCAGCAGCAGCAGATCTTTGAGGACATCGGCCAGTGGCTCACCTCTAAGCTCTAAGCGGTACGCAGCGCCGACGCCAGACGGCGCAGGGAGAGAAGGTCGATATCCCCGCCCCGGTGCAGCACACGGGCGGACAGGAAGCAGTCCGCCACGAACACCAGCAGCACCGCCAGCGTGACGACCGGCGGGATGCGTGCTGCCAGCGCCGACACCCACGGATGGACATACCGCACAGTCAGCGCCGCCAGCGGCCCCCATACCAGCGCGAACGGCACGCAGACCCGGCGGTTCAGATCCATCTTAGTGGCGCTGTAATCCCAGAACAGAACGCCCAGCAGCCGCTCATAGAGGAGGTGGACGACGTACTCCACCGCCGTGGCCGTCAGGCCGCCATACAGCGCCAGACGCCAGAATGTGCCGGTCATGTCCGGCGGCAGATGCAGCACCGCCAGCATGGCAAGACCGTACACCGGACACAGCGGCAGCAGCAGAAAGCATTTCCGCACCTGATGGGGCGAACGACGCACCGCCGCATACAGCTTCTCCAGCACATACCCTCCGAAGCTGTACAGCAGAAACAGCCAGAACCAATAGAAAAGCATACGACATCCTCCGCCTGTGATTTTTCGTAGTTTGCGCGGCGGAGGCACCGACGATACAGGAGGAACG
This sequence comes from uncultured Eubacteriales bacterium, assembly GCA_900545495.1. Lineage (GTDB taxonomy): Bacteria > Bacillota > Clostridia > Oscillospirales > Oscillospiraceae > Vescimonas. Next base: position 8,251 of record UQZJ01000017.1, read on the forward strand.
AGATATGACGGAATGGGAAGCCCTGCGGGAGGAATGTCTGCACTGCCGCGCCTGCACGCTGGCGGACACACGGACAAACGTGGTCTTCGGCGTAGGCGCCGAGGACGCGGAGGTGCTGTTCATCGGCGAGGCGCCGGGCGCTAACGAGGACGCGCAGGGCAAGCCCTTTGTGGGCCGCGCCGGTAAGCTGCTGGACGATATGCTGGCCATGATCGGGCTGGACAGAAGCCGCATCTATATTACCAACTCCGTCAAATGCCGTCCGCCCCAGAACCGGGATCCGCTGAACACGGAGAAGGACGCCTGCCGCGGCTATCTGTCCCGGCAGCTCGCGCTGATGAAGCCCAAGATCATCGTGTGCCTCGGCCGCATCAGCGCCATGGAGCTGATCCGTGAGGACTTCAAGATATCACAGGAGCACGGGCAGTTCTTTGAGAAGGACGGCGTCCAGATGATGGCGCTGTACCACCCCGCCGCCCTGCTCCGCGACCCCCGGAAAAAGCCGGAGACCTTCGAGGACTTGAAGCGCCTGCAAGCCAAGATCCGGGAGATCTGCGGCCACACGGCGCTTGTATTTGAATAAAAAGAGAGGTGACGCGGAGCGTCACCTCTCTTTTTATGCTTCTTTTAATACGCCACGCCCCAGTAGATGTCGGTGGTGGCGGGCTTGCCGCACATAACGCACTTGCCCTCGGTGCCGGACTGCTTCAGCGGCATACAGCGGCTGGACACGCCGGCCTTCTCCTTCATGGCCAGCTCGCACTCCAGACTGCCGCACCACTTGGTACGGGCGAAGCCTCCCTTGCCCTGCGCCATCTCCTTGACCTCCTCCCAGGAGGTCATGTCGAAGGTGTTGTCCTCCAGATTCTTGGAGGCCATGGCATACAGGTTGTCGTGGACGTCCTGCAGCAGCTTCTGCACAGCGCTCTCCAGCTCCGTCAGCGGCACGAAGGTCTTCTCGCCGGTGTCGCGGCGGGCGATGCAGCACTGGCCCTTCTCCATATCCTTGGGGCCGATCTCCACACGCAGCGGCACGCCCTTCATCTCGTACTGGGCGAACTTCCAGCCGGCGGACTGGTCGCTGTCGTCCATGCTGACGCGGATGCCGGCGGCGGTCAGACGGTCACGCAGGGACGCGGCGGCCTCCAGCACGCCCTCCTTGTGCTGGGCGATGGGAATGACCACCACCTGGGTGGGGGCAATGACGGGAGGCAGCACCAGACCGTGGTTGTCGCTGTGGGTCATGATGATCGCGCCGATCAGGCGGGTGGATGCGCCCCAGCTGGTCTGGAACGGGTATTGCAGGGTGTTGTCCCGGCCGGCGAACGTCACGTCGTAGGCGCGGGAGAACTTGTCGCCGAAGAAGTGGCTGGTACCGGACTGGAGGGCCTTGTGGTCCTTCATCATGCACTCGATGGTGTAGGTCGCCTCAGCGCCGGCGAACTTCTCCTTGTCGGTCTTGCGGCCCTTCACCACGGGCATGGCCAGTGCGTTTTTGCACATATCGGCGTAGCAGTTGAGCTGCTGCTCCGTCTCTGCCTCCGCCTCGGCCGCCGTCTCGTGGATGGTGTGACCCTCCTGCCACCAGAACTCGCGGCTGCGCAGGAAGGGGCGGGTGGTCTTTTCCCAGCGGATGACGCTGCACCACTGGTTATACAGCATGGGCAGCTCCCGGTAGCTGTGGAGCACGTGAGCCCAGTGGTCGCAGAACATGGTCTCGGAGGTGGGACGGAACGCCAGACGCTCCTCCAGCGGTTCGCTGCCGCCGTGGGTGACCCATGCCACCTCAGGCGCGAAGCCCTCCACCAGCTCGCCCTCCTTCTTCAGAAGGCTCTCAGGGATCAGGACGGGCATGGCCACGTTGACGTGACCGGTCTTCTTGAACTCCGTGTCCATGTACTTCTGAATATTCTCCCAGATGGCATAGCCGTAAGGTCGAAGGATCAGAAAGCCCTTGACGCTGGCATAGTCCACCAGCTCCGCCTTCAGGCAGATGTCCGTATACCACTTGGTGAAATCCTCCTCCATGGGAGTGATCGCTTCCACATTTCTCTGATCCTTAGCCATAGATACATACCATTCCTTTGCTTATTATAGAGTAGATGCCGACTTAGTATTCTACCCGCCGGAGTCGCCGTTGTCAAGATTCCGCAGGAAAAAGACCGCAAAAAGACCGCCTTTCGGCGGTCTTTTTCCCGTAAATCGTCCTTATTCGTTGCCGGGGAAGTCAGGAATGGTGGCAAAGCCGCGGGCAAGCTCCTCGTCGGTGGGGATGGTGTCGCTCATCACCCCGTCGTTGTACTTGCCATAGGCCACCATGTCGAAGTAGCCGGTGCCGGTGAGACCCAGCACGATGGTGCGCGCCTCCCCCGTCTCCCTGCACTTCAGTGCCTCGTCCATGGCCACGCGGATGGCGTGGCTGCTCTCCGGCGCGGGCAGGATGCCCTCACAGCGGGCGAACAGCTCCGCCGCCTCGAACACGGCGGTCTGCTCCACGCTGCGCGCCTCCAGATAGCCGTCGTGGTACAGCTGGCTGACAACGCTGCTCATACCGTGGTAGCGCAGGCCGCCGGCGTGGTTGGCGGAGGGGATGAAGCCGTTGCCCAGCGTGTACATCTTGGCCATGGGACAGATCTTGCCGGTGTCGCAGAAGTCGTAGCGGAACACGCCCCGGGTCAGGCTGGGGCAGGAGGCCGGCTCCACGGCGATGATGCGGTAATCCGCCTCGCCCCGGAGCATCTTCCCCACAAAGGGGGAGATGAGGCCGCCCAGATTGGAGCCGCCGCCGGCGCAGCCGATGATGGTATCGGGCTTGATGTGGTACTTCTCCAGCGCCGCCATGGTCTCCAGACCGATGATGGACTGGTGCAGCAGCACCTGATTGAGGACGCTGCCCAGCACATAGCGGTACCCCTCCCGGCTGGCGGCGGCCTCCACTGCCTCACTGATGGCGCAGCCCAGAGAGCCGGTGGTGTCGGGGAACTCCGCCAGAATTTTTCTTCCCACCTCGGTGGTGTCGGAGGGGGACGGCGTCACGTTGGCGCCGTAGGTACGCATGACCTCCCGGCGGAAGGGCTTTTGCTCATAGGAGCACTTGACCATGAACACACGGCAGTCCAGCCCCAGATAGGCGCAGGCCATGCTCAGCGCCGTACCCCACTGCCCGGCGCCCGTCTCGGTGGTAACGCCCCGCAGCCCCTGCTCCTTGGCGTAATACGCCTGCGCGATGGCGGAGTTCAGCTTGTGGCTGCCGGAGGTGTTGTTGCCCTCAAACTTATAGTAGATGTGGGCGGGGGTGTCCAGCTTCTCCTCCAGACAGTAGGCGCGCACCAGCGGGGACGGGCGGTACATCTTGTAAAAATCCCGTATCTCCTGAGGGATGGGGATATACGCGGTGGTATCGTCCAGTTCCTGCTTCACCAGCTCGTCGCAGAACACATGGCCCAGCTCCTCCGCCGTCATGGGCTGGAGCGTGCCGGGGTTCAGCAGGGGCGCGGGCTTGTTGGTCATATCCGCACGCACGTTGTACCAGTTCCGAGGCAGCTCGTCCTCGCTGAGGTAGATCTTGTAGGGGATAGTGGTCGTGTCTTTCATCTTAGTTGCCTCCTAAATCATAATACCGCGTGGTGCGGGGTCTCGCTGTTTGTACGAATTATGCGAAATAGTCGATCTGCATGGCGTGCTTCACCTTGTCCAGCGTCTGGGCCGCCGCCTCCTTGGCCACGCCGCTGCCCTGCCGCAGGATCTCCATGATGGCGTCGGGGTCCTTGGCCAGCTCCTGCCGGCGGGTGCGGATAGGCTCCAGCGTCTCCTGCAGCACGTTGTTCAGGAACTTCTTCACCTTCACATCGCCCAGGCCGCCCCGTTCATAGTGAGCCTTCAGCTCGTCCAGATTGGCGTAGTCCGGCAGGTAGCGGGCAAAGTGCTCGTCGGTGCAGAAGGCGTCCAGATACAGGAACACCGGGTTGTCCTTGGTGTTGCCGGGGTCGGACACCTGCAGGTGGTTGGGGTCGGTGTACATCCCCATGATCTTGGTGCGGATGTCGTCCGGCTCGTCGGACAGGTAGATGCAGTTGCCCAGGGACTTGCTCATCTTGGCCTTGCCGTCGGTGCCGGGCAGACGCAGGCAGGCGGCGTTATCGGGCAGCAGCGCCGTGGGCTCCACCAGCGTCTCGCCGTACAGCTCGTTGAAGCGGCGGACGATCTCGCGGGCCTGCTCCAGCATGGGCAGCTGATCCTCGCCCACCGGCACGGTATCCGCCATGAAGGCGGTGATGTCCGCCGTCTGGCTGACGGGATAGGTCAGAAAGCCCATGGGGATGCTGTGGTTGAAGCCGCGGAGCTGGATCTCCGCCTTGACGGTGGGGTTCCGCTCCAGCCGTGCCAGCGTCACCAGATTCATGTAGTAGAACGTCAGCTCCGTCAGCTCGCTGATGTGGGACTGCACCAGAATGGTGGATTTGGCGGGGTCGATGCCGCAGGACAGATAGTCCAGCGCCACCTGCATGATGTTCTCCCGCACCTTCTGGGGATGGTCAAAGTTGTCGGTGAGGGCCTGTGCGTCGGCGATCATGAAGAACAGCTTCTCAAATTTGCCGCTGTTCTGCAGCATCACGCGGTTGCGCAGAGAGCCGACGTAGTGGCCGACGTGGAGGCGTCCGGTAGGGCGGTCGCCGGTGAGGATGATCTTTCCCATGATGATGTTTCCTTTCTGTATGACAAATTTTATGAGATAACAAAAAAACGTCCTGTCCCATGGAATTCCATGGGACAGGACGTAAGCTACGTTCCTGCGGTACCACCCAAATTGGCGAAATGCCCGCTCTGCACGCACGATCATGCGCTCCGCCGGGGTAACGGCCGCGGCTGCCGTCGGGTATTACTCGCCCTTGCAGGCTTTCTCCCCGCCCTCGTAAGGCCATTCGCCGCACGTTCCGCTGCCGCGCTTCCACCGCTGCGCCGCTCTCTGAAAGTTTCCCGTGCGGGTACTTCTCTTACTCAATGGTTTCTGAATATGGGGCTATTGTAACACCTTTTTCCCGGATGTCAAGGGGTTTTCTCACAACGCCCGCAAAAACTCCGGTTTCAGGTCCCGCCGCCCCGCCAACGCCGCGCCGATCTGCCCCAGCAGGGCGTCCCGGTCTCCGTTGAGAGTCCCCTTCAGCGTCAGGTAGTTGCTGGCGTGGTTGGCGCGGAACACGGTACCCTCGCTGTCCACGTTCTGCAAAAACAGCTCCGTCTCCTTCAGCACCTCCGCTGGGGTGAGCAGTGTAAAGCCGCCGTCCTTCACCCACGTCTCCAACGGCGTTCCCGGCTCTACCATCAACGTCAGCAGCCCCAGATAGTCGGGCTTCATCTCACTGACGGCTCTGGCGGTGTCCACCGCGTGCTGCCGCCACAGCTCCACGCTGCCGAGACCGGAGATGGCCGTCACCGACAGTGCAAGGCCGCACCGCCGGGCCTTCTGCCCCGCCGCCACGATGGCAGCGGCGGTATGGCCCTTGTTCATCCGCGTCAGCACCGCGTCACAGCCGGATTCCAGCCCCATGTACACCATTTTCAGCCCTCTGTCGCGGAGCAGGCGCAGGTCATCCTCGCTCTTGACCTGCAGGCTGGCGGGCGAGGCGTAGCAGGTGACCCGCTCACATTCCGGGAACAGGCCGTACACCAGCCCCAGGATCTCCACCAGATCCTCCGTGCGGCGCATAAGGGCGTCGCCGTCAGCCAGAAAGACCCGCTCCACCCGGCGGTAGACCCGCCGCGCCAGCTCAAAATCCTCCCGGATCTCCGCCATGGGGCGCATGGCAAAATGCTTGTCATCGTACATATCGCAGAAGGCGCAGCGGTTGTGGCTGCACCCGTAGGTCACCTGCACGATGAGGCTGTACGCCTCGCTGGGCGGCCGGTAGACCTTGCCTTTATAGCGCATGGGATCACACTCCTTTGCGGGTATTATGACACAGTTTTTGCCGTTTGAAAAGTGGTATGTTTCCGCTTTCCACAGCATAGGGTGGGACATCTCAACAAACGAGGTGTTCAAATTATGGAACTGAATTACAACCGCGTCCATCTCTGCGGGCAGGCGGCGGACGCCCCCATCCTGTCCCACATCAACCACGGCTGCGCCTTTTACCGGTTCACCCTGTCGGTGCTGCGCCTGTCCGGACAGGCGGACAAGCTGCCGGTCATCGTCCCCAAGGCGCTGCTGGACGCCGTGCCGGTGGCGGCTGGCGATACGGTGACGGTCATCGGCCAGCTCCGCTCCTTCAACAACAAGAGCGGGCAGGGCAGCCGTCTGGTGATCTCTGTGTTCGCCCACCAGCTCACCCCCGGCGGTGAGAGTCCCTTCAACCAGATCCAGCTGTCCGGCGTGCTGTGCAAGACGCCGGTGCCGCGGCGGACGCCGCTGGGGCGGGAGATCTGCGATATCATTCTGGCGGTGAACCGGCGGTATGGCCGGGCGGACTACCTGCCGTGCATCGCGTGGGGCGCAGTGGCCGCCCAGACGGCGGATATGCACACCGGTCAGCGGCTCACGGTGGAGGGACGCGTCCAGAGCCGGGTCTACACAAAAAACGAGAACGGCGTGCTGACGGAGCGGACAGCCTACGAGGTGTCCATCATGCGTCCGGCGGAGGTAGAGGAGTTTCTGATACATATTCCCCGTTGAAAATGCGGGATATGAATGGTATGATACTGTAAAAGGCAGTTTTGTACGAAAGAGAGAGTATCATGCAGCATCACTTCAACTTCCATCTGCACCACCATGCGCGGCATCACGCCCGCTACGATGTGGACATGACGCAGGGCAGCACCACGCGGCACCTCGTCCGCTTTGCCCTGCCGCTGCTGGCGGGCAATCTGTTCCAGCAGCTGTACAACATGGTGGACACATGGGTGGTGGGCAACTTCGTCAGCAACGAGGCCTTCTCCGCCGTGGGAACGGTGACGCCCATCATCAACACGCTCATCGGCTTCTTTCTGGGTATGTCCAGCGGCGCCGGCGTGGTCATCAGCCAGTACTACGGCGCTCACCGCCCGGAAAAGGTCCGCGAGGCCGTCCACACCGCCATGCTGCTCACCGTCATCATGGGCGTGGTGTTCACCGGTGTGGGCATCGCCATGACGCCGCTGATGCTGGAGCTGATGAAAACGCCGGCGGAGGTGGCGCCGGATCAGGCGGCGTACCTGACCATCTACTTTGCCGGGATCATGGGGCTTCTGCTGTACAACATGGGCTCCGGTATCCTGCGGGCGGTAGGCGACTCCCAGCGCCCCTTCTATTTCCTGCTGGTATCCGCCGGGGTGAACACGGCGCTGGATCTGCTGTTCGTGCTGAAATTTGGCATGGGCGTGGAGGGCGTGGCCTATGCCACCATTATCGCCCAGGCGGTATCCGCCGTGCTGACCATCGCGGTGCTGATAGGCTATGACGGCAGCGTCAAGCTGTCCCTGCGCGACCTGCGTATCCACTGGAGGATGCTGAAGAAGATCGTGGCGGTGGGCATTCCCGCCGCGCTGCAAATGGCCATCACCGCGTTTTCCAACGTGTTCGTACAGGGCTACATCAACCACTTCGGCGCGGACTGTATGTCCGGCTGGACGGCCTACACCAAGATCGATCAGCTGGTGATCCTGCCGGTGCAGTCCCTGTCGCTGGCATCCACCACCTTTGTGGGGCAGAATCTGGGCGTGGGCAATGTGGAGCGAGCCAAGGGCGGCGTGCGCCGGGCGCTGTACCTGTCCTTCGCCGTCACCGCCGTGCTGCTGGTGCCGGTGCTGACGCTGGCGCCCGACATGACAGCCTTCTTCAACAGCAAGCCGGAGGTGGTGTCCTACGGCGCGCTGCTGCTGCGGCTGCTGTCGCCGTTCTACTTCTTCTTCTGCATCAACCAGATCTACTCCGGCGCGCTGCGGGGCTCGGGCAACAGTCAGGTTCCCATGCTCATCATGCTGGGCTCCTTCGTGGTGTTCCGGCAGATCTACCTCTATGTGATGGCACACTTCATCTCCAACGAGATCGTACCCATCGCCATGGGCTACCCCGCCGGATGGTTCGTGTGCAGCGCTGTGACGCTGCTGTACTATGCCCACTGCAAATTTGACAGCCACCGGCTGGTGGAGGATGTATAAATGGACAAGTGTGAGACGTGTGTGTTCTACCTCTATGACGAGGAATATGACGACTATGTGTGCGACATGGATCTGGACGAGGACGAGATGGTGCGCTTCCTCGCCTCCGACACGGGGAGCTGCCCCTTCTGGCGGCCCGGAGACGAGTACATCACCGCAAGAAAGCAATAAAACCGCGGAGGGGACGGCGTAAGCCGTCCCCTCCGTTCTTTTTTCGGATATATGTATCAAAAGTCCAGTGAGGCGGTGATGTCCCCGTCCTCGCAGGTGAACAGCGCCGCCTCGGAGTAGGCGCAGTTGTCCACGGCGTCGCGCATCTCGAATACCATGACGTACTCTCCGTCCGGCAGATCGATCTCGTAGAAGGCGGTGTCCGCGGTGACGGTAAAGGTGTCGATCTCGTAGGCCTCGAAATCGTCCTCCCCGTACAGGCTGGAGGCATACCATACCGTGGTCAGCTCATCGCCCTCCTCCAGCAGGCGCAGCCCCTTGCCGGCCATACCGCTGTCGTCGATGCCCTGTCTGGCTCCCAGAATGCTCCACTCCTTCTCTGCAAAGTCGTAGACCACCTGCAAATAGCACGACTCCCCGTTGAGCAGGATCGGCACGGCATAGATGTTATAGTCGTCTCCCTGGTAGCTCAGCTCCAGATAGACCATATTGCCGTCGATACTGCCCCACACGCCCCGGAAGTTATCCCGGAAAACGCCGTTTTCCCAGTCTGCAATAATGTCGTCGTCCGTACCCAGCAGCAGGAGAATGTCGCTGTCCGCATCCATGTAGTATAGGGAAAAATAGACGGACACCAGCAGCTCATTCGCCTGCGGCCCCAGCTCCAGCACGATGTAGCCGTCCTCGTTGCGTGTCAGCGGTGCGCCGTCCCAGTCCGTATCCGGCAGGCCCTGTATCGGCTGCAAGCCCTCCGTGCTGATATACAGATCCGCCAGATACGCCTCGCCGTCCGCACTGAGCTGCCCGGTCAGCGCAAGCTGGTAAAAATGCTTGAACGCTTCCCCCGCGCCGATCCCGGTATAGCCTGCCAGATCGTCCACATCGCCGTTATAGGAGTAGTAGCAGGACAGGCCCGTAGCCTCCCGGCGGTAGGGCCCCTTGACCTGATAGAGCACGCAGTCCTCCAGCGCGTCCAGCACCTTCTGCGCCGAGGGCAGCAGCTCCGTGTCGCTCTGCCGCGCCATGTGACCCAGATCCACCAGATTGGTGTAGCCCTGCTCGCGGGTGTTGCCGCCGTAGTTCTCGCTCTGCGCCGCTACGCGGGCAAACCGGGTAAAAAACGCCGGGTCGTCACAGGCAGCGGCCAGCGCCTCCGCGCCGAAGCTCTCATAGGCGTCGAGCAGTCCTCCCAACCGGGACAGGTCGGTCAGAGAAAGGGTGGCGTCGTCCGCTGTCCCCGCCTCCATACAGCCCCGAAAGTAGGAGTCGCAGATCACACGGCCCAGGATAGCGCCGTCCATCGACGGGTTGCGCGCCAGCGCGCCCAGCCAATGGGAGTAGTACCAGCCGTTGGCAGGCTCCGTCTCCTCCGACGCCACCAGGTAGCGGCTCAGGTCGCAGAAGGTGTAGGCCACATCCACTGTGGCCATCAGGCAGGTATCGAAGCCCACCAGCTCCAGCGGCTGCTTCCCCGGCTCCAGCGTAGGCTCCCACACCTCTGCAAAGGCCGCGTACATCTCGTCCAGCGTCAGGGAATCGTAGTCATACAGTTCATCGAAGGACGCTCCCGCCACCGAGCCGCCGCCGTGGTTCCAGAACACCACCGCCGTCTTGTCGGCGGGGTAGTTCTCGCTGGCAAACCGCAGGAAATCCGCCAGCGTCTCTCTGTCGCCCATGCTGGCGGAGGGCTGCTCGTCCACCAGCCGCAGTCCTCGGCTGTTGTACACATAGCGCTGGAGCACTGAGGCGTCCACCATATCGTTCCACCACTCTGCCGCGCCGCCTGTCTCGATGACCACGGTCACATTCTCCGGCAGCCGCACCTCCAGCAGCTCAAGGAGATCGTCTGTGGCGAAGCCGCCCTCCGACTCCAGATCGCTGCCGCAGAGATACCAATATACGGCCCAGCTCCCGCTGTTCCGTCCGCCGCCCGGTGCGCCCGGTGCGTCGTCCCAAAACAGCTCCCATAGCCCCCCGCCGCAGGCGGACAAGGTCAGCATCATCATGAGCGCCAGAAGCAGCGCCCCGCACTTTTTCAGGTTCATGTGCCTCCTCCTTTTTACGTCTGCGCTCACCGGCGCGGTACGCCGCTTATCGTTCTTTCGACATTATACCATACTTTCCTCATGGGCATAAGCCCTGTATTCTATTTTTTGCTGCAAAACGGTGACAAACGGCAGCAGATATTACCAGTCTCCGCATCGTATATTCATCCGGCGGTGGGAAAAGCTATGACTGCGATACCCAATCAGAGCTTATCGCTCAACAACCGGAAAGGAGATTTTCAATATGTCCAGCAAGAACAGCAACAAGCTGAACATCCCCGAGGCCAAGGCCGCGATGGATAAGTTTAAGATGGAGGCCGCCAACGAGGTGGGCGTCAACCTGAAAAACGGCTACAACGGCGACCTGACCAGCCGTGAGGCAGGCTCTGTCGGCGGCCAGATGGTCAAGAAGATGATCGAGTCCTACGAGAAGAACCTGTAACTTCTCCCGTGGAGGAGCGTCCGGCCTGTTGGCCGGGCGCTCCCTTTTTGCTTATCAGTTACACTTACACCCATTATAACGTTCCATAGCTTTACTTTTCACGTTAATTATCCTACTATGTGGTCACAACAGCAAGACACCTCAACACACTGAATAAAAATTCATCTTCAAGGAGGAAACTATCATGAAGAACATCAATACCTACATCCTGATCGTCATCGTCTCTCTTGTCATGGTCGTCGCCACCGCTTTCCTGATGACCGCCGCCGACGAGCCCGTCCGCCGGGCCGGTATGTACCTGCCCATCATCTTTGGCGCCGTAGCTACCTGGGCTGCCGCCAAGGCCAGTTTCCTGGAGATGGACTATGAGGATCGCAAGGCGCAGCGCAGCGCCCGCACCGCCTGACATCAAAACTTCATTCCGCTTCCGAAACTTTTTCTCTCTCAAAGAGGAGGGCTCCGCCTTTCGGCGGGGCTCTCCTCTTTGTATGCGCTCTGCAAAGCCTTACAGCCGCCCCAGCAGCAGATATGCCCCCGCCAGCAGCAGCAAGGGCTCCGTCTCCCAGCAGTCCCACGCCGCGGGCAGTGGGATGTCCTGCGGCTCGATGAGCGTATCGTCCAGCGCCGTCAGTTGCCGCTGGACACACAGCACCCGCCGCCGTGCCAGACTGGACAGCGTCAGGCTGCTCCTGGGCGACAGGCCGCAGGACACCACCTGACAGGCGCGCAGCGGCTCCCGCCATGCGTCCTGCGGCAGCAGCAGCGTCCGGCACAGCGGCATCCGCCCCTGACCGGACAGACGCCGCGCCCCCTCCCGATCCAGTACCAGCAGCTCCCAGCACCGCTGCCGTACCGCGTCGCCGTCTTCGATTTTTTCCAGCTCCGGCGGCAGTATCTGCTGCCACGCCGCGCCGCTGCCGCGATAAAAACCGCACGCCGCCATAGGCTTCACCTCCCATGTAGTCTGCCTTGAAGGGAAAAACTTATTCCGGCGATTTTTTGCTGTGCTTTTTCGCCGCGCTGTGGTATACTGGGGATACGATTCTTCAAAGGAGGCCGTCCCATGCAATTCCGCGCCCATCTTCATACCGTGACCCGGCACCGCCGGCTGGTCCGCAGCTACTGCCTGAAGCTGGGCCTCGTATGGCAGGGTCTGACCCACGACCTGTCCAAATTCAGCCCCGTTGAATTCTGGCGGGGCTGCAAATACTATCAGGGCTGGCGCAGCCCCAACGATCAGGAGCGTCTGGAAAACGGGGTCAGTCTGGCGTGGCTCCACCACAAGGGCCGCAATCGCCACCATTTTGAATACTGGATCGACTACTGCCGCCGGGAGGATGGCACCATCTACATAGGCGGCTGCAAAATGCCGAAGAAATATGTGGCGGAGATGTTCTGCGACCGTATCGCCGCCTGCCGCGTCTATCAGGGCGACCAGTACACCGATGCCTCGCCCTACGACTACTACCAGCGCTCCAAGGATCTCAGCCGCACCGATGCCAGCCGCTTTATGCACGCGGACACGGCGGCGCTGCTGGATCGCTGGCTCCTGCTGCTGAAGGAGCAGGGCGAGAATGCCGCTTTCGCCCAGATCCGCGACGAGCTGCGGCGCTGCGGCGATTGACGTACTTCGTTAATAAGAAAACAAGACATTTCCATATGTTTTCCTTGCTTTTCCCCATTATTTGATATATACTATTGCGGTACATTTACATGAGAGGTTATCAACAACATGACCCATCCCTATAAAACACGGGAGGGCGGCGCTACTGTCACAGTCTTTGTTCCCTACGACTGCCAGAATCACTGTCCCTTCTGCATCAACAAAAAAGAATACGCAGACTGCACCGGCTTCAGTCTGGAGAAGATCATCGCCAGCATCCGCACCATGGACGCTGTCACACCCTATTGCGACTTTGTGTTCACCGGCGGCGAGCCGCTGGCCGATCTGGACGCACTCCAGCGGATGCTGGACGCCATTCCCACCACCCATAAGGTGTATATCAACACCACCTTCCCCGCGCAGGAGACCACCAGCTTCGAGGAGATGCTGGCGTTCACGGAGCGGAACAAGGGAAAGATCACCTGCATGAACATCTCCCGCCATCTGGTACACTATGTAGAGGAGAGCCCCGACGAGATCCTGGGGAAGATCGCCTGCCCCACCCGCATCAACTGCGTGCTGTACAAGAACTACCCGGCGGACAAGCTCATCGCCTACGTGGAGCGCTTCCTGCCCTACAACATCCCCATCCAATTCCGCTACGACTACACGGAGACGACGCCGGAGAACCTGTATGAGCAGGACAATGACAAGATCCTGCGGGATCTGAAGCGGCTGTTCACCTACAAGGGGCTGGACGGCTGCCGGATGCGCAACGGCTTCCACTTCGAGTACAAGGGTCTGCACATGACGTACCACAAGACCCTTCCCTACTCCACCATTGTGGAGGAGGGGCCGGACGGCGTGACCTACGATATCCTGTACGACATCCTCATCAAGCAGACCGGCGAGATCCACAGCGACTGGACCGGCGTGAAGATGGATGTAGACGCTTACCGCAAGGTGGTGTTCGAGCCCTACGACCTCCGGGTGCTGGAGGGCGTCGTGGACTTCTGAGACGACAAAAAAAGATGACCGCTTTCGCGGTCATCTTTTTTTGCGCTTATTGCAGGTTCAGCTTGAACAGGTTGCTGTCGGCGGCAAAGTTGGTGATCTCGTACAGCACCAGGATATCGTCGGCAGCGTCGGCCAGCGGCTGTATCTTCTCCCGGCAGTACCGCAGATCCACCATGGTGATGGTCTCATAGTCCCCGGCGAGGAACGGCACAAAGCAGTTGGCAAAGGAGTCCTTGACGACCAGCAGGTGCTTTCCGTTCTCCGTGCCGGTGCGCAGCACCGCCTTGGCGTAGTTGCCGCCCAGAAACAGCTCGTACTTGTCCTTCTTCTCCAGCGCCGTCATGTCGTACAGGCTGTCCCGCTCCGTGCCGTCGCAGTCGGCGGAGACGATGGAGATGTCCGGGCAGTAGTCCACCGCGTCATATACGCTGTCCGGCAGCAGCACCTTGGAGTACAGCGTCCCCCGGAAGCTGTCGGTGGCCTGCACCAACGCATAGTCCCGGGCGGCGTGTCCGGTGGCCGCCGCCCAGACATGGTAGGCACTCTGCGCGCCCGCTGTCGTCCAGTGGTGGTCGGTGTGGTAGTAGGGATCCTCCACCCCCGCCAGCGCCGTGCGGGTGTCGGCGAACGTCCCGCCCAGCTTGTCCGTCAGCAGGGAAAAGGCCTTGCCCTCGTCGTAGTAGGGGGCGTTTTTCGGCAGGTATTCACCCAACACCCCGGCGGGGCTGGGCGCGATCAGCGCCGTGCAGCGTTTGCCGCTGTTGGCGGCGAAGAACTGCTCTACCGCCGTCAGGTTCTTTTCGTAGTTGCTCCAGTTGAAGGTATCGTCGGTGACCTTGGCAAAGTAGCGCCCCTCCGCGCCCAGATAGGTGCCGCTGATGTCCTGCCGTCCCTCCGTTCTTTGCAGGGCGGAACGGGCGCCGGTCCAGAAATCCCGCAGCAGGATCTGGTCGCTGGTGTAGTTCTCCACCTCGGTCATGAATCTGCCGGACAGCACGCTGTCCGCCGTCAGCTCAGGCGTGGTCTGGAGATAGCGGTTCTCGTTCTCGGAAAAAGTCCGATCCGGCGTAAAGAAGAAGCTGCCCACGGACAGGCCCAGCAGGATCACGCAGATGGCGATCAGCGGCGCCAGCATATTTCGTTTCATCGTGCAGCCTCCTCAGAATCGGAAATACAAAAACGGGTTGTAGCTGTCGCCCACCAGAAAGGCCACGGACACCAGCAGCACCAGCACCATCCACACGGTGCGCAGCGCGTCGGACGCGGCGGGGGCCATGCCGCCCTCCCACCGGCTCCACAGCCGCTTGGGCAGGGACGTGCAGCCGATGACCGCCAGCACCAGCACCAGCCAGAAGCTGCGCAGCAGGTAGGCGGCGGTGCCGTCGAACAGCGTACCGGAGAACATATACCCCAGATACGCCCCCAGCTGCGTGAAGTCGGTGATGGCGAACAGCACCCAACCCATGATAAAGCACAGGCAGGTATAGATATGCCCCACCACGGCGGGTACACGATCCAGCCATTGCAGCAGGAACGTCTTTTCCAGCAGCAGCAGTACGGCGTAGTACACGCCCCACAGCACAAAGTTCCAGCTGGCGCCGTGCCACAGTCCGGTGAGGAACCAGACGATGGCAATGTTCAGCAGCTGGCGGCCCAGCCCCTTGCGGTTGCCGCCCAGCGGGATATACACATACTCCCGGAACCATGTGGACAGGCTGATGTGCCAGCGCCGCCAGAACTCCGTGACGGTGCGGGACTCGTAGGGATAGTTGAAGTTCTCCAGAAACCGGAAGCCGAACAGCCGTCCAAGGCCGATGGCCATGTCGGAGTAGCCGGAGAAGTCAAAGTAGATCTGGAAGGTGAAGGCCAGCGCGCCCAGCCATGCCGTGACCACGGAGGGCGCGGACATGGCAGCGATCTCCTCCCACACGGCGCCCATCTGGTTGGCCAGCAGTACCTTCTTGCCGAGACCGATGACGAACCGCTGCATACCGGCGCTGGCGTCCGCCAGTGACTCCCGGCTCCGGTTCTCCAGATCCGCCGCCACCGTCTTGTACTGGACGATAGGCCCGGCGATGAGCTGGGGGAACAGCGTCACATAGGCGCTGAAGTCAATGATATTCCGCTGGGGCGGTACCACACCCCGGTACACGTCGATGGTGTAGCTCATGGTCTGGAAGGTGTAGAACGAGATGCCGATGGGCAGCAGCAGTCCCAGCGCGGGAACAGCCGTCCCCAGCAGGCCGTTGAGGTTGGTGATGGCGAAATCCGTATACTTGAAGAATCCCAGAATGCTCAGGTTGCCCACCACGGATACCACCAGCACCGCCTTGGCGCCCTTGGGCTTTCCCGCGGTGCGGAAATGTCCGATGGCCAGGCCGTTGCAGTAGTCGAATACGGTGGAGAACAGCATGATGAGGATATATTTCGGCTCACCCCAGCCGTAAAACAGCAGGCTGAACACAAGGAGCAGCGCGTTGCGCAGCTTCTTGGGGCAGATAAAGTAGAGGATCCCCACCAGCGGCAGAAACGCCAGCAGGAATGTGGTGCTGCTGAAAACCATGGATCGGCTCCTTTGTTTGAATCGTTACATATGCGATGACCGGAAAATGGGGCAGGCGAGCCTGCCCCATTCTGTTGGTATGCGGTTACTTGACGCCCGCCAGCTTGCCTACCTGATAGCTGCCGCGGATGGCGGACAGGTTATTGGCGAAGATCACATCCGTGACGCCGTTGGTCTTGGCGAGGGCGGAGACGCTGCCGCTGTAATAGCGGTAGTCGATGACGTAGACCGTCTGGTAGTGATCCACCAAAAACGGCACGAAGGCATTGCCGAAGGACTCCTTCACCACAATGCACTTGGACCCGTCGGACAGGTCGGGGTTCTCGATGACGGTGTAGGGGTTGTCGCCCATGATGAACGTGCCGTACTTCAGTCCGGCAGCTGCGTCGGACTCGTCGTAGATCACCTTGCCGGGCGTCAGGCTGTCTGCCGTCTTGCCGTACTGCATCCGCGCCTCGGTGCTGATGGGATGGTATGCCGTCACCGTATCGGGGTGGTTCTTCATGGCGTCGGGCTTTCCGCCGTCGTTGTAGAACGAGCCGAGGAAGCCGTCGTACTGGCTGACCTCATACTCCGACAGGCTGTGGGGCGTGATGCCCTTTGCGGCGCAGAACTGCACATAGGCATAGTACGCGCCCAGCCCCGTCCAGTGGTGGTCGGTGCGGAAGTAGATATACTCGCCGCGATGGGCCATCAGCGTATCGTGGAGAGGTACCGTCTTTACATTGTTCCCCATGGCGGCCAGAATATCCTTCTCCGCCTGAGCCTGATCGCTGCCGGGGATGTCGCTGTACAGCGCGTCCGGCAGTGTGATGCCGCTGGACAGCGGCACAGCCATGGCGTACACGGTGCTGACACCGGCGAGCTGGTCAGCCACGGATGTCACGATATCCGCATAGTTCTTGGCCAGACTGTCCACGTAGTTGTACATCTCGAAGCCGGTATCGCCCACCATATACACGCCGCCGGACTGGTAGGGTGTGGCATCGGTGGTGATGGTGTCCAGCGTCTTATTGCCGGTGGGCTGCTGGGTGTCATCCGGCTGCTGGGTGTCGTCCGGCTGCTGACCGTCCTCCCCGCCCTGCCCGTCCGTGCCGTCGTCGGGCTGCCGCCCGTCGTCGGGCTGCGTTATGACCGGGTCATCCGGTGCAGGCACCGGCTTATCTTTTTTGAATACGTCCGTAAAAATAGCCAGTGCGCCCAGCACCAGCGCCGCCAGCACGATCACCAGCAGCAGGGCGGGCAGCGGACTGCGGCGGCGGCGATAGCGGCGGCCGCCATATGCCCGGCGCGGGCTCACTTTACATACTCCTTGATGATGCCGCGGGCGGTGTCGGCGTCAGAGGTGACGCACAGCACCACGCAGGTGCCGTAGGTCTCAAAGATCGCGCCGTTGATGCGCTCCACCTCGGCGGGCAGATAGCGCTCCATCTCCGTCTTCTGGCTGTTCAGAAACTCCTGCATGGACGTGCGGAGGGCGGAGGCGGCCGCCGCATCGTAGCACTCGATGACAAAGACCTCCTCGGCAGTGGAGCCGGCGGACATATACGCCGCTGCGTCGCACTTTTCCGGAAGCTGGAAATAGTAGCCCAGCTCCTCCTTGGAGACGGCGGACAGCTCGGACTCAAAGGCGGTCTTCTCCACCAGCGCCTTGGCAAGGCTCTGTGCGTCCACGGTGGTCGTTTTCCCGCCGCAGGCGGTCAGTGCCAAAACAGTCATCACAGCAAGCAGCAGCGAAATGATACGTTTCATATGGATCTCCTCAATCTATTTATGTAGTGCGGGGAAAGGCGAACTTTCCCGGAAAAATATTATAGTACAATCTGTGCAAAAGTAAAAGAGTCAATTTGTAACAAAGCAGTTAATTTTCCGGAAAGGACGCATCCTCTGTCCCTTATGACGGTGCGGACGGGCAAATCGTTCCGCAAAAGGCTCTCCCTCTTTACAAACAGGCATTTTTTGATATAATAGTAAGGCTAAGGAATTTTTCAAGCGGAGGAAACGATATATGGCAGTCATCGAATACGACGAGTATAAGCAGAAGCTGCTGGCGCTGGAGCCCACGCTGGGTGAGCTGGAAAAGGCGTTGGGCATTCCCAAGGCGCGGGAGGAGTTGGCCGAGCTCCAGAAGGAGACGGAGCAGGAGGGCTTCTGGAACGATCTGGAGCGCAGCCAGCAGGTGAGCCGTCAGGTCAAGCGTCTGGAGAACAAGATCAAAAAGCACGACAAGCTGGTGTCCGAGTGGGAGGATACCCTGACCCTGTGCGAAATGGCGCAGGAGGAGGACGATCCCTCCCAGCTGGACGACGTGGTGGAGGGCTACAACACGCTGGAAAAGGAGATCAGCGAGCGCCGACTGGCCGCCCTTCTGTCCGGCGAATATGACGGCAACAACGCCATTCTCACCTTCCACGCCGGCGCCGGCGGCACCGAGGCGCAGGACTGGACGGAGATGCTGTACCGGATGTACACCCGCTGGGCCGAGCGCCACGGCTATACCTACCAGCTTATGGACTACGAGGCCGGTGACGAGGCGGGCATCAAATCCGCCACCATCCTCATCGAGGGCGAAAACGCCTACGGCTATCTGAAGAGCGAGAATGGCGTCCACCGTCTGGTGCGCGTCAGCCCCTTCGATGCCAATGCCCGCCGCCAGACCAGCTTTGCCGCGCTGGAGGTCATGCCGGAGCTGGAGGATGACAGCGAGATCGAGATCCGGCCCGAGGACATTGAGATGCAGGCCTGCCGCTCCTCCGGCGCAGGCGGCCAGCACATCAACAAGACCTCCTCTGCCGTCCGTCTGACCCACCTGCCCACCGGCATCGTGGTGTTCTGCCAAACGGAGCGCAGCCAGTTCCAGAACCGCGACAACGCCATGAAGATGCTGCGCGCCAAGCTGGCGGAGCTGAAGCTCCAGCAGCACGCCGAGAAGATCAGCGACCTGAAGGGCGTCCAGATGAAGATCGAGTGGGGCAGCCAGATCCGTTCCTATGTGTTCATGCCCTACACGCTGGCCAAGGATACCCGCACCGGCTACGAGATGGGCAACATTCAGGCCGTGATGGACGGCGATATCGACGGCTTTATCAATGCCTACCTGACCGCCGCCGCCAATGGCGAGATCAAGAAGTAATTCGTCCAAAAGCAGCAGATCACCCTGCGTGTCAAATACGCAGGGTGATCTTTTTGCCGTATTATACGTTTTGTTGTCGCTTTTTGCCGCATGGAGGAGGGCTTCCGCCCCTACAAGAGCCGCATTCCACGCACAGCATAAAAACAGAGCCGCATGAGCGGCTCTGTTTTTATGCACTTTCAGGCGTGCTTCAGCACTTCTCGAACACCACTGCGGTGCCCATGCCGCCGCCGATGCACAGGGTCGCCAGACCCTTCTTGGCCTCGGGACGCTTCTGCATCTCGTGCAGCAGAGTGACGATGATACGCGCACCGGACGCGCCCACGGGATGACCCAGAGCGATAGCGCCGCCGTTGACGTTGACCTTACTCATGTCAAAGTGCAGCTCGCGGGCCACAGCGATGGACTGCGCGGCAAAGGCCTCGTTGGCCTCCACCAGGTCGATGTCGTCGATGGTCACGCCGGCCTTCTTCATAGCGTTGCGGGAAGCCACCACGGGACCGACGCCCATGATCTTGGGATCCACGCCGCCCTGACCCCAGCCGATCAGCTTGGCCATGGGCTTCAGACCGTACTTCTCCACAGCCTCGCCGGAGGCCAGCACGATGGCGGCAGCGCCGTCGTTGATGCCGGAGGCGTTGGCGGCGGTGACACGCTGGGTGCCCTTATCGGCAGCATCCCGTGCGCCGGTGACCTCGAAGGTATGTACCACCTGGGGATTGGGGGACTCGGGACCCACGGGGAAAGCGCCCTTCAGCTTGGCGATGCTGTCAGCGGTGACGCCGGCCTTGGGATACTCGTCCTTGGCGAAGGGGACCATGTCCTTCTTGACCTTGACCATCACGGGGACGATCTCGTCGTCGAAGCGGCCGGATGCCTGTGCGGCCTCCGCCTTCTGCTGGGAGGCGGCGGCGAACTCGTCCTGCTCGCGGCGGGTGATGCCCCAGATATCGTTGATGTTCTCGGCGGTGGTACCCATGTGGTAGTTGTTATAGGCGTCCCACAGGCCGTCCTTGATCATGGTGTCCACCAGCTTCTTGTCGCCCATACGAGCGCCCCAGCGGGCGTCCATGGAGGCAAAGGGAGCGGCGCTCATGTTCTCGGTACCGCCGCAGACCACGATGTCGGAATCACCGGCCAGAATGGAGCGGGCGCCCTCGATGACGGACTTCATACCGGAGCCGCAGACCATGCCGACGGTGTAGGCGGGCACGGAATAGGGGATGCCGGCCTTGATAGAAACCTGACGCGCCACGTTCTGACCCTGAGCAGAGGTCAGGATGCAGCCGAACATCAGCTCATCCACGTTCTCAGGTGCAATGTTGGCGCGCTTCAGAGCCTCCTTGACCACCACAGCGCCCATGTCGGCAGCGGGGGTGTTCTTCAGGGAGCCGCCAAAGGAACCGATCGCGGTTCTGCAGCAATTGACAACATACAGGTCTTTCATGAAAGTTACCTCCTATAAAGATTAAGCTCATTATACCGCTTTGTATAACGAATGTCTATGCTCATGATAGTCAACTTTTTAACAATAGTCAACGGTCAATTTGAAGTTTGTTAAAAAATCGTCAAAAGGTGCATGGCAGCCCCGCCCTTTCCGTCATTTTGACGGATAGGCACTTTACTTTTCAGTCGGCTGCACGGTCTGCGCCAGCTGGCTGCGCAGCTGCGTCAGCGTCTGGTAGAACGTGCCGGTGTCGATGGCGGCGTACAGTTCCTCGTTATAGACCACGTTGGCCGTGCCGCGCCGCGCCTGCAGCAGGGCATTGAAATACGCAGGCAGCACCGCGGACAGATCCGTCTCCTCCCGCAGGAAGATGTAGTAGCCCTCGTCCACGGCGATCACATCCGACACCTCGTTGGCCGCCAGCGCCATGGCCGCCTCGCAGACAGGGTCGCCCTCCGTCACGGTGAAGGTGATGCTGTCCTTCTGATCCACGCCCCGTTCCTGACAGATGGCGGCGTGCTCGGCCAGCTTATCCTCCGCCTCCTGCATCCGCTTGAGGTAGCCGTTGGCCTCCTCCTCGGCGCCGTCACCGGCGGGTACATAGATGGCGCGGCCCGTCAGGTAGCCGTTGTCCGCCGCGTACTGAGCCAGCGCCGCCCCGTCGGGATACAGGGCGCTGCCCTCGGTGCTGAACTCCGTCTCCAGCCTCTGGTACAGGAACGCCGTCTCCGGGATGCGGTCATACGCCTCCTCCGTAAGGCCCATTGCCGCCAGCTGCTGCTGGTAGGCCTCCTCGCCGCCGTAGTACTCCACATACGCCTGCCGCTGTGCCTCCAGCGCCGCCTGATCCTCCTCGGTCAGCGTCACACCGGCCTCCTGCGCCCATGCCCGCACCACGCTGTACAGCTTCACCGTCTCCACGGCCTCGGTTTTGGCATAGTCGCCGTAGGTCACGCCCGCGGTCAGCTCGGCGCTCCAGTCCACATTCGGCACATAGTTGCTCAGATACTCGCAGTCGTAGGCCAGCCAATACAGATACTCCTCCGCCGTCACGGTCTGCCCGTCGATGAGCAGCAGCTCCGCGTCGGGATGGAGTCCGCTGGCCTCATACAGCAGGCCGTCGGTGCGGTGTCCCTTCTTCATGCCTCCAGTGAGGGAGATGGCTCCCACCAGCACCACAGAGGCCAGCGCACCGGCGATCAGGCGCACCCAATTATTCTTCATGCTCAGTTCCTCCTTCTTGGGACTTTCGTCCCTGTATCTCATTCTGCTGCAAACGCAGCTTTTCTACAAGGCCGCCTGCGGCGTCCAATGCATCCTCGTTTGGCTGTAAAAACAGCGTCAGCCGCGGCTCCGTTCCCGCCGACAGCTGCAAGCGGTTCCGGTAGCCCGCCATGGTACACACCGCCAGCAGCGCCGCCGGGTCGATGCGCGTATCGAAGCTGAACAGCAGCTGCCGCCCCTTCTGGGTGATGTCGGTGATGCCCGTCTCCATGGCCGCCGCCCGGAGCATGGCCACGTGCAGCAGCGCCGTTACCGGCTTTGGCACGTCGCCGTACCGGTCCAGCAGCTCGTCCGTCAGGTCGGCCTCGTCCGCCGGCGTCCGCAGCGCGGCGATGCGGCGGTACAGATCCATCCGCTGCTCGGCGGCGGGTACATACCCCTCCGGGATGTAGGCCGGCACCGTCAGGTCGGCGGAGCATTCCGCCCGCACCTCCGCGCCCCGGCCCTGCTGCTCCAGCACCGCGTCGTTCAGCAGCTTCAGGTACATATCATAGCCCACAGACATCATGTAGCCCGACTGCTCGGGGCCTAAGAGGTTTCCGGCGCCCCGGATCTCCAGATCCCGCATGGCGATCTTGAAGCCGGAGCCGAACTCCACATATTCCCGTATGGCGGTGAGCCGCTTGGCGGCCACCTCCGTCAGCACCTTGCCGGTGCGGTACGTCAGATAGGCGTAGGCCCGCCGGGCCGACCGGCCGATGCGCCCCCGGATCTGGTGGAGCTGGCTGAGCCCCAGCCGGTCCGCGTCCTCGATAATGAGGGTGTTCACGTTGGGGATGTCGATGCCCGTTTCGATGATGGTGGTGCATACCAGCACGTCGATGTCGCCCTCCGCCATGCGGCTCATGACGCGGCTCAGCTCACCCTCCGCCATTTTGCCATGGGCGGTCTCCACCGTCACGCCGTCGCCCAGCAGCTCCCGCAGCCGGGAGGCGGTGGAGTCGATGTTCTCCACCCGGTTGTGCAGGTAGTACACCTGCCCGCCCCGATCCAGCTCCCGCCGGATGGCCTCGGTGACGATGCCCCAGTCGTGCTCCAGTACATAGGTCTGCACCGGCTGCCGCTCCTGCGGCGGCTGCTCGATGGTGCTCATGTCCCGGATGCCGCTGAGGGCCATGTTCAGCGTCCGGGGGATGGGCGTGGCGGACAGCGTCAGCGTGTCCACCTGCTCCGTCCGCTGGCGCAGCTTCTCCTTATGGGTCACGCCGAAGCGCTGCTCCTCGTCGATGATGAGCAGACCCAGATCCTTGAACTCCACGCTCTTGGCCAGCAGTTTGTGGGTGCCGATGAGCAGATCCACTCTGCCCGTTTTCACCCGCTCCAGCACGTCCTTCACCTGCGCCGGTGTGCGGAATCGGGACAGCACCTCCACCGTCACCGGAAATGCCCGGAACCGGGCGATGGCCGTGGCGTAGTGCTGCTGGGCCAGCACGGTGGTGGGTACCAGAATGGCGGCCTGTTTGCCGTCCAGAATGCACTTCATGGCCGCCCGCAGCGCCACCTCCGTCTTGCCGTAGCCCACATCGCCGCACAGCAGCCGATCCATGGGCGCCGGCTTCTCCATATCCCGCTTGATATCCCGGATGGCGGCCAGCTGGTCGTCCGTCTCCGTGTAGTCGAAATCATCCTCAAACTCCCGCTGCCACGGGGAGTCCGGTGAAAAGGCGAAGCCGGTCTGCCGCTGGCGCTGGGCGTACAGCTTGATCAGTTCCTCGGCCAGATCCTTTGCCGCCGCCTTGGCCCGGCGGGTGGTCTTGGCCCACTGGTCGCCGGACAGCTTGTTCAGCTTCGTCTTTTCCGCCGCCTCGTCGCCGCCGCCGATGTATTTGCTCACCAGATCCAGCGATGTGGCCGGTACATACAGGCAGTCGCTGCCGGCGTAGTTGATCTTGATATAGTCCTTCTCCACGCCGTCCACCGGCAGACGCAGCATCCCGGCGAACCGCCCGATGCCGTGGTGGACGTGTACCACCAGATCGCCCACCGCCAGATCGGTGTAGGATTGTATTTTCTGCCGATTGTCCGTCTTGGCGGCGCGGGGCTTTTTCCGGCTGCCGGACAGCTTCTCGGTGAGCTGTCCCTCCGTCAGCACCGCCAGCTTCAGCGCCGGCCACTCGCTGCCGGCGCTGAGCGCGCCTACGGTGATGCACACCTGCCCCCGCTTCGGCACGGCGCTGCCGGACAGCTCCAGCGCGGCGGGGATCTTTTTCCGGTGCAGCAGCTCCTGCATATTCTTTGCCCGCACCTCGCCGCCGCACAGCACCAGCACGCCGTACCCGGCGGTGAGGTAGTGTACGATGTCGGTGGCCGCCGTTTCCAGACTGCCGCCGTAGCTGGACAGCTGCTTGGCGGAGATGTCCAGCAGCAGCTTGGGCGCCACCAGATACCGGCTGGTGGGCAGGCTCTCCATCTGGCACACGGGGAAGCGCTCCAGCGCCGCCGCCGTTTCCGTTTCCGTCAGTGTCAGCCGCCCGAAGGCGCCTGCCATCTGACCGGCCTCCATAGACGCCGTTACATCCTGCTTCACCTGCCATACAAAGGCCTTCAGCGCCTCCTGCACCCGGCCCGCCTCGCTGACGCAGACAAGACAGTCCTCCGGCAGATAATCGAAGGCCGTGGCCGCGTCGGGGTACACTGCCGCCAGATACCGGTCGCCGCCGGGAGGCGTCACCCCCTGCCGCAGGGACTGGGCGTCCTCCTCCAGCCGCTGCCGCAGGGCGGCGGTATTCTCCTTCTTCGCCAGACGCTTTGCCGCTGCGTCTATGCGCTTGGCGGCGCTTTCCGCCGCATTTTCGTCGTAAAACGGCAGCACCTCGCCGGCGGGCAGCACCGTAAAGCGCTGCCGGTTCTCCACACGGCGCTGGGTGGTCACGTCGAAATCGCCCATGCTGTCCAGCTCGTCGTCGAAGAACTCGCAGCGCACCGGGCGCTCCGGGCCGGGGGAGAAGATATCCAGAATACCGCCGCGGAGGGCGAACTGTCCTGCGCCCTCTACCTGTTGGGCGCGGACGTAGCCCGCCGCCGTGAGCTGCGCCGTCAGCGCCGTCACGTCATACTGCTGCCCCACCTCCAGCGTGAAGGCGGTCTTTTGCAGCACCGCCGCCGGCAGACACAGCTGCGCCATGGCCGCCGCCGTCGCCACCATCACCCGGGGCTTCTCCTGTGCCAAACGGTACAGTGCCCACAGCCGCCGGTACTCCCACTGGCGGCTGTACGCCGCCGCAGGCCGCAGCTGCCACTCTCTGGCGGGCAGCACCACCGGCTCCTCACCGGTAAGGGCGCGCAGATCGGCGGTCTGCCGGGCGCACTCCTGCTCGTCGGCACACAGCATCAAAAGGGGTCTGCCGGTCTGCTCCGCCGCAGCCGCCGCCACCGCGGCGCGCTGCACGGGGGAGAGCCCCGTGACCATGCTGTGCTTCTCCCGGCCTGCCATGCCCGCCGTCAGCTCCTGTAGCTGCGGCAGTGTCAAAAGCTGTCGGATCAGTCCCTCCAAGTGCTCTCCCTCCCTTCCGAGATCAGCGCCTGCGCTGTTTTTTGACTTGGTATCAGCGTATATTCTATGCGTGCTTTCTGAAATTTACCTGAAAAATTCAGCTGTTGAAACGGTTCATGGCCGTGTCAGCCCCCTGCTCAATAAGGCACAGCGCCGCCTCCGCCGCCCGATCCAGCGTGGCGCGCAGCAGCTTGGCCTCCTCGCCCTGGGGCTTGCCCACCACCCAGTTCACCATCTCATGGTCGGGATGCTCCGGCATCCCCACACCCACCTTGATGCGGGGGAACCCGTCCGTCCCAAGGTGCTGGATGATATTCTTCAGCCCGTTGTGGCCGCCCGCCGACCCGCTTTTGCGGATCCGCAGCCGTCCCGCCGCGAGGGACACGTCGTCGGAGATGACCACCACATGGTCTGCCGGCACCTTGTAGAACCGGGCGGCCTCGCCCACGGACTCACCGGACAGGTTCATGTATGTCTGGGGCTTCATCACCAGTATTTTGTTGCCGTTTTTCTCCAGAATACCTGTCCACGCCTTGAACCGCAGCTTGTTGAGCTTGAAATTCTCCTTTTCCATCAGGCTGTCCAGCGCCAGCCACCCCATGTTATGGCGGGTGGATTCGTACTTGCTGCCGGGATTGCCCAGCCCCACAAGGATCCAGTTGACGCCGCCGGCCTGATTCCGATTAAAAAACAAGGCTCTCGCCTCCTTTTGAAAAAGTAAGGGGACTGCAAACGCAGTCCCCCACAGTATAGCATAGCTTCCGCCGTTTGAAAAGCGCTTAGTTGAACAGCTTAGCGATGGAGATCTCCTGATAGATACGCTCGATGGCCTCGGCGAACATGGGCGCCACAGACAGGTACTTGATCTTGTCGCAGCCTGCGCCCATCGTCTCGGGGATGGTGTTCAGCAGAGCGACCTCCTTGATGACGCTGCTGCTCAGACGCTCCAGCGCCGGGCCGGACAGCACGCCATGGCTGGCGCAGGCGTACACGCTGTTGGCGCCGCCCACCTCCACGATGGCCTTGGCCGCGTTGCAGATGGAGCCGGCGGTGTCGATCATATCGTCGAACAGGATGCAGTCCTTACCTGCCACGTCGCCGATGACGTTCATGACCTCGCACTGGTTGGCCTTCTGACGGCGCTTGTCCACGATGGCAAGGCTCATGTGCAGCTTCTGGGCGAAGGTGCGGGCGCGGGCCACGCTGCCCACGTCGGGGGACACCACCGCCATGTTCTCACACTTCTCGCCGAACTTCTTGGCGTAGTAGTCCACGAACACGGGGTTGCCCAGCAGGTTGTCCACAGGGATGTCGAAGAAGCCCTGGATCTGGCTGGCGTGGAGATCCATGGTCAGCACGCGGTCGGCGCCGGAGGCGGTGATCATGTTGGCCACCAGCTTGGCGGAGATGGGATCGCGGCTCTTGGCCTTACGATCCTGACGGGCATAGCCGAAATAGGGGATCACCGCGGTAACACGACCCGCGGAGGCGCGCTTGCAGGCGTCGATCATGATGAGCAGCTCCATCAGGCTGTCATTGACCGGCTTGCAGGTGGAGTTGATGAGAAACACATCGCTGCCGCGGACGCTCTCATACAGAGAGACCGAGGCCTCGCCGTCCGCAAAGGATTTGACCTCTGCCTCGCCCAGCTTGATGCCGATGAGCTTGCAGATCTCCTGTGCCAATGCGGGGTTGGCGTTGCCGGTGAAGATCTTGATGTCCTTGCCGTGAGAAATCATGGTGTTAAACCTCTCGCTTTCTGTCCGTTATGGAATATTTTTTCGACCGCTGCCGGTCATGGCATACCTGTTAAAAAACAAACAAAAAGCGCCGCCACATCGCCCTTACCGCCGGTCAGAGCGGTCTTTTGCGATGCAGACGGCGCACGCCTCGGCAGAGGAAGCGCACACACAGCAGCTATTGGCTTTTACACAGTCCAACCGATCCATTGGCCCTTCCTCCCCTCAGCTTGGTTTGCCTGTTCCTATTATAACAGGCTTTACGGGAAAATCCAGTATTTTTCCCACTTTTTTTGGCAATAATTTTTCAGGGCGGAAAATGCTCATGCAAATCGCCATTTTTTCATGGAAATAGCGGTCATTTTTTGTATTTCTAAGAAAATGCAAGGGTTTTTGCCATTTTTGAGTTGCATTTCCCGTTCTATTGCATTACAATAGGCAGGTATTTGAGGAGGGCTGCCCTGTATGCTTCACATTGTGCTGGTCGAACCGGAGATCCCCCAGAACTGCGGCAACATTGCCCGCACCTGCGCCGCCACGGGATGCTCTCTGCATCTTATCCGTCCGCTGGGCTTCGACATCTCCGATCGTGCCGTAAAGCGGGCGGGTCTTGACTACTGGCATCTGGTGACCGTCCGGGACTACGACGGACTGGACGATTTCTTCCGGCAGAACCCGGAGGCCGCCGGCGATCTGTGGCTGGCCACCACCAAGGCGCCGCAGGACTACACACAGGCCCGGTTCTCGCCGGACTGCTGGCTGTTCTTCGGCAAGGAGACAGCAGGGCTGCCGGAGGCGTTCCGCGCGGCCCACTATGACCGATGCATCCGGCTGCCCATGCGCACGGAGGCGCGCAGTCTGAATCTCAGCAACTCCGTGGCCATTCTGACCTACGAGGCTCTGCGGCAGAACGGGTTCCCCGGCCTGTCGGGGCAGGGTGAGATGGCGGAGCGCTGATCTGTTTTTTCCATACACATACTATTTCAAAAGGAGATGTATCCGTATGAACTACAATAAAAAGACCATTCTGGACGTGGACGTGGCCGGGAAGAAGATCTTGCTGCGCTGCGATTTCAATGTGCCGCAGGATAAGGAGACGGGCGCTATCACCAGCGACAAGCGCATCGTGGCGGCGCTGCCCACCATCCGCTACCTGCTGGAGAAGAAGGCGGCGGTCATCGCCTGCTCCCATCTGGGCAAGCCCAAGGGCGAGTGGAAGGCCAAGCTGAGCCTGGCCCCCGTGGCGCAGCGTCTCAGCGAGCTGCTGGGACAGGAGGTCATCTTCGCCAAGGACATCGTGGGCGAGGACGCCAAGGCCAAGGCCGCGGCGCTGCAGGGCGGCCAGATCATGCTGCTGGAGAACCTGCGCTTCGATCCCCGCGAGGAAAAGAACGACCCATCCTTCGCCGAGGAGCTGGCCTCCATGGCGGAGCTGTATGTGTCCGACGCCTTCGGCACCGTTCACCGCGCCCACGCCTCCACCGCCGGTGTGGCGGCCTATCTGCCCGCCGTGTCCGGCCTGCTGGTGGCCAAGGAGCTGGAGGTCATGGGCGGTGCGCTCAATAACCCCAAGCGCCCCTTCGTGGCGGTGCTGGGCGGCGCCAAGGTCAGCGATAAGATCGGCGTCATCAACAACCTGCTGGACAAGGCCGACACCATCATCATCGGCGGCGGCATGGCCTACACCTTCGCCAAGGCGCAGGGCGGCTCCATCGGTAAGAGCCTGTGCGAGGAGGATAAGCTGGACTACGCCCGGGAGATGATCGCCAAAGCGGAAAAGAACGGCGTCAAGCTGCTGCTGCCCTCCGACACCATGGCGGCGGACGATTTCTCCAACGACGCCAAGCGTCAGGTGGTCAGCACCATGGCCATCCCCGACGGCTGGGAGGGCATGGACATCGGCCCCGACACCATCCGGACGTTCTGCGACGCCGTGAAGGGCGCCGGCACCGTGGTGTGGAACGGGCCTATGGGCGTGTTCGAGTTTGAGAACTTTGCCGCCGGCACCCGCGCCATGGCGCAGGCGCTGGCCGACAGCGGTGCCATCACCATCGTGGGCGGCGGCGACAGTGCCGCGGCGGTGGATCAGATGGGCTTTGCCGACAAGATCACCCACATCAGCACCGGCGGCGGCGCGTCTCTGGAATTTCTGGAGGGTCTGGAGCTGCCCGGCGTGGCCTGCCTGCTGGACAAGTAAGCAGCCCTGACAGGGGACGGCCATCCCCTTTACATGGATCGTATCAAAGCAAAATTTGTGTCGATAGAATAGTTTAAAGAAGACAGAGGAGTAAACAAGTTATGAATCGCAGATACCGTAAGACCATTATCGCCGGCAACTGGAAGATGAACAAGACCGCCAGCGAGACGAAAAAATTCGCTGAGGAGCTGAAGGCTCTGCTGCCCAAGGCCAAGTGGTGCGACGTAGTGGTGTGCGTCCCCGCCGTGAACATCTCCACCGCCATCAAGGCCTTCAAGGACGCCCGCGTGTCCGTTGGCGCGCAGAACGTGTTCTTTGAGAAGTCCGGCGCCTACACCGGCGAGGTCTCCGCCGATATGCTGAAGGATCTGGGCGTGAAGTACGTCATCATCGGCCACTCCGAGCGCCGCCAGTATTTCGGTGAGACGGATCTCATCGTCAACAAGAAGGTGCTGGCCGCGCTGGAGGCCGGTCTGCACCCCATTATCTGCGTGGGCGAGACGCTGGAGCAGCGGGAGCTGGGCATCACCATGGAGCTCATCGCCCTGCAGGTGAAGTCCGCGCTGGCCGGCGTGTCCGCCGAGAAGCTGCGCAAGTGCGTCATCGCCTATGAGCCCGTGTGGGCCATCGGCACCGGCAAGACCGCCACCGCCGAGCAGGCTGCAGAGGTCTGCACCTTCATCCGCACCACCGTGCGCCACCTGTACGGTGCCCGCATCGCCCGTTCCATCACCATCCAGTACGGCGGCTCCATGAAGCCTGCCAACGCCGCGGAGCTGCTGGGTCAGCCCGACATCGACGGCGGCCTCATCGGCGGTGCCGCTCTGAATGCTGCTGACTTTGTGGAGATCATCAACGCCGCCAATCAGGACTGAGCTCTCAGGAGGAAAGGCATGAACAAAACTCCGACAACTCTTATCATTATGGACGGCTTCGGCCTTGCTCCGGCGGCGGATGACAACGCCGTTACGCTGGCGAAAACGCCGGTGCTGGACGGGCTGTTCCGTGACTATGCCCACACCACCCTGTCCGCCAGCGGACTGGACGTGGGTCTGCCCGCCGGGCAGATGGGCAACAGCGAGGTAGGTCACACCAACATCGGCGGCGGCCGCGTGGTGTTTCAGGATCTGCCCCGTATCAGCCGCGCCATCGAGGACGGCAGCTTCTTCCGGAACGAAGCCTACAACAAGGCCATGGACGACTGTCTGAAAAACGGCGCCAGCCTCCACCTGTACGGCCTGCTGTCCGACGGCGGCGTACACTCCCACATCGACCACCTGTACGCGCTGCTGCAGATGGCAAAGGACAAGGGGCTGCACCGCGTGTATATCCACTGCTTCCTGGACGGGCGGGACGTGTCCCCCACCAGCGGCAAGGGCTTTGTGCAGGCGCTGGCCGACAAGTGCGCCGCGCTGGGCGTGGGCAAGATCGCCACGGTCATGGGCCGCTACTACGCCATGGATCGCGACAAACGCTGGGAGCGGGTACAGATGGCCTACGACGCCATGGTGTATGGCGAGGGCAACCACAACGCCGACCCCGTGGACGCCGTGGCACAGAGCTACGCCAACAATGTCACCGACGAGTTCATGGAGCCGGTGGTCTGCGACAGCGACGGCACCATCAGCGACAACGACAGTGTGATCTTCTTCAACTACCGCCCCGACCGGGCCCGCGAGATCACCCGCGCCATCGTCGACCCCGACTTTGACGGGTTCCAGCGGGAGTTCTTCCCCACCACCTATGTGTGCAACACGGAGTACGACGCCTCCATGCCCAACGTGCTGGTAGCGTGGCCCCGCATCGCCGTAAAGAACGGACTGGGCGAGTACCTCAGCAGCATGGGCATGACCCAGCTGCGCATCGCGGAGACGGAGAAGTACGCCCATGTGACGTTCTTCTTCAACGGCGGCGTGGAGACGCAGTACCCCGGCGAGGACCGGGTGCTGGTTCCCTCCCCCAAGGTGGCGACCTACGATCTTCAGCCGGAGATGAGCGCCGTGGAGGTGTGCGACAAGTGCGTGGAGCGCATCGAGTCCGGCGCCTACGATGTGATCATTCTGAACTTTGCCAACTGCGACATGGTGGGTCACACCGGCGTGCTGGAGGCCGCCATCAAGGCGGTGGAGACGGTGGACACCTGCGTGGGCCGCGTGGTGGAGGCCACCCTGAAGATGGGCGGCATCGCCATGGTCACTGCCGACCACGGCAACGCCGAGGACATGAAGCAGCCCGACGGCAGCCCCATGACCGCCCACACCACCAACCTCGTACCCTTCATCCTCTGCGGCGCCGGCACCGAGCTGCGTCCGGGCCGTCTGGCGGACATCGCCCCCACCATTCTGGATGTGATGGGCCTTGCCTGCCCGGAGGAGATGGACGGCAAGACACTGATCGTCAAATAAGGCAGCGTTCGCTTTGTATGAACAGCAGACCCCGAAGCGGCGCTTCGGGGTCTCGTTATAAGGAGATATACCCATGAATATCACAGTTATCGGCTGCGGGCGGTGGGGTTCCCTCATCACATGGTACCTCGACCACATCGGCCACCGCGTCACCCTGTACGGCCGCAGCACCTCCCCCAAGATGCAGGCGTTTCTCGCCACCCGGCAGAACGATCTGCTGACGCTGCCGGAGTCCGTGGCGCTGTCCACCGACCTTGCCGCCGCGCTGGACGGTGCGGAGACGGTCATCATCTCCATCGGCTCCCAGAATCTGCGGAGCCTGCTGGGTCAGCCGGAGCTGCAAGCCCTGCGGGAGCGCACGGTGGTTCTGTGCATGAAGGGTCTGGAGATGGGTACCGGCGCACGGCTCAGCCAGATCGCGTCCGTGTGCCTGCATCCGTCCAATGCCGTGGCGGTCTGGCTGGGGCCGGGCCATGTGCAGGAGTTCTATCGCGGCATCCCCAACTGTATGGTCATCGACAGCGAGAACGACGCTGTCAAGCGCCGTCTGGTGCAGTCCTTCTCCAGCGACCTCATCCGCTTCTACTACGGCGGCGACATGATCGGCAACGAGGTGGGCGCCGCCGCCAAAAACGTGGTGGGCATCGCCGCCGGTTTTCTGGACGGCTTCGAGATGGGCAGTCTCAAGGGCGCCCTCATGAGCCGCGGCACCCGGGAGGTAGCCCGGCTCATCAAGGCCATGGGCGGCAGTGAGCTGTCGGCCTACGGGCTGTGCCATCTGGGCGACTACGAGGCCACAGTGTTCTCCCCGTACAGCCACAACCGACAGTTCGGCGAGGCCTTCGTCCGGGGGCAGGACTACCACCAGCTGGCGGAGGGCTACTACACCGTCAAGGCGCTGATGCTGCTGGGGAAGAAGTACGGCGTGGAGCTGCCCATCTGCAAGGCCGTCCACGACATCCTCTACGAGCACGCCGTCCCCAAGGACGTGCTGGCCGGTCTGCTGCGCCGGGGTCTGACGGAGGAGTTCTACGACTGAGGTACAAAACCAAATGAATAAAAAAGTCTCTGTCTGGTCACAATGCAGGCAGAGACTTTTTTATTCCGGCGGGCCGCGGGCCGGAAACCGCGGCGGTGGGTGTATCCCACCTGAAAGGCGCGTATGAGCAGACTCGACAAATCAAAGATCCGTGCCATGTTCGGCGGCAAGGGCTTCTACATAGCCCTTGCGGTGTGCCTGCTGGCTGCCGGCACCATCGGCTATATCACCCTATTCTCCTCCGCCTCCCCCGTCAGGGAGCCCGACCCCGTCATCGAGATCAAGCCCGCCCCCGTGACGCCTGTCCCCGTCCCGCCCACCAAGCCGGTGATCCAGCCGGAGCCGGTGGAGGTGCCGGTGCAGGAGCCGGTGGTCATCGAGGAGCCGGTGGAGCTGCTGCCGGAGGTGGTCTCCCCGCTGGACGGCACCACCGTCACGGTGTTCAGCATGACGGAGCTGCTGTATGACCAGACCATGGCGGACTGGCGCACCCACAACGGCATCGACGTACAGGCCGAGGAGGGCGCGGCGGTCAAGACGGCGGCGGACGGCACCGTGGTCTCCGTCACCGACGACGAGCTGATGGGGACCACCGTGGTCATTGAGCACAGCGGCGGCTACACCACCCATTACAGCAGCCTGCAAGCCGACGTGCCGGTGGCGGAGGGACAGGCCGTTCACGCCGGGGACGTCATCGGCTGTGTCGGCTCCACCAGCGCAGCGGAGAGCGAGATGGGCCCCCACCTCCACTTCTCCGTCAGTCAGAACGGCAGCGCCATCGACCCCCACGCCTATATCGACGAGTGAAAAAAGAAAGAGGTCTGCGGTGCAGACCTCTTTCTTTTTCACGTTTCAGGATTCCAGCGTCCGCGCGCCGTGGATGCGGCGGTTGAGGATACGGAACACGGAGGATACCAGCAGAATACCCACCGCCAGCGCCCCGGCCACGCCGATGGTCTCCAGTCCTTTGGCAACGGCGTCCATCATGTTGCCCTCCAGCCCCAGACTCATGGTGTAGTACACACCGGCGCCGGGCAGCAGCGGCAGGATGGTGATGACCAGATAGGGCATAGAGGGACACTTGCGGACCCGCGCCATCACCTCGGCATACAGCGCCGCAAACAGGGCGGCGAACAGGTTGGCGGCGTATATGTCGCAGCCCAGCGCGCCCCACAGCAGGTAGAGCATCCATGTGGCCACGCCGCCGATGATGCACAGCACGCAGCCCCGTCCGTGGACGTTGAACAGGATGCAGAAGCCGCAGCAGCCCACGAACACCGCGATGGCCTGTGCCAGCGGGTGCCAGCTCACCGTGGCGGAGCCGGTCAGACCGTAGACGCCGGTGGTCAGATGCCACGCGGCGGCGGTACCCAGCGCGATGGCCAGCGCGGTGAGGATCACCTGCACCACCCGGATGATGCCGGAGTTGGTGTCGCCGTAGATGATGTCCCGCATGGAGTTGGTGATGGGCAGGCCGGGGACAAGGATCATCAGCGCGCCGATGATGGCGGCATCGGGGCTGTTCATCAGTCCCAGACCCGCCGCGATATAGGCCGGCAGCGCCATACAGCAGGCCGCCAGCAGGGTGCTGAAGAAGGGGTTGGCCTCCTGCTTGTCCATAAAGCGGGTGATGAGGCCGATGATCAGGCCCATCGCCCCCGCCCACAGGCAGTCCAGCAGCGTGCCGCCGAACACCAGACAGAAGCCCAGACCCACCAGCACGCTGCCCAGATAGAACACGCCGGTGCTGTAAGAGCGGCACGCCTTCATGGTCTCCTCCAGCCACGCCATAGCCTCGTCCACGTCGGGACGCTCCGCGCAGATGCGGCGGCTCAGGGCGTTGAGCTTTTCCAGCGCCTCCAGATCGTTGCCGTGGAAGCCGATACGCTTCATGATCATCAGCGGCTTGCCGTTGGCGGCCTCCAGGCTGACGGACACGCAGTTGGGGATAGCGAACGCCTCGCACTCCACGCCGTAGGCCCGCAGGATGCGGTGGATGGTGTCCTCTACCCGGAAGGTCTCCGCGCCGGACATGGCCAGATGGTACCCCATGGTAGCCGCCAGATCGGTCAGCAGATAATAGTCCATACAAACAGATCTCCTGTATCAGTTTGCCGGATGCTGCGAAGGCCGCATCCGGCAAACTGACAGTATAGGCGCTTCGCAGGCAAATGTCAACCGTCCATTTGGGTCACAGTTCCCAAGAACAGCGGCAGGTTGGCATGGGTGTCCACGATCATGTACACGAAGGGGCGATCCAGCACCACGCGATGCACCTCCGGCGGCTCAGCGGAGGCGGCTTCATTCGCCACCGCCGTGACGGCGGCGGCCTTGGTGCCGTTCTCGTCCAGCTCCAGATAGGTCTTGTGCAGCACGGCGCTGACATACAGCTGGTCGTTAGGCGCGCCGCCCATGGCCCGCAGATCCGCCGCCGTGCTGTCAAAGGCGTCGGTGACGCCCATGGCCTTCAGCGCGTCGCTCAGCTCCAGCGAGGAGGACGCCTTGAACCGGGGGATGGCGGCCTCCACCGTGCCGTGCTGGGGGTCATTCAGCAGGGCGTGGAGCTTGCCGCCGGTGAGTCCGGCCACATAGTCCGCTATGGAGACGCCCTCGTTGGGCAGCAGTCCCACAAAGGCGTAGCGGCCGCCGTCGTAGTACTTCATAAAGCCGGTGGTGTTGTCGTCGGACAGATAGAGGCTCTCCTGCGACCACAGCAGATCCGCCGTCTGGCGGGTGCCGTCGGCGGCGGTGAACACCGCGCCCTTCTGGATGTTCTCCTTCTCGTAGGGCTTCTCCCACTTGGCGTCAAAGCACACGGCGTTCACCAGATAGAGCATGGTGCGCTCGCCGGGCGCTTGCTCCAGCAGCTTGTCGATCATGCCGTCGGTCTGGTTGCTGACCCAGTGGTTCAGGTCGTTTTTCATGGCCTCGTCAAAGGCGGAGCGGTACACCTCCGCGTCATAGTAGCTGACGCAGTTGTCCAGAAAACTGTCCTCCAACCGGAAGATGTCCCGCACCCACAGGGAGTTGGCCAGTGACAGCTTGCACTTCTTGGTGTTCTCCGGCAGGCTCATGCGGTAGGTATAGAGGTAGTCGTTGAGGGTATCCCGATCCATGCCCATGGCCTTCTCCAGTTGGGACAGCGTGGTGCCGGCAGCGCCGTTGGCGGTCATGCCCAGCGCGTACAGCAGGGATACCGGGGAGAGCAGCACGCCCTCCTCCTGCGTTGTCTGCCGCAGCAGGGCGGCGGCAAAGTCCATGACAGCCGTGCTGTCGTCGGTCAGGTCGATGTGCGTATCGATGGTGCGGGCGGTCACGCCCTCCGTCAGGCTCTGTGCCGTCAGCTTACTGCCGCAGCCGAACAGCGGCAGCGCCATGCACGCAGCCAGCACCAGCGCCGCGATGCGTTTTTCCATGGGATCAGCTCCTTTCTGCTTGTTCTACTCCTTAGACGCAGGCGAGGGGCAAAAGGTTTCCCTCTCTGCGAAAAAAAGCGGGTACACGCGGGCGGAAGCCCCTCCGTCCGTATGTACCCGCCTCGTCTTACTGCGTCAGACGCTCCAGCGCGCAGTGGGCGGCGGCCTGCTCGGCCTCCTTTTTGCTGCGCCCCTCGCCGGTGCCGGCCACCTGTCCGTTGAGCAGGACGCGGAAGGCGAACACTCGCGCATGGTCCGGGCCGGA
This sequence comes from uncultured Eubacteriales bacterium, assembly GCA_900545495.1. GTDB lineage: Bacteria > Bacillota > Clostridia > Oscillospirales > Oscillospiraceae > Vescimonas. Next base: position 44,643 of record UQZJ01000017.1, read on the forward strand.
GGCCCCCACCATCTCGTAGCGCAGGGTCTGATCCGGCTTGCGCTGCACCAGCTCCTGCAGCTCCGTCTTATAGTCCCGGCGGCGCTCCTCCACCTGCTCCTCCTGCTCCTTGTCCAGCAGCACGCGGTGGATCAGGTCGCGGGCGGCGTCCATGCCGCCATCCAGATAGACGGCGGCAAACACCGACTCCGTGGCGTCCGCCAGAATGGACGGACGGCGGCGGCCGCCGCCCAGCTCCTCGCCCCGGCCCAGCCGCAGGTACTCGCCAAGACCCAGATACTGGGCCACCTCATGCAGGCTCTCCTCGCACACCAGCGCGGCGCGGATACGGGTCAGGTCGCCCTCCGGCATATCGGGATGCTTGGTGTACAGGTACTCCGCCGTCACGAAGCCCAGCACCGCGTCGCCCAGGAACTCCAGGCGCTCGTTGCTGCTGATGCCCGCACCCCGATGCTCGTTGGCGTAGGAGCTGTGGTACAGCGCGTTTTCCAGCAGCTCCGGGCGGTGAAAGACGTAGCCCAGCTTCGTCTCCAAGGTATGCATATATGCTCCCCCTTCCTAAAAAGACGACCCCGCGCAGGCGGGGCCGTGTCTCGTTTCCTCTATGTCAGATCAACCGAGCTTGCCGTTGAGGTAGCGGACGCAGTCGCCAACGGTCTTCAGCGCCGTCAGATCCTCCTCATCGATCTCGCCGATGTCGAACTCCTCCTCCATGGCCATGACCAATTCGACCAGATCCACGGAATCGGCACCCAGATCGTCCACGAAAGAACTCTCCATGCTGATCTCATCGGTGTCGATGGCAAACTGCTCGGCGATGAGGTCCTGCATCGTCTTGAAGATCTCCTCCATTGTCACAGGGTATTCCTCCTTCTTTTTTTCTTCGAATAGAATACGGCAATCCCACCGTAGTGTCAATACCTTTTTGTCTTTTTTATTCGGTCACCATCTGCATCTTGCCTATGTTGGCGGTGATGGCCTCCACAATGCCGCTGTCCGCCACCTGCATGGCCTGCCCGACGGCGTTCTCGATGGCCTCGGCGTTGGAGGCGCCGTGGGCCTTGATGACCGGCTTGGAGATACCGATAAAGGCGGTACCGCCCACCTTGTTGGGGTCCAGCCGCGCCTTGAAGTCGTTGAGGCCGGGCATCACCAGCAGTGCCGCCAGCTTCGTCAGCAGGTTCTTTTTGAACATCCCCTTCAGCGCGGAGCCGGCAAAGGAGCCCACACCCTCGATGCTCTTGAGCATGATGTTGCCGGAGAAGCCGTCGGCCACGATGACGTCGCAGCCGCCCTTGATGGCCTCCTTGGCCTCGATGTTGCCGATGA
>UQZJ01000018.1 GCA_900545495.1 uncultured Eubacteriales bacterium
TTCTGCTGACAATACTTGGCTGGAGACGGCCTGGGAAGATAGGTAGCGCCAACACGAAGAAACACCGCTCATCTGAGCGGTGTTTCTCTTTTTATCCACCGTGTCCGGACTGGGTGGGCGGCTGCGCACGAAAACCGTGTGTTAAGCGTGCCTACAAAAGCAAAACCACCCGCCAAGCGGGTGGTTTTGCTTATATACCATTTTATGTCAGCGCAAACCGATAGAGGATCGAGTCCTGCCACGATTCCTCGTTGTTCAAGTCCTCTCCAATCACCACGCCGCCCATGCGCTCATAAAATTTGCGGGCATTGTGGTTCTGGGGAACGCAGTGGCACACAAAGAAGGAGAAACCATGCTCCCTACAAAACGCCGCGACAAAATCAAAGGCGCACCGCCCAATGCCCTGCCGCTGCCATTCGGAGACGATATACAGCGATTGCAGGGTGACCACGTCGCCGCGGTGTATCGCCAGATAGCCGATGTTCTGCCGCTCCTTCTGGATGAGATACACCGCGTATTTCGGATCGTGCAGCCGCCGCAGCTCCTGCTCATGGTGCCAGTCCCATGCAAAGTCGTCCAGCATCTGGTCGGGATAGATGCCACGGTATGTCGTACCCCAGATCCTATGCCGCAGGCCGACGATAGCCGCCGCGTCCGCGTCTGTAGCTGTCGTGAAATTTACATCCGCTGTCATATACCGTTCCTCCATATTCGTATTGCCCTGCGCGGGATGCGTCAGCCGCGCATAAAGCCGCAGCAGCCCAGCTCCGAAAGCTCCAAAAAGCCCAGCGACCGGTAAAACGCCACTGTTTTAGGCGTATTATCCGTTAACAACTGGATTTGCCGGACATGGGCGTATCTGTCGAGCACCGCTTTGAGCAGCACCGTGCCGATGCCCTGCCGCTGTTTTTCGGGATACACCAGAATATCCTGCACAAATATCACCGTGGCGCCGTCGCCGACCACGCGGATGAGACCCAGCAGCGTGTCCTTCTCATAGGCTGCCAGGATCAGCAGGGAGTTCTGAAAGCCATGCTCCAGCGCTGCCATGTCTGCTGTATACGCTGTCCAGCCAACCTGTGTATAGAGGGGAAGAATTTCATCTGTTCTGAATTTTGTATATTCCCTTATTTCCATGCTGCCCTCCTGTCTTTCCTGCACCGCTCAGTCACCGTCGGCGAGCTTTTTCTCCGTCTCTGCCCGGATGGCCTTCCGAAGCGCGGTGAGGTAGGGGGAGAACGCCACATTTTCATCGGCGTAGGTCAGATTCAGCGCACGCTCCCGGGGAAGCCATGTGGTCAGCGGCGCCTCGTTGTGCTGGATGACAGCCTCCAGCTTGTCCAGCGCCTTATAGAGCTTGGCCTCCTCGGTTTCCAGCGCATCCATCTCCGCGTACAGCGTGGCCATCTCTGCGCAGTAGGGGGCGGGGAGGGACGAGACCCACCGAGCCAGCAGGGCATCCTCCTTTTCCGTATCGGCGTCGGTCTTCAAGAAGGAGGGGATATCGCCGGTAAAGCACTCGCCCAGGTCATGGATAAGGCACATCCGCAGCACCTTGTCCATATCCAGCGCGGGAAACTCATCCCGCAGGAGGAACGCCATCAGCGCCAGACGCCAGCTGTGCTCTGCCACGCTCTCCCGGCGTCCGCCGGAGGTGTCACAGTGGCGGGTGGTGTCCTTCAACTTCTCTGCGGTGTGCAGGATCTGCAGCAGCTCTTCAGGCTTCATAGGCGTGGCCTCCCATTTGTTCGTTTTGAAAAAGTATAGCAAACCGTGGCTGCGCGGTCAACGGTTGCACAGAAAAGAATTATAGTGTACAATAGCCATAATCTGGACAACAACGCCGCCCTGTCCGAAGCGTGGCGGGAAAGTGAGGGAAGTATGGGCCTTTTGTACGCATTGGAGTCGATCCGAACGCCGCTGCTGGACAAAATTCTGGGCGCGGTGACATATCTGGGCGATGAGCTCTGTTTCATGGTGTTTGCCGTGGGCGTGTTCTGGTGCATCAGCAAGCGGATGGGCTACTACCTGATGACCGTGGGCTTTTTCGGCACCATCCTCAACCAGTTTCTGAAAATTCTGTGCGCCATCCCCCGCCCGTGGGTCAAGGACCCCAACTTCACCATTGTGGAGAGCGCCAGAGCGGGCGCGTCGGGCTACTCCTTCCCCAGCGGCCACACGCAGAACGCGGTGACGCTGTACGGCGGCACGGCGCGGTACACCAAGACGCCGTGGCTGCGGTGGGTGTGCATCGCGGTGATGGTGCTGATCTGCTTCAGCCGAATGTATCTGGGCGTCCACACGCCGCTGGACGTGGGTGTGGCGCTGGCCATGGGCGCGGTGCTGGTGCTGGCGCTCTATCCGGTGATGGAGGAGGCCGACCGTCGGCCGTGGGTGCTGACGTGGGTCATTGAATTCATGGTGGTGTGCAGCGGGGCGTTCGTGGCGTACCTGTACCTGCGGGGCGACACGGGGGTCACGGCGGAGGACACCGCCAACTATGTCAGCGCCCTGTCCAACGGCTGGAAGTTCGTAGGCGCTACGCTGGGCCTGCTGGCCACCAACATTCTGGATCGGCGGTATATCCGCTTTGAGACGGAGGCGGTGTGGTGGGCGCAGCTCATCAAGCTGGTGGTGGGCTTCGGGCTGCTGCTGGCTATCCGGTCGGGGCTGAAAGCGCCGCTGATCGCGCTGTGCGGCGGCGCGGCGGAGATCGCCGGCGGCATCCGCTATCTGCTGATCGTGCTGTTCGCCGGATGTGTGTGGCCCCTGACATTCTGGGGCTTCAGCCGCTTGGGAAGAAGATAAGGAAATACAAAACAGCCCCCGCTCCGATGCAAACGGAGCGGGGGCTGTGCTTTACTGCGTGATGGCCAGCGCGCGGGCGGCGCCGATGTCGCCGATGGCGATGTAGGAGAAGTCATCTGCATCCCAGCGGCCGGAGATATGGTTGTCGGTAACGGTGCGCTCCGTCCACAGCCGGATCACGGCGCAGGAGCGGTCGGATGCCGCGGAGATGCTGTGGAGGGGGGCGGCCACCCAGAAGCCGGAGTCATCCACAACGAAGAGGGAATCGGCGGTGCCGCCGTGGAACTGGGCGCGGAGGGCGGCGCATGACAGCACGCCGGGGATGTCGCAGCTGCCGGTGTATGTACTGCGGCGGAACGTGCCGTGGAAGGATACGGGAACCTCCTCCGCCGTGCCGTCGTCGGGGACAGTGCAGAGATAGCCGACGCCGTCGTAGTCGATGGCGACACCTCTGTCCCACGACGCGAAGATGAGTACGCCGGTGAACACCAGCAGGGCGGTGAGCCAGACCCAACGGGAGCGGAAAAATTGCCGCATGAAAACGCCTCCTTACGTATATGACCTCTGCATATGAGTATAGCAGGAGTGAGGGAAAAATAGCAAGAAAAAAGTTGTGCGCCGCACAGCGGCACACAACTTTTTTGTATAGAGGTCAAGCGCTCTCCTTCGGCTTTTTCAGCGCCACAACGACACCGGCAGTGATGAGCACCGCGCCGATGACGCTCATGAGGGTGATCTGCTCATGGAGCAGCAGATAGCCTACCGCCAGCGTCACAAAGGGGGAGGCGTACAGGTAGTTGTTGGTGACCACCACGCCCAACCGCTGGAAGGCGATGTTCCAGATGGCAAAGCACACGGCGTTGCCGAACACGCCCAGAAACAGCCAGCTCAGCAGGATGGAGGGGGTGGTGAACAGAGGGTGCAGATCGGGCATCCCGTCCGTCAGCAGCATCAGCGGCACGGAGGTCAGAAAGCCCCAGAGCATGACCCGGCGGGTGATGATGAAGTTGTCGTACTGCTCGGTATATTTCTTGACCAGAATGGAGTACACGGCCCACATAAAGGCGGTGGCCAGCGCCAGCAGGTCGCCCTTGGGACTGAGATGGAACGTCATCTGCCCGTTGAGCACCACCAGCACCACGCCGGCGAGGGCGACGACGGCGCCGATGTACACAAACTTGCCCAGACGCTCGCCGCTGCGGGAGAAAAGCTGGGCCAGAATCACCGTCAGGATGGGCGCCAGCGCCACAAGGATGCTGACGTTGGCGGCGTAGGTGTAGGTGAGGGCGGTATTTTGCAGGAAGAAGTAGAGCGTGCCGCCGGTGACGCCGACGAGGATGAGCATCAGCTCGTCCTTCCGGGGGAGCTTCAGGGTCTTGGGGCGCAGCACCCACAGCGTCACATAGGCAAGCGCCATGCGTAGGGGGATGATCTGGATGGCGGTATAGGCCTTCAGCAGCTCCTTGGTCAGCACAAAGCAGCTGCCCCAGACCAGGATGGTAAACATGGCGTAGACGTGGCCCATCGCCTTTTTCGATGCAGACATATGCGTTCGCTCCTAACAACTGGATTTCCGGCGCACAGACGGCCGGAGGAAAACCACAAACATATATTATAGTGGATCATGGGAGAAAAATCCAGTGGGAGTTTCACAAAACCGGCGAAAACGGGAAATTAGTCAAAACTTAAGGGATGCCGCGGCGAAAGCTGTTGAAGCAGGGCGGGAACTGTGGTATACTGCCAAGGGTGGCGTCAAGTCTGACGACCCGCTTTTTTGGAGATAATGCAGGAGGGGCAGCATGAAAACAACCTTGGTCATTATGGCGGCGGGCCTTGGTTCCCGCTATGGCGGCAATAAGCAGACAGACGGCGTGGGGCCAAACGGGGAGATCCTCATGGAGTACGGCGTCTACGACGCGGTGCGCGCCGGATTTGATAAGATCGTGTTCATCATCAAGCCGGATATGCTGGAACTGATGAAGCGGCTGTGCGGCGATATGGCGTCCCGCCTGCGGACGCCGGAGGGACAACCGGTGGAGGTGTGCTACGCTTTTCAGGATTTTTCCTCCGTGCCGGACTTTTACCGCATCCCGGAGGGACGGACAAAGCCCTTCGGCACCACCCACGCGGTGCTGTGTACGCGGGAGTTTGTTCACGAGCCGTTCTGCGTCATCAACGCCGACGACTACTACGGTGTGGACGCCTATCGCACCATTTACGAGGAGCTGCAGCGCCTGCCGGAGCGGGGCGCGGCCACCATGGTGGGGTATCTGCTGAAGAACACGGTGACGAAATACGGCACGGTATCCCGGGGCGTCTGCCGGGCGCAGGACGGCTATCTGGCGGACATCCACGAGACGCTGAAGATCCGGCTGCGGGAGGACGGCACCATCTTCGACGAGGACAGCGGCGCGCTGCTGGAGCCGGACACGGTGGTATCCATGAACTTCTGGGGCTTCATGCCGTCGATCTTTGACGAGCTGGCGCGCTATTTCGAGACGTTCCTGCGCCGTGACGCGGGGGAGAATGTCAAGGCGGAGTGCCTGCTGCCCAATATGGTGGGCGAGCTGCTGCGGGAGGGACGCCTGTCGGTGTCCGTCCTACAGTCGAAGGACCGGTGGTTCGGCATGACGTACCACGAGGATCGGGCGCGTGTGGCATCGGAGCTGCAAACGCTCCACGAGGCAGGGGTATACCCGGAGAAATTGAGGTAAAAAGCAATGGATGAAAGAGAACGGAGAAGACAGCGCCGCTACCGGGAGGCTATGCGCAACCGTGTTATCGCGGTGGTGTTCCTGGCGGCGCTGATCGTGGGCATCGTCTTTATCGTAAAGGGGTGCCGGGATAAAAAGCAGGCGGAGGAGGAGCGGCGGCAGCAGGCGGCAGAGGCGCTGGCGCAGCAGAACACGCAGAAGGAGCCGGCGAGCGCCAAGCCGTCGGCGGCGAATAACGAGCTGCTGACGCTGGTGAATCCGTGGAACAAGCTGCCGGAGGATTGGCAGGTGGACCCGGTGGATCTGAGCAACGGCTTACAGGTGGATCGCCGGTGCTACGACGCCCTGCAAAGCATGATGGACGCCTGCCGCGAGGCGGGGAATGAGCCGCTGATCTGCTCGGCCTATCGGTCTATGGAGACGCAGCAGAGCCTGTTCGACCAGAAGGTGGCCAAGCTGGAGGCGGCGGGCAAGAGCCACGACGAGGCGGTACAGGAGACCGCCAAGGAGATCGCGGTGCCGGGTACCAGCGAGCATCAGCTGGGCCTGACGGTGGACATCGTAGACATGGGCAACCAGAATCTCACGGAGGAACAGGAGCAGACCCCCACCCAGAAGTGGCTGATGGCCAACTCCTGGCGGTATGGCTTCATCCACCGCTACCCCACCGGCAAGAGCGAGATCACCGGCATCATCTATGAGCCGTGGCACTACCGCTATGTGGGCAAGGAGGCGGCGCAGGAGATCTTCAACAAGGGCATTACGCTGGAGGAGTATCTGGGCGCGACCCACTGAAAAAAAGACAAGAGCCGCGGCAAAGCCGCGGCTCTTACGCTGTGTGCCGTGTTACTTGCAGTTCTTGGCGTTTTTGGTGTTCTTCGTATTCTTGCCGGTGTTGGGGATATTCTGCTCGGTAGTGTTCTGTTCGTTCTTGGTGTTCTTGCGTTCCTCCATGTGAGGCACCTCCTTTTCAATAGGTACAGGGTCAGTATGACCGGAAAATTCCCGGTTATGCACAAAATAATCAAGAAAAAATGTAAAATTCCAGTTGACAAACGGGCGCGGGTACGGTATACTACTCAGGAAAACAAAGAAGGTCGGTGCATCCGCCTCACCTCCCGCCGCAGGCAAAGAGGTCAACAGCGTCAGCAGAGTACCCAGAGGGGTGGTCTGTTTTGTTGCGCGGATGCCGAGAGCATTCGCGTTTTTATTTTGGATTGGAGGTGCTTCGGTATTAGCAAGGTACAGCATCAACTGAATGATGAGATCAACGACAAGGAGATCCGATTGATCGGCGAAGGCGGAGAGCAGATGGGCATCGTGTCCAGTGAAGAGGCCCTGCGCATCGCGGAGGAGCATGGGCTGGATCTGGTGAAGATCTCCCCGCAGGCAACGCCCCCTGTGTGCAAGCTGATGAATTACGGCAAGTACAAATTCGAGCAGAGCAAGCGCGAGAAGGAAGCCAAGAAGAACCAGCACGTTGTGGAGATCAAGGAGATCCGGATGTCCCCGGGCATTGACGTAGGCGACTTCAACACCAAGCTGAAGAACGCCCAGAAGTTCCTGTCCGACGGCAACCGCGTCAAGGTATCCGTCCGCTTCCGCGGTCGTGAGATGGCGCACACCGACATTGGCCGCGATCTTCTCAATAAGTTTGCAGACCTGTGTACCGAAGTGGCGACCCTCGACAAGGCTGCCAAGCTGGAGGGACGGAATATGTCGATCTTCCTGTCCCCCAAGGCCGGCAAGTAACAGCAATTTTCCCAAAGCGATCATTTTGGAAGGAGAAATATTATGCCTAAACTGAAGACCCATAGCGGCGCAAAGAAGCGCTTCAACCTGACGAAATCCGGCAAGGTCAAGAGAGCTCATGCGTTCAAGAGCCACATCCTGACCAAGAAGGACACCAAGCGTGGCCGTCGTCTGCGCAGCACTACCTATGCTGACTGCACCAATGATGCGACCATCCGCAAGATGATCCCTTACAAATAAGAGACGGAATCGTTAGAATAGGAGGCAATTGAAATATGGCACGTGTTAAAGGCGCAATGATGGCGCGTAAAAGAAGAAACAAGACTCTGAAGATGGCCAAGGGTTACTGGGGTGCTAAGTCCAAGCACTTCAAGATGGCCAACGAGCAGGTCATGAAGTCCCTGACCTACGCCTATGTGGGTCGTCGTCTGAAGAAGCGGGACTTCCGTCAGCTGTGGATCACCCGTATCTCCGCCGCTGTCAAGCCCCAGGGCCTGAACTACTCCACCTTCATGCACGGTCTGAAGGTCGCCGGCATCCAGATCAACCGCAAGATGCTGTCCGAGATGGCGATCAACGACGCCGTGGCGTTTGCCGCTCTGTGCGACATCGCCAAGAAGGCTATCTGAATCACACCACAGCGCTCTGTCTGACAGGGCGCTGTGCTTTTTATCCGCGGCGCAAGAAACAGTGGAAAAATGCGAGGGGCTTTGCTATAATGCGATATTGGGTATCGTAAGAAACAAATTCACCGGCATAAGCCGTGGAAAGGATGATAAAAATATGTATTGTACGAGAAAAGTCAATGATGATTATACATGGGTCGGCGCCGACTGCCGGCGTCTGGCGCTGTTTGAAGGTGTGTTCGGCGTGCCGGACGGTATCAGCTTCAACAGCTACCTGCTGACGGACGAGAAGACCGTGCTGTTCGACGGCGTGGACAGCGTGGTGCGCCGCACGTTCCGGGAGAATCTGGCCCACGCGCTGGCAGGACGGGAGCTGGACTACATCGTGGTACACCACATGGAGCCGGATCACGCGGCGGAGCTGGCGGATCTGGCCAAGGACTATCCCAAGGCGCAGTTCATGTGCAGCGCCATGGCCAAGACCATGGTGGGGCAGTTCTTCGGCCCGGAGGTGGCGGGGCGCATCACCGTCATCAAGGAGGGGGATACCCTCTGCACCGGCCGGCATACCCTGCGCTTTGTGGCGGCGCCCATGGTCCACTGGCCGGAGGTGATGATGACCTACGACGAGACGGACAAGCTGCTGCTGTCGGCGGACGCCTTCGGCTGCTTCGGCGCACTGAACGGGGCGCTGTTTGCCGATGAGGTGGACTTCGACCGGGACTATCTGGACGAGGCGCGGCGGTACTACACCAACATCGTGGGCAAGTACGGCCCGCAGGTGCAGACGGTGCTGCAAAAGGCCGGGACGCTGGATATCCGGATGCTGCTGCCGCTTCACGGCTTCGTGTGGCGGAAGGATCTGGGGTATTTCCTGGAAAAGTACGACCTGTGGAGCCGCTACGAGCCGGAGGTACGGGGCGTGATGATCGCCTATGCCTCGGTGTACGGCGATACGGAGAACGCCGCCAACGTGCTGGCCTGCCGTCTGGCGGAGCGGGGCATAAAGGTGACGATGTTCGACGCCTCGGTGACGCCGGCATCCTATATCGTGTCCGCCGCCTTCCGGTACAGCCATCTGGTGTTCGCGTCCACCACCTATAACATGGGCATCTTCGTCACCATGGAGCAGCTGCTCCACGACATCGTGGCCCATCAGCTGGCGAACCGCCGGTACGCCCTGATCGAGAACGGCTCGTGGTCGCCGGTCAGCGGCAAGAAGATGCAGGAGCTGCTGGCGCCGCTGAAGGGCTGGTCGGAGATCCAGACGCCGCTGACGGTCAAGTCGGCGCTGCGGCCGGATCAGGACGCGCAGATGGAGCGTCTGGCAGACGCCATCGCCGCCGATGTGCGGGAGGAGAAAGCGGAGCAGACGGCCTCCGGCGAGGCCAAGCACCGCTATGTATGCAAGGTGTGCGGCTACGTCTACGAGGGCGATACGCTGCCGGAGGACTATAAGTGTCCCCTGTGCGGCGCCGGTGCGGCGTATTTTCAGGAGGAAGCCTGACGCACGGTAAAAAAGTGAGAGTTTTTCCGTAAAAGATACGAAATTTTCCTTGCAAAGCGGGGAAACTTGTGCTATTATATTTCGGTGAATCCGCACAGCTTCGGACTGTCGGTCGGTGCCGCAAGGTTGGCCGGCGGGAGGATGGAGCTGGAGGTACAAACTAAAAACAAAAGGAGAAACAACAAAAATGGCAAATCAGAACGTCGTATCCATGAAGGCCCTGCTGGAGGCCGGTGTACACTTCGGTCATCAGACCCGCCGCTGGAACCCCAAGATGGCTCCCTACATCTACACCGAGCGCAACGGCATCTATATCATCGACCTGCAGAAGACCGTGAAGAAGCTGGAGGAGGCTTATGCCTTCGTGCGTCAGCTGTCCGAGAACGGCCAGTCCCTGCTGTTCGTGGGTACCAAGAAGCAGGCCCAGGAGGCCATCAAGGACGAGGCTACCCGCTGCGGTATGTACTACGTCAACGCCCGTTGGCTGGGCGGTATGATGACCAACTTCAAGACCATGCGCACCCGTATCGACCGCCTGAACCAGCTGAAGACCATGCAGGCTGACGGCACCTTCGATATGCTGCCCAAGAAGGAAGTCATCAAGCACCTGGGCGAGATCGAGAAGCTGGAGAAGTATCTGGGCGGCGTGAAGGAAATGAAGAAGCTGCCCGGCGCTCTGTTCATCGTGGATACCCGCAAGGAGCGCAACGCCATCGCCGAGGCACACCGTCTGGGCATTCCCGTTGTGGCCATCGCCGATACCAACTGCGATCCCGACGAGATCGATTATCCCATCCCCGGCAACGATGACGCCATCCGCGCCATCAAGCTGATCGCTTCCGTCATGGCCAACGCCATGATCGAGGGCCGTCAGGGCGAGCAGAACGAGGCGGCCGCCGAGGGCAAGGACGCCGAGTAAGTCTGATAAAACACCGCGTAACCTCACGGGGCAGGGAAGTGTCCCTGCCCCTTTTTCAACCAATATTTTACAGGAGGAAACTAAAATGGCATTTACTGCTGCTGATGTGAAGACCCTGCGCGAGATGACCAGCGTGGGCATGATGGACTGCAAGAAGGCGCTTGTCGAGTGCGACGGCGATATGGATAAGGCTGTTGAGTGGCTGCGTGAGAAGGGCCTGGCCAAGGCTGCCAAGAAGGCCGGCCGCATCGCCGCCGAGGGTATGTCCTACGCGCTGACCGAGAACGGTGTGGGCGTCGTGGTGGAGGTCAACTGCGAGACCGACTTCTGCGCCAAGAGCGAGCTGTTCGTGGCCTTCGTGAAGGATATCGCCAAGACCATCGCGGAGAACGATCCCGCCGATGTGGACGCGCTGATGAACTGCAAGTACACCGGCACCAAGCTGACCGTTTCCGAGACCATGCCCGAGAAGGTTATGTCCATCGGCGAGAACCTGCAGATCCGCCGCTTCGTCCGTTTCTCCGAGAACACCAGCGTGGGCTATGTCCATGCCGGCGGCAAGATCGGCGTGCTGGTGAATCTGGCAGTGGAGGGCGGCGTGGACGCCACCGAGATCGGCAAGAACATCGCCATGCAGATCGCCGCGCTGAATCCCCGCTTCTGGGATAAGTCCCAGGTCACCGAGGAGGTTCTGGCCGAGGAGAAGAAGGTCGCTCTGGCTCTGATGGACACCGATCCCAAGATGGCCTCCAAGCCCGAGGCTGTGAAGGAAAAGATCGTCATGGGCAAGATGAACAAGTTCTACGAGGAGAACTGCCTGCTGCAGATGGAGTTCGTCCGCAGCGATCTCTTCCAGGGCTCCGTGGGGAACTATGTGGCCGACGCTGCCAAGAAGCTGGGCGGCTCCGTCAAGTTCGTGGACGCCGTGCGCTACCAGACCGGCGAGGGCATCGAGAAGAAGCAGGAGGACTTCGCCGCTGAGGTCGCTGCTCAGATGAACGCGGGCAAGTAAGCACGAGATACTGAAAAGAACAAACCACCCTCCGGCGCAATGCCGGAGGGTGGTTTTCCATAGCCGCCCCATGAAAAGAGCCGCCCGCAGGCGGCTCTTTTTCGTATGTAGCAGCTGCCCGCGATCCCGTCAGGAAACGGTGATGCGGCCTGCGGGCTGGCCGTACTTGTCGGCGGTGATGGTGCCGCCCAGCACGGTCTTGACGTAGTCCATGACCACCTCATCCATGGCGATGCCCAGATCGTAGTTGGCGGTGGCGTTGATGAAGCGGTAGTAGGTATCGCCGCCGCTGGCCATAAAGTCGTTGGTGGCGATGGTGTAGGTAGCCGCCGGGTCAAAGTCCTTGCCGCCCACGGAGGTGATGGTCACGCGGTTGATGCTCTTGGGGGCGGCGTAGGTGGTGCCGGGATACTCGTCGCCGGCGTCGTAGGCCTTGCTGGTGTCCACGGTGAACTCGATGCCGGACACCTGCGGGAAGCCGCCGATGGCCTCAGGTGTGCAGAAGGTGGACGCCTCCAGCACCTCCAGCAGCTCGCTGCCGGTGATCTTAATGATGCTCAGGGTGTTGCCGAAGGGCAGCACGGTGTTGATGTCCTTCTTGGTGATGTCGCCGGCCTCGATGGTGGCGCGGATGCCGCCGCCGTTGGTGATGGCCGCGTCAACAGTCTCGCCGGTTTCAGTGGCCTTCCAGACCAGCGCGTCGGTGATCAGGTCGCCCAGATTGGTCTCCTCGGTACGGTTACCGGGGGCCTTCTCGCCGTTGAGGGTGACCTCGGTCTTGGCGAATACGATGCCGTACTCGGCCTCCACCTCGGCTGCGATGGCGGCGGCGCGGGCGGCGATCTCGTTGTCAGCGGGGACCTCAATGCCCTCGGTGGGTACGCACTCGGTGGTGATGGTGCTGTCCTTAATGGTCACGACGCCGATGTTCTCCAGCTTGGTACCGGTGGAGGTGACCACGGTGTCGCCCACCTTGCGGTCGGCGTTGGTCTTTTCGGCGATCTCCTCCTCGGTGGAGTGGGAGTGGCCGTCGATGAACACGTCGATGCCGGTGACCTTGGCCAGCAGATCGATGGAACGGTTGGCGGTGACGGCGGTCTCATCGTCAATGCCCAGATGGCCGATGCAGATCACGTAGTTGCAGCCTTCCTCCTCGCGCAGCATGGTGACCATGTCCTGCGCGATCTGGTACATCTCCTCGCCGCCGGCGAAGGTCACGCCCGCGATCTTGCCGGGGTGGGCCTTGGTGGCGGTCTCCGGGGTATCCAGACCGAACACGCCGATCTTGGTGCCGCCGGGGGTGGTGAACACGGCGGCGTCATCAAAGGCCAACTCGCCATTGTACTTCACATTGGCAGCCAACACGGGGAAGTTGGCGGACGCCATGTTCTGCTTCAGCACCTCGTAGCCGTAGTCGAACTCGTGGTTGCCCAGCGCCACGGCGTCATAGCCCACCATGTTCATCAGCTCGATGGCGGTGGCACCCTGGGACAGGCTTACAGAGGTGGTGCCTTGGCTGAAGTCGCCGGCGTCCAGCACAAGGACGTAGGCGCCCTCCGCGGCATATTGGTCGGTCAGAACGGCGACCTTTGCATAATTCTCGATCGCTCCGTGGACATCGTTGGTGTGGAGGACGACCACCGGCTCTGTTGCGGTAGCGTCCTTGCCCATGACAGGTTTCTTCTCACCGCAGGCGCCCAGTGTAAACACCATGGCGACGGCGAGAAGGAGGGTCAAAAGCTTTTTCTTCATACTCCGATTCCTTTCTGACAGCCTGTTTTACACAGTGCCGCCGGTCAGGGAGAAAATAGACGGCAAAGTGCGCGCTGTGAGGACATTGTACCATACCGGGCGGGTAAAGGCAATCCTCGGAAAAGCAACGCTTTACTTGAATTTTACAAAGGTGTGATTTTTTGCTTTACATACGCTTCCTACAATAAGAGACGTACACAGGAGATATCCAAACAATACATGAAACGAGGTATGTGATATGAAAAAGATCATGGCATTTGCACTGACCGCCGTTATGACGCTGGCGCTGCTGGTGGGCTGCGGCGACAAGACCAACAACGACGCCAACACCGGCGATGACAGCGCCAACGGCGGCGCCGTTGCGGAGACTGTCAGCGGTACGGTATCCACCGACGGTTCCACCTCCATGGAGAAGGTCATCGGCGCACTGAGCGAGTCCTACATGGCGGCCAACAAGGATGTGACCGTCAACTATAACCCCACCGGCTCCGGCTCCGGCATCACCGCCGTGAAGGAGGGTACCTGCGATATCGGCCTTTCCTCCCGCGCGCTGAAGGACGAGGAGAAGGCGGGCGGCCTGAAGGAGACCGTGCTGGCCTATGACGGCATCGCCATCATCGTCCATCCCGACAACCCGGTCAGCGACCTGAGCATTGAGCAGATCGCCAAGCTGTACACCGGCGAGATCACCAACTGGAAGGACGTGGGCGGCAAGGACGCCGAGGTGGTGCTGATCGGCCGTGAGGCGGCCAGCGGTACCCGCGACGGCTTTGAGTCCATTACCGGCACCAAGGACAAGTGCCAGTACCGGCAGGAGCTGACCTCCACCGGCGATGTCATCACCGCGGTGAGCCAGAACCCCGACGCCATCGGCTATGCGTCTCTGGCATCCATCAAGGACAGCGTGAAGGCTCTGAACGTGGACGGCGTGACCCCCAGCGAGGCCACTGTCAAGGACGGCAGCTACAAGGTGCAGCGCCCCTTCGTGCTGGTGACGGTGGAGGGCAAGGCCCTCTCCTCCGCGGCACAGTCCTTCTTTGACTACGCGACCTCTCCCGCGGCGGCAGACATCATCGCCAAGGCCGGCGCAGTGGCGGCCAACTGAAGGTAAGGCGGTTCGGTAAGGCGGCATCCCCGGCGGGTGTCGCCTTATCCCCGTGTATGAGGTACTGATATGAGAGCAAAACGACTGGCGGAAAATGTCATCCACGGCTGGTTCCTGCTGATGGGGCTGGTCACGGTGGGCTGCGTGCTGCTGATCTCGGTCTATCTGATCGTCTCCGGCATCCCGGCCATACGGGAGATCGGCCTTGTCAAATTCCTGTTCGGCCCGGTGTGGGACTCCAACGGCGCACAGCCGCAGTTCGGTATCCTGCCCTTCATCCTCACCAGCGTGTACGGCACGGCGGGCGCCATCCTGCTGGGCGTGCCGGTGGGCTTTATGACCGCCGTATTTCTGGCGAAAATGGCGCCGCCCAAGCTGAAGGCGGCGGTGTCTGCGGCGGTGAGCCTGCTGGCGGGCATCCCCTCCGTGGTCTACGGTCTGGTGGGTATGCTGGTGCTGGTGCCGGGTATCCGGCGGATCTTCCATATCCCCGACGGCTCGGGGCTGCTGGCGGCCATCATCGTGCTGGCCATCATGATCCTGCCGTCCATCATCAACGTGGCGATGACGGCGCTGGAGGCGGTGCCGAAGGAGTACGAGGACGCATCGCTGGCGCTGGGTGCCACCGCCACGGAGACGTGGTTCCGGGTGTCCGTACCCGCCGCCCGCAGCGGTATCGCCGCGGCGGTGGTGCTGGGCGTAGGCCGCGCCATCGGCGAGGCCATGGCGGTGATGATGGTGTCCGGCAACGTGCCGAATATGCCGTCTCTTTTCCAGAGCGTGCGGTTTTTGACCACCGCCGTGGCCAGCGAGATGAGCTACGCGGCGGCGGGCTTGCAGCGGCAGGCGTTGTGTTCCATCGCGCTGGTGCTGTTCCTCTTTATCATGCTCATCAACGCGGCGCTGAATTTCTTCCTCAAGCGCAGTAAGGAGAAGTGAGCCATGGACAAAACGAATTTTGCGCTGCGCCGCCGGGCGTGGGGCGGCATGATGCGGGCGCTGATGGTGCTGTGTGCGGTGCTGACCTGTGCGCTGGCGGCGTTCCTCATCGCGTATGTGCTGGTCAAGGGCGTTCCCAACCTGAGCTGGGAGCTGCTGCGCACCAAGCCCAGCTATCTGGACGGCACCATCGGCATCCTGCCGGACATTATCAGCACCGTCTGCATGGTGCTGACCACGCTGCTGGTGGTGCTGCCGGTGGGCGTGTGCGCGGCGGTATACCTGACGGAGTACGCCCGGAACAGAAGACTGGTGGCGGCCATCGAATACACCGCCGAGACGCTGTCCGGCATCCCTTCCATCATCTACGGACTGGTGGGGCAGATGTTCTTCTGCCAGTTTCTGGGGATGAAGAAATCCCTGATCGCCGGCGCCATGACGCTGGTCATCATGAACCTGCCCACCATCATGCGCACCACGCAGGAGAGCCTGAAGACCGTACCCCAGAGCTACCGGGAGGGCGCGTTCGGTCTGGGCGCGGGGAAGTGGCGCACCATCCGAACGGTGGTGCTGCCCGGCTGCGTGGACGGCGTCATCACCGGCTGCATTCTGGCGGTGGGACGCATACTGGGCGAGACGGCGGCGCTGCTGTACACGGCGGGCTTCGCCCACACGCTGTACAGCACACTGGGCGAGACGCTGGAAAGCTCCGGCGCTACGCTGTCGGTGGCGCTGTACGTCTACGCCAAGGAGCAGGGCGAGTTTGACGTGGCCTTTGCCATTGCCGCCATTCTGATGGTGCTGGCGCTGCTCATCAATCTGGCCGCCAGCCTGACAGGACGGTATTTCAAGAAACGGAGGAGCCTATGAGCGATATTTTTACCGTACATGACCTGAATTTGTGGTACGGCTCCACGCAGGCGCTGCACCATGTGGATATGGACATCCCGGAACAGAGCATCACGGCCCTCATCGGGCCTTCCGGCTGCGGCAAGTCCA
Source organism: uncultured Eubacteriales bacterium (assembly GCA_900545495.1). GTDB lineage: Bacteria > Bacillota > Clostridia > Oscillospirales > Oscillospiraceae > Vescimonas. Next base: position 16,134 of record UQZJ01000018.1, read on the forward strand.
CCTTCCTCAAGACGCTGGATCGGATGAACGATCTGGTGCCCGGCGTGCGCATCGAGGGAACGGTGGAGTACGACGGGAAGAACATCTTCGCGCCGGACGTGGATGTTAACGAGCTGCGGCGGCAGGTGGGTATGGTATTTCAGAAGCCCAACCCGTTCCCCATGAGCATCTACGACAACGTGGCCTACGGCCCCCGTACCCACGGGGTACGGAACCGGGCCAAGCTGGACGAGATCGTGGAGCAGTCCCTGCGGTCGGCGGCCATCTGGGACGAGGTGAAGGACCGGCTGAGGAAAAACGCGCTGGGTCTGTCCGGCGGCCAGCAGCAGCGCCTGTGCATTGCGCGGGCGCTGGCGGTGGAGCCCCGGGTGCTGCTGATGGACGAGCCTACCTCGGCGCTGGATCCTATCTCTACATCCAAGATAGAAGACCTTGCAATGGAGCTGAAAAAACGGTACACTATTGTCATCGTGACCCACAATATGCAGCAGGCGCTGCGTATTTCCGACCGAACCGCCTTTTTCCTGCTGGGAGAGCTGATCGAGTACGATGACACCGAGCGTATGTTCTCCACGCCGACGCAGAAAAAGACCGAGGATTACATCACGGGGAGGTTTGGATGATGAGAAGCCGTTTTGAGGAACAGCTGGCACAGCTGCACCGGGAGCTGATCGAGATGGGCGCACTGTGCGAGCGGGTGATCGCGCTGGCCTCCCGCGCCCTGACCACTGGGGACAAGTCACTGGCACAGCAGGTGCCGCCGCTGGATCGGGATATCGACCGGAAGGAGCGGGACATTGAGAACCTGTGCCTGCGGCTGCTGCTGCACCAGCAGCCGGTAGCCGGCGACCTGCGCCGTATCTCCGCGGCGCTGAAGATGATCACGGACATGGAGCGCATCGGCGATCAGGCCGACGACATCGCCGAGATCGTGCTGCATCTGGAGGACGTACCGGCGGAGAGCCACGAGCTGCTGCGCAAGATGGCGGAGGCCGCCATTGGCATGGTCAGCGACAGCGTGGACGCCTATGTCCGACAGGATGTGGCGCTGGCGGAGAAGGTCATCGCCGATGACGACACGGTGGACGCGTATTTTGACAAGGTAAAGCAGGCGCTGATCCGGCGCATCGCCGACGATCCGGCGGAGGGCGGCACGGCACTGGAGCTGCTGATGATCGCCAAGTATCTGGAGCGGATCGGCGACCATGCTACCAATATTGCCGAGTGGGTGGAGTTTTCCGTCACCGGCGTACACAAGGAGGAGTGACCATGATCTGGTGTGTGGAGGACGACGCCAGCATCCGGGACATCGAGGTATATGCGCTGAACTCCACCGGCCTTGCGGCGGAGGGCTTTGCCGACGGCGCCGCCTTCTGGCAGGCGCTGCAAAGGACCCAGCCGGAGCTGGTGGTGCTGGATGTGATGCTGCCGGAGATCGACGGCATCGAGCTGCTGCGGAGGATGAAGGCCGATGCGGCGCTGCGGGAGATCCCCGTCATCATGGCCACGGCCAAGGGTGCGGAGTATGACAAGATCCAGGGCCTTGATCTGGGGGCGGACGACTATCTGGCCAAGCCCTTCGGCGTCATGGAGCTGGTGTCGCGGGTCAAGGCGGTGCTGCGCCGGTGCAGGCCACAGCCGGCTGCGGTGCTGCGCTGCGGCGGTCTGGTGGTGGACGAGCAGGAGCATACCGTCACCGCCGATGGTGTCCGGGTGGTGCTGACGTACAAGGAGTACCAGCTGCTGCGGCTGTTCCTGTCCCATCCCGGCACGGCGTTTACCCGCGACCAGCTGATGGAGCAGGTGTGGGGCATGGACTTTTACGGCGAGAGCCGGACGGTGGATATGCACATCCGCACCCTGCGGCAGAAGCTGGGCGTCTACGGCGAGTATATCGAGACGGTGCGCAGTGTGGGCTACCGGTGGAGGGCGCAGCCATGAGCACCATGACAAAGCGTATTTTCCGCGCCACGCTGCTGGTGGGCGTGGCGGTGCTCATCGCCAGCCTGACACTGGTGATGGGGGCGCTGTACAGCTATTTCGGCCGGGTGCAGGAGTCCCAGCTGCGGGACGAGCTGAGTCTGGCGGTGGTGGGCGTGGAGCAAAACGGCACAGACTATCTCAAGCAGCTGCGATCCGACCAGTACCGCATCACATGGCTGTGCGCGGACGGCGCGGTGCTGTACGACACGCAGGCGGACGCGGAGAGCATGGAGAATCACGCCCAGCGGCAGGAGGTGCAGCAGGCGCTGGCCACCGGCGAGGGCGAGAGCAGCCGGTACAGCGACACGCTGCTGCAAAAGACGGTGTACTACGCCAAGCGCCTGCCGGACGGCACGGTGCTGCGTCTGTCTGCCATCCGGGTGACGACAGGGGTGCTGGTGTTGAATATGCTCCAGCCCATCCTGCTGGTGCTGGCGGCGGCGCTGATCCTGTCAGGCGTGCTGGCGTCCCGGCTGGCGCGGCGCATCACGGAGCCGCTGAACCGGCTGGATCTGGAGCATCCGCTGGAGAACGACACCTACGAGGAGCTGGCGCCCCTGCTGCGGCGCATGGAGCATCAGCGCCGCCAGATCGACCGGCAGATGGATGAGCTGCGCCGGCGGTCGGAGGAATTTGAACAGATCACCGGCAGCATGAACGAGGGTCTGGTGCTGCTGGACGAGGCGGGCGTCATCCTGAGCATCAATCCGGCGGCCAGGCGGCTGCTGGACGCGGCGGAAAATTGTGTGGGACAGGATCTTCTGACGGTGGATCGGGACGTGGCGCTGAGCGACGCGCTGCGTCAGGCGGCGGAGCAGGGTCACAGCGAATTCCGCGGCCAGCGGAATGGCCGGGAGTACCAGTTTGACGTGACGCGCATCCAGTCGGAGGGACGCATGGCGGGCACGGTGCTGCTGGTGTTCGACGTGACGGAGCGGGCCTTTGCCGAGCGGAACCGGCGGGAGTTCACCGCCAACGTGTCCCACGAGCTGAAAACCCCCTTGCAGGGGATCATCGGCAGCGCGGAGCTGCTGGAGAACGGTCTGGTGAAGCAGGAGGACGTGCCTCGCTTCATCGGGCATATCCGCTCGGAGGCCCAGCGGCTGGTGACGCTGATCGGCGACATCATCCGCCTGTCCCAGCTGGACGAGGGCGAACCGATGCCCGCGGAGCCGGTGGAGCTGCTGGCGTTGGCGCGGGAGGCGGCGGAGAGCCTGCAAAGCGCCGCGGCGGCCCGAAATGTGACCATCGCCGTGGAGGGCGAGCCGGTGGCGCTTACCGGCGTCCGGCGGCTGCTGTACGAGATCGTATTTAACCTGTGCGACAACGCCATCAAGTACAACACCGACGGCGGCCGCGTGCAGGTGACGGTGACGAAGGAGAACGAAACGGCAGCCGTCACCGTGCGGGACACCGGCATCGGCATCCCGCCCGATCAGCAGGATCGGGTGTTCGAGCGGTTTTACCGGGTGGATAAGAGCCACTCCAAAGCCTCCGGCGGCACGGGATTGGGACTGTCCATCGTCAAGCACGCGGTGCAGTACCACCACGGCGCCATCCACCTGCAAAGCGAGGTGGGGAAGGGCACGGAGATCCGCGTCACATTTCCCTTGGCATAAGGAAAAGGCGGCGCACCCGGCATGGGCGCGCCGCTTTTGCCGCTGCGAACCATGTGCGGGCAGCGTCTTGACAAGGGAAAGGCGGCGGGCGTATAATCCGGCTGGATATGTAAGAAACCACATAAGGCACGAGAAAAGAGGTGTAACATATGCTGAAAATCCAGCATCTGACCAAGACCTACGGGGACAAGAAGGCGGTGGATGACCTGAGCCTGCACATTCAGGCGGGGGAGCTGTACGGCTTTATCGGACACAACGGCGCGGGCAAGACCACCACGCTGAAGGCGGCGGCGGGCATCCTGCAATTCGACGCGGGGGAGATCTATATCGACGGCAAGTCCATTCGGACGGAGCCGCTGGCCTGCAAGCGGGAGCTGGCCTACATCCCCGATAACCCCGACCTGTACGATTTCATGAGCGGCATCAAATACCTGAACTTCATCGCGGATATCTTCGGCGTCAGCGCCGATGACCGCCAGACACGCATCCGGGACTATGCGGCGCGGTTCGAGCTGACGGAGGATCTGGCCCAGCCCATCGCCGCCTATTCCCACGGTATGAAGCAGAAGCTGGCCATCATCGCCGCGTGGCTGCACCAGCCGAAGCTGGTCATCATGGATGAACCCTTTGTGGGGCTGGACCCCAAGGCGTCCCATCTGCTCAAGGGCATGATGCGGGAGCTGTGTGACCGGGGCGGCGCGATCTTCTTCTCCACCCATGTGCTGGAGGTGGCGGAAAAGCTGTGCGACAAGGTGGCCATCATCAAGGGCGGCCGGCTCATCCGCTCCGGCACCATGGAGGAGGTCAAGGGCGACGACTCGCTGGAGCAGGTCTTTCTGGAGCTGGAGGATGAGGCGTGATGCTGAAGATTCTCGTGAAAAAGCAGCTGACGGAGATCTTCCGCAGCTACTTCTATAATCCCAAGACCAACAAGTCCCGCTCCAAGGCGGCGGTGGCGGGCTATATCGCCCTGTTCGCGGTGCTGATGGTGGGTGTGCTGGGCGGTATGTTCACCATGCTGGCGCTGGGGCTGTGCGGGCCGCTGGCCGCCGTGGGCATGGACTGGCTGTACTTCGCCCTGATGGGACTGCTGGCCGTGCTGCTGGGCGCGTTCGGCAGCGTGTTCAATACCTACTCCGGTCTGTATCTGGCGAAGGACAACGACCTGCTGCTGAGTATGCCCATCCCGGTGGACACGCTGATGGCGTCCCGGCTGCTGAGCGTATACCTGATGGGCTTCATGTACAGCGCGGTGGTGATCGTGCCGACGGTCATTGTCTATTGGGCGGTGGCGCCGGTGACGGCGGGTGTGATTCTCGGCGGCGTGCTGCTGGTGCTGCTCATCTCCGTTTTCGTGCTGACGCTGGCGTGCGCGCTGGGCTGGGTGGTGGCAAAGATCAGCCTGAAGCTGAAGCACAAGAGCTTTGTCACCGTCCTCGTCTCGCTGGTGTTTTTCGGCGGCTACTATTTTTTCTATTTCAAGGCGCAGACGCTCGTGGAGGATCTGCTGGCCAACGCCGCCGTGTACGGTGAGAAGATCCGGGGCGCGGCCTACCCGCTGTACCTGTTCGGCAGGGTAGGCGCCGGAGACGGCGCGGCGATGCTGGCGGTTTCCGCAGTGGTACTGGCGCTGTTCGCGGCGCTGTGGGCGCTGCTGCGGCGCAGCTTCTTGAAAATCGCCACCGCCACGGGCCGCACGGAGCGCCGGCGGTATCGGGAGCAGACCGCCGTGCGGCGCTCCGCCGGTGCGGCACTGCTGCACAAGGAGTTGGGGCGGTTCACCGCCAGTCCCAACTATATGCTCAACTGCGGCATGGGTATCCTGATGCTGCCGTTGGCCGGCGGGATGCTGCTGTGGAAAAGCGGCGAGCTGACGGCGGTGCTGCGCGCCGTGCCGCAGATCTATGACGCATTGCCGGTGCTGCTGGCGGCGGTGGTGTGCATGATGGCCGCTATGAACGACATGGCGGCGCCCTCCGTCTCCTTGGAGGGCAAGTGCCTGTGGCAGATGCAGTCGCTGCCGGTGACGCCGTGGCAGGTGCTGCGAGCCAAGCTGACCATGCAGCTGCTGCTGACCGTTGTACCGGTGGCGGTGTGCCTTGTCTGCGCGGCGCTTGCCATACCGATGACGGCGGCGGAGCTGGCGATGCTGACGGCGGTATCCCTGCTGTTTACGGTATTTTCCGCGCTGCTGGAGCTGTTCCTCGGCCTGCGGATGCCCAACCTGACATGGACGCGGGAGATCATCCCCATCAAACAGAGCGCCTCCGTGGCCATCGCCCTGTTCGGCGGCTGGGGGTATGCAGCGGTGCTGGGCGGCGGCTACCTGCTGGCGGGCTGGCATCTGGGTGCGGTATGGTATCTGGGCTGCTTCGCCGCCGCCACGCTGCTGGCGTGCCTTGCGCTGTATCTGTGGCTGAAGAAGCGGGGCGGCGCGGTGCTGGCGGCGCTGTGAGTATACGAAAAACGTGCGCTGTACTCTACGTACAGCGCACGTTTTTTGCGTAGTTCAAAGGTTTTTCCGGGCGTGGCGGCAGATGGCGTCAAAGCTGGTCTGGCTGAGATCATGCTCCAGCCTGCACGCATCGCTCTCCGCCGTCTCCTCGTCGACGCCCAGCGCCATGAGAAAGCGGGTCAGCGTGTGGTGCCGGTCCAGCATACTGGCGGCAATGGCCATGCCCTGCTCCGTCAGGGTGATGAGGCCGTCCTTGTCCATGGTGATGTAACCGTTCTCCCGCAGCCGCTTGGTGGCGTAGGTGACGCTGGGCTTTGTGACCCCCAGCTTGTCGGCAATGTCGATGGAGCGGATGTACCCGTGCTCCTGCTGCATCATCAGCATGGCCTCCAGATAGTCCTCGGATGCCCGTAATATCTGCATAAGTTCACCAACTTTTCGTTTCAGGATACAGATAGGTTAACATACTTTAACCAAATTTGCAAGGAGATAAAATTTTTTCTGCCGCACCCCTTGACAAAATGGGTTAGAGAGGTTAAACTAACCGCGTCAGTTAGATAAGACTAACGACCTGCGGTGGGCGGCAGCGACAGCCATTCTTTTTCAAACAGTGGTTAGATAAAACTAACTGAAAAGATCGGAGGGATCGGTATGATGCCGTTGGCACTGGCCGACGTGGGTACGGAGAATCTGATCCGCAAGGTAGGCGGCTCTCCGGAGGTGAGAAGGCATCTGGAGGAGCTGGGCTTTGTGGCCGGCGGTACCGCCACAGTGGTGGCCGCCATGAGCGGCAACATCATCGTCAAGGTGAAGGAAGCCCGCGTGGCTATCAGCGCGGAAATGGCGCGGAAAATCATGGTGTGAGCAATACGAAACCATATAGAAGGAGAGACAAGTGATGAAAACATTACGCGAGGTAAAGATCGGCGAGACGGCCAAGGTGGTGAAGCTCCACGGCGAAGGGCCTGTGAAGCGCCGGATTATGGACATGGGCATCACGCGAGGCGTGGAGGTCTACGTCCGCAAGGTGGCGCCGCTGGGCGACCCCATGGAGGTCACCGTCCGGGGCTACGAGCTGAGTCTGCGGAAGGCCGACACCGAGATGATCGAGGTCGAGTGATTTTTACGATCAATGGTTAGACAAGGCTAACCGAAAGGAGAGAATATATGGAAAAACAGATCAAGATCGCGTTGGCGGGCAACCCCAACAGCGGTAAGACAACGTTGTTCAACGCCCTGACCGGCTCCAACCAGTTCGTGGGCAACTGGCCCGGCGTCACGGTGGAGAAGAAGGAGGGGCGCCTGAAAAAGCACGAGGACGTGGTCATCATGGACTTGCCCGGCATCTACTCCCTGTCCCCCTACACACTGGAGGAGGTGGTGGCCCGCAACTACCTGATCGGCCAGCGCCCCGACGCCATTCTGAACATCATCGACGGCACCAATCTGGAGCGCAATCTCTATCTGACCACCCAGCTGACGGAGCTGGGCATCCCCGTTGTCGTCGCCATCAACATGATGGACGTGGTCCGCAGGAACGGCGACCAGATCAACGTGGCGGAGCTGAGCCGCGAGCTGGGCTGCAAGGTGGTGGAGATCTCCGCCCTGAAGGGCGACGGTGTGATGGAGGCGGCGCAGGCCGCTGTAGAGGCTGCCGCCACCGCTAAGACCGTACCGATGCACACCTTCTCCGGGCCGGTAGAGCACGCCATCGCCCACATCGAGGAGGCGGCGGTGCATGATCTGCCCGAGGAGCAGCAGCGCTGGTACGCCATCAAGATCTTCGAGCGGGATGACAAGGTGCTGGAGCAGCTGAAGATCGACCCCACCGTCATGACCCACATCGAGGCGGACATCAAGGCCGCCGAGAAGGAGCTGGACGACGACGCCGAGAGCATCATCACCAACGAGCGCTATGTCTATATCGCCCAGCTCATCAAGGGCTGCTATAAGCAGAAGAAGGCAAAGGGCGAGCTGTCCGCCTCCGACAAGATCGACCGCGTCGTCACCAACCGCTGGCTGGGACTGCCCATCTTTGCGCTGGTGATGTTCCTGGTGTACTGGATCGCCATGGTAGCGGTGGGCGCTCCCGCCACCGACTGGGCCAACGAAGGTGTGTTCGGCGACGGCTGGCACCTGCTGGGCATTGACGGCGGCTACAACGAGGTCGCGGATACCTACGGCGAGGCGTCTCTGCTGGTGGACGGCTACGAGGCCTACATCGAGGAGCACGGCGCGCTGGCTGCCGACGGTACCTTCACCTACGACGTGGAGGATGAGGAGACACTGGCGGTCACCACGGAGACAGCCACACTGGCGGACTACGAGGCGGCCAAGGCGACGCTGGCGGAGATCGGCGACGAGCCGGATCCCGCCGACTATGGCGTATGGGTGCCGGGCGTTCCCGTCCTGATCGGCGACGCGCTGGATGCCGCCGGTACGCCGGACTGGCTGAACGGCCTGATTTTGGACGGTATCGTGGCGGGCGTCGGCGCGGTGCTGGGCTTCGTGCCCCAGATGCTGGTGCTGTTTCTGATGCTGGCATTCCTGGAGGCCTGCGGCTACATGGCCCGTATCGCCTTCGTGCTGGACCGAGTGTTTCGCAAGTTCGGCCTGTCCGGTAAGAGCTTTATCCCCATGCTCATCGGTGTGGGCTGCGGTGTACCCGGCGTCATGGCGTCCCGCACCATCGAGAACGAGCGTGACCGCCGCATGACCATTATGACCACCACGTTCATCCCCTGCGGCGCGAAGGTACCCTTCATCGCCATGATCGCCGGCGCCCTGTTCGGCGGCAGCGCGTGGGTGTCCACCTCCGCCTATTTCATCGGCATGGCCGCCATCATCCTCTCCGGCATCATGCTGAAAAAGACCCGGATGTTCGCCGGCGACCCCGCGCCCTTCGTGATGGAGCTGCCCGCCTACCACTGGCCCACGCTGGGCAACGTCCTGCGTTCCATGTGGGAGCGCGGCTGGTCCTTCATCAAGAAGGCCGGTACCATCATCCTCCTGTCCACTATCTTTGTATGGTTCACCACCTACTTCGGCTGGGTGGACGGCACATTCCGTATGCTGGAGGAGTCCGAGATCGACAGCTCCATTCTGGCTGCCATCGGCGGCGCCATCGCATGGATCTTCAAGCCTCTGGGCTGGGGCAACTGGCAGGCTGCCGTGGCCTCCATCACCGGTCTGGTGGCCAAGGAGAATATCGTGGGTACGCTGGGCATCCTGTATGGCGGCGGCGACGGTACCGTGTACGATGCCATGGCGCAGGCCTTCACTGGCATCACCGCGTACAGCTTCCTGGTGTTCAACCTGCTGTGCGCCCCCTGCTTCGCCGCCATCGGCGCCATCAAGCGGGAGATGAACAACGCCAAGTGGACGTGGTTCGCCATCGGCTACCAGTGTGGCTTGGCCTACGTGGTCGCCCTGATGATCAACCAGTTCGGCGGCCTGTTCACCGGCAATGTCAATGTACCGGGCGTCATCGCGGCGGTCCTCCTGCTGGCGGGCATCCTCTATATGCTGTTCCGCCCCTACAAGGAGGCCACCAAGCTCCGCGCCGCGATCTGACCGGCGCAGGGAAAAATAAAACGCTAACAAAGGAGTGATCTTCATGCTGAACTGGATCGCGGAGAACCTTGCCACTATATTGATCTGTGCCATCCTTATCCTCATCGTATTCCTCATAATCCGGTATCTGCTGCGACAGAAGAAGGCGGGGAAAAGCTCCTGTGGCTGCGGCTGTGCCAACTGTGCCATGCACGGACAGTGCCACAGCACGCATACGAAATAACGCGCAAGCCCTCCGGCTCAGCCGGAGGGCTTGTCGTATCCAGATGTTGGAGCAGCCGGGCTTACCGGGCGGCGGACAGCCGCTTTTGCAGCAGCGGCGCCAGCGCCGCCGTGACGGCGATCTTCAGCATATCCCCCGGCAGGAAGGGCAGCATACCGGCCCAGAGAATGGCGGAGAAATCCATGGCCTTGCCCATATACTGGTTCAATATCACCGCCATGTAGGGCAGTCCCACGGCGTACAGCACCGTCAGCCCCGCAAGGCACGCCAGCGCCGTCCGAATGGGGTGAGGCGGACGGTGGGCGGTGAGCAGGCCGATGACCCACGCGGCGGGGATCAGTCCGATGAGAAAGCCGCAGGTGGGCTGGAGCAGGTAGGTGAGGCCGCCGCCCTGGGTGAAGATGGGCAGACCGATAAGACCCAGCGCCACATATACGGCCTGACTGACCGGCCCCCAGACGGGGCCGAGGAGACACCCCGCCATGGCGGTGAAGAAGAATTGCAGCGTGATGGAGGAGTATCCCAGCGGAATACGGATAAACGCACCGGCGGCGGTGAGGGCCGCAAACAGCGCGGTACGGGTCAGCGTGCGGGTATTCATGGCGGCAGATCCTTTCCGATTTTTCCACCATTGTACCCCGCCGCCCTGCCGCCGCGCAATAGGCAGGGGCGCACAAAAAAGCCGTCACAGCGGGCGGCTTTTTGTCTGTCGTGACAGGTGGGGTCTTGCGGTCGCGGCGGGGATATAGTAGAATCGTAGGAGAAACGCGGGGCGCATCCCGGCGGAGAACAGGAGGGACAGCCATGGAGACGGCACGGTGCAGAGCATTTTTGGCGGCAGCGGAGACGGGCAGCTTTTCCAAGGCGGCGGAGGCGCTGAGCTACACGCCCTCCGGCGTGAACCAGCTGGTCTCGGCGCTGGAGAAGGAATTTGGCTTTCCGCTGTTCCGGCGGAACACCAAGGGCGTGTCGTTGACGGAGAACGGCGAGCTGCTGCTGCCGGTGATCCGCAAATTCCTGCGGCAGGAGGATCGCATCTTCGAGCTGTCGGCGGAGATGAACGGCCTGCTTATCGGCAGCGTCAACATCGCCGCCTACTCCAGCATTGCCACCCACTGGCTGCCGGCGGTGATCAGCGCGTTCCAGCGGGACTATCCCCAGATCCACATCAACCTGCTGGAGGGCATCTGGCAGGAGGTGTCCCAGTGGCTGGACGACCGCGTGGCGGATATCGGGTTTCTCAGCTATCAGGAGAATATGCCCTACGACTGGATCCCGCTGGCGGAGGACCCCATGCTGGCGCTGCTGCCCAGAAACCACCCATTGGCCGACGCGGAGGTCTATCCGCTGGCCAACTGCGCCACAGACCGGTTCATCATGCCCGCCAGAGGCTGCGACGACGACGTGATGGCGCTGTTCCAGCGGACGGGCGTGACGCCCAATGTGCGCTTCACCACGCTGGAGAGCTTCTCCGTCATGTCCATGGTGGAGCAGGGGCTGGGCATGAGCGTGATGAACAAGCTCATCACGGAGAAGCGCATCTGCGACATTGCCATGCTGCCGGTGGACCCTCCGGCGTCCATTACGCTTGGTATCGCCCTGCACTCCCGGGCCGACCTGTCTCCGGCGGTGCGGCGGTTCCTGAAATATGCGGTCAGAATGCTGACAAAGCAGGAAAAAAACAAGTAAAAAAGTAAGGCTCCCGGCCATGTGCCGGGAGCCTTGTTTTTCATATCCGATAGCCGCAATTATCAGCGGAAGAAGGAAGCCGTGTCGATCTGCTGGTAGCCGCCGAAGCTGGAGGGGCAGGCGAAGATCTGCGCGGCCAGCTCCTGACCCAAAAAGGCCTTGGTGATCTCGTTGGTCTTGGCGGTCATGTCCACGTCGGCGAACAGCTCGGGATACACGCACTTGGCGGCGAACCACGTGTTGGCCAGCGCGATCTCATAGTTGGTGTAGTAGGCGTTGTAGGCCATCTCCAGATAGACGCTGCCGTCCTGCCACGCCTTGCAGGTATCCAGCATGGTGGGATCCTCCGCGTAGAGGGGGGCGATGTTCTTCGCCGCCGCGGCGTCGATAAGCATGATATCCATGCTGCCGCCCAGCGCGGCGAACTTCTCCGCCTCGATGGGCTGGATGCCGTCGGTGGCAAGGTCGGTGACCACATTGCGGATGTTGGCCACACGGAAGGCGGCATAGCTCTGGGCGGTCATCAGGTGGTTGGTGGTACCCCAGTTGCCCAGACCGCAGACATAGACGCCGGGCCGGTCGGCCTCCGCCACATCGGCGGTGCGGCGGGTGATCTCCGCCGTCTCGGTCTCGATGAAGGTGATCAGTTCCTCAGCGCGGTCTGCGCGGTCGAACACCTGCCCCAGCAGGCGCAGGGAGCCGGGGAACGCCTCGGCGAACACGCCGTCGGCACCGGCACGCAGGGTGATGACGGGCACGCCCACCTGCTGCTGGAGAGCGTCGGCCTTCTCCACATCCTCATACTCGGAGACGATGATATCCGGCTGGCAGGAGAGGATCTTCTCCGCCTCGGCCGCCTGTGCGGTGGGGCCGCCTACGCCGCAGGAGGGCAGGGCGGCGAACACGTCGCCATAGGCCAGCACATAGGGACGCGCCACGGCGTCAAACATCTTGGGACGCTCCGCCAGCGTGGTGTTGTCGATATCCTCCACACCGCACAGCAGCGCGGTGTCGGCAATGTAGCTGTACATCCGCAGGGCACCTGCGCCGATGCACACTACACGCTGGTAGCTGCCGGGGGTAACGGTGACCGGGCGGCCGATCATGTCGGTAACGGTGACGGTCTCCGGCTGCTTGGGGTCGTCCTGCTGCACGTCGCCTTGCTGCTTGCCGCAGCCGAAAAGCGTCAGCGCCATGACCAGCGCCAGAACCAGTGCGGCCAGCTTTTTCAGGTTCATAGGAAGCTCCTCCTTATCCTCTTTTGCGATGCCCAGATTATACCGGAAATACCGGCTCCGTGCAAGCGGGGGAGGGGGTTACACAAAAACAGAAGACCTCCGTTGAGCGGAGGTCTTCTGTTTAAAATGCAAGTTTGAGCAAGTGAGATTACTTGGAAGCCTCGGCAGCCTTCTTGTTGCGGCCGAGAGCGCGGATGCCTTCCACGACCAGATCGATGGCCAGCACCACCAGCAGCACGCCGATGATACCGCGGATGTAGAACCACACCACGTCCTGACCACCGGCCATGATGCCGACGATCTGAGCCTTGATGGTGAAGGCCAGAGAGGTCAGGGTCACGATCAGCATGAAGAACATGGGGAAGTAGAACATCTTGTTGTTGCGGCCGATCTTGCCCAGCCAGCAGCACACAGCCAGCAGACCCAGAGCAGCCAGCAGCTGGTTAGCAGCACCGAACAGAGCCCAGATCTTGGCATAGCCGGTCAGACCCAGAGCAACGCCGGCCACCACGGTGATGGCGGTAGCAACATAGGGGTTGGTGATGACCTTCTTCCAGCCCTTGAGGTCCTCGGCGGACTGACCGGGCTCGACGAAGAACTCAGCGAACATGTAACGGGCCAGACGGGTAGCGGTATCCACGGAGGTCAGGCAGAAAGCGGACACAGCCAGGATCAGCATGGAGTACACCACGTTGTAGCAGCCGGCGCCGAACACCTTGGAGAACATGGAGGCCAGACCGGTGGCGAACACGACGGTGGGGGTAACGGTGGTGCCGTCAGCATACTGGTTCCAGATGTAGCCGACAGCGCAGACGGAGATCAGAGCCAGAGCGCACTCGATCAGCATACCGCCGTAAGCGATGGGCTTAGCGTCCTTCTCCTGATCCAGCTGCTTGGAGGTGGTGCCGGAACCAACCAGAGAGTGGAAGCCGGACACAGCACCGCAGGCGATGGTCACGAACAGAGCGGGGAACATATAGCCCAGGGAGGTGCCGGTGGGAGCAAGGGTATCCTTGAAGCCCAGGAATGCGGGCATATCCACGTCGGGATGAGCGCCGACGATACCCACGACAGCCAGAACCATCATGCCGTACAGCAGGAAGGAGCTCAGGTAGTCACGGGGCTGCAGCAGGATCCACACGGGGGTGACGGAGGCCACAGCGATGTACAGGCCGACGATGATCATCCACACGTTGTAGTTCAGATAGATGGGGTGCCAGTTCAGGCCGATGATCATGCAGACCACGATACCGATAACACCGATAACGGTGGAGATGCCCAGAGGGGCATTGCGGCGGTATACGAAGAAGCCGAACAGGACAGCCATCACGATGAACAGGATGGAGATGATAGCGGTGGAGGCGTTGGCAGCGGAGGCAGCCAGATCCACAGCGCCGTCAGCGGTGTAGGTAGCCTTGAAGGTGTTGGCAACGATGGAGGCGAAAGCGGCAACCACCAGGATCAGGGTCAGGTAAGCGAACACGATGAACAGCTTCTTGGCCTTGGCGCCGATGGCGTCACCGATGACCTCACCGATGGACTCGCCCTTGTGGCGGATGGAAGCGAACAGGGCGCCGAAGTCATGGACGCCGCCGAAGAAGATACCGCCGATCAGGATCCACAGCATGACGGGGACCCAGCCGAAGACAGCGGCCTGGATGGGGCCGTTGATGGGGCCGGCGCCGGCGATAGAGGAAAAGTGATGGCCCATCAGCACGGGAGCCTTGGCGGGACAATAGTCCTTACCATCTTCCAGCTCATGAGCAGGAGTAGGACGGGAGTTATCCACACCCCACTTCTTGGCCAGCCAGCCGCCGTAGAAAATGTAACCTACGACCAGAACGGCACAGCCAATGATCAAAAACAAAGCAGCATTCATTAAGCTCTCTCCTTTCTGAACAGTTTTTTCTTTTGCTTATGAAACAGGCCCTGTTTCAGGACCTGCGCTGCACTGTGTCCGCTGCGGTTGGTGCTGACGGATTCCTCCGGAAGCACAACCAGAGCGGTATGAAAATCCATCCAGCCCCAGTAGGACATACGGAAGCTCTTGTAGAGCTTGCAGCGCTTCAGAGCCTTCCGTGCATCCTCATCACAGCTGTCACACACAAACAGCGCCGTGATGTAGGTGTACATATGGGTGGAGCTGGGTTGAATACGGGCCATGCCCTGCTCGTAGGCCAGCTTCTCGCAGGCCTCGTAGATCTCCCGCGTCAGATGGGGTACGTTGAACAGGTACACATACTCAAAGCTCTTGGCCTCCCAGAGCTTTGCCTTTTTGGAGAGGACGAACTTCTCGGATGTGGCGTAGAAATCCATGGTGACCGCCAGCGGCTGGCCATCCTCCTCGCAGCGGTTGATGTCAAACTGGCTTTGATAAACGGTACAGAGCCGGTCAATAGCTTCCTGACGTGTCATGGTACGCCTCCTCTCATGCGAAATCCTTAACAGACATTTAATGACGGCTTAACGACGCCGAAACTACGCTGGGTGTTTTTACAATTTCGCGTGTGAAAGGCAAAATTGAAAAAGCTGCGTTTTTTGCACTTGAAAACGTTATCAAGCCGTCAAAATCACGATTCATACTATACGCTTCCCATTTTCAAGTTTCAAGTGAAAAAGTCTACAATTTTTAAGTGTTAAGTTTGTGTGAATTTTCAGTTGTTTTCCACAAAGAAATGGTTTATACTCGAAATAATCCCCGCCTATCGGATCGGTAGGCTGCCTGGAAAAGGAAAAACACCGCCCGTAAGGGCGGTGTTTTTGCACAAAAAACGGGTTTTCGCCGGTCACACCGTGCCGCTGACGGTCAGGGTGACGGTACCGGGCGTCACGGCATAGGCGCCGGTGGCGGCGTTCTGCGTGAAGGCGGCGGCAGGCACGGTGATGACGCCGGGGACGGTGGCGAACCGACCGGTGGCGGCGTCGTAGGTGTACTGGGCCGGGGTGGTCAGTGCCGCGCCGTTCAGCGTTACGGTCAGATCGCGGAGGATGGGGTCAAACACATCGGTGACCGCCAGATCGTCCGCGGCCGCTGCCGCGACGTTGCCGGTGTTCTGGATGACGAAGGTGTACGTCAGACGCCCGTTGGCGGCTACCTCCGTGGGGGACAGCGCCTTGCTGATGGCCAGCGCCGGCCCGGTCTCGGGGGATACGGTCTCCGTGGCGGTAACGGCGTCGGGCAGTCCGCCGCCGGTGACGGCGACATTGTTCACCACGCTCGTCTCCGCGCCCAGCGGTGCGAAGGCGGTGGGCTCCGCCTCATAGGCGAGGACGGTGCTGCCGCCGGCGGGGACGGAGATGCCGGTGACCGTCAGCGGCGGGCCTGCCGTGGCAGCGGGCGCGGCCTGCAATACGCCGTTCTGGTAGTACTGCACGGAGCCGGCGGTGTACGCCAGCGGATAGACAGTGCCGCCGTTAAAAGCGTAGCCGCCCAGATCGTCGGTGACGGTCAGACCGTTGAGGGCCGCTGCGCCGGAGTTGACCAGTGTGATGAGGTAGGTGATGGGCCGTCCGCTGCGATAGGTGGGTACGACCGCTGTTTTGGAGGCGGTCAGCACCTCCAGCAGCTCGCCGGTGGTGATATTGGAGCTGGTGGTGCCGCCGCTGTACGTCAGGGTGGCCTGATTGGTGAATGTTGCCATGGGATGACCTCCTGTGTCGGGATTGCGGGCTATTGTCCCGCAATCCATTGTATGCGCCGGGCGCGCCGGGTGCGCGAAGCGCAAAAAAGAGGAGACGTGCGTCTCCTCTTTTCAATATGGCAATAGGCGCGGGCGCTTACAACTTGTGTACCCGCAGGGCGCGGACGGCGTTGAGCACCGCCAGCACCATGACGCCCACGTCGGCAAAGATGGCGGCCCACATATCCGCCAGACCTACCGCCACCAGCACCAGACACGCGAACTTGACCACCAGTGCGAACACGATGTTCTGATACACGATGCCGATGCACTTGCGGGAGATCCTGATGGCCTTGGCGATCTGCATGGGCTCGTCGTCCATCAGCACGATGTCGGCGGCCTCGATGGCGGCGTCGCTGCCCATGGCGCCCATGGCGATGCCGATGTCGGCGCGGCCCAGCACCGGCGCGTCGTTGATGCCGTCGCCCACGAAGGCCAGCTTGCCGTGCCGGCGGCTCAGCAGCTCCTCCACCTTGCCCACCTTGTCGGCGGGCAGCAGGTCGCTGTGTACCTCGTCCACGCCCAGCTCCGATGCCACGGCGTCGGCCACCTTCTTCACGTCGCCGGTGAGCATGACGGTCTTTTCCACACCCGCCCTGTGCAGGGCGGCGATGGCGTCCTTGGCGTGGGGCTTCACCACGTCGGAGATCACGATATGCCCGGCGTACCGGCCGTCCACCGCCATGTGGATGATGGTGCCTACGCTGCGGCAGTCGTGGTAGGGGATGCCCAGCTGCTCCATGAGCTTGCTGTTGCCGGCGGCGACGGATACGCCGTCCACCTTGGCGGTGACGCCGCGGCCGCTGAGCTCCTGCACATCCGTGACACGGCTGCGGTCAATGGGCCTGCCGTAGGCGCGCTGCAAGCTTTTGCTGATGGGATGGGAGGAGGCACACTCCGCCAGCGCCGCATACTCCAACAGCTTGGCCTCGTCCATCTCATTGTGGTGGACGGCGGTGACCTCGAACACGCCCCGGGTCAGGGTGCCGGTCTTATCGAATACCACGCACTTTACCTGCGACAGCGTCTCCAGATAGTTGGAGCCTTTGATGAGGATGCCCTCCTTGCTGGCGCCGCCGATACCGGCGAAGAAGCTTAGGGGGATGCTGACCACCAGCGCGCAGGGACAGCTGGTGACGAGGAATGTCAGGGCGCGGTAGAGCCACTGCTCCCACTGGCCGTCCATGCCGCCCGCCAGCCGGATCACCGGCGGCAGCACCGCCAGCGCCAGCGCACTGTAACACACGACGGGGGTGTAGATGCGGGCAAACTTGGCGATAAAGTCCTCAGAGCGGGACTTGCGGGAACTGGAGTTCTCCACCAGCTCCAGAATTCTGGACACGGTGGACTCGCCAAACACCTTGGTGGTGCGGATCTTCAGAACGCCGGTCATGTTGATGCAGCCGCTGATGACCTCGTCGCCCTCGTGGGCGTCCCGGGGCAGGCTCTCGCCGGTGAGGGCGCTGGTGTTCAGGGTGGAACTGCCCTCCGCAACGATGCCGTCAAGGGGGATCTTCTCGCCGGGCTGCACCACGATGACGGTGCCGATGGACACCTCATCCGGGTCCACCTGCACCAGCTGTCCGTCCTGCTCAATATTGGCGTAGTCGGGACGGATGTCCATCAGGGCGCTGATGTTCCTGCGGCTCTTGCCCACGGCGTAGCTCTGGAACAGCTCGCCGATCTGGTAAAACAGCATGACGGCGATGGCTTCGTTGTAGTCGCCGCTCTTTTC
The DNA here is from genome assembly GCA_900545495.1 of uncultured Eubacteriales bacterium. Classification (GTDB taxonomy): domain Bacteria; phylum Bacillota; class Clostridia; order Oscillospirales; family Oscillospiraceae; genus Vescimonas. Next base: position 34,329 of record UQZJ01000018.1, read on the forward strand.
ATAGATGGCCAGCGCGAAGGCGCCGATAGTGGCCACAGCCATCAGGAAGTTCTCGTCGAATACCCTGCCGTTGAGGATGCCCTGTCCGGCCTTCTTCATAATGTCGTAGCCGATGACGGCGTAGACCGCCAGATACAGCGCCAGCCGCAGCCAGCCGGTGACGGGGATCACGTACAGCGCCGCCAGCATCACCGCTGTGAGGATGATGCGTACCAGCATCTTTTTCTGCTTTTTTGTCATGTGTGACCCGCTCCTTTCATGGTAGAATGCCCGCCCTCCGGGAAAAACACCCCGTCCGCCGCAGGCGCGGGGGATGTCCGCCGGTGGGCTTACAGCTCGATCTCGCAGTCAGGCTCCACCTTTTTGCAGGCCTTCAGCACCTTTTTCATGACCTGCTTGGGGTCGGCGTCCTCGGCGAACTCCACGATCATCTTCTGGGTCATGAAATTCACCACGGCGGAGGCCACGCCCTCGGTCTTCCCGGCGGCCTCCTCCATCAGGTTGGCGCAGTTGGCGCAGTCCACTTCAATGGCATAGGTCTTTTTCATGGGGGATGCTCCTTTCACACAGATAAATCATTAAGCGCTTGTTTAATTATTATGGCCGTAGTATAATGCGGACAGACAGGAAAGTCAACGGCTTCGCCGCAGAGATGCCCAAAGCGGCGAAAAGCATTTCCGTTTGGGCGAAAGGGAGGAAGAGATATGGAGCATACCGGCCTGCCCCACGACCACGGGGAGGAGCAGAACCACACCGCCGCCATGCGGGAGCTGCTCCGCGGCGAGGCGCATTTCCAGAGCGTCGCGGACATCTTCCGGCAGCTGGGCGATCCCAGCCGCATCCGTATTTTCTGGCTGCTGTGCCACTGCGAGGAGTGCGTGGTGAATATCGCGGACATGGTGGAGATGTCCAGCCCCGCCGTGTCCCACCACCTGCGGGTGCTGAAGGACAGCGGTCTGCTGTCCAGCCGCCGGGACGGGCGGGAGGTGTATTACCGCGCCGCCGACACGTCTCAGAGCCGCTTGCTCCACGAGATGATCGAGCAGGTGATGGATGTGGCGTGTCCCCAGTGGCGGGAGGAGGCGGAACAGGTGAAGATCATCCGGGAGATCCACGACCATCTGACCGAGCATATGGAGCAGCGGGTGACCATCGAGGAGCTGGCCCGGCAGTATCTCATCAACCCCACCACGCTGAAAACCGTGTTCAAGGAGGTCTACGGCAGCTCGCTGGCGGCTCACATGAAGGAGCATCGCATGGAAAAGGCGGCGGCGCTGCTGCGGGAGACGGACATGAGCGTGGCGGAGATCGCCGGACAGGTGGGCTACGAGAGCCAGAGCAAATTCACGGCGGCCTTCAAGGAGCAGTTCGGCCTGCTGCCCACGGCCTACCGGCGCACATAGGAAAAAAGAGACGGACGCGGCTGCGTCCGTCCCTTCCGCTATTCCAAGATGATCCAGTTGTCCTGCTTCTCCGTGACGTAGCCCACGGCGGCCGCGGCGGGGATGGTGTCCCGCAGCTCCCGCAGGCAGGCCTCTGCGTCCTCCTCCGCCACGGCCATGAGAAGGCCGCCGCTGGTCTGGGGATCATACAGCAGATCCTGCATGGTGCGGCTGACGCTGCCATGGACGGTGACGCCCGCTTCGGCATATGCCCGGTTGCGGTAGGCGCCGGCGGGGAGAAGCCCCATGCGCGCCGGCTCCCATGCCTCCGGATGATAGGGGACGTCCGCCGTCCGGATGTGGACGGTACAGCCGCTGCCCTGCGCCATCTCGAAACTGTGTCCCAGCAGGGCGAAGCCCGTCACGTCCGTGCAGCTGTGGACGCGGTATTTCACCATGATGTCCCGCGCCGCCTTGTTCAGCGTGGCCATCTGGCGGTAGATGCGGTCCATCACCGCCTCGTCCGCCAAGCCCGCCTTGGCGGCGGTGGTCAATACGCCCACGCCCAGCGGCTTTGTCAGCAGCAGCACATCGCCGGGGCGCGCGCCGCTGTTGGTCAGGATCTTCTTCGGGTGGACGAAGCCGGACACCGCCAGACCGTAGATGGGCTCTGCGCCGTGGATGGTGTGGCCGCCGGTGATGATGGCGCCGGCCTCATACGCCTTGTCGTAGCCGCCCCGCAGCAGCTCCTGCACCATTTCCCGGGGCATGGACTCCGGCAGGCACAGGATGTTCAGCGCCAGCTTGGGCTCACCGCCCATGGCGTACACGTCGCTGATGGCGTTGGCGGCGGCGATCTGCCCGTACAGGAAGGGGTCGTCCACGATGGGCGGGAAGAAGTCGGTGGTCTGCACCAGCGCCGTGTTCTCGTCCAGATAGTAGACGCTGGCGTCGTCGGAGCGGTCATAGCCCACCAGCAGACGGGGGTCGCTGTGGGTGCGGAAGCCCTCCAGCAGCTGCACCAGTGTACCGGCGCCTACCTTGGCGCCGCAGCCGGCGCAGGACGCCAGCTTTGTCAGTTTGATATCCGTTTCCATGACTGCCCCTCTCCTTTGCGGGCGCGCTGCACCGGCGGGAACGCCGCGCAGCCGCTTTTATAATAATGTGTCTCTATCCTACCACCGAAAGAGGGGGAAGTCCACCGCAAATCGGGGTGACGCCGCAAAACGGCTGGTTTTTCGCCGCCGCACACTTGCGCGGCGGCGGCAGATATTTTATAATAAGGAAAACATACGGCAGGAGGGTCTTGCGATGTACGAGCTTATTCAGGTATCCGGCAGCAGCTATTATGTGCAGAGTCCCGCCAAGATCGGTCTTGTGCGGCTGAACGACACGGACGTGTGCCTCATCGACAGCGGCAGCGATAAGGACGCCGGCCGCAAGGCCCGGCAGCTCATGGAGAAAAACGGCTGGCACTTGACCGCCATCTACAATACCCACTCCCACGCCGACCATATCGGCGGGAACCGGTATCTCCAGAGCCAGACGGGGTGCAGGCTCTACGCCCCCGGCGCGGAGTGCGCCGTTACCCGCCACACGGTACTGGAGCCGTCCATGCTGTACGGCGGCTGCCCGCCCAAGGAGCTGCGCCACAAGTTCCTCATGGCGCAGGAGAGCGACGCGGCCTATCTGACGGCGGACGTGCTGCCGGAGGGCTTCCGGCTGCTGCCCCTGCCCGGCCACTGTATGGATATGGTGGGCTTCCGTACACCGGACGACGTGGTGTATCTGGCGGACTGCGTATCCAGCCAGGAGACACTGGAGAAGTACCGCATCGGCTACATCTACGATGTGGGCGCGTACCTCGCCACGCTGGAGACGGTCAAGACCATGACCGCCAAGGCGTTCGTCCCCGCCCACGCGGAGGTGACGGAGGACATCGCGCCGCTGGCCCAGTACAACATCGACACGGTGCAGGAGGTAGGCGACGCCATCACGGCGCTGTGCGCCGCGCCGCAGACCTTTGAGGAGCTGCTGAAGGCGCTGTTCGACCGGTACGGCATGGCCATGACCTTTGAGCAGTACGCGCTGGTGGGCGCCACGGTGCGCTCCTATCTGACGTGGCTGAAGGAGACGGAGCGCGTGACGGCGGAGTTTGCCGACAACCGGATGCTGTGGCGGCGGGTGTGAGTTGTCAGTTGCCGTGGCCATGCAGGACGACCCGTGTGCCGTCCACCTCCCGCAGGCGCAGCGCCGCCCCGAACACGTCGCAGAGCATATCCTCCGTGACGGCGTCCCGGGTGACGGCGTAGCGGATGACGCCATCCTTCAAAAAGAAAAACCGATCCCCGAAGGCGAGAGCCTGATTCAGGTCGTGCAGCGAGCTCAGGACGGCGATATGCCGCTCCTGAGCCGCTTTTTTTGCCTCGCGCATCAGCAGATGCTCGTTGGAAACGTCCAGATTGCCGGTGGGCTCGTCCAGCACCAGCAGCCGCGGCTCCTGCGCCAGCGCCCGGGCGATGGCCACCTTCTGCCGCTCGCCGCCGGACAGCTCCGCCACGCTGCGCGCTGCCAGCGGGGCAAGTCCCATATCCTCCAGCACCCGCGCTGCGGCGGCGCGGTCTGTCGGCCCTGCCTGTAAGCCGAAGCGGGACAGCCGCCCCAACAGCACGGAGTCGAACACCGTCAGCTCCCCGAACAGGATGTCCTGCGGCACATAGGCGATGTACTGCGCCCGGCGGCGGCGGGACAGGGCGGTCAGTTCCTGCCCGTCGAAGCGGATGGAGCCGGAGTCGGGGGTGCAGATGCCCAGCAGGTTCTTGAACAGCGTGGTCTTGCCGGAGCCGTTGCAGCCCAGCAGGATACCGATCTCGCCGCTTTCCAGCGTCAGATCCACGCCCCGCAGCACCGGGGCGCCGTGGCGGCTGTATCGATAGGTCAGATGCTCCACGGTCAGCATGGCGTCGCCTCCCTTCTGGCGAAGATGATGGTCAGGAAAAACGGCGCGCCCAGCAGGGAGGTGATGGCGCCCACCGGCAGCGCCGAGCCGCTGCCCAGACTGCGGGACAGCAGATCTGCCAGCAGCAGCAGCAGGCTGCCGCTGAGGGCGGAGGCGGGGATGGACCAGCGGTGATCCTGCCCCATGAGGCGCTTGACGGTATGGGGGCAGATGATGCCCACAAAGCCGATGATGCCCAGAAACGACACGCACACCGCCGTCATGACGGAGGCGGTCAGCAGCGACACGAACCGCAGCAGCGCCACGTTGACGCCCAGCGTTCCGGCGGTGTCGCCGCCGCTGAGCAGCGCGTTGTAGCGCCACGCCAGCAGCATGAAGAAGACCGCACCGGCGGCTACCACCGCCAGCATGATCCAGTCCGTGCGGTAGGTGGCCCGGCCCAGATCGCCGAAGCTCCAGATCACCGCCGCCGACAGCCCCACGTCCGTGGCGTAGAATTGCAGGACGGTGGTGGCCGCCGTCCACATGGCGCCCACGGCGATGCCGGCCAGCACCACCACATTGGGGGAAAACGACCGCAGGCGGCACAGTCCCAGAATCAGCAGGATGGACGCGGCGGCGAACAGAAATGCCAGCAGCGACGTGGCGAAGGGGCTGACGCCCACTCCGTAGTTGGACAGGTTGTTGCCGGTGGAGAGAAATCCACCGGAAAAGGCGATGATGGACAGGTTGGCGCCGAACACCGCCGCGTTGGACACGCCCAGCGTAGACGGGGAGGCCATGGCGTTGCCCAGCGTGGTCTGCATGACGAGACCCGAGACGGACAGTCCCGTCCCGGCGATGAGCGCTGCCAGCAGACGGGGGATGCGGATGTTCCAGATGATCCGCGCCGCCGCGCCGCCGGTGCGGCCCAGCAGGGCGTCGAAGCACGCCGCCACGGTCATGTGGGACGAGCCCACCAGCACGCAGGCGAAGGCGGCCAGCGCCACCGCGACAGCCAGTATGACGAGCACCGCCGTGTTTTTCCGCGTGCGCCGGGTCTTTCCGTCCATATGCGCCCTCCACCATACCATAAAAGATAAAACATTATACAGCGAACGAGAATTTCGCACAAGGGGGTAGGGGGGATGGCGGACAGGTATCGTATATTCTGCCTATTGACATTTTGCGTATTCGGGGATATTATACGCTTTCTGGAAAGAAAACCGTGGAGGAGGTGCCGTTTATGGCTGAAAAAAAGACAAATATCCAACTTTTCCGCCCGCTGGATCTGACGCAGGGCTCCTGCTGGAAAACCATCCTGATCTTCTCCCTGCCGGTGATCCTGTCCTATCTGCTCCAGCAGGTCTATTCCATCAGCGACGCGGCCATCGTGGGACAGACGCTGACGGCGCAGGAGGTGGCGGGCGTCAACGATACGAACGCGCTGGTGTTCATCTTCCTGCAATTCGCCTTCGGCGTCAGCGCCGGCTTCTGCGTGGTGACCTCCTGCCATGTGGGCGCCCAGAACAACGCCGGCGTCCGCCGCAGCCTTGCTACCCAGATCGTTCTGTCCGCCGCACTGACGGTGATTTTGACGACGCTGGCGCTGCTCCTGCTGAATCCCATGCTGGCGTGGATCAATGTGACGCCGAAGGACGCGGAGGTCTACCGCGCCGCCTACACCTACTGCTTTATCATCTTCGTGGGCATCGGCGCGCAGCTGTTTTACAACTTCATCTGCTCCTTTCTGCGCAGCATGGGCGATTCCATGACGCCGCTGCTGTTTCTGCTGTTTTCCACCCTGCTGAACGTAGGGCTGGATCTGCTGTTCATCCTGAAATTCCACTGGGGTGTGGCAGGCGCGGCGGCTGCCACCGTATCCGCCCAGCTCATCAGCACCGTGGCCTGTTTCTGCTACGCCTTTGCCCGCTATCCGGAGATCCGCCTGAAGCGGGAGGACTGGCGCATCACGATGTACGATGTGCGCCGCCATGTGAGCCGGGGTATCCCGCTGGGACTGCAATTCTCCGTGCTGGCCATCGGCATCATCGTCATGCAGAGCGTGGTGGTGAAGTTCGATATGCTGGATGGGCGCATGGTGTCCAGCGCCGCCCAGAACGGCTTCGGCGCGGCCAATAAGCTGTCCAATCTGATGATGACGCCCATGAACGCGCTGGGTACGGCCATGACCAGCTTCACCGCCCAGAATCTGGGAGCGGGACGGTATGACCGCATCAAAAAGGGTACGCTCCAGAGCATGATCGTCATGGGCGTTATCGTGCTGTGCGGCGTGGGCCTCGGTATGCTGCTGACTGTCAACGACCTCTACTTCCATGTGTTCCTCAGCGCCGATAAGGTGACGGCGGAGACGGTGCGCTTTGGCAATGCGCTCCTCTATGTGGATTTTGCCATGTACCCGTTTTTGGGCGGCGTTTTCCTCATCCGCAACTGTGTACAGGGCATCGGACGGCCGTCCTTTGTGCTGGGCGCCGGTGCGGCGGAGCTGGTGGCGCGGATCGCCGTGTGCCTGCTGCTGCCCGCCGCTGTGGCAGGCGGCATGGTCAGTGCCTCCGCGTCTCCGCTGGCGTTTTACGCGCTGTGTGCCGCCGATCCCATGGCGTGGATCGCCGCCGACGCGGTGCTGTGCGTGCCGCTGATCCGCAACATCATGCGGATGGACTACCGTTACCTGCGGAGCGGCCAGATATAGAGCGGGATAGGAAAAAGGGCGGCGCGGCCGCCCTTTTTCCGTGCCCCTGAGGAGCGGCGGGGTGTGCAGGGGAGACTTGCAGATATTTACGGCAGAATTTCGATTTTTTTCTTGACAGATGCCGGTGGTATATGCTAATATAATCGAGCTGACGATTTGAGCGGAGGGCGTACGCGGGTGTAGCACAATGGCCAGGGCACCAGCCTTCCAAGCTGGGGATGCGGGTTCGATTCCCGTCACCCGCTCCAACTTGACAGTATGCGCCAGTAGCTCAGTTGGATAGAGCAACTGCCTTCTAAGCAGTAGGCCAGGGGTTCGAGTCCCTTCTGGCGTGCCATTTTCCCCTTTGCGGGATGTCAGCGCGATCCCAGACGGATGTATATGTGGTGGGTGTAGCTCAGTTGGTTAGAGCACCGGATTGTGGTTCCGGGTGT
>UQZJ01000019.1 GCA_900545495.1 uncultured Eubacteriales bacterium
CAGCCATTCGTGGGATGCCGGGAAGCGAGTTCGAGCCTCGTCGCCCGCTCCAAAACCCCATCCTGTTGGATGGGGTTTTCTTTTTTGAAAATGCACCGCAGCGTCGGTGAACCCGCTGCCTCGACCTGCGCGGAGCGCGTCAAATCAAGAGGTGAGGCAGGGTTCCTGCGAATGGCGACAGCCATTCGTGGGATGCCGGGAAGCGAGTTCGAGCCTCGTCGCCCGTTCCGAAAAAAGAAAGACACCCAAGGCTGCCTACTGGTAAGACAGCAAAATCAAAATTTTTGGAATAGATTGTCGATCTGCACAGGTCACACCTCCTACCCTTTTTTCTTATCGTAATCTCTCAAAAAATGCAATATTTTTTTCGTTTTCTCGCCACAATTTATTAAACTGTGCACAATGGAAGGGCGAGGGATTGTTTTTCCGATTTCTTTCGTATATGATGTATACAGAAATCACCACCGGAAACTGACAGGGGGCACCGTATGCAGAAAGAAAAATTGGAGATCCTCAGTCGGTTTCGGCTTGGCGCACAGCCGCTATTGTGTGAGCCGTATGGTTGTGGACATATTAATACCACATATTTGGTCGTGACGGAGCGGAAGCTGGCGCTTTTGCCGCTTGGCGCAAAGACCATGACGATGGAATGCAGTGTGCGATTTTTGACGGACTATCTCGACGGAGACCATTATTACGCCGTCCGCCGGGGCGGTAAGAATCTTGAGCACGTACACAATTTAAGCTCGTCGCGGACACGGAACGAAAATGGGACGAAATGCAAAAAATCATTGCTGAAGAAATGAAAAGGAGAAAGAAACGATGCTGCACCTGAATGTCATGAAAGTTCAGACGCCTGATGAAATGGGCAAAGCCGCCGCTGACGAGTTTGAGGCGGTTATCAAACGCAAGCCCGCCTGTGTGTTGGGCCTTGCCACCGGCTCGACACCGCTGCCTCTCTACCGTGAACTGATCGCACGGGAAAAGGCAGGTCGGATCGATTTCAGCCGCGTTCGCTCCGCGAACCTCGATGAGTATAAGGGGCTCGCACCCGACCATCCGCAGAGTTACCGGCGCTTTATGCAGGAGAACCTGTTCGACCACATTTCCATCAAACCCGAGAACACCATTGTTCCTGACGGTTTAGCGGCAGATATTCCTGCTATGTGTGAAGACTATGAGCGCCGGATCGAGGATTGGGGCGGCGTAGATATCCAGCTTCTCGGTATCGGCCATGACGGACACATCGGCTTCAACGAGCCCTGTGACCATTTTCCGGTCATGACTCACGAGGTCCTGCTCGCAGACATGACTCGTGAGGCAAACAAGCGCTTTTTCGCCTCTATTGATGAGGTTCCGACCAAGGCTGTTACGATGGGGATCGGCACGGTCATGGCTGCGCGGAAAATCGTTATGGTCATCACGGGCGCGGACAAGGCTGATATTCTCTGCCGCGCCTTTTTCGGGCCGGTTACCCCGGAGGTCCCCGCTTCTATCTTACAGTTCCATCCCGATGTAACGTTGATCTGTGACGAGGCGGCAGCATCCAAAATGCCGTAAGGAGGGGCATTGTGAAGTATTTAGATATTACATATTCTGTTAAAAACATGCCGGCACTCGACCCAGGCTTCATTCCGTTCGGCGTTTGGGCGAGGGCTTATCTTGCGGAAGCGACCCGCCCCTTCCGAATTGCGGTCGAGCGCGATCACGGCAAGATCACCGTCTATGAGACCCGTCTGCGTGAGGAGAAATTCGCCGCCGCCAATATGAGATTTGCCGAGCGGCTGGTGAAAATGCTGCTCTGGACGGCTGGCGGCTTCCGGATCTATCTTCAGGGCGACGATGCCATTGCCGCGCAGATCCGGGACACATACCGTCAGGGCGGGGCGCGCGAATTTGACGCAGGCTTTGAGCTTGATGTGTTTGAACGTCCGCTTGAGGTCATTATCTGCGGCGAAACAAATTTCCCGGCTGCCAACGAGAGCCCGATCCGTGTGGGAGGCCATACAAACGGCTGCCGCATTGGTCTTGACGCCGGCGGCTCTGACCGCAAGGTCTCTGCGGTCATCGACGGGCAGACCGTCTACTCTGAGGAGGTCATCTGGCATCCCAAGACCAGCGAGGATCCGCAGTATCAGTATGACGGCATTGTGGCTGCGTTCAAAACGGCGGCATCCAAAATGCCGCGAGTGGACGGTATCGGCGTTTCGTCGGCAGGCACCTTCATTGGAAACGCGCCGATGGTGTCCTCTCTTTTCATTAAAGTCCCGCGCGAACGGCGTGAAGAGGTTAAGACGATCTATGACCGCGCGGCAAAGGAGATCGGTGACGTTCCCGTTGTCGTTGCCAACGACGGAGACGTTACGGCGCTTGCCGGCTATATGAGCTTGCAAGAGGGCTGCGTGATGGGCCTTGCAATGGGGACCTCGGAGGCGGCCGGCTATGTAGATGCGGACGGCAACATTCTCGGCTGGTTCAACGAGCTTGCTTTTGCGCCGGTCGACCTGAATGAAAAAGCCATGCGTGATGAGTGGTCGGGCGATATCGGCGTCGGCTGCAAGTATTTCTCACAGGATGCAGTTGCAAAGCTCGCACCTGCCGCGGGGATCATGCTTGCAGAGGGGCTCACGCCCGCTGAAAAGCTCAAGGAGGTCCAGAAGCTGGCAGAGAGCGGAAATTCCTCTGCCCTGTCCGTTTTTGACTCCATCGGCGTTTACTTGGCGCATACACTGTATCTCTATGACATGTTCTATGATATCCGCCACCTGTTGGTCTTGGGGCGCGTTGCCTCCGGGCTTGGCGGAGAGCATATTGTTGCGGAGTGCCGAAGAGTTCTGACGGAAGAATATCCGGCTCTTGCCGAAAAGCTGCATGTGCAGCTGCCGGATGAGAACTTCCGCCGCGTCGGTCAGTCGATGGCGGCAGCCAGTCTGCCGGAGGTGTAAGTGTGCTGTTCAAAAACGCAAATATCTTTGTAGACGGCAGCTTTCGGTTCGGTTCATTCCGAGTGGAAAACGGCAGATTCACCGAGATCCTGACATCCGTTCCGGAGGTGGATGGCGTTGATCTGAAAAAACGGTACGTCATTCCGGGACTCGTTGACGTGCATAATCACGGCAACTCCGGCGCGGACTTCTCCGACGGTGACTATGAGGGGCTTATGAAAATGGCCCAGTATCTCGCACAAAACGGCGTGACCAGCTTTGCGCCCGCATCTATGACGCTGCCCTATAACGTTCTGGAAACGGCGTATCAGACTGCGGTGCGGTTCAAAAATGAGCAGCCGGAGGACTGCGCTCGGCTGATGGGCATCCAGATGGAGGGCCCCTTTTTCTCCGAGAAGAAAAAAGGCGCGCAGAACGGCGCGTATCTGCGAGATCCTGATTTTGAAGCATTTCAGCGGCTATATGACGTTTCGGAGGGGCTTCTTCGCATTGTGGATGTGGCGGCGGAGCTGCCTGGCGCGGCAGCATTTACCCGGCGGGCAAGCAAGCTTTGCACAGTCTCTGTTGCCCATACGGACTGCACCTACGACGACGCCTGCGATGTCTTTGATGCAGGTGCAAGCCACCTGACGCATCTCTATAATGCCATGCCGCCTATCCATCACCGGAAGCCTGGCCCGATCGGGGCTGCCAGCGAACGGGAGAATGTGGTTGCCGAGCTCATTTGCGATGGACACCACATCCATCCGAGTGCCGTTCGTATGGCATTCAAGCTGTTTCCCAACCGAATTTGCCTCATCTCCGATGCCCTGCGCTGCTGCGGCATGCCGGATGGGAGGTATACCCTTGGAGGGCAGGACGTGTTCCTGTCCGGCGGCGTGGCAAAGCTTGCAGACGGCGCACTGGCGGGCTCTGCGACGAATCTCTATGACTGTATGAAAAAAGCGGTCGCTTTTGGCATTCCGAAGGAGCAGGCGATCCTCGCGGCAACGCTCATTCCGGCAAGGGAGCTGGGCTGCGAGGCGGAAATCGGTTCGATCGCTGCTGGAAAACGTGCGGATTTTGTGGTCTGCGATGAGAATCTGTGTCTTTCTGCGGTGTACATGGATGGACAGGCAAGGACGCATGGATGGCGCGCATGATGAGCTGGTACGCAGTGAGCCGAACATGGTGACACTGGACTATCTCATGTGCCGGACGGACAAAAAGGACTGTCATTAAAACGCAAAAACAGGCAGTCTCCCCGTTCAAGGAGACCGCCTGTTTTTTGTGCGGCGAGAAAACCGAAAAGGCCGTTTTTGCAACTTTTCTGAGTGTTTTCCAGATAATTCCAGCAGCGTCTTTCGTCAAAATAACGAAAAGTCCTGAAACCATTGTGGTTTCAGGACTTTTGACCATGGTGCGCGGTACAGGACTCGAATTCGGAAAAAAGAATTTTCAGCAACAAATTACGTCAAATTATGTGATATTCAGTTCTGAAACTATAAAACATGGTATCAGTCAGTCCAGTTGTTTTATAGAAGATGGCCCGTTAAAGGGTCAGGATAAGGGTCAATCCCGAAATGCATAAAATGACAACCTTGTATAAAGCATGACAAGAAAAACAGCGGTGCAGACAATTAGAAATCGAAAAAGCCACATTCCGATGACTGGGCGATCCAGCACATCAGAGTGTGGCTCTTTTTCATAGGCGGTCAGAGTTGATTTCGGTTTTCTTTTGTAAGGCAGGAGATGGACAGATAGGTGAAATGACTGTTGTGATAAGAGTTGAACTATGTGGATTTTTCCGTTTGTAAGCAGCGTTTGAAGTGCTGGCTGTGTGCTTTCCTGTTCAGTCGGCAAAACGGCGCAGAACGCAAACAAAGGCCGATTTTTACCTTTTTTCTGCCGCCGTTTAGCAACCACTCTGCAAGGCATCGTTTGCCGTTGTTGGGCTATCCGTTATCGGGAAAATCCACGCGCCAATTAAGTAATTACAAAAGAAAGAATTACTGGCTCTGTAAATTATCTATCTATTTTAGCAATGCGCTTTTTCATATGCTTTTCGGATTTCCTCCGGCAAGTGATCGGGAATCAGTTCCTTTAGTCTGTCCTCACTGCCGTCCTTGATTGCCTGCTCATATTTATGAACTCTATTGACAACACAGTCTCTACTGTATATAATGAATATACACAGAATTAACAGAGGTGATGGCGTGAATATTTTGATTGATAATAAAAGTGGAACACCGATCTACGATCAGATATATTCTCAGATTAAAAGTCAGATTATCAGCGGCGCACTAAAGCAGGACGAATTGCTGCCGTCGATACGAGGTCTTGCGAAGGATCTTCGTATAAGCTTTATTACGACAAAGCGTGCATATGAAGAACTGGAAAGGGAAGGATTTATTTACACTTTGCCCGCTAAGGGGTGCTATGTAGCTCCTAAAAACATAGAACTGCTGCGAGAAGAAAATCTGAAAAAGATTGAAGAATATATTGATGAGATTGTCAAACTCGCTGTTTCCTGCAATCTAAGCAAACAGGAAATTATAGAAATGGTCAATTTCAGCCTGGAGGAACAATAATGAACGCACTTGAGATTAAGAATCTTACGAAGTCATACCCCGACTTTACGCTCGACAACTTAAATCTGACACTGCCAAGTGGCTGTATTATGGGGCTTGTTGGCGAGAATGGTGCCGGTAAAAGCACCACCATAAAGCTCATTCTCGATATGATTCACAAAGACAGTGGTAGTATTACCATTCTCGGAAAGGACAACGGGGACAATATTAAACTTACAAAAGAGGATATCGGCGTTGTGCTGGACGAGGTGGGTATCCCTGAATGTTTGACCGTTAATCAGGTCGGAAAGGTAATGAAACATACCTTTCAAAACTGGAACGATGCCGAATATTCTCGACTGGTACAGAAACTTGCACTGCCGGACAAAAAGCAGTTCAAAGAATTTTCTCGTGGAATGAAGATGAAGCTGGGAATTGCCATTGCTATGTCCCATAACAGTAAGCTACTGATTTTGGATGAAGCGACATCAGGGCTTGACCCAGTGGTTCGTGATGAAGTTGTTGAGATGTTTAGCGAGTTCACAAGAGATGAAAGCCACTCTATTCTCATTTCTTCTCACATTGTCAATGATTTGGAAAAGCTTTGCGATTATATCGCATTTTTGCATAAAGGGAAGCTTTTGCTGTGTGAAGAAAAAGATTTATTGCGGGAGGAATATGGTCTTGTTCATTGTTCCATTGATGAATTTCAGGCGATTCCATTCAACTCCGTTAAGTATAAAAAAGAAAATGCTTACGGCGTGGAAGCAATGGTGCTGAGAAATGCTGTTCCTTCCGATATTCATATCAGCCCAATCAGTATCGAAGAACTGTTTGTATTTATGGTTAAGGAGGCGAAATAACATGAAGGGACTTCTATTGAAAGATTGGTATATGATACAGAAGTATTGCAGATCATACATTCTCATTACCGCTGTTTTTATTGGGATATCCCTTGAAAATGGTGAGAATTTGTTCTTTACATTCTATCCCTGTATGTTGTGTGGTATGATCCCTGTTACCCTGCTTGGATATGATGAACGTAGCGGGTGGATGCAGTACAGCGGAACAATGCCCTATGCAAAAGAACAAATCGTTTCTGAAAAATACTTAATCGGGATACTTGTTCAACTAACTGTGTTGCTCGTTACGGGAATTGCACAAGCAACAAAAATGATGATTGCCGGTGATTTTGCTCTTGAAAAGCTTGCTGTCCTTATGCTGTTGATGCTGGTCGTATCAATGCTTGCGTCCTCCATACCGCTCCCGTTCATATTCAAACTGGGTGTGGAAAAAGGAAGGACTGCTTACTATGTGATGATCGGTTTTGTATGCGGTGCAAGTGTTTTGGCAACCAGTTTCTTCAGGAGTCAGCTTGGGATAGAAATCAAACCCAACTTGGTGTTGGCAATACTTGCTGTCGTTGGAGTCGGAGCATATGCACTTTCTTGGCGTATGGCTATCACTTTTTATAAAAAGCGTGAGATACAATAATAAACCTTAGCTAAATGAAATGACTGTCAGTGTACCTCTTGAAGTTTTCAAGGCAAGCGAAATTGAACAGAAAGAAGTGCAATGGCTGTGCTATCCGTATATTCCGTTCGGCAAAGTTACGCTGTTGCAGGGCAATCCCAGCGATGGAAAAAGCAAGCTAATGCTTTCCATTGCCGCCCTGCTCTCAAAGGGCGAACCTCTGCCCTTTACCGAAACGGAAGCAAACGAGACTATGGCTAACCGTTCTATGGGAAGACAATGAGACCGTCAGCGAGTTGCTTACGTCGGCGCAAAATGGTGCGATCGAAGTTTCTGCTTCGCGCTATGGCGGCTTTGAGCAGGTCGGCAGTCTGTCGCAGAGTTTTTCAAGAAACGATGTCCAGACAACGACGCAGCCGGGAGATATCGTTTTATATTCGGTGCAAGGCGATGTGGGCGCAGAACAGCCGTGAGACGCTGAGGACGCAGCTTTTGGCGAGGGAACAGGACGCCAGCGCGGAGCGTACCCGAACGCTGCAAGCAGAACTGAACGCCATCGGCAAACGGCTTCCGGAGCTGGATAAGCTGATTCAGTCCGCTTATGAGGATAAGGTTTTGGGACGCATCCCGGAGAGCGTGTGCGTCAATCTTCTCAACCAGTACGAAGCCGAACGTCGGGAAAAGCAGGAGCGTTATAAGGAGTTGACTGGGCAACTTGCCGCCAGCCGGGAAACGGAGTCCTCCGTGGACGCATGGCTGGACATGATGCAGGACTACGCCCAGCTTGAAGAACTCGACCGCCCTACGCTGGTGCGGCTGATTCAGAAAATTGAGATCAGCGAACGCTATCCCGTGGACGATCACGAAGAACGCGACATTCACATCTACTACAATTTCGTTGGATATATCGAAACATAAAGCGTCATTCTTTATTCGAGGTTGACTAAGGAGTATCACGCAATGGAAATCACTTACACAAGCCACGAGGGCTTTTACCTACCAAATCTTACCTTACCGAGAAAAGAAGAAGCGTCCTTCGGACGCTATGGCCGTCTGCGGCTCAAGTACCTCAAAGAGCATCGAAGGGTCTTATACACCGACCTGTTGACCTCTGGTGAGCTGACGCAGCACTTAAACGAGATAGATTGGCAGGCGCGAGAGATGCTGGAGCTGCTGGTGAGGCAGATGGCACAGGCGCAGGGGATCACCGAGCAACTGAGGGTTTAAGATCAAATCACCCTCTTTCTTACGAGTATGTTATCACTTCCGCTGCTTCTCCCGTCTTTCAGCATCCATTATCGCCTTTGACGGGAGCTGCCTTCTATATCGCGACATCTTTATCTCTTGTCAGCACTCGTCAGCATCGTCAGGACGCGGCGCAGCGCGCCGCGTCCTGCTTTATTCTTTTCTCGGCAGGTAAAACTTGCGTGAGACTATCTGGCGGCGCTGGCTCGTCCGGTGAAGCACAGCGCTTTCCGGGGCTGCACCTCTATTTGCTGGGCCGTTCCGCTTGCGTCTCCCTTTTTTCAACCTCCCGCACCACCTCCAGGGGGAACCGCTTCAGCAACTTCTCGGCCTTACGGCAGCGGGACTCCAACGCAGAGATGTGGGCGCGCTGCTGAAAGCTGAAATTACGCTCCTCTCGCAGCTCAGCTTGCAGATCGGCGACTTCTTTCTCGCTGCGCCGCTGCTGGTGTTGGGCGGCAGCGGCGGCCTCCCGCAGCCGCTGGGTCTCCGCTTGGAACGACTCCACATCCGGCAGCAGCTGTGCCAGCAGCGCAGCGGCCTCCTCACGCTTCTTTCCTGCGTTCAGTACATTGATGCCGTTCAGCGCCGCTTCCATCTGCTCCAGCTTGGCGTCCATGGCCGTGACCTTCTTGTACCATTGGGGTGTCAGGTGTTTGCGTTTTGTCTCTACGGCGGGCGTGCCACGCTCCAATTCCGGCCAACGTTCCGCCATGCAGGCGTAGAAATCATCCTGCCAGCGGATCATGTTCTTCTTGTTGCCGAGAATTTCTTTTGCGGACAGGCGGTTGTCCTTCGTCAGCGGCACAAAGCACAGGTGCATATGGGGTGTCGTCTCATCCAGATGTACCACAGCGGAGATGATGTTCTCCTCACCGACGCGCTCTTTTAGGAATGTGAACGCCCGCGTGAAATACTCCGGCATCTCCGCCGCGTGTTCCCCTGCAAACTCCGGGCTGACCGTCATCAGCGTGTCCACGAACTTCACACTGTCCTTCCGGACGCGGCAGCCTGCCATCCTGATGCGGTGCCTGATCTCCTGCTCGTAGCTCCAGCGCGGTGTCACCAAATGAAAGTTCTGCGGAGTACGGCTTTGGTCGATGTCGGGGTTGCTGATGTAGAAATCCTTCGTCCGTTCGTGGTGTGCGCTCAACGCCTTGGACGCGCCGCCCTTGTGTTTGGCAAATCGTAAAATGGCGTATGCCATGATGACCTCCTTGTCTTTGTGAGTGCGGGAGCAGGAGGAGCGGAGAACACCCGTCACGGCTCTCTGAAAAAGTGCGCCCGACAGATGCCGTTACCGGCATCTGTCGCTCTTCTTTTTCGGCCCGGTCAGAAATGGGTGAGGACTCCCGCCCTCGCCCGTTTCCTCCCGTCCCCCGCCGTGACGGGTATAACACACTAGACTTTGTCCCAAAGTCGTGTGCCAGCCGTTCCCTCTGGACTCCCTCTGCGGTGTACGGTATGTCCGGTAATGTGCGGTATTTTCGGGGTAGGGCCTGCCCCTCTATTTACCGTACATACCGTACACTACCGTACACCGACCCACCGCAGCAGGAGGGTCTTCCCCTCCTTGCTGCGGCGGGTCCTGTAGCGGATACCGTACTTTTGAAGCAGAATATCATGCTTGGCATTCAGCCTCCGCACGATCCAGTTAGGCGTAAAGCCCCCGCTTTGCAGCTGCTGTGCCAGCTCCGTGGCTGTCCCGTGCCATTCGGGGTACTCCGCTGTGACCAATCGGCTGATGGCCTCCAGCAGCGGATCGGGCGGCTCCTGATATGGTGCTGTTTCCCTTTCCACCAACTCCCAGCACAGGCAGGCAGAATCAAAGCACAGATGCAGCCGCATATCCGGCTGATCGCGGCCTGTTACGTCTAATACCGCATCCGCACCGGTGCGCCTGTCCTTGTGGAGGATCAGCGCACCATCCGCCGCGCCCATCAGACCGTTGGTGCCGGAGATGGTATGGAATACATCCTCCGCGCTCTCTTTGCGGGTGTGGTGTACCAGCACCAGCGTAATGCCGTGGGCGTCTGCAAAGGTTTTCAGCTTTGCCAACGTGTCATAGTCGGCAGCGTAGCTGCAGCTGTCGGGTGTCCGCCCACGGACACGCTGGAGGGTATCGATGATGACAAGGACGGTATCGGGATAGTCCGTCAGGAAGCCTTCCAACTGCGCCAGCAGGTTCTCATCCAAGGTGTCGGCTAACACGGAGAGTATGAGGTCGGGACTGTCCTGCTCTGTCATCTGGACGAGCCGTTTCTGCAAGCGGTCGAGGGTGTCCTCCAAGGCTAGGTAGAGCACTGTGCCTGGGTGGACGGGACAGTCGAGAAATGTACCGCCTGTGCTGACCCGATAAGCCATCTGCAAAACGAAGAAGGACTTGCCGACCTTGGGCGCACCGGCGAGGAGGTATGTCCCCACCGGCAGCAGCCCTTCGATCACAGCCGGTTTGACAGGAAACCGTATCTCCATCAGCTTAGGCATAGAGACTATAGGCATCCCGTCAGACGACTTGTTCTTTTCCTCTAAAAATGGTATACTGTTATTGCGTGTAAGCGCGAACGGCTGCTCCCCATCTGGTGCAACAGATGGAATCGGGGCAGTCGTTTCCTTTTCAATCTCCATTGACACCTCCGGTATTCTGCTCGATCCACTCAACGAGCTTATCCTTCGGCACCAGCAGCCGCTTGCCGATCCGCAGCGTGGGGAACGTGCCGGTGTTGAGCAGCTGGTAAGCCCCTGCACGGGAGATGCCCAGTGCCGCCGCCAGCTGATTGGCGTTCAATACCGCCGGCAGATTGTCGTAGTTGTTGTTCATACAAAACCTCCTTAAAATTTCAGTTGACATCATGGACTATACGGACTATAATACACAATGTAACTATTACGCTATGATTGTATAATGCTGGTGCGCAAAAGTCAATAGATTATTTTGCAGACTTATTATGATGTATCTAACAGGAGGGCGGTCATGATCTTTCCCGAACACATGGAGTTCCGGTATTACATCACACCGGAGCGCAAGGAGTGCTTTACGCTGTACAGTAAGACGCTGGGGCAGCGCAGGACATTTCTGGAGAAAACGCAGGATGTAGGGCAGTGCCTGATCGACCTGTACGATACGGATTTCTATGACGCCTATTGCGTTCTTTCCGAGATTCAAAAGATGGTGAGAGCTTACAAGGACGAAGCCGCATGGAAAAAGCTCTTGGAGCTGGCGATGCCGCTTTGCGAGGTGCATCCCTTCTTTGGGATGCTGGTCAAGGAATTGAGCGATCTGGAAGCGGAGCCCTCCGCCGATACGGCGGAGCTGCTGCGATTTGACACGGACTTTGAGAGAATCGTCCGCGATGCCAAGGCATTGGTGGAGGTGTGTCTGGATGACCGCTATAAGTCGGACTATTCCACAGCGGAACGGTATCGGGAGGCGCACTACGACGCGGCACTCTGCTTTGACAATATGCGCTATGGTGAGTTGGCCACGGAGGAGATTATTCTTGACCATCCTGCCTACGACAGTGCCTACAACTACAGCGTAGAAATGCTGCGGCAGCGGCAGATGACGACCGCGCTGCGGGAGGTGCTGTATCCCCATACGCTCCGCGACCTCTACAACTACTTGAAGGCATACTGCCTGCGTCTGCCGCTGGTGATCCACAAGTGCAAGAACTGCGGCAGATACTTCGTGGTGACCGGCAACATCACGCAGGAGTACTGCACACGGCGGATGGATGGCTCAGAAAAGACCTGCCGGCAGATGGGCGCGGTGGTGCAGTATCAGAGCCGCCAGATGAAGAACCCGGCCACCAAGGAGTTTACACGCTCCTACAAGGCTCACAACGCCCGTGTACGGTATGGGACGATGACCAAGGCGGAGTTCACCGCATGGTCGAAGGAGGCGCGCAAGAAGCGCGATCTGTGTACCGGCGGCAAGCTGTCCCTGGAGGACTTTGTGGCGTGGCTGGACAGCGACAAGCAGCGATAAAGCAACGGACTGACTGACCGTTTTATATTTCAGAGGAACAGGAGGTTATTTTGACGACCAAGGCAACAAAAAACGCCAAGGGCGGCGGCACCATCCGCAAGCGTTCAGACGGACGCTGGGAGGCGCGCTACACCCTCGGCATTGATCCCAAGACGGGAAAGCAGATACAAAAATCGGTTTACGGCAAGACGCAGAAAGAAGTCCGCCAAAAGCTCACCGCCATCACGGCGGAGATCGATGACGGGACGTATATGGAGCCATGCCGCATGACGCTGGACGAGTGGCTGGACATCTGGCTGAGGGATTACCTAACAGGCGTAAAGCCATCTACCGCTTACCTGTATCAGCGACAGGCAAAGCTCTATATTCGTCCTGCGCTGGGCAGTGTGCGGCTAGACAGGCTGGAACCCCATACGATTCAGCGGTTTTACAATTCTCTCTATGAGGAGCGCGACGGAAAGCCGCCTCTGTCGGCAAAGTCCATCAAAAACATCCACGGCATCCTGCACAAGGCATTGCAGCAGGCGGTATTGCTGAACTATCTCCGTACCAACCCCGCCAATGCCTGCATTCTCCCGAAGATCATCAAAAAGGAGATCCATCCCATGGATGACCGTGATACCGCCCGCTTTCTGGAAGCCATCAAGGGCTGCCGGTATGAACTGCTGCTAAAGGTAGACCTGTTCACCGGCTTGCGGGAGGGCGAGCTGCTGGGCCTTATGTGGGACTGTGTGGATTTTGATAAGGGTACGATTCTGGTCAACAAACAGCTGCACCGCAGCCAGAAAAAGGGCGAGGGCTACTATTTTGCTCCGCCCAAAAACAACAAGAGCAGGACGATCCGCCCTGCGCCCTATGTGATGACTTTGCTGCGGCAGCAAAAGCTCGTACAGACACAGATGCGTTTGGCCGCTGGCCCTGCATGGCAGGAAAGCGGACTGGTGTTCACCAACGAATTTGGCCGCTATATCTCCCTGCGGGCGGTATTTGACTGTTTTAAGCGCACGGTACGGAAGGTCGGCTTGCCCAACCTGCGGATCCACGACTTGCGCCACACATATGCCGTCAACAGCATCCGCGCTGGTGATGACATCAAGACAGTGCAATCCAACCTCGGCCACGCTACCGCCGCTTTTACCCTTGATGTCTATGGCCATTTCACTGATGACATGCGGCAGGCCAGCTCCCAGCGTATGGAACAGTTCATCTCCGGTGTGCTGAGGCTTTAAGGGTCAGAATAAGGGTCAAGCCCGTTTTGAGGCAGCAAAAAACCCTTGAAACCATGTGGTTTCAAGGGTTCCCGATGGTGCGCGGTACAGGACTCGAACCTGTGACCCCATGCACGTCAAGCATGTGCTCTACCAGCTGAGCTAACCGCGCAGACAACGATAATATATTACCGCAAACGGCGTCGGATGTCAACACTTTTCTTGCCATAGAACAGAAAATTTGCTATACTGACGGCAAATGTATGCAAGGAGTTGGTCAACCTATGGAGAAGATCGCACTGGTCACGGGCTCCTCCCGGGGTATTGGACGGGCCGTGGCGCGGAAGCTGGCGGCGGAGGGATACGCTGTCTGCGTCAACTATCGGGTGCGGCAGGACTGCGCCGACGCGCTTGTGGCGGAGTTGACGGGCGCGGGCTACCGGGCCATGGCGGTGCAGGCGGATGTGTCCGTCCGGCAGCAGGTCAACGAGATGGTGCGCCAGGTGGAGGATGCCTTCGGTCCCGTTTCCCTGCTGGTGAACAACGCCGGCGTGTCGGAGCAGTCTATGTTTCAGGATGTCAGCGACGAGATGTGGCACCGCTATTTCGCCGTCAACGTGGATGGCGCGTTCCACACCTCGCAGGCGGTGCTGCCCCAAATGCTGCACCAGCATACGGGCTGTATCGTTAACATCTCCTCTATCTGGGGCCTGCGGGGCGCAAGCTGCGAGGTGACCTACGCCGCCACCAAGGCGGCACTGATCGGCCTGACCCGCTCACTGGCGGCAGAGCTGGCGCCCACCGGCATCCGGGTCAACTGCGTGGCACCGGGCGTGATCCACACCGATATGCTGGACGCCCTGCCGCCGGAGATCGTGCCGCAGCTGGTGGAGCAGACGCCGCTGGGGCGGCTGGGCAAGCCGGAGGATATCGCGGAGGCGGTGGCCTTTCTGGCTGATGAGCGGGCCTCCTTCATCACGGGGCAGGTTCTCACCGCGGACGGCGGGTTCATACTATAAGACACACCATAAAAGATATAGCGAAAGGCGCACGGCTTCAAGCCGTGCGCCTTTTCTTTACATATGCTGCTCCGGCAGCGGCAGCGCGTGGATCATCACGCGGCCGAAGCAGGTGAGACTGCGGCCGCTGCCCCGATGGAAAACCACATCCATATCCGCCCGGTCGCGGTTCAGAGAGAAAAGGTAGACCATGCCGAAGCCGTCGCGGCAGTACTGCTTGCACAGCATATCGCCGTCCACGCAGAAGATGCCTACATCACCGTTTTGCAGGGGGTCGTGGTTCACATAGACGATGCTCCCGTCGGCGATATACGGCGTCATGGAGTCGCCCTGAATACGGACGGCCAGCTCCGCGCCCGTGGGGACGTCGCCCTCCACGGGGATCAGCGTATAATCCTCGCCGAACACAGGCGCGGCAAAGCCCGCCGCCGCCGGGGACTGGTACAGGGGGATGGTACGGCGCTCCTGCAGGGGGCGGAGACGGTGCTCCTCCTCCACCATGACGCCCAAGGCGTCCACCAGCGTGTGGACGGTCTGGCGGCCCGTCAGCGGCAGACGGCGGTACTTCTCCAGCAGATGCAGCTCCTCGTCGGAGCAGGAGCCGCCCCCACTGCGGAAGCTGCCGCGATACAGGTAGTTGGGATCCACCTCCAGTGCGTCGAACAGCCGCAGCAGCACACCCTCCTTGGGGGCGCTGACGCCGGTTTCGTAGTTGCCCACCGCCGAGAGCGAAACGCCCAGCCGTTCTGCCAGCTCTGCGCGGGACAGGCCCAGCTCCTCCCGCCGTTTACGCAGTTGTTCACAAAAACTCATAGGCACCCTCCTCGCCGGTTTTCGACAAATTCTGACTCTATCCTACTCTGATTTTTTGGTTTTGTCAATCCATTATAACAAGAAACTTGAGATTCTAGGCTTGACATAACAAGATTCTTGTGATAAGCTGGACAAGTCAACAAGAAAACTGGTTATTGGGCAGCAAAAAGCCGCCGCCCGAGAGGGCGGCGGCGCACAGGTGTTCACTCGTCTGCGGCCTCTGCATCCAGCGGATCGACGATGGTCACGGTGTCGCTGAGTACATGCGTCTCCGGCCAGTAGCGGATGCCGGGGGCAGTGATGGTGCCCTCCCAAAGCTGATAGACGATGTTCTCCGGCATCCAGACATCGGCGGTCAGCGTGCCGCCGGTGAGCAGCACGGTGGGGATGGCGTCGGTGCTCTCGTCCACAAAACCCCAGCCCTCCCGCAGGATGAATTCGCCACCGCGGCACACCAGCCGCGGGCAGTCCAGCAGCAGGCCCACAGAGGCGGTGCCGCCGGTGACGCAGACATCGCCGGCGACGGCGGCGCGGTCGGTGGTCAGGGAGCCGGACAGTAGGATCAGGTTGGCGGTGTCCTCCGCCGTGCTGTTGGCGACCAGCCCTACCTCCGGGCAGGTGACGTCCACGCCGTCTACGACCAGCGCGGGCAGCTTCTCCTTGCCGGTGCCCGCCTCCAGCCGCTGGGACAGGGTCAGCGTGCCGCTGCCGGTGATGACCACCGTATCGAAGCCGCCGAAGTGGCCGGTCTCATCCCAGCCGGTGTCGGCCCAGCAGTCGCCGGACAGCTCCAGCCACAGGATACCGCCGGAGGTGCTGCAAAGGCTGGGCACATAGCAGCTGTCCGCCTTGAGGTGGACGCAGTGGTACAGCTCACCGTTCCAGCAGAAGCGTCCGTAAGCGCCCTCCTCATAGGCCTTGCCGCCGGTGAGGTCCGCCACCATATAGCCCTCTCCGCCCGACGCGGCCAGTTGGCCGTATTCGCCGTTGTGCCACAGGGGCAGGTAGTCCGGCGCGCCGTGGGACGCTCCGGCCGCCAGCGGCAGCTTACTGTTGGTGGGGGCGATGAGCTCCAGTTCGGCGTAGTCGTAGTACAGGCTGCATACCGCCGGTACGGAGGGAGTCTCCTGCCCGTCAGGTTCCGTCTGGTCGGGCGGCGCCGGTGTATTGGTATCGCCGCAGGCGCACAACAGCGCCAGCAGCAGGGAAAGAAGCAGGCAGGATATGCGTTTCATGTCCGTTCCTCCTTAACATAAACCGTGTGATGCTGTCATTATACACGCAATGTCGTAGGCGCGCAACGTTCCGGATAAAAAACTTCTCCGCCGATCAAACGATCAGCGGAGAAGCTTGGTGGGGGATGGTGGATTCGAACCACCGAAGGCGTTGCCAGCAGATTTACAGTCTGTCCCCTTTGGCCACTCGGGAAATCCCCCATATACAATTTTGGAGCTGGTGGACGGACTCGAACCCCCGACCTGCTGATTACAAATCAGCTGCTCTACCAGCTGAGCTACACCAGCATTTTTCACCAGCGGAGCTTATTTTAGCAGATGCATTGGCGTTTGTCAACACAAAAGTTCGGAATGAACCATATTTCTTGCACACAGGATGAGAAGGAGAGTGATCGCGCATGAAACTTGCCGAAATGTCCCCACTGTATGAGGACAGCGCCCGGCGCATCCAGCGGCGGATGGAGGAGCTGCGTCTGTCCCTGCGCTCCACGGAGGACCCGGAGTGTACCCGGCAGCTGCGCCGCCGCCTGCTGGAGCTGCAGCCTCTTCTGCGGCAGTGCCGCCAGCTGGCGCAGGTGACCGCACATTACTATGACAGGAGTGATCGAAGCCATGATGCATCCCGCCTTTGACCCCATGGACATCGCCGGATTGCGCCTCTGGATGCAGGAGGAGGCCGGTGACAACAGCCAGCGGCGGCAGCGCCTGCTGCACAATCTGTCGAGAGCCATGACGGAGGAACTGACGACCCGCCAGCAGGAGATGCTGCAAATGTACTACTACGAGGGGCTGAATATGACGCAGATCGCAGCCCGTTTGGGGGTGAATAAGTCCACCGTATCCCGCACACTCTGCCGCGCCCGGCGCAGATTGCATCATATCTTGCAATATAGTCTCTGAAAAGCGCGAAACCCTCTTGACTTTGCAGGCGGAGGTGCATATAATGCCAGGTGGTCATATTGAGAGGAGGGGGACAGCTTGTCCGTTTATAATAAGCTGCTGCACGCGGAGGAGCTGCGTTTGCTGGGCGGTATCATCGGCGCGGCGCTGATGGCAACGGCCATCAACCTGTTCATCGTGCCGCAGGGCTTCTACGCGGGCGGCGCCTACGGTATGTGTCAGGTCATCCGTACCCTGCTGGTGACGCGGGCGGGGCTTACGCTGCCCTTCGATCTGGCGGGCCTGCTGTATCTGATGGTGAACCTGCCCCTATTTTATCTGGCGTATCGCGGGCTGGGCCGGACGTTCTTCTTCAGAGCCACCGTCGTCACGGTGTGCAACTCGATCTTTCTGGCGCTGATCCCCTCTCCCGCTACCCCCATCATCACGGATCCGCTGACCAGCTGCATGATCGGCGGTATCGGCGTGGGCTTTGCCGCCGGGCTGGTGCTGAGCTGCGGCTGCTCCACCGGCGGACTGGATATTCTGGGACTGTACCTCAGCAAGAAGAACCCTAAGTTTACGGTGGGACGGTTCTGCATCGCGTTCAACGTGTGCCTGTATACGATGTGCCTGCTGCTGTTCAATGCCTCCACCGCCATCTACTCCGCCATGTACAACATTCTCAACAACCTGTTCCTTGACAGGCTGCACCAGCAGAATGTCAACGTGCAGATGCTGATCTTCACCAAGGAGAACAACCCGGAGCTGCCCCGCTTCATCATGGACAAGCTGGATCGCGGCGTGACCTACTGGACGGCTCACGGCGCCTATACCGGCGACGAGGTGCAGGTGCTGTGCGTGTGTCTGTCCAAGTACGAGGTCGGCACCTTACAGCAGGTGATGCACGAGATGGACCCCCACGCATTCTTCGTGGTGCAGGAGGGCATCCGCACCGGCGGCAACTACCGGCGGCACCTGAACTGACAGGTGTCCGCGCATAAACCAATAGGAAAGCACCCCGTTTGCGAAGCAGATCTTGTGTCTGCCCGCAGGCGGGGTGCTTTTATGATGTCTTTTACAGTGCCTCAAAGTGATACCGGGGCTTGCCGACGCTCTTTCTGCCGTACTCAATGGCCTCCGCGGGACAGCGGCAGATGCACGCCATACAGTGGGTACAGTCCCCGCCCCAGACGGGCTTGCCCTCTCGCAGCGTGATGTTGTTGGTGGGGCAGAGCCGGACGCACTGGCCGCAGCCGATACAGGCGTCGCTGACCGTGAAGGCGCGATCCTTCACGAAGCAGCCGTAGAAGATGGGATTCACCGGCCCGCTCATAACGCGGTCGTAGAGCTTGCAGCGGGTCGGCGGAAAGGCGTGTCCCTCCCGGATGGCGGCGATGGCGCGATCGATATCCGGCTCCGCCCTGGCGGCGATCTGCCGCGCCTCCTCCGGCTGGGGCGCGTTGAACATGGCGA
This sequence comes from uncultured Eubacteriales bacterium, assembly GCA_900545495.1. Classification (GTDB taxonomy): domain Bacteria; phylum Bacillota; class Clostridia; order Oscillospirales; family Oscillospiraceae; genus Vescimonas. The sequence continues at coordinate 18,831 of UQZJ01000019.1, forward strand.
TATAGTTCTCCGGCATGATGAGCTGCGCCGTACCCATGCAGGTGAGGCCCTTCTCCCGGCACAGCGCCCGGTTGTACTTGTCGGCGCTGCCGATCTCGCTGCCGCAGGTCATGACGAACCATACCTGTGCGGCGCCGTGCAGCTCTGTGCGGAGCAGCCAGTCCCGCACAAGACGGGGGATGCGCCATGCGTAGGTGGGTGTGACGATGACGAGGCGGCTGCCGGTCTCCACCGGCGAGGTGTCGCCGGCCTTGATACGCTCGTTCATGCTGCACAGCGTATCGCCCAGCCCGTCCGCTATGCGCTGCGCCGCGTATTTGCTGTTGCCGGTGCCGCTGAAATAGAGGATCATATCAAAACTCCTTCACAGTGGTCGATCTCATGCTGGATGATCTCCGCCGTCCAGCCGGTAAAGGTCTTGCAGCGGGTCTGGAGGCGTTCATTCTGCCACTGCACCTTGATAGTCTGGAACCGCTTGGTTTTCCGTATGCCGGGCAGGGACAGACAGCCCTCCTCGGCCTCGTATGCGCCGGACTGCCTGACGATGACGGGGTTGAGCATCACCGTGTAGGCACCCTCATCGTCGAAGGCGATGATGCGCCTGCAAACGCCGATCATGTTGGCCGCCATGCCCACGCAGCCGTCCTTGTGGGCGATCAGCGTGTCCAGCAGATCCTGCGCCGCGCCCAGATCCTCCGCCGTGGCGGGCGCGGCCTTCTGGGCGAGAAAAACCGTGTCCTTGCAGATATCGCAGACCATGGGATCCTCCTCCTTGCCGTGCTGTGTATCGTCTCTTTGAGCCGGAAAGCGCCTTTTATTGATTCTCTGCCCGGGCGATGGCGGGGATGTCCCCCACGCCGTCCAGCACGATGCTGGGCCGGTAGGCGTAGGTCTTCAGCGTTTCCCGGGTGGAGACACCGGAGAGCACCAGCACCGTGGACATACCGCTCTCCAAGCCGGAGATCACGTCGGTATCCATGCGGTCGCCCACCATCACCGCCTCGGCGGAGTGACAGTGCAGCATTTTCAGGCCGGTACGCATCATCAGCGGATTAGGCTTGCCGCAGAAGTACGCCTGTCTGCCCGTGGCCATCTCGATGGGCGCGACCAGCGCGCGGCAGGCGGGGGCAATGCCGTTTTCAATGGGGCCGGACACGTCGGAGTTGGCGCCGATGAGCTGTGCGCCCTGCATCACCAGATTGGTGGCCTTGGTCAGCGTATCCAGCGAATAGGAGCGGCCCTCGCCCACCACCACATAGTCGGGGTTCACGTCGTTCATGGTGATGCCCGCGTCGTAGAGGGCGTTGAGCAGACCCGCCTCGCCGATGGCGAACACGGAGCAGCCCGGCGCCTGCTCCTTCAGGAAGGCGGCGGTGGCCAGCGCGCTGGTGTAGAAATGCTCCTCCGGCACGTCCAGACCCATGCGCGCCAGCTTCTGGTTCAGCTCCCGGGGCGTGTAGCCGCTGTTGTTGGTGAGAAAGAGATACTCCTTGTCCTCCTCGTGCAGCCAGTCGATGAACTCCGCCACGCCCGGCAGAATACGATTGCCGTGGTAGATCACACCGTCCATATCGCAGATGAAGCCCTTTTTCTCGTTGAAATCGATGGAAGTATGCATATCTGTTCTCCTTTGTACCAGAGATAGATTCATCATACCATGCTGCCGGATGCATTTCCATAGTGGGCTTGTAAAATTTTTGGCCCTCGTCCTGCGCCGCCCCTTTGCGGCGGTGGCCGAGGTGAGGCGCAGGGGACTACTGTTCAGATAGGGAAGGAAATGGGCAGAGTACACAAACCTTGGAGGGCGGGGTTGTGTACTCTGTCTAAGCCTAAGGGCGATTTTTCCGTTTACGGGCAAATTTCACCCTTAGGGTAATAGGCATTCTGCGCAAAATTATATATAAATGTATATACAGCAAAGCTTACGCACGAGAAAGAGAATGCTGCGACGTAAGCAAGGAGGGGCGGAATGCGCCGCATCATCAAAGCGTCCATGGAGGATATATCCGCTATGGAGAGGCTTCCGTTTTCACGGCGCGTGTTCACGCCCTCCCGGGGGTAAATAACAGCAAAATACGGAGAGGAGGCAAAACCCATGCGTAATAATGGGAAGAAACGAACCACAATTCTTGTGGCGGCGCTGCTGGCCTTGGTCATGACGCTGTCGCTGACAGCCTGTCAGGTGGAGATCCCCGGCGTGGGGACCATCAACATTAACGGCGGGAATACACCGACAGGCGGGCAGGTACCCGGCGGCAACGGTACGGGAGGCGACGAGCCGGGGGCCTACGACGATTCTCTGGATCTGCTGCGGCAGGAGCTGGATGAGCGTCACCAGGACGAGCGCTTCGCGGTGGCCTATATCGGCGATATCGACGGCAGCCTGCGTGATCTGGCGGTTCCACTGCGGGATTGGATGAATGATAAGGCGCCGATGCTGTGCGCCCAGTATACATTTATCCGGAATATCCCGCAGGAGCGGGTGGTGGGCGACAGCGGAAGCCTGTTCTGCGTGGTGCCCCGTGACCCCGACGCCACCGTGGTGGTGAACCGCATCCAGTGGAGCGAGGAGAAGGGCGACTACGAGGTCATGAAGGAGCTTTACCGCAGCCAGAACGGCGGACCGATCCTGTTGTTTGTCTTCTACGAACTGGGGAAGACCCCCTTTGAAACCACGGAGCTGCGTTTGACCGACCGCTACGGCGATACCCTGAGCTGGCTCCCCACCGCCGGATCGTTGTCTCTGCCCTACGACTATCAGAACGAGAGAAACCTGGCCATGGACTTCACCTTTTACTCGCAGGAGGGGAACGATGGAGACGACGGCAGCGACTTTGGCTGGACCTGCCCCGACGGCCCCCAGCTGACGCAGAGGCTGTGGGTATGGAATGGGGAGACGGATAAGCCCGCGATTGCCTCTCTGGAGCTGAACGCCAACAGCAGCCAGGAGAACTATTGGGGCTCCGGCACCTTTATCTGGTGGTATGAGAGCGACTATACGACCCCGGAGGAGGTCTATGAGGGCGACTGGTCTCTGAGCGCCAACGGGGAATACTCCGGCGTGCTGACACTGGATATGACCCGCACCGGCGGCAAGAGATACAAGTCCGGCGAGACGGATCGGCTTATCCATGACAGCTTTATCGTTCAGGTACCCATGCTCTTTGAGGACTACACCTGTCTGGCCATTGACAAGGGTACGAACGGCTCCTATCTGCCCATTCAGATGGAGCCGGAAACGGTGCTTTACTTCTATCCCCAGTGGACGGAGTAAGCGTGTGTGAATACGGGAAGGAGACGATGCCATGCGTAAAGGTTGGAAAGGGCTGGCGGTGATCCTTGGGATCGCGCTGCTGGCCGCGGCACTGTTTACTTGGCGCTGTGTGCGCCGGAAAAATAACGACAAATAAGGAGGTAAAACACATGAAAAGAAACAGAAAAACTGTATTTGCCCTGCTGCTGGCACTGGCCATGACACTGGGGCTGGCCGCCGCCGTATGGGCAACGGAGGGAGGCGGAACTGCGGGGGGAGACGGAATTGTGGTAGGCCCGGTTGGCCCTGGGAATTATCCTACTCTTACAGAACTGGAGATCCCCTTCATCAAGACGGTAAAGCTGGGCGGCAACACCCATCCCGGCACGACGGACTTTAAGCTGGAGATTTTCAATATTGGAAACGGCAATGCAGATGGCTACAAGGACGTGACATACACGGCTGCCGTCACCACCAACGGTGCGGGCAGCTATAACGGCGAGCTGGTCATCAGCGGCCCGGCGGCGCAGATTCGTGACTTTGTCAGCGAGGGCTTCTATGTCCGCGAGGTGAATGATAACCTTTCGGGATGGACGTATTCCGACGCGGTGTGGCATATTAACGCCAACGGGGAAATCCGTCCCGCCAAGCTGGAGACCACAGCCAATGGGGAGTTTTATGTTGTCGCTAATACTGCCGATACGGTAAGGGAGATGACCTTCGAGAACACGTATACCTATAACACCTCCTATACCATCCCCGATGAGCAGCCCATTTCCTCTCCTAAGACCTTTGACGCCGGTGTGGCGCTGTACGGCGTAAGCGCCCTGCTGTCGCTGACTGGGACCGCGCTGGTCATCAAGCGTAAGAAGGGCTGATTGACCGATGCGCGGCTCGTCTGAGCGCGAGCGGTAAGCGCCTCATCTAAAATAACCATAAGGCGGCGGACAGGTGATGTCCGCCGCCTTATGACGCATATGCCGCCTTGCTGGGATAGCAAACTCATAAGGGTTTCCGTTCATACAAAAAAGCTCCCGATTTCTTGCGAAATCGGGAGCTTTTTTATTCGATGCGATCAGTCCTTCTTCTTGCCGACCCATGCCATGCCGACTGCGGAGCTGACCGCCATGCCGACATACAGCGCGATGCCGGCATCCGCCACCGCAAAGGGCTCCTCGTACAGATTGCCCGGCTCCGGGCCTACGACGGTCACCTCTGTCCGCGTCGCCGTCACGAACGGGTCGTTCCGTCCGTAGGCAAAGGTGTAACCCAGCACCTTATTATTTGCGTCCACCCACTCGACGAGCATACCGCGATAGTCCTGTGAGAAGGAGAAGCACACGGTCAGACTGCCGCGCTCCAGCCGATTGGTCACCACGAAGGGGATCGTCCGTCCTATCGTTTCGTCCGGATACGAGGAGGTGCGTTCGGGGTCACCGCGCTCATTCTTCAGACCTGTCATTTGGCCAAGGAAAATCATGTCATCCATCGCCTCAGAGTCGCCTCCCTCGAAGGGGATCACATGGAAGCCGGTCACTTTGCTGCGGATCTCATCGCTCGGCTCCAGCACCCAACCCTTGTCCAGATCGTCCAGCGAGGGAAGACCCTTCTTGCTGTCAAAGGTGGTATGGAAGATGCCGCGCTCACGATCATAGATCACCGTCATCCTCGGGCTTACCACCTCGTCAATGGCCTTCTGCGCGATTGCCTCCGGCTGCAGGGAAAAGACAACATCGTCGGCGGGGGTGCTGTTCGCGTCCTTGTTCGCATCCGTATAGGCATCTTTTAGTCTGTCCAGCAGCGGAGTGCCCGTATCCCGGAAACAAAGGGCAAATGTTTCCCTATAGATATTACCCTGATCATTGCTCCAATACAGCACAAACTCTCTTGTACCAGGTACGGCTCTGCCATCACGAGTTTGGAAGGGGAAGACACGCGCGCATTCCCAAACGCCGTTTATTACGTTAAGCTCCTGCCGAGGCAGCCACTGCATTTCCATTGATACGGCATCCAGCGCGGTATAACCCTCCGGCGCCGTGATGGACAAGGTGCCGATGGGGTTGATCCGGTCGCGTTCAAACTGCTCTGCCAGCGTTCCATTTGCGGGGCAGATCACCAGCTGCTCTTCATAGCGGGTCACCTTCCACTGGCCTTCGCTATCCAGCTTATACTGCACACGCGCCTCATCCTGTGCATTCACGGCAGGAGGCGCGTCGTCGCCGGTTTCCGCCTCATAGCTGAAGGGGTCTACCACACGGATCCGCGCCAGCATAAGATGCTTGACCAGGTTATCACCATCCATCTTTTCGTGGTCGTTCCAGATGGACAGCATCATCATATCGCCATAGTTTTCAATGGCCGTAACGGTCATCATCCCGTTCTGCATATTCACGGCTGCCAGACCGTTACCGTGGCCGCTTGTGGGCTCGGTATAGTGCCGCAAAGGGATCTCCCCTTGGCATAGGCATCCCAAATACCGCCGCCGCCATTGCCGCAAAGAGAATCGTGATAAGTAAGGCCGGCGGGGCTGCGGGTTATGACGTCGTACAGAATGCCGCTGGGGTTGTTCAGACCTGCCTGGATCCAGTGCTGCTTATCGCCCTTGTATACCTCCATGGTCAAAATGCCAACGCCGTCAACGATCTCGTAGTTGTAGTTATAATCCTTACCACGCTCCAGAGGGGACGGGACCGTAACGGTAAAGTCCACGCCCAGCTCCGGCGGGGTAAATCCGCTGTCCCGCAGCATGATCGTCACCGCGTCATCGGGCTTCAGTGAATCGGTCGTGACGTCGGGGTCACCCTTGGACATACCGAATTTCACCATCTGCGCATAGTAATCCATCCGGCGGGAGAACATCCACAGCTGGTCATCCACACGGATGCGGAGGTTGTCCAGCACAGTCCGCGTACCCTCCATCTCCTGCACCATGGCGTAGTAGGCATCCACCGCCTTTGCGGCTACCTCCGGCTTATCAAAAAGATCGTTGACGATCTTCGTGCCATTGATATGGATATCGCTGTACGCATCGTTCTTGTACTCATAGGTTATGTACTTCTCCAGGAAGTCCTTCGCCTTACCGAGCATCGGCCCATCACCGGGAAGGTCATCCACGCTCGTGATGTTGCCTGTGGCGGGGCCATCTCCGTTATCGGGGCCGTCGCCGGGGCCGCCGGGGCCGCCACCGTTGAGCTGCCGTTTAAAAAGCTCGATCACGCGCCAGAAACGGTAGCACTCCATGCCGGTGTCAGTCGGCATATGTATCGCCAGTTCATTCAGCAGTACCACTGCGCCGGCGGGCAACTCATTATAGTATTTCTGGATGGCCGCCCTTGCCCGTTCGGTGTCCAGTTCACCGTCTTTGTAGTATTCGTCCTTGAAGTCTACGCGTTTATCATGAGGATCTTGTCCCAATTGCTTGAGAACAAAATGCTCATTGAAGTAGTTCTGCGCCTCTGTAACTTCGTAGGGCCTGATATAGGCATCGTTGGCCGTGGTCACATTAAGATCCTCCACGCTGAAGACAGAACCGGTATCCGGACCGCTGCTGTTCCATTCATCGTGGTCGTGGATCTTGATCACGGGGTAATCCAAGGCATTGCGATAAAAGCCCATCAAGCCGCCAAGCGTCATGCCATCCCTCATACCATAAGGGATAGGCAGGTTATCCAGCATGGAACTGAACTGGTTGTAGGCCTCTATTACGCTGCGGGCCTGTTTTTTCGCGGCGGTCGTTTCGTAGAACCGATCTCCTCAGAAGCTGATATGATTCATTACGAAGAAGCGACCGTCTCCGTTCATGCAGAAATCCCGGCGCAGATACGTCTTGGCCGCTTCTTTTGCCTCGGGGGTGCCGCTCAGCTCATCCACGCCCGCCAGCACCATGCCCATCGTATAGGGGGCGTCCTGCGCTTTCGGAGACTGCATCAGTGCGGGCTCCTGCGCCTGCTCGGGCTCCTGCGCCTGCTCAGTCCCCTGCGCCTGCTCAGTCCCCTGCGCCTGCTCAGTCCCCTGCGTCTGCTCGGGCTCCTGCGCTGGCTCGTTGCTTCCGCCTGCCGGCTCTGCGATGGCGTTTACGCATAGGCTCAGCGTCAGCACCAGCGCCAGCAGCAAGCTGACAATTTTCTTCATGCTACATCCTCTCCTTCTGGCGCCGAAAGGCTCGTCCACACGCCTGTTTGTGATTTTTCAGACGCACCTCTCGACTGCACGCAATATATGTTTGTTTATATCACTTTGTCATTAACGAAACAATATGTTGGGAGGGAAGTGTGCTTTTTCCGGCAGTTTGCACAAAGCTGCTTAGCTACTTTATACAGCGTCCGAGGTACATATGGGCGCGCGTATAGGCGGAGGAAAGCTGACAACGCCTGCCGCCCATATCGTATAGAACCGGCGGGCGCGTCCGTATTGACATTTGCCGGGGCGTATACTATAACAGATACACCAAAACACATAGACCCGGCGCGGCAGCGCAGAACAGTGAAGGAGTGACAGATATGGCTTTTGCAAATAAGGAGCGTATAGCCCGGACGCTGGAGGCGCTGGCGCAGTACGGTGCCACAACTGGTGGGGGCGTTACGCGGCTGTCCTACACGGAGGAGTACCGGGCGGCGCAGGACTACCTGCGGCGGGAGATGGAGGCTGCGGGGCTGACCGTCCGGATCGATCCGATGGGCAACCTGATCGGCCGCCGGGAGGGGGCGGACAGCGCGCTGGCGGCCATCGCCGTGGGCTCGCATCTGGACTCCGTTCGGAACGGCGGCCACTTTGACGGCGCGATGGGCGTCGTCTGCGGGCTGGAGCTGGCAAGAATGCTGCGGGAGGACGGCCTCGCCCTGCGCCATCCCTTTGAGGCGGTGGCCATCGTGGAAGAGGAGGGCAACTCCTTCGGCTCCGGTATTCTGGGCGGCAGGGCGCTGGCCGGACTGGTGGAAACGGATTTTTTGAAAAAGCTGACAAACGCGGACGGCGTTACGGCTTACGATGTCATGGCGGCCTATGGCCTGCACCCGGAGGCGCTGGCCGAGGTGAAGCGCAGCCGGGACGACTGGGCGTGCTTCATCGAGCCCCACATCGAGCAGGGGCCGGTGCTGGAGAGCGAGGGACTGTCCGTGGGCATCGTGGACGCTATCGTGGGCATCTGCACACGGCGGATCGTCATCACCGGCCGCCCCGACCACGGCGGTACCACGCCCATGCACCTGCGGCTGGACGCGATGGTGGCGGCGTCCAAGGTCGTCCAGCTGGCGGACAGGCTTGCCAGGGAACTGCACGACGGCACCGTGGCCACCTGCGGCTCGCTCCGCGTAGAGCCGGGCGCGATCAACGTCGTCCCCGGACGAGTGGAGATGACGCTGGATTGCCGTTCCTCCCATCAGGCATCCATCGACACGGTGGTCGGTGCGGTGGAGACGCTGCTGGAGCAGCTCCGCGCCGAAGGCTATGGGGTGGAGATGTCTGTGCTGATGGACACGGCGCCGGTGCGCCTGTCCCAGCGGGTAGCGGCAGCGCTGAAGCACGGTATGGCGGAGAACGGCCTGCCGGTCAGAACGCTGCCCAGCGGCGCGGGACACGACGCCATGTTCATTTCCCGCGTCACGGATGTGGGGATGCTGTTCGTCTCCAGCCGGGACGGCCGCAGCCACTGCACGGAGGAGTTCACGGACACCGCCGATATTGCCCGGTGCTGCGACGTGGTGTACAGCGCCCTAAAGGAGTTGGATCGCGCCTGACCGGGCGGTGTGCCGCGACCGGCGCAGATCCCCTGCGGCTTCCGGCAGATTCCGGTTGCGGGCGAGGGGAAAATCCGCTATGATAGAAAAAACGCGAAAAGGAGAACCGCCATGATCGAAGAAATGCTGGCGTATAACCGTGAGTTTGTCCGCTCCGGGGGCTATGAAAAGTTCCAGACCAGCAAGTACCCCGACAAGAAGATCGCCATCCTCACCTGCATGGATACCCGTCTGGTGGAGCTGCTCCCCGCGGCACTGGGCATCCGCAACGGCGATGTGAAGCTGATCAAAAACGCCGGCGGCATGATTACCGGCCCCTTTGACAGCGCGGTACGCAGCCTGCTGGTGGGCATCGTCGAGCTGGGCGTGGAGGAGGTCATGGTCATCGGTCACAACGACTGCGGCGTGGCGCACATCAACGCCGATATGATGATCCGCCATCTGATCCAGCGGGGCATCTCTCAGGATCATATCGACATGATGCGCTACTGCGGCGTCGACTTTGAGGCATGGCTGCGGGGGTTTGACTGTGTGGAAAACTCCGTGGCGGAGACCGTGGAGCTGCTGCGCAACCACCCGCTGATGCCCGCCGACGTGACCATCCGCGGCTACATTATCAACACGGAGACCGGCGAGCTGACCCCGCAGGATTGAGGCACATTACATTTACCGGCTCTTTCGACATACAGAGCATAAAAGACACCGCCTTTTGAAAGGGCGGTGTCTTTTTGTCCTGCCGGCGTGGCCGTTATAGTATGCGCACGCTGGTGGTGGGGCGCTGCCTATCCGCCTGCCGGGCCATGCTGGCTGCGGCCGCCTTGTGTGCGGGTGATTGTGGGTTACCTCGGCGGTGCGCTGCCCCAAGTCCTCCGCCTCCTCCA
>UQZJ01000020.1 GCA_900545495.1 uncultured Eubacteriales bacterium
TCCTTGCAGAATAGCAAGCAAATCCGGTGAGTACCCACACCGGAGCTTGCCATTCTGGCAAGCAATGCACGGCGGTACCCACTCGTGCGTTTTGCAAAATTTCAGCCTTGCTGACCTTTTGCAAAATCTTGTTGGGAAACATCCCAAACCCTTTAACGATTTCTAAGAAATTGGCTACGCTCCTGCGGAGCTGAATATCAATCTATCTTCGGAAAGTGAGTCATGGATTTTTGGGTTCACGGCGTTCAGGCAAATCCGGTTTTGCTGCATATCCGTCGATCGCCATTTTCCGAAGGTAAGCGCTCATATTCTCTATACCAAGCTGCGCCATCCTCGCCTTTATCAAGCCGAGTTCTTTTTCATCTACGAAGAATTTGACCTGTATCGGTCGTTGACGGATTGCGGGTTTTCGCTTTTCTGACATTAACTGTACCTCAAAATCAGAATCGAGCCATTAAAAGCACGAATTTTTTTATCCAAGAACTTCTTTGCAATATGCTATTTCTTCGGGAGAGAACAGGGATTGATATTCAGGTTTGCAAACAGAATTTTCCATCGTTAAATCTAATCTCCCGCAAAGACACAGCGTAGTAAAACCGTCTGATGTATTTCCTGTTTGGAGAGCATTTGCAATTAGCCGTTTAGCCGTTTCAACACCACCATACTTGGCTATCATCTGGTTAAAACGTGTGGGATTGTATCTACATTCTTTTTTTGCATGAAGCATCTTGGCGCGGATTTCCTCTTCAAATTTAATAGCCAATGGGTCCATATGCCTACCCTCCTTGCAACGTCTTTGTCAAACTTTTCGCTCAAATACTTTTCCGCATTTTTGACATATAAATTTCGTTTTCCCATGTTTTCCGTTAATACCTGTTGCAATACCGACAGCAGTTCCCAATGGATTGAATAAACTGCCAATTGCTCCACCGACAGCGGCTTTGCCAAAAGAAAACTTTGTTTTAGTTGAAATGGGAACTACATTTGTGCTGTTGCAGAATATATTGGGACAACGAATTGTTTTCGCCACTTTGATGCACCTCCTTATTGTTCAAGTGGTTCAAGGGTAATAATCCCCGATACCGTCAGGCTCACATAGTATCCATCTGGAATAAAGATTTCTTGAATTTCACCATATTGTGAAAAAGAGTAAGTAGCATATTCATCGTCATTTTCTGGATTGCCAACATACACGTTACAGGCAGTTGCCACGTAATCGTATTGCTTGGGGTTAGAAGCATTCATAACTAAATACTTTCCACTGGGGATATAATATTCGTAATCGCCGTATTCCGTTTCTTTGCCCCAAGGACCCCTCATTGAAGAGTTAAGATAGTAAATGTTGGGGTTCCTGCTGCTCTCGTTTACACCGCTGCCGTAAGGATTATTTCCCGGAACAGCAGGAAATTTTCCGTCTGCTACACAATCGGCATATTCGCTTGACGCAAGCCACTTCTCTGTCTCAGTGCTGTAATTTTCAGGGGGCGTACTTGTTTCTGAGTGTCCCGCTGAATCGGTTGTAACCTCCTCGTTCTTGCTCGGAAAGGTATGATAAGAAACTATGATTGCAACAGTTTTATCAAACGTGTCTCCCGCACGAAACGAACCGTCTCCGTCAATAGTTACTTCTTCTACTTCCCCATCTTTCGTCAGCCATCCCGTAACGAGGTCCTCTATTGTTTTTGTCTGGATATTTACGAATCCTGCCGCAGATATATCGTTCACTACATCTTGATAATTTTTGCCTTTGCAATCATTTGCAGACACTGGAACTTTCAGAAGATCCGAGGAATCCTGCGAACAAGCAGCTAATAACAAACACAACATTATGGATAGCCACAATGCGATAGTACGTTTCATAGAAAAGTCCTCCAAAATCGTCAGAGTGTGTACACATATTATAGCACAATAACAAGAACTCTTTCAAGCTGTCTGCGGAAATTTATCGTTTATAGCAGGTCATTTGCTACAAGCATTCGGCGTTTGCGCGTTTTTGATGAAGTCGTGTGTACTTCGCATCGATCCTTGATCTATCAGCTTTACGATTTATAGGGAAAGTTATTGCAAACGGAAAAGTTCATTCTATTCAGCGAACGCTGTTTATTGTAGCGCGATTCACTATTCAGGAGTGCTTTCATTACCGAGATGACAACTATTTCACCCTTTTCACTATCCTTACCTTACAGAACAGAAAATAGGCGATTTTCAACCCTTAGCTGTACAAAAACAGGCAGCACCCAACCGAAGTTGAGTGCCGCCTGTTTTGTTGTCCAATCCTGCTTGGCAGATGCCGATTTTGTAGTTTCCTCAAATTACTGTCTTATCGGCACACGGCAAAGCCTCCCGGTCACTTTTTTATGCTCTTTTTTACGTGGAAGCCGTCACCGCCACGTCTCGCTGTAGAAGTACACCGCCAGCATCCCCGGCCCCACATGGGCGCCGGTGACCGGCTCATGGCACACCGTCAGGATCTCGCCGGTACAGCCCACCTGCCGCAGCCGCGTGGCAATGTGCAGTGCATCGGCCGGAGAGCTCGCGTGGGAGATGCCCACCGGTGCGCTCCTGTCCTCCACCATCTGGTCGTAGAGCGCCACCAGCTCCTCCATACCGGCCTTCCGGCCCCGCACCTTGGCGAGCTGGACGATCTTGCCCTCCTCGTCGCCCTGTAGGATGGGCTTGATCTGCAGCAGCGTACCGGCCAGCGCCGCGCTGCCCGAGATACGCCCGCCCTTACGCAGGAATTTGAGGTCATCCACCATAAAGTGCTGGCGCATCTTGCCGCACAGCTCCTCGCAGCGCACCACGATCTCCTCGATCACGCGGCCCTCCGCCGCCAGCTTGGCGGCCGCCAGCACGATCAGTCCCTCACCCAGCGAGGCGCCGCGGGTATCCAGCACCCGGATCTTCCGCTCCGGATACTTCTCCGCCAGCTCACGGGCCACCAGCCCCACGCCCCAGCAGGTGCCGCTGACACCGCTGGACAGCCCCACATACAGCACGTCCTCACCGTTGATGAGATACGGCTCCATGCCCTTCTGCGCCGCATCAGGCGTGACCATGGAGGTCTGCACCGATGCGCCATGCCGCAGCGCGTCGTAAAACCCGCGGCCATCAAACTCCACCGAGGTGTCCGCCGGTACGCCGTCCACCGTATAGGTCAGGCAAAGCTCCTCAATACCGTACTGCTCCCGCAGTGCCTTGGGCAGATTTGCCGCGTTGTCCGTGATGATATGTACCATAAGCGTCTCCTTTTGTTCCCGCCGGCGCGGGCCGTCCTTACAGCTGGGGCGTGACCCACTGCGCCAATGTGTCGAATAGCTGCCTGTATCCCAGCATGGTCAGGTGGATGCCGTCCGCCGCGATCATCTGCGGCAGCTCCCGCAGCGGCAGGAATCGGCGGCGCACATCGATCAGCGGCAGCCCCTCGCCTAAGGCAAAGGCAGCCACCGTGTCGGAGTACAGCTCCTGATGCCGGTAAATACGGCCCTCGTCGCCCAGCCATTGCAAAATGCGCTCCCGGCTGAGCCCGTCTCTGCAAATATAATCCAAATACCGCTTCCCGTCAATAGGCGGCAGTGTCATCAGCACCGGCTGCACCCCGGCTCGCAGCAGCTCCGTCACCGTCTGCTTCAGCTTGGCGCGAAAATCCGGCAGCTCCGTACGGGGCTTATGCACCCCCTCCGGATCGGCGGCGACGCCTGCCCAGTCAAAGTCGCTGTCATTGCCGCCGTAGGCCACCAGCGCCCAGCGTGCGTCTATGCCCCGCTGCACATCGTGCTCCACCAGCGACAACCCCTTGCTGATCGTCGAGCCCATCTTGGCGCGGTTCACCACCTCCAGCCGCTCCGTGGGGTACTGCGCCATGATCTCCGCCAGATGGAAGTGATACCGCATCGTCTCATCCGGCATGGTGGCCTTCAGCAGAGAATCTCCGTATACATACGCCCGTTCCATCGTATATCCTCCTTGGCGTTTTTATATAATATAGCATATTAGATACGCCGCGTCAAGCTACCACATCATGTTTTTCTTGTCAAAAAAATCGCCTTATGATATAGTATATTACGTCTACGAGTAAGGAGGCAGCGAAATGCAATACGACAAGGACTTAGTGGCCCACAAGCTGCGGCGCTGGGACAAGTTTATCACCGACTATCACCTGCCGGAATGGGAGACTATCCCGGATTTTGGCCTATACATGGATCAGGTCATCGTGCTGCTGGAGCAGTATCTCAGCTTCATCCCCTCCCCCGCCGGAACGAAGGAGCATTTTGTGACCTCCTCCACCATCAACAACTATGTACGCCTGAAGATCATGCCCGCGCCGGTAAAGCGCAAGTACCACCGGGTACACATCGCCTACCTCATCATGATCCTGACCATGAAGCAAAGCCTCAGCATCAGCGACGTGCAGAAGGTCATCCCGCCGGACAGCAGCGAGGAGGAGGTACGGGTGGTCTACGAGAACTACTCGGAGAAGTTCCGGCGGCTGGCGCTGTTCTTCAACCAGCAGGTACAGTCCGGCGCGGAGGGTATCCATACGCCTGGACAGAGCACCGACAACGCCGTAGAACTGCTGGTCATTGAGAGTGCGCTGATCGCAGGCTTCTCCAAAATCTTGGCGGAAAAGCTCATCCGCCTGTGCGGCGCCGACACAGAGGACGTGCTGGCGGCGGAGGGCGAACCGGCACAGAACTGATCACACATGAAAAGCAGCCATTTTCTCCGGGAAATGGCTGCTTTCTCACGCTCTGTACCACCGCCCCTGCCGCCGTGCGCATCCCCCTTCCCTCGGCGGCAGGGGCGGTGCGGGCGGGTATTTTTTCTGTCGGGCGGCGCAGCATACAGAAACCGCAAAAAACGCGGAAATATCCCGGCATTTCCGTCGAAAGGCCCGCGGAATTTCAGTGCAGTCTATTGCAAAAGCGGAGAAAATATGCTATTCTTTTACGGTCTGGTATTATGCTTGGAAGTATGCTTTCCGGCGTTTTACCTGCAAAAAATGCGAGAAAGGACGTGCTGCTTATTGGGATCGGATCGTGTGACATTCAGCGTGATCGTCCCCGTTTTTAACGTGGAGTCCTATCTGTCCGCCTGTCTGGAGAGTATACTTCCGGCGCTGACGGCGGCGGATGAGATCATCCTCTCTCTGGGACACTCCGCCGATGACAGCACCGCCATCGCAGAGCGCTGCACCCGGCAGCACGCCAACATCCATCTGCTCTGGCAGGATGGGAAGGGACTGTCCAACGCCCGCAACTGCGCGGTGCGCGAGGCACAGGGTACCTATGTCCTGTATATCGACAGCGATGATCTGGTGGACGCGGCGCTGTTCGCCCATGCGCTGCAGGGCATCCGGGAGGATACCGCCCCCAAGGAGCTGTACGTCTTCGACTTCTACCACGACAACCGCCGCACCGGATGTCTGGAGCCGCGGTTCCAGATCGGCGCCGGTGGTGATTTTCAGGGTGTAGCCCACATCGACCGGATGCTGCGGCGGCACCAGTGCTTCTGGAATGTGTGGCGCTTCATCTACCGCCGTGATTTTCTGGAGCGGAACGGTATCACATTTCTGGAAAACCGCATGAGCGAGGATATGGACTACACCACCAGCGTCCTGTTGGCACAGCCGGACGCTGCCTTTTATCATACGCCGTATTACCGATACGCCGTAGGGCGCGGCACATCCCTGATGGACAGGCCCACCCTGCGCCGTTTGGAGGATACCGTGTTCGTACTGGAGCGCTCCATCCGGCGGCTGCGGGAAGCGGCCCTGCCCTATTCGGACTGCGTGACGGCGCAGCTCCAATTTGAATATGTTCTCAATATGGCGCAGCTCTACGAGATACCGGCGGCAGACAGGGCGGCGGGCCGACAGCTCTTTGCCGACGCCCGGGAGATCCTGTCCGGCGACCGCGACCGTCTCGTCCGGCTTCTGCGCCTTCTACTGCGGCTTACCGGCCTGACAGCCACAGCGTATCTCCTGCACACGGCCAAAAAGCTCCGGCGCACATTAAAACAAGGAAAAAAGGGGAAAACCGCATGATCATGACGAAAACGCCCTTCCGCATCAGCTTTGCCGGCGGCGGAAGTGATCTGGCAGACTTTTACGAGCAGTACGGCGGCTGCGTGCTGAGCACCTCGATCAACCGCTACTGCTACATCTCCATCCATCCGTATTTCGACGAGAACAAAACGCTTCTGAAATACTCCGAAAACGAGCTGGTCAATGACCTCTCCGAGATCCGGCACCGCATTTTCAACTGCGTGCTGAACGAGCGGAAGCTCCACGGCGTGGAGATCGTCTCCACGGCGGACGTGCCGGGCGGCACCGGCCTTGGCTCCTCCAGCACGTTCACGGTGGGTCTTATCAACACGCTGAACTGCTATCAGGGAAAGTATATGTCCAAGGGCGCTATTGCGGAAAAGGCCTGCCAGATCGAGATCGAAAAGCTGGGCAGTCCCATCGGCAAGCAGGACCAGTACGCCGCTGCCTACGGCGGCCTGAATTTCATCCGCTTCCACCGGGACGGCACAGTATCCGTGGCGCCGGTAATGATGCGCTCGGAGACATACCGCCGCCTCCAGCAGAATCTGATGATGTTCTATACCGGCGACGTCCGCTCCGCCAACTCCATCCTGTCGGAGCAGAAGAAGAACATGGGCTCCGCGGACAAGACCGCCAATCTCCGCCAGATGTGCGCGCTGGCGGAGGATATGCGCACGGCGCTGGAGCGGGACGACATCTCCGGCTTCGGCGACCTGCTGAACGAGGGCTGGAAGCTGAAGCGGACGCTTGCCAGCGGCATCTCCAATCCGGCCATCGACGAGGCGTACGAGACCGCCATGGCAAATGGTGCACTGGGCGGCAAGCTGCTGGGCGCCGGCGGCGGCGGATTCCTGCTGTTCTACTGTGAGCCCGACAAGCAGGAGCAGCTGCGCGTTGCTCTGCGGAAAAAGGAATTCCCCTTCTCCTTCGAGAAGGACGGTACCTCTGTGGCGTATATTGGTGACAAATACTGGGATTAAAGGAGGAAGAATATGAAGGCATTAGTAGCCGGCGGCGCCGGATTCATCGGCAGCCACCTCATCGACGCGCTTCTGGCCGAGGGCCACGACGTTGTCTGCGTGGACAACTATTTCATCGGCACAAAGGCCAATATCACCCACCTGCTCGACAACCCCCGCTTCAAGCTGTACGAGCAGGATCTGGCGGACTTCGCCGCCGTCAACGAGATCTTCCGGGCGGAGCAGGTGGACTATGTGTTCCATCTGGCGGCCAACTCCGATATTCAGGCCAGCGCCAACGACCCCGCCATTGAATATCACAACACCTACTCCACCACGTTCTCCCTGCTGGAGGCCATGCGGCTCAACGGCGTGAAAAAGCTGTTCTTCGCGTCCACCTCCGCCGTCTACGGCGAGCAGATGGGCCGCGAGGTATCCGAGGACGCCGTGGCGCTGCGCCCCATCTCCTATTACGGCGGCTGCAAGCTCGGCTCTGAAGCTGCCATCTCCGCCTACGCCTACATGAACGATCTGGAGGTGCTGGTGTTCCGGTTCCCCAACGTCATCGGCCCCCGGCTGACGCACGGCGTCATCTTTGACTTTGTCAAGCGGCTGAAGGATGATCCCTCCCACCTGCGGATCCTGGGCGACGGCACCCAGACCAAACCGTATATCTATGTGCTGGATCTGGTGGACGCCATCATGCGCTTTAAGGACGTCGGCAAGGGTGTCACGCTGTACAACGTGGGCGTGGAGACCCAGTCCTCCGTCACCCGTATCGCGGAGATCGTCTGTGAGAAGATGGGTCTGACCGGCATTCCCTTTGAGTATACCGGCGGCCGAGGCGGCTGGAAGGGCGATGTCCCCGTATTTGCCTACAATCTGGACAAGATCCACGCCGCAGGCTGGAGCACCTCTCTGACCAGTGACGAGGCGGTGGCAAAAACGGTGGAGGCGGTCCTGTAATGCAGGCGGTCATCATGGCAGGCGGCAAGGGTACCCGCCTGCGCTCCATCACCAACGACGAGATCCCCAAGCCCATGGCGCCCATCGCCGGCAAGCCCATTCTGCAATGGCAGATCGAATGTCTGCGCCGCAGCGGTGTCACGGACATCCTTCTCATCATCGGCTATCTGAGCGAGAAGATCGAGGCATATTTCGGCAGCGGCGCCGACTTCGGCGTCCGCATCGACTACTTCCGGGAGGAGCAGCCTCTGGGTACCGCCGGTGCGCTGGCGGAGGTCGCTGACCGGCTGGAGGAGGACTTCCTGCTGGTGTTTGGCGACACCATTTTCGACATCAGCATCCCCCGCATGATGGCATTCCACCGTGAAAAGCAGGCGGAGGCCACTCTGTTTGTACACCCCAACTCCCACCCCTTTGACTCCGATATCGTTCTGCGGGACGAGACACAGCGCGTATGTGGCTTTCTCTCCAAGCACGATACGCGGACGGACTGGTATGACAACTGCGTCAACGCCGGCTTTTACATTGTGAACAAGCGGCTGTGCGGACGCATCGTCCGCGGCGAAAAGACCGACCTCGAAAAGCAGGTTCTCTGGCCGCTGGCGCGGCAGGGCGGTGCCGTATACGCCTACCTGTCCCCGGAGTATATCAAGGACGTGGGTACGCCGGAGCGCATCACTGCGGCAGCCGGCGAGCTGGAGCGCGGTGTGGTAGCCGCCCGCAATCTGGAAAAAAAGCAGAAATGCGTATTTCTCGACCGGGACGGCACGGTCAATCAGTACCGCGGCCTCATCTCCACCCCGGAGCAGCTGGAGCTGGAGCCCTGCGCGGCGGAGGCGATCCGTCTGCTGAACCGCTCCGGCTATCTGGCCGTTGTGGTGACGAACCAGCCGGTGGTAGCCCGCGGTATGTGCAGCGTGGAGGATGTGGAGAACATCCACCGAAAGCTGTCTACACTGCTGGGACAGGAGGGCGCCTATCTGGACGGCATCGCATTCTGCCCCCACCACCCCGACAAGGGCTATCCGGAGGAAAATCCCGCCTACAAGATCCCCTGCCGCTGCCGCAAGCCGGACATCGGTATGCTCACCGCCTGCGCGGAGCGGTTCAATATTGATCTTGCCCAGTCGTGGATGGTGGGTGACACCACCGTGGATCTCCAGACCGGCTTGAACGCCGGCACCCACACCGCCCTTGTCCTGACGGGCGAGGCCGGGCGTGACGGGAAATATGACGTACAGCCCCAGCGCACCGGCGCGGATCTGCTGGACGTCGTGAAACAGATCATAGGAGGTTGACCATGGACTATACGAAGGACATCCGCGCGTACATCGCGCTGGAACAGGAGATCCTGAGCCAGCTGGACGTGGACGCGATCAACGATTGCCTGAATTTTCTGGATGAGACCCGACTGAAGAAGGGCCGGATCTATATCTGCGGCAACGGCGGCAGCGCCGCCACCGCCTCCCATTTCCAGAACGACTTCAACAAGGGCGTCTCCGAGTATATCGAGGTGCCGTTCCGGTTCCACTGCCTCAACGACAACGTGGCCACCATGCTGGCCATTGCCAACGACATTGGCTACGAGGAGGTATTTCGCTTCCAGCTCCGCGGCAATCTGGAGCCCAACGACGTGCTGGTGGCCATCTCCGGCAGCGGCAACTCCAAGAATGTGCTCAACGCCGTGGACTACGCCAAGTCGCAGGGCAACAAGGTCATCGGCATCACCGGCTACACCGGCGGCAAGCTCAAGGAGCTGTGTGACATCTCGCTGCACGCGCCGGTCATGAGTATGCAGGTCACCGAGGACATCCACATGATCTTCGACCACCTGATGATGAGTATGTTCTACAAATACCTGTGTGGGAAAGACCATCTGAAAAAATAACCCGCAAGAGAGGGAAAGCGAATCACTTTATAGGGGGAAAATCACTCATGTCTATCAAATACGGGATCAAGCGTCTTTTCAAACCGCTGGCTGAATTTATGCGCAAGGTAACTTATAAGCTGATGCGAAATGTTATCTGCGATCTGGAGGAGACGATCCGCTTCTCCTCTGGCGGAAACGAAAACGACTATCTCATCCCCTATCAGGAGGGTGAACTGATCCGCGTACTGTTTTTGTTTCAGGCGGCCTCCTTCTGGCCCAGCTGGGAGAGCTTCTATCTCGCCTGCAAGGACGATCCCCGCATCCGTGTGGAGTTCACGCTGCTGGACGAACTATACGGCGACACCACGCAGATGCTGACCGCCCAGCAGTTTCTGAAGGAGAAGGGCATCGCCTACACACCGTACAGCGACAAGCTGTTCTGCCAGTTCATGCCCCACATCACCGTGATGCAGACGCCCTACGACTTCGGCCACAGACGTCCCCACGTCCGTTCCGCTGCCTTCAAGAAAAAGGGTACCCGCATCATCTACATTCCCTACGGCATCGAGCTGTCGGACACCGCCCATGCGCGGGACGCCCACTTCTTGAATGCTGTGGTGAAAAACGCATGGCGCGTCTTCACCTTCTCCGAGTCCATCCGTGCGGATTACCGCCGTTACAGCACCAACTACGCCGCCGTCAAATGTCTGGGTCATCCCAAATTCGACGCGCTCTATCACAAGGAGCAGTTCTCCCAGCTCCCGGAGATCGCCCAACGCGCCAAGGGTCGGAAGATCCTCGTCTGGCACGTTCACTTCCCCAAGATCACCCCGCAGCCTGACGGTACCGGCATCATGGTCACGCCTGAGCTGCCGGTGTATCTCCGGTTTGCCCGCTATCTGGCCTCCAAGCAGGATGAGATCTTCGCGGTGCTGCTGCCGCATCCCAAATTTCTGGACGGCGAAGGCGAGCTGGGCGTACACGCCAAAAAGCTGGTGGATATGCTGGGCGAGATGGAAAACGCCTACATCGACTGGTCGGACGACTACCGCCCCACCATCCTGCACGGCGACTTCCTCATCACCGACCGCAGCGCCCTGATGGTGGAGGCCGATGTCACCGGCTACCCCATTCTCTTCATGGCGAACAAGGACTACTACGAGCCGCTTACTGACGCGGTGCAGCCCATTATTGACAGCTATTATCAGGGTCTGACCACCGAGGATATGATCGCCTTCACCGAGCAGTGTCTGCGGGGCGAGGATCCCCGCAAGGCAGAGCGCAGGGCCGCCTTCGAGTCTCATATCCCCTATTTCGATGGACAGAGCGGCCAGCGCATCAAGGAACACGTGGTAAACGCCATCTACGCCGAGCAGACGGGTCTTGACGCGGCACGGATCGCCGCGCTGGAGGCGGAGGTAGCCGCCCTGAACAGCCGTCTGGATCGTCTGCTGGAGGAGCACGGCCAATGATGCTTTTCGGTAAGATCGCCGCGTCGCTCCTCTGCGCGCTGGCGGCCGCGCTGGCGCTGATGAGGGCAGGGCGCGCAGAGAGAGAGAGAGAGAGAGAGAGAGAGAGAATCGGTGTAAGTACCTGCTTCTGATCGCTCTGCTCACAGTCGGCTGCTCCTGCGTGAACTGGCTCGCCGTCGACGCGCTGCCTCTGTCCGGTCTTTCGCAGCCGGACACCGTGACCATCACGGCGCTGAACGAAAAAAACAGCGCCTCCCATGAGACCACACTCTACCTCACCGGTGTTTTTGTCAATGGCCACTCCCAGTCCATTCACGTTACAGGTGAGGACAGCTGGCTGAACGAAAACTGGTACAAATGGTACGACAGTGCCAATAAAAACTATGTGTCGGGTCAGGCCTCCCGGAGCTTCACAGTAGCGCTCCCTGCCGGCTCTCACCGTTATCTGGAGTTCCTGGGCAACAGCGCCAAGGGTATCGTTCAGGTCGAATGCTGCGGTGAGGTGCAGACCGTCGACTGTTATGCGCCGAAGGACACCCGCATTCGAGTAGCGCTTCCGGATACGCCGGTCTCCGTGCAGCGCACGGAAAAGGCCGTGCGGCTGGCCATCGCCACGGCACTGCTGGCCGTAGAGCTGGCACTGGCGGTGTGGCTGCTGCTGCGGGAGTCGGCGGTGCCTCACGCCCCCAAGGAGCGTGAGCGCTGGTTGGATGTGCTGAAGCTGCTGGCATCCTATCTGATCGTCATGATCCACTCCGTAGGTACGGTGTACAACCGCGGTCCCGGCGGTGACAGCAACTGGCTCGCCTATTTCCTGTTAAACATCTTCCCCCGCTGTGCTGTTCCGGTCTTTCTGCTGACCACCGGCATCTTTGTGCTCGGCAGACCCATGGATACCAAAAAATGGCTGAAAAAGCTGGTACACTTTCTGGTACTGTTGGTGTTCTGGAATGCCTTCTACATCGCGTTGGATATGCTGCTGCACCACAGAGACACATACAGCCTGGCGGCGCTGCTCCGGTCGTTCGCCTCCATCCCAGTGAAGCGTGGGCCGTCCACACCGCTTTGGTATTCCTATCAGCTCGTCTGGATCTATGCGCTGGCACCGTTCTTCTTCAAGCTCCATGCGGCGCTGGATCGTGTATGGCAGCGGCGCCTCATTGTGATCTCGCTGCTGTTCCCCAGCCTGCTGGCATGCTATGGCCAAGTCTTCGATCTGGGCGGCACCGTCTATTCCCACTCCTTTGTACAGATATTCTATATCGGCTTTATGGGATTTCTGTTTCTCGGCCGCTATATCTACGATTATATGCCCGCAGACAGCCGCCTGCAAAAGTCCGCCGGACTGCTGATCGTCCTGGGATTTGGCCTCACTGCGCTGCTGTGCCGACTGTATCTCTCAAAGCACGGCGATGTCACCCACCAGTATTTCTCCGAGCTGAGCATCGGCCCCCTCTGCTATGGAACGGGCGTTTTTATCCTGTTTTACCGCGGGAAAGCTTGGTTTCAGGCGATGCCGGAAAAGCTGGGACGTGCCGTTTCATGGCTGGCGGAGCGTGCTATCGGCATTTATTTCCTACACCAGACATTTATTTGGTGTTTCGGTGCCAACATTACGCTTTTCGGTGTCACGGTCTCCCGCACCGGCGCGTGGTGGTCGGCTGTCTGCTATACACTGATCGTCTGGGCGCTGACCGTCGTGTCCGTTGTCATCTGCTCGTATCTGCCGGGACTGCGAAAGCTGGTCACTTAATTTTTCGATACCACTGCGCCACAGGAGGATTCCCGCATGAAAAAAACTTCGCTCCGCTTCGATAAGGATGCCTCTCAGGCAGTAAAGGGCATCGCCATCCTCCTGATGCTGTTCCACCACTGCTTCCGCAAGGCGACGCTCTTCGCAGACTATACCATCTCCTTCTGGCCCTTCCAGCAAAGGGGGGTGGTATACGCTGCCGCGCTGTCCAAGATCTGCGTGTCTCTGTTCGCCCTCGTCTCCGGCTACGGACTATACCTCAGCTACCGCAGCCGCACCACCACCCCGGTGAAATGGACGGTCTCCCGGTATATCAAGACCTTCTCCGGCTACTGGGTGATCTGGATCCTGAGTGCGATCATTACTCAACTCGCAGACGGACGGTTTGCCCGTATATTCCTCAAGGGGAATATCTGGAACTCACTGGTCGAGATCGTCCTCGACTTTCTGGGTCTGGCAAATCTCTTTCAAACCGGCACACTGGATGGCGTCTGGTGGTACATGAGCGCCTGCTTTGTGTATATCATGCTGGTTCCCATCCTCCTGTGCGGCGTCAAAAACGGCGCGGGTGAAAAACGCCTGCCCATCTGCCTTGCGGCAGTGGTGATCCTGCCGCGGCTGCTTTTACTCGATCCCTTCGCCAAGGGTGGAAGCCGTCCATATCCCTTCCTCTTCTGCTTTGTGCTGGGAATGCTCTGCGCTGAGTACAACCTCATCGAGCGGATCATCAACGGCCGGCGCAGATGGCTGCGCTTCGCTGTGGAGCTTCTGCTTTTGGCGGCAGGCTATCTGTCCTACGGCAGTATTCCCACCGCCCAATACTGGGAGCTGAAATGGGGACTTTTCCCGCTGGTGCTCGTCCTGTTCGCTGTGGAGTTTGTGATCCCCATCCCCGGCGTCCGGCAGGTGCTCCAGTTCCTCGGACATCACTCCATGAACATCTTTATGGTACATACGTTTATCCGCGGCATATATCTGGCAGACTTCATCTATGCGTGGAGGCACTTTATCCCCATCATCGCAGTGCTGACCGTCGTCTCTCTGGTCATCTCCCTGCTGCTGGAGGAACTCAAATCCCTTCTGCGGTATGACAAGTGGATCGGGCGCATCTGTGCGCGGATCGAGCGCACCTGACCGCTGCGGCGTACCAACGCCAATCTTTACCAATAACCACAAGGAAATCGTCACATGATCCGAAATAAGCTTTTGCGCTATCAGTTCCTCTTTGAGGAACTGGTGAAGCGCGACTTCAAAAAGAAATACAAGCGCACGGTGCTGGGCATGGCGTGGAGCCTGCTGTCGCCGCTGCTGATGCTGCTGGTGATGAAGCTGGTGTTCACCCAGTTTTTTGGCCGCAACATGGCGCATTACACCACCTACCTATTCTGTGGCAACCTGGTGTTCGCCTATTTCAACGAATCCACGTCTCAGGGTATGCAGTCCCTGATGGGCAACGCCCGCATCTTCACAAAGGTCAATGTCCCCAAGTACCTGTTTCTGTTCTCTAAGAACGTGCAGACCCTCATCAACTTCGGCCTGACGCTGTGCATCTTCTTCGTGTTCTGCGCCTTTGACGGCATCACGTTCACATGGAAGTTCCTGCTGCTGCTCTACCCCATCTGCCTGCTGGTGCTGTTCAACATCGGCGTAGGGTTGGTGCTGTCGGCGTTGTTCGTGTTCTTCCGGGACATCCAGTACCTGTGGAGCATCTTCACCCAGTTACTGATGTATATGTCGGCTATCTTCTACACCATTGACCATTACAGCTACAACATCCAGTGCCTGTTTCTGGTGAATCCCATCTACCTGTACATCCGGTACTTCCGGAAAATCGTCATCGAGGCCACCATCCCCTCCGTCTGGTTCCACCTGCTGATGCTGTTTGATGTACTGGTCGTGCTGGGACTGGGCTGCCGAATGTATAAGAAGTACAACACCCGGTTTTTGTACTATGTGTAAGGAGGCGGACATGAGCATTTTAGAGGTTAACAACGTCTCCATCCGCTACATCACCGGCGACTTCAAGGACATCGGGCTGAAGGAGTATGTGGTACGGAAGCTGAAGCGCGACTACCATGTGCAGGAGTTCTGGGCAGACAAGGACATCACCTTTTCGCTGGAAAAGGGAGATATGCTGGGCATCATCGGCACCAACGGCGCGGGAAAATCCACGCTGCTGAAGGTCGTCAGCGGCATCATGGAGCCCACCTGCGGCAGTATCCACCGGGAGGGTACCATTGCGGCGCTGCTGGAGCTGGCCAGCGGCTTTGACGGCGACCTGACAGTGCGGGAGAACACCTATCTGCGGGGTGCCATGCTGGGCTACACCCGGAAATTCATGGACGAGATGTACGAGCAGATCATCGAATTTGCGGAGCTGAAAGAGTTCGAGGACAGACCGTTCAAGCAACTGTCCTCCGGCATGAAGAGCCGCCTGGCGTTTTCCATCGCCAGTCTGGTGCAGCCGGATATTCTCATTCTGGATGAGGTGCTGAGCGTCGGCGACGGCGCATTCCGCAAAAAGAGCGAGGCCAAGATGCAGGAGATCCTCTCCTCCGGCGCCACCAGCATTCTGGTGTCTCACTCCCTGACGCAGATCCGTGAGTTGTGCAGCAAGGTGCTGTGGCTTCACAAGGGGCGGCAGATCGCCTTCGGCAGCGACGTGCAGGCCATCTGCGACCGGTACGAGGCGTTCCTCGCCGGAAAGCTGAAGCTGTGACATACAAAAGGCAGGCGCCTGTGCGCCTGCCTTTTTTCTCTCATTTTCCTTTTTTATCCCGGTGCGAGTTGATCTTCTCCTTGTTGAACATACAGAACACCGTCATCAGCAGGATCCGCAGATCAAAGGCCGGCGACCAGTTCTCGATGTAGTACAGATCGTACTCAATGCGCTTCGAGATGGACGTGTCCCCCCGGTAGCCGTTGACCTGCGCCCAGCCGGTGATACCGGGCCGCACCTGATGCTTCACCATATAGCGGGGGATCTCCTCCCGGAACTGCTCCACAAAGAACGGCAGCTCCGGCCTGGGCCCGATGAGGCTCATATCGCCCTTGAGCACGTTGAAGAACTGAGGCAGCTCGTCCACCGAGCACTTGCGGATGAGGGAGCCGAACCACGTCTTGCGGTTGTCCTCGTTTTTGCTCCACCCCGTGTTCTGGCTGCTGTTCACCTTCATGGAGCGGAACTTATACATATAGAACGGCTTTTTATCCTTGCCCACCCGCTCCTGCTTGAAAATGATGGGCCCCGGCGAGGATAGCTTCACGCCGATGGCCGCGATGAGCATCAGCGGCGAGGTCAGCACGATCAGCAGCAGAGCGCAGACAATATCCGCCGTCCGCTTGATGAAGGCGTTGCCCACATTGTCCAGCGGAATGCGGCGCAGGTTGAAAAGCGGCAAGCCGTTAACGCTGTCCACCTGCGGATTGGCGGGCATATACTTGACGTAGGACGGTATCACGGACAGCTTGGTGCCGTCCTTTTCGCAGGCGTTGATGATCTTTTTCATCCAGCGCCCCTCCTCTGTGGGCAGGGCCACCACCACCTCATCCGGCTTTTCCCGCCGGAAGATCTCCTCCAGTTGGCCGTATGTGCCGCAGTAGGGGAGCTTTCCCCATTTGCTGTTGTCCGCCACATATCCCAGCACCTGATAACCCAAGTTTCGGTCATTCGCCACCCGCTTGACGTAGGCCTCGGCGCTCTCGCCGTGTCCCACCAGCAGCACACGCTTCTGGTTATAACCCATGGCGCGATAGCGCCGCAGCAGCAGCCGGATACAGGCGCGCTTGCCGAGAAGCAGCAGTGTCGCGATACCGTAGAAGAACACCACCGACCAGCGGGATGTCTCGCCCAGACGCAGCACAAACATGGCGGCCATGATGATCAGCGCCACCAGCAGCTCCAGCACCGCTACACGCCCGGCCTCCACATGGAACCGCACGGCGCGGAAGGACTCATACAGCCCCGCCACAGCGAACACCACCAGCGTCAGCGCCGCCGCTACCACACCCAGCCAGACGTAGTAGTTGAAGGGCAGCCCCTTGATGCCGCGGAACAGGCTGAAGCGCAGCCAGTAGGACACCAGCATAGCTAAGAAGACCGCCACCGCATCCGTAAAGACGTTGAATTGATTGAGTAACTGCTGATTTTCCCGTATCATATCCGCTCTCCTTTATCTTGTCACGGACAGGTATCGTTCCATCACCTGCGGCAGTACCGCATCCAGTGCGTACCGCTGCATTTTCTCCCGTCCGGCCTGTCCCATCTGCGCCCGCAGACCGGCATCCGCCGCCAGCTTTCTTACTGCGGCGGCAAAGGCCGCCTCATCCCCCCGTGGGAACAGGAGCCCGTTCTCCGGCCCGATCAGATCGGTATGTCCCTTTGCGTCGCTGGCCACCACCGGCAAGCCGCAGGCCATGCTCTCCATAATGTTGAAGGGCAGCCCCTCCGACCGGCTGGAGGATACGGCGATATCCGCCGCACCCAGCCACACGGGGATGTCGCGGACCTGACCGGGAAACCGCACGCGCTCCGCCACGCCCAGCTCATCAGCCAAGGCGCGGCACGCCTCCAGCCGTGCGCCGCTGCCCGGCAGCAGCAGCTTGATCTGCGGCGGCAGCAGCGGCAGGGCGCGGAGCAGCACCGACTGTGCCTTCCGCTCGGAGAACTCCGCCGCATAGATCAGCGCAATGTCCTGCTCCGACAAGCCCAGCTTGTCCCGCATAGTCTGCCGCGTCTCCCCCGCCGCCTGAAAGCGGCGGAGCTCCACGCCCATACCGGGGATCTCCTCCACCCGGGCCGCCGCGTGATGCGCCGCGGCCCATTGGGTGTCCCACGCATTCATGGTCAGCACCAGATCGGTCTTTGACGCCAGCAGCAGCTCCGCCCGGGTCAGCAGCAGCATCTTGGCCGCCGGCGTCTCGTCGTCGAACAGGTAGCCGTGAACCACGTCGACGACCTTGGGCCGGTCGCGCAGCCCGCGCACCGCCCAGCGTGTAAAGAAGGCCGCCAGCGAGGTGTGACTGATCACAAGGTCGTAGTGTTCCCGCTCCATCATGTTCCGCAGCATTCCTGCCGCCCGGAGGTTGGCCGGAGAGGACATCTTTTTCTCCAGCGGCAGCACCACCGTCTCGTCGGCATAGGGGATATCCCGCCAATCGCCGCCGCAGGCCACACTGACCTGCCACCCCAGCTCGCGGAAGCGCCGCAGGTAGGGCAGATGAAAGTTGATGATATGGGAAAATGTAGATGCCGTACACAGTACAGATGGCATGACCGTTCCTCCTCTTTTGCGCTCTCCGCCGCAGGTCACGCGTCGCCCAGCAGCTCGTTGAGATACGCCGCCACATCCTCGGACAGCGTGATAGCACCCAGATTCTGTCGGTTCCAGCGCTCCAGCTTATCCCGGAGCTGTGCCGCGCCTTGGCGGAATGCCGCGCTGTCATCGCTGTGCTGCATGACGATACGGAAGCTGGTATCCCACGTGGCGGGGTCGGAGGATGTGTAGTCCACATACTTCTCCAGCATAGCAAAGCCCTTCTCCACGTCACCCAGATTAAAATACGCCTCCGCCAGATACTTGGGTACGGCGTTGGAATTCAGCTTCTCCAGATCCGCCATGTACCGTGCCAGCGTCTCCTGCATATTCTCTGGCAGCGCCTCCTCCGCCGAGGCATTATATACATAGGCCAGCTTGTGATCCGCCCATTCGTAGGGATCCACCTCCGCCGCCTGTGCCGCCGCGTCGTAGGTGCCGCGCCGCGCCAGTTGTGCCGCCCACAGGTTCATGGTCAGCAGAACCACAAATACTACCAGTCCAAGCCCCTCTGCACGCACCATCCAGCGCCGCGTCTTGTCCCCTGCCCAGCGCAGAGGGAGCGTCTGCCCGCAGGTCAGGTTAATGACCGCCAGCGCCCCCATGCCGAAGGGCAGGAAGTATCCGCTGGAGAATATGATCTCCACCGCCGCGTGGATCATCAAAAACAGCAGCAGCGCGCCCAGTGCCGGAGCCATCGACTGCGCCTCGGTGCGCTCCCTGAGCCACTGGCGGATGACCGCCGCCGCACTGGTGGCCAGCAGACCCAGCCACAAAGCAAGACCGATCACGCCGGTGTCCACCATGGTCTGCACATAGTGATTGTGGACATATTTCGTCTCGTAGTGATAGCTCTGTACGTTATAGATGCCGTTTTCAAACGCGCCCATGCCCAGTCCCACCACAGGACTGCGGCGGAACAGCTGCATGGCATCCTTGACATAGACAAAGCGCTGCACCACGTTGCCCTCCGAGCGCAGGGTCTGGATACGACCCGCAATGGCCTCCGGCAGCAGCTTATATTTCAGCTTCAACTCCCCGGAGGATGTCCCCTCGTAGCGGATGGCGGAGATATGCACCGACTCGTCGGCGCTGATAAGGAACGTCACAGAGCGGTTGTCCGCCGGTGCGGTGAACGCTGCGCCGTCCGCCTCGCCCCGATAGACCGTCTGCTTCCGGTTCATCACGGCATCCTCCTGCGTCTGGGTCTGCACCGTCACCTTCACCGGCCCGTCCGCATCTACATGGAGCGTATATTCGCCCTCGCCCAGATAGGCGCCGCGTGTGATGCGCTCCCCGCCTTGCAGCGTGATCGCGCCGGTCCAGCTCACCGCCGCAGCAGTCAGCAGCACCACGGCGCCCAGAGCGGCCAGCAGCACGATATTCACCGTTTTCATCCGCTGCGCCATACGCAGTGCCAGCGGGCGGCCCACAAAAATATCCAGCACGCACAGGACGGCTGCTGCGGCGATCGCCGCCAGCAATGGCAGCACCTGCACCGTCTGTCCCGCCTCCGCATAGGCCGGCAGGGTACACAGCGCCGCAGCACCCGACAGCACCAGCGTCTCCACCATCAGCACAAAGGAAACGGCACGGCGCTGTCCCCGCTCCAGCAGCAGATACACAAGGAACGCCGCCGCAATGGCGCCCATGGCGCCGCGGCTCACCGCCAACAGGAAGGCGGTGCTGTTCAGCAGCAAGCAGGAGAGGTGCAGGCACCGCGCCTTCTTGTCGTCGGTGTTCACCGCCAGACCCAGCGCCAGCAGGATCGCCACCCCGGCGCATCCGGCAAACACGTTGGGGTTCTCAAAAATCGTCTTGAGCCGCTGCTCCTGCAGCACATTTTCCAGCATCACCGGCGCGCCCAGCGGTGCCGTCAGTCCGTTCAGCAGCTTGTACAGAAGCTGCGTAGATACCATGTCGATGCTGACCAGCGAGGCCAACGCGCCCGCCGTCTCCAACACCGTGGCGGCGCAGCGCCCGGTACGACCCGGCCGCTCCGGCTCCAACGCCGTCAGCAGCAGCGCCATGCAGGCCGCCGCCGCCACCTTCAAAAACTCATACAGCGCAAACTTGCCCGACGGTGCGTACAGGGTGGATATCCCATCCATCAAAACGTACAGTCCCAGCAGCAGCGCCGGCCATGTCATACGCTGCCCCAATCTTTCACCCGCCACAATGATCGCTGTCACAGCCGCCAGAAGCAGCAGCATGGTAATGCCCTTGTTGCAGCCCTGCAGCATCAGGCAGGTCACGAAGAAATAAAAAACCGCCAGCACCGGTATCAGCCAAGGGTGCCGCAGTTCCTGCGTCAACTTCATCGCAGAGGCGGTATCCTTACGGCCCATTTTCTTTGCCATATCGTTCTCCTTGTCCTCTTAGAGTATCTTCTTTAGTATACTCTTTTCCGCTATTCCCTGTCAATGTGCAGGGGAAATATTCCGTCTCATCCACGCATAGAGTGTGGACAGGGAGGTGACATGCCATGCGCTGTCTGCGCTGTTTTTTCGCGTTTCTCACCGCCGCCGTATGCGCGGTGCTGCTGTACTGTCTGTACCTCAAGGCTCCCGACCCACTGACGCGGGCGCTGGCCCCGCGTAACGGCAGTCCGTGGGAGTTGGGAAAGCTGGCATTCTGGTCCATGCTCCCCGCGGCGCTGGTGCTGCATCATCTGGAGCCCGGCAGCTCCCGCAGCGGGCTGTGTGCCGCCGTGCTGCTGTCGGCTGTGCTGGCCGCCGCGCTGACCCCGCTGGGTCTGCCCCCCGCCATCCTGTACCTGCTGTCCTTTGCCGCCGCCCTGACGGCCTATGTCCTGCTGCTGCGCCGCTTACAGGGCGGCGAGCTGCTGTGGTACGCCGCCCTGCTTCTGTTGGCCATCGCCTGCATCCTGTTCAGTATCCTGCCCCCTGCCGGCGTCCTGTTCACCGATCCCGCCGACGTGTCTGCCATCGCGCCGATCCCCTTCTGAGCCGCAAAAAGGAGGACGCCCCGCGGACGTCCTCCTTTTCCTCTTGTTCCCTGCCGCTCAGGGCATGGTGACCCGCACACCGTACTTGTTGTAGGCGGCACTCAGGGTCTTGCCGTCCACCGCCACACCACGCACGGTGTAGGCGTACAATGTCCCGGACTTGCCCGTGGTATCCTTGAAGGTCAAGGCGTTGACCTTCTTCCCCACCAGCACCCATGCAGAGGCAGGTACATCTCCGGACGGCGGGTTGGCCGCTCGATAGACGTTATAGGTCTGGGCATTGGCTGTCGACTTCCATGTCACCTGAATGCCCTTTGTTCCGCTGGTGACCCGCTTGCCGCCTACCAGAGCCACCTTGGCGGGCGTCGCGGTGGCGCTGACGCCGGTCTTGTCGTAGCCGGGGCTGAGCGTCTTGCCGTCAGCAGCCACGCCACGCACCGTATAGGTGTACTTCGTACCGATCTTAGCGGTCTTGTCCACATAACTGGTATCGCTCACCGTTGCGATGGCCTTCCAGCCGGTGTTGGCGGCATCCTTGCGGTAAACGCGGTACTTCGCCGCGTCCTCCGCTCTCTGCCATGTCACCTGTATACCGCTGTTGACCGCCTTGGCGCTGCCCATCGTCACGTTGGCGGGCGCGGCGGTGGCGCTGACGCCGGTCTTGTCGTAGCCGGGGCTGAGGGTCTTTCCGTCGGCAGCTACGCCGCGGACGGTATAGGTGTACTTCGTACCGATCTTGGTAGTCCTATCCACATAACTGGCACTGCTCACCGTCGCAATGACCTTCCAGTCGGTGTTAGCAGTATCCTTGCGGTAAACCTTGTACTTCACCGCGCCGTTTGCCTGCTGCCATGTCACCTGAATGCCGCCGTTGACAGCCTTAGCTCCCACTAACTTCACATTGGTGGGTGCGGAGATGGTGGCGCTGACGCCGGTCTTGTCGTAGCCGGGGCTGAGGGTCTTGCCGTCAGCAGCCACGCCGCGCACCGTATAGTTGTACTTCGTACCGATCTTAGTGGTCTTATCCGTATAGCTGGTGCCAGTTACAGTTGCAATGACCCGCCAAACGGTGTTGGCGGCATCCTTGCGGTAGACCTTATACTTTGCCGCGCCGTCCGCCTCGTTCCATGTCACCTGAATGCCGCCGCTGACCACCTTGGCATCGCCCAGCGTCACATTGGCCGGGACGGTGGGTTTTGGAATGGTAGCGCTGACGCCGGTTCTGTCGAAGCCGGGGCTGAGTTCTCCGTCTGCGCCGACGCCGCGGACGGTGTAGCTGTATGTCACACCTGCCGCAGCGCTCTTATCCACATAGCTGGTGCCGGTCACGATTGCAATGACCTTCCAAACGGTGTTGGCGGCATCCTTGCGGTAGACCTTATACTTTGCCGCGCCGTCCGCCTCGTTCCATGTCACCTGAATGCCGCCGCTGACCACCTTGGCATCGCCCAGCGTCACATTGGCCGGGACGGTGGGTTTTGGAATGGTAGCGCTGACGCCGGTTCTGTCGAAGCCGGGGCTGAGTTCTCCGTCTGCACCGACACCGCGGACGGTGTAGCTGTACGTCACGCCTGCCGCAGCGCTCTTATCCACATAGCTGGTGCCGGTCACGGTTGCGATGACTTTCCAGACGGTGTTGACGGCATCCTTGCGGTACACCCGATACTTTACCGCGCCGTCCGCCTCGTTCCATGTCACCTGAATGCCGCCGCCAACGACCTTGGCGCTCACCAGCTTCACATTGGCCGGGACGGTCGCCGCGCCGGGATCAAAGCCCGCGGCGGAGACGGCCAGATCCGCCGCCTTGAAGGAGTTTCTGGTGTCGGTATCGTAGATATAAGTGGTCTTGGTATCCTGATGGTACATACTGCTGCCGTTGGTCTGGATACCGCAGAGGAACAGCTCTGTGGGGTAGCCCACCGTCCCCTGATCGCAGTTGGTCACATCCGCCAGGTAGTTCGTCCCGTTGATGCGCACCACGTTCCACATATGTCTGTCGCCATTCATCGTGCCGGTAACGTCCAGCGTCTCCACGGAGCCGATCCAGCCGTTGCTCTCCTCCGTCAGGTCGCACAGGTACTTGAACGCCTTGGCGTAGCCCTCGCACACCACATTGGTGCTGGCGTTGCCGTCAAACACCCACAGCAGCTGCCAGGGATTGCCGTAGGCTGTGTCCTTGTTGATGCTGAAGTTGTAGGAGACCTGGTCGCAGATATACTGCCGGTATGCCTGCAGCTTGTCATAGTCGGTCTTGCCGCGGTTGGCAGACACCACCTGCTTGGCTGCCGCCACCGCCGCCGGCACGTTGGGAATATTGGTGGTGTACAGACTGTCGCCGCGGAACTCCGCGGCCACCGCGAATTTGAACGTGATGTTCTTCCAACCGTTATCCGGTATATACGAATAGCCGATGCCCACCGTCTTGTCGTGCCAGTACAGCGCATACGGCAGATCCGCCAGCAGCGCCTGCCACACCTTGTTCGCCGAGGTCTGATCCGGCAGCGTGCCCGTGATCTGGATCGCCGTGTCCTTCCGCTGTCCGTTGGCGATCAGGATCAGCTGCTCCTTCAGGGTGTTGTACGCCGCCTGCTCCGCCGCCGTCAGGTTCCCGGATGCGGCGTACATGGCCGGTGTGCCGGCCGTGTCAAAGCCCCTTTCATAGTCGGCGATGTCCATGCCTGCCAGCTGGTACAGATAGCCATCCAGCAACGCGCCGTCGGATGCCGTCTCCGCGGTCACCTCCGCAGCCATAGCCTGCACCGGCAGCAGCGTCAGCGACATCACCAGCGCCAGTGCCAATGCCGCCAGGCTCTTTCCTATCCGTTTCATAACGCTCCTCCTCATATCTTCCGCCCCCATTCCGGGGCTCTCTGCTTACAGCTTCAGTCTACCATGTGTTTCCGGAAATGTACATTGCTTTTTCTTGCTTTGGGGCAATTATTTCCCTCCCGCACAGCAAATACGCGATTATCTTCTGACACAAAAAGAGACGGCGACGCCGTCTCTTTTTATATTTGGTCAATTCTTCTTGCCGCCGTGGGTGGCCTTCATCCGCTTCTCATGGTTCAGGATGGTCTTGCGCATCCGCAGACTCTTGGGCGTGACCTCCAGCAGCTCGTCATCCGCCAGAAATTCCAAGCACTGCTCCAGACTCATCTTCCGGGGCGGTACCAGACGCAGCGCATCGTCGGAGCCGGCGGCGCGCATATTGGTCATCTGCTTTTTCTTGCACACGTTGACCGTGATATCCTCCTGCTTGGGGGAGACGCCCACGATCATGCCCTCGTACACCGGCACGCCCGGCCCGATGAACAGCGCACCGCGCTCCTGGGCGTTGAACAGGCCGTAGCCCACGCTCTCGCCCGTCTCGAAGGAGACGAGGGAGCCGGTATTCCGGCGGGTCAGATCGCCCTTGTAGGGGGCGTAGCTGTTAAACACGCTGGCCATGATGCCCTCGCCGCGGGTGTCGGTCATGAACTCGTTGCGATAGCCGAACAGTCCACGGCTGGGAACGAGGAATTCGATCTTCATGCGGCTGCCCACCGGGGTCATCTCCAGCATATCCGCCTTGCGGCTGCCCAGCTTCTCGATGACCGCGCCCACGCTCTCGCTGGGTACGTCCACCACCAGACGCTCGATGGGCTCGCACTTCTTGCCGTCGATGGTCTGATACAGCACGCGGGGCGGCGACACCTGGAACTCATACCCCTCACGGCGCATGGTCTCGATAAGGATAGACAGGCTCATCTCGCCGCGGCCCGCCACATTGAACGCATCGGTAGAGCCCTCGATCTCGGTGACCCGCAGGGACACGTCCTTCAGCGTCTCGCGGAACAGCCGCTCCCGCAGCTGGCGGGAGGTGACAAACTTGCCCTCGCGCCCTGCGTAGGGGGAATCGTTGATAGAGAAGGTCATCTCCACGGTGGGTGCGCTGATCTTCACGAAGGGCAGCGGTTCCACACAGGTGGGGGTGCAGATGGTATCGCCGATGGTGATATCGCCGATACCGGACATGGCGACGATATTGCCCGCCTCCGCCTCGGTGATAGGCACCTTGCCCAGACCAGCAAACTCATACATACTGACGGCCTTGGCACGCTTGGCCGGCGCGTCGGGATCGTGGTAGTTGCACACCGCGATCTCCTGGTTCTGCTTGAGCACGCCGCGCTCTACACGGCCAATGGCGATACGGCCCACGAACTCGTTGTAGTCGATGGCGCTGACCAGCATCTGGAAGGGCTGATCCAGATCGGCCTCCGGCGCGGGGATATAGTCCAGAATGGTGTCGAACAGCGGCTTGAGATCCGTACCCACCACATCCGGGGAGTAGCTGGCGGTGCCGTTGCGGGCGGAGCAGAACAGCATGGGGCTGTCCAGCTGCTCATCCGTGGCGTCCAGATCCAGCAGCAGCTCCAGCACCTCGTCGATGACCTCATGGATACGCTGGTCGGGACGGTCGATCTTGTTGATCACCACGATGACCCGGTGACCCAGCTCCAGCGCACGGCTGAGGACGAAGCGGGTCTGGGGCATGGGACCCTCAGCGGCGTCCACCAGCAGGATGACGCCGTTGACCATCTTCAGAATACGCTCCACCTCGCCGCCGAAGTCGGCGTGGCCTGGGGTATCCACGATGTTGATCTTGGTGTCGCCGTACTGTATGGCTGTATTCTTGGCCAGAATGGTGATGCCGCGCTCCCGCTCCAGATCGTTGGAGTCCATGACGCGGTCCACGGTATCCTGATTTTCACGGTACACGCCGCCCTGCTTGAGCATCTGATCCACCAGTGTGGTCTTGCCGTGGTCGACGTGGGCGATGATCGCCACATTTCTCAATTTCTCGTTCTGCAAAGGTATGACCCCCTTCTCTCGGGTAAATTCACTAACCTTTGTATTATATGCTCTCAAAGTGCCGAATGCAAGCCTTTTCCACAACTTTTTCTTTCTGACGCCGTTGACAACCGCCCGTCTCTGGGGTACAATGGCGTTTGTACCGGTTCATATATGCCTCCGTACCTCACCGGGATAGAGGGTCCGCCTCCTAAGGTTGTGCTCTACCAGCTGCCTTACGGGGAAAAGTGATCGTTGCC
>UQZJ01000021.1 GCA_900545495.1 uncultured Eubacteriales bacterium
GGTTCAACGAGTGGTATTCCAAGGATACCAGCCGCAAAATCCGTGCCGTCAACAAGGCAAAGGGAGAGCGTGGAGAGCGCTTGACCACCAACGTTCCCTACGGCTATAAGCGTGACTCTGACGATCCTAAGAAATGGGTGATTGACGAGGAAGCCGCACAGGTCGTGAAGCGGATCTTTGCACTCTGCATGGAGGGAAAAGGACCGAGTCAGATCGCCGCTCTGCTGGAAAAGGGGCACATTCAGAATCCCACCGCCTACAAACAGCGGGAGGGCAGAAAAACACCGCATCAGACCCCGGAGAACGAGTATCGCTGGCACGAAAGCACCGTTGCTTATATTCTCGAATACATGGAGTACACAGGCTGCACGGTCAATTTCAAGACCTACACCAACTCCATCTGGGACAAAAAGCAGCGGGAAAATCCAATGGAGAATCGCAAGATTTTCTATAACACCCACCCAGCGATCATCTCTCTGGAAGTCTTTGATAAGGTGCAGGAGATCAGGCAGCAGCGGCACCGCAGAACAGCGACGGGAAAGAGCAATATGTTCTCCGGTCTGGTGTTCTGCAACGACTGTAAGCAGAAGCTCTACTACTCCACCACCAGCTATTTTGAAAAGCGGCAGGACTTCTTCATCTGCTCCACCCATCGTGCCAACAAGGACAAGTGCAGCGGACATTATATTCGTGCCGTTGTGCTGGAACAGATCGTCTGGAAGCATATTCAGGAGGTCATATCGGTAGTCACTCGCTACGAGGCCTATTTCCGTTCCGAGATGGAGCAAAAGCTCCGTATACAGAGCGAGGAATCGCTGCGGCTGTATCAAAAGCGGCTGGCACAGGCTGAGAAGCGAATCGGAGAGCTTGACCGCCTTTTCATCCGCATTTATGAGGACAATGTAGCCGGACGCCTGGATGATGAACGCTTCGCCATGATGAGCAAGAACTACACCGAGGAACAGAAAGACCTCAAAGCCGAGGTCAAAGGTCTGCAACAGCAAATCCATGAACAAGAACAACAGGCAGAGAATATAGAGCAGTTTGTTCAGCGGGTAAAGAGAAACAGCACCCTCACGGAGCTGACGCCCTATGCCCTCAGAGAGCTTGTGAAGGCGGTCTATGTGGACGCACCTGACAAGTCCAGCGGCAAGCGCAGGCAGAAGGTACATATCGAGTACGACCTTGTGGGCTACATTCCCGTGGATGAGCTGCTAAAAGCGGAACAGGCATGACCGAGATCATGCCTGTTCCAAGAAATTTGAATTTACTGTCTTACCAGCAGAGCGCCTTCCCGGTCACTTTTTTTGTGCGTTGCAGCGCGGAGGCTCACTTGGTCAGCGTCTCCACCCATGCGGAGTATTTGGCGAGGTTGGCGTCCCGCTCCGCCGCGTCCTTGCCGAGGGTCAGGATGTAGACCTTGATCTTGGGCTCCGTACCGGAGGGACGGACCAGAATGGTGGTGCCGTCCGCCAGCTCATAGCGCAGGACATTGCTGCCGTGCAGCTCCATGGGGGTGACGGCGCCGGTGGCGCAGTCCACGGCGGTGCCGTCGGCGTAGTCCTTGCGGACGACAACGGTGACACCGGCGATCTCGGTGGGCGGCGTCTGGCGCAGACGCTTCATCAGCGCGGCCATCTTCTCCAGACCGTCCACGCCGGGCATCACAAGGTTGTGGGTCTTTTCGCCGTACCAGCCGTACTTGGCGTACAGCGTCAGCAGCGCGTCGTAGAGGGTCATGCCCTGGGCGGCGTACCAGCCCGCCATCTCCGTGATGAGCAGGGAGGCGGTGACGGCGTCCTTG
Source organism: uncultured Eubacteriales bacterium (assembly GCA_900545495.1). Lineage (GTDB taxonomy): Bacteria > Bacillota > Clostridia > Oscillospirales > Oscillospiraceae > Vescimonas. The sequence goes on from UQZJ01000021.1 coordinate 1,805, forward strand.
TCGCGGACATAGTCGCCCAGCATATAGCCGTAGCTCTCCTCGTAGGACATGATGACCTCACCCTGACCGGCGGACTCCAGCTCGCCCTTCTTCTCCGCCATGAACTTGAAGCCGGTGAAGGTGTCGTAGCAGGCGACGCCGTTGGATTCCGCTACCTTGCGGGCCATGTTGGTGGTGACGATGGACTTGAGGAACACCGGCTTCTCCGGCATTTTGCCGGCGCGGCGCAGGGCACCGATGAGATAATCCAGCAGCAGCACGCCGGTCTGGTTGCCGGTGACGGCGATGAACTTACCGGCGTGGTCGCGTACCATGATGCCCACGCGGTCACTGTCGGGGTCGGTGCCCAGAATGAAGTCGGCGCCCACCTTGTCCGCCAGCTCGATGGCCAGATAGAAGCCCTCGGGATTCTCCGGGTTGGGGGAGTCCACGGTGGGGAAGTTGCCGTCCAACACCATCTGCTGCTCCACGCAGTACAGGTGCTTGACGCCCAGACCCCGCAGCGCCTCCGGCACCAGCTTCCAGCCGCAGCCATGGAACGGGGTGTAGACCACCTTGAAGGTGTCGGCCACCTTCGCCATGGATTCCCGGTCGTTGACCATGGCCATGACGTTTTCCATGAAGGCGCGGTCCGTCTCCTCGCCCATGATCTCGATGAGGCCGGCCTTCACCGCCTCGTCAAAGTCCATGCGCTTGATACCGGTGAAGATGTCGATCTTCTCCAGCTGGGCGGCGATGGCGTCGGCGTGCTGGGGCGGCAGCTGGGCGCCGTCAGACCAGTAGACCTTGTAGCCGTTATACTCCTTGGGGTTGTGGCTGGCGGTGACATTGATGCCCGCCTGACAGCCGTAGTAGCGGACGGCAAAGCTCAGCTCCGGCGTGGGACGCAGGGACTCGAAAATGCGGACGTGGATGCCGTTGGCGGCGCAGACCTCCGCGGCGGCGTGGGAGAAGAGCATATTGTTGTTGCGGCAGTCCATGCAGATGGCAACGCCCTTCTTCTTGGCGTCCTCGCCCTCGGCGGCGATGACATTGGCAAAGCCCTGGGTGGCCCAGCGGATGACATGGATGTTCATCTGGTGCAGACCGACCTTCATGGTGCCGCGCAGACCGGCGGTGCCGAACTCCAGCGGGCCGTAGAAACGGTTTTCGATCTCCTTTTCGTCGCCGGCGATGCGCTCCAGCTCCGCGTGCTCGGCGGGGGAGAGAGCATCGCTGTGGAGCCAGCGCTCGTATTCCTGTTTATAGCTCATATAGGTACTCCTTTCAGGGTGATTATGTACTTATTCCTCGTCTTCCACGGGCTGGGCAGTCAGCAGTTCCTGCGCCTCCTCCAGACGGGAGGCGGGGACATACAGGCTGACACCGAAGCCGGAAAAGCCGTTGATGACCTTGCCGGCGCCGCCCTCGCGGTCGTAGTATTTGAAGCAGGGGACACCGTAGGCCGACAGCAGGGAGATGATCGTGTCGGCATCGGCGGCGGAGTCAAAGGTCTGCTTCAGCAGGACGGCCTTTTCATCCTGTCCCGCCGCGTCCTTGGGCCATGCGGGGACATCCGGGGTGCCGGTAAAGCTCCAGTTTTCCATGGGAATGACCTCCTATTTGTGATATTTGGCGCCGCCGGCGATCTGGTATGCTCGGTAGATCTGCTCCAGCAGCATGATACGCGCCATGTGGTGGGGAAATGTCATGGGGGACATGGACAGACGCCAGTCGGCCTGCCGCTTCAGCTCCTCGTCCAGACCGACGCTGCCGCCGATGAGGAAGGTGATCTGGGTCTTGCCCTGTACGCCGAAGTCCGTGAGGCGGCGGCTCAGCTCCTCGCTGGAGCAGGGCTTGCCCTCAATGCACATCGCCACCAGCGCGCCGCCCTTGGGCAGCTTTTCCCGGATGGCGGCGGCCTCCGCTTGCAGGGCGCGGCGGATCTCGGCGGGGGAGGGCTCGTCTGGCAGGCGGCTCTCCGGCAGCTCCACGATCTCCAGACGGCACAGACGCTGGAGGCGCTTGACATACTCAGCGGCGGCGTCGATATAGAATTTCTCCTTCAGCTTACCGACGCAGAGGATCGTTACCTTCTGCACGCGATCACCTCCGGTGCATAGCAGACACTTAGTTCACTCCGGGGAGCGACCTCCACGGAGACGTCCAGATCGGACAGCGCCGCCTCCATGACGTGCAGGGCGCGGGCGGGGGTGTTGTTCTCCCGGCTCAGGTGAGCCAGCACAAAGCGGCGGGTGCCGCACTCCGCCATGCGGCGGGCAAAGGCGGCGGCGTCCTCGTTGGACAGGTGACCCCGCCGGCCGAGGATGCGCTGCTTCAGGGAGTAGGGATAGGGGCCGGACTGGAGCCAATCTACATCGTGATTGCTCTCCAGCACCAGCAGATCCACACCGGTGAGGGCGGCGGCAGCCGGCTCCGGCACGAAGCCGGTGTCGGTGAGGATGCCGACGGCCTCGCCGCCGCAGTCGATGCGGTAGTCCACGCTTTCCCCGGCGTCGTGGCTGGTGGCGAACACGGTGATCGCCGCGGGGCCGATGGAAAAGACGCTGCCGGGAGAGACGGGGCGCAGGCAGCCGTCCAGTCCGGGCAGGCGGCTGCGAAGATAGAAGGCGGTGCCGTCGCTGGCGTACAGCGGGATGGCGTGATGCTTGAGAAGCGTGGCAAGACCCGCCGTGTGGTCGGTATGCTCGTGGGTGATGAGGATGGCGGACAGGTCGTCCGGCGTCAGGCCCAGCTGGGCAAGGGACTGCTTGATGCGGCGGGCGGAGATGCCCGCGTCCACCAGCAGGTGGACACCGCAGGCAGAGACCAGCAGACAGTTGCCCTCGGAGCCGCTGGCCAGTGTATACAGTGAGATCAAAACGGTATGTACCTTTCTAAAACAGCAGCGTCCGTTGCAGCAGGCCACAAAGGCTGCGGCCTATTGCAGCGGACGCTGTTCAGCGTATGTCAGCTAATATGGGACTCGACCTCGCCCTCGTCGGGGATGTCGATCATGGAGATATCCGCGCCCACAGCACGGAGCTTACCCACCAGATCCTCGTAGCCGCGCTCGATATACTGCACGCAGCTCAGCTCGGTGGTCCCCTTGGCGGCCAGTCCGGCGATGACCAGCGCTGCGCCGGCCCGCAGGTCACAGGCCTGGATGGGAGCGCCCACCAGCTGGTCGACACCCTCGATCACGGCGACCTTGCCGTCCACCTGAATGTGGGCGCCCAGACGCTTTAGCTCGTCCACATACTTGAAGCGGTTGGCACCGTAGACGCCCTCGGTCACAAGGCTGGTGCCCTGTGCCAGAGAGAGAACGGCGGCGATCTGGGGCTGCATATCCGTGGGGAAGCCGGGATAGGGTAGGGTCTTGACGTTGGTCTTTTGCAGCGGCTCGCTGCGGCGCACCAGCAGGGTGTCGTCGTTCTCCTCCACCGCCACACCCATCTCCATCAGCTTGGCGCTGATGCAGTCCATGTGCTTGGGGATGATGTTCTTCAGCAGGAGCTGACCACCGGTGGCGGCCACCGCCGCCATGTAGGTGCCAGCCTCGATCTGGTCGGGGATGATGCAGTAGGTACCGCCGCTGAGACGCTCCACGCCGCGGATCTTGATGGAGTCGGTGCCGGCACCCTTGATGTCCGCACCCATGGAGTTCAGGAAGTTGGCCAGATCCACGATGTGCGGCTCCTTGGCGGCGTTTTCGATGGTGGTGACGCCGTCAGCCAGCGCAGCGGCCATCATGATGTTCATGGTGGCGCCCACGGAGACAACGTCCAGATACACCGGCGCGCCGGTGAGACGGCCGTTCTTGGCGGCGGTGTGGATGAAGCCGCCCTCCACGGTGACATCAGCTCCCATGGTGGTGAAGCCCTTGACGTGCTGGTCGATGGGGCGGACACCGAAGTTGCAGCCGCCGGGCATGGCCACAGTCGCCTGTCCGAAGCGGCCCAGCAGGGCGCCCAGCAGGTAGTAGCTGGCGCGGATGCGGCGGGCCAGATCGTAGGACGGGCGGGTGCTGTGGATGGCGTGGCAGTCGATCTCCACCGCGTGACGGTTCAGCACGCGGATGTGGGCGCCCAGCTCCTCCAGAATGGAGAAGAACAGGGTCACATCGCTGATCTGGGGAATGTTTTCGATGCGGCAGACACCGTCCACCAGCAGGGCGGCGGGAATGATGGCGACGGCGGCATTTTTTGCACCGCTGATGGTCACTTCGCCAAACAGCGGACGGCCGCCATGGATAATGTATTTGTTCAAAGCAAGTCCCTCTTTTCAGGTGGTCAATAGGCTCTGGTAACAGTGTGTCCAGAGCGCGGAAACTTCATACCGCGGAGCGCGGCAGAAGATGATCTATATGCAGACATGGATAGTATACCATATTTTTTGCCAAAAGCAATAAATGCGTAAAAATTTATTGGGAAAGCACAAAAAAAGATGGAATAATGCAGGAGAACAGGAGGATGTTTACATAATTTCGAAAAGAGAAACGCACCGAGCGCGTTATTTCCCGTTCCCGCACCGAAAAGTGCAACCAAAGGGGCAATCGGAGGGGAGAGGTGACATTGATCGAGGGAGGGAATGGTATATGATCCAATTTAAGGACTGGCGGCTGGAATGGGACGGCTCGCCGGTGGCGATGCAGTTCGACAATGACAGTGTACGGCTGGAGATCGTGGGAGAGATGCCGACAGGGTACGATTGGGAGCTGTTGATGCGGGAGCCGGAGGGCGGCATGGACATCCTGCCGTTGGAGGAGCAGCCCGGCGGCGTAGGTGTGCTGCTGAAGCGGGAGAATCTGCCGAAGTGGGGGACTTACGCCTTACAGCTCAGGGGGACGCTGCAAGCTGACGGTACCACCCAACGGCACAGCACGGTGGCGGAGGTGCTGGTGCCGGAGAGCCTGTCGGGGGATACGGCGTGGCCGGAGATCCCGGCGGCATTCCGCCAGCTGGAGGCGCGGCTCAAGGAGCTGGCGGCGCATCCGCCGAAGCCGGGGAGCGAGGGGTATTGGCAGCTGTGGGACGCAGAGGAGGGCACGTATCACGACAGCAACCTGCCGGTGGGAACCGGCGGCCCCGGCGCGGAGGTGTTCTACATCGACCTTGCGGGCGACTACCCCAATTATACCTGCCCGGTGGCGCTGGCCGACATCAATGCGGCGTATGAGGCGGGGAAGGTGCTGGAATGCCGGTGTAAGATGGGAATGTACACCGCAACGCTGCCGCTATTCATCCCAGTGCCTGAACTTGGCCGATGGATATTCTCCGGCTCCGGCGAACTGGCGGATATGGGCTTTCCGGCACAGACCTTTACGGTAGCTGTTACCGGTTTTGGTGTGCAGGCCAGCAACGCGAAGCTGGCGACGACGGAGGATAAGCTGCCGAACCCCAACGCGTTGACCATCACCAGCGGTAGCAACAGCGTCACCTACGACGGCAGCACGCCGAAAAGCATCGATATCCCAGCAGGTGCAAAGGGCGACAAGGGAGATCCCGGTGCAAAGGGCGACAAGGGAGATCCCGGTGCAAAGGGCGAGAAAGGCGATCCAGGTCTGCAAGGGCCTGCGGGAGCAGTATACAGCCCCAACCTGCTGCGAAACGGTACGTTTGCAGACGGCTGCATCGTGAACCAGCGGGGGAAGACGAGCTACGCGGGAACCGGCTACGGTGTGGATATGTGGTATACCACCGGCGCTACGCTGTCTGTGGATGTGACGGCGGAGGGCGTCAAGCTGTACAAGAACGCCGCCTCCGCCAACCCCGCGTGGGCGCAGGCACTGGAAACGGACGCGGCGGTCGGGCAGACGGTAACGGTCTCGATGCTCTACAAGGGCAACGGAGAGGGCGCCTCGCTGCGCGTAGCACAGTCCGGCGGCATCGTGACGCTCTCCAATGTGTCCGACTGGACGCTGGTGCAAAATACGTTTACGCTCGAAAAGTGGAGCGTCGGCGCGTTGCAGGATCGCGCCATCGTGGCGATTCAGTGCTTCGAGAACATGGCGGCTAATCAGGGGCTGTACATCAAGGCCATCAAGCTGGAGCTGGGTGAGCAGCAGACGCTGGCACATCAGGAGAACGGCGCGTGGGTGCTGAACGAGCTGCCGGATTACGGCGGGGAGCTGCTGCGGTGTCAGCGGTACTATCAGGTCTACACAACGGCGGCGGCGCGTCCCGCCAAGGCGCTGGACTGTCGCCCTGTTATGCGGACAGACCCCGTGCAGAGTACGGTAAGCGTGGGCGGTGCGACGCTGTACGCCAACAGCGCGGAGCTGTAAGGAGCGGCGGGATGGAGATATGGACGAATGTCGGCGTGCCGCTGATCGTGGCGCTGCTGACCTCCACCGCCCTGTGGGGCGTGGTGAGCAAGGTGATCCTCAAGCGGATGGAGCTGGCGGCCAAGCGCAGCAAGGCGGACGAGGCGGAGCGGAAGATGCTGGTGGGACTGGCCCACGACCGCATCATCCACCTCGGCATGGTGTACATCGAGCGGGGCTACGTCACGCAGGACGAGTACGAGAATTTGCAGGTGTACCTCTACGAGCCGTATGAGGAGATGGGCGGCAACGGCAGCGCACGGCGCGTCATGGAGGAAGTGCGGAAGCTGCCCATTCGATAGGGCATAAAATGGAACAGGCCGACAGGCCGGAAAGGAAGCATTATGAAACTGAACAACAAGGTATACGACATTATGAAATGGCTGGTCATCATCGTTATGCCCGCCGTGGCCACGCTGTACGCGGCGCTGGCGGCGGTGTGGGCGTGGCCCTACGCAGACGAGGTGGTGACCACCATCACCGCCGTGGACACGTTCCTCGGCGCGGTGCTGTGCATCAGCACGGCGCAGTATCACAAGGAGGCGAAGAACGATGGCTAAACGGGTGTATCTGTCCCCCAGCGACCAGCGGCGGAACACCTACGCGGTGGGCGACACCACCGAGGCCATCCAGTGCGGACGCATTGCCGAGGCCTGCAAGGCCGCTCTGGAGCGCTCCGGTGTGGAGGTGATGCTGGGGCAGTACGACACCATGCAGAACCGTGTGGCGGCGTCCAACCGCTTCAAGGCCGACCTGCACGTTCCCATCCATTCCAACGCCTGCAACGGCAAGGCCAGCGGTACGCATCTGTTCTGTTACAGCGGCGACCGGAACAGTGCCGGATACAAGGCGTGTCAGGCGGTGCTGGATGTGCTGGGGCCTGTGACGCCGGGTGCGCCGGATGTCATCCGGGCGTATCCCGCACTGTACGAGGTGAAGCACCCTGCCGCCACGACGGTGTATATCGAGACGGACTTCCACGATGTCCCCCGCATCGCGCAGTGGATCATCGACAACACCACCCTGATCGGTGAGACCATCGCCAAGGGGCTGTGCAACGCGCTGGGTGTACCCTTTGTGGAGAGCGAAAACGTACCGGTGCCGGTTCCTGCTGAGAAGGACACGACGCTGCCCATGCAGGTGCGGATGCTCAAGCGCGGCATGGCGGGCGCGGATGTGAAGACCCTGCAAGCGGCGCTGATCGCCTACGGCTTTTCCTGCGGCGCGGCCGGTGCGGACGGCGACTTCGGCAGCGGCACGGAGACGGCGCTGAAGAAGTTCCAGACCAAGTACGGCCTCGGCGCTGACGGTATCGCCGGGAAGGGGACGTGGGGCAAGCTGCTGGGGGTGTAACGTGAAAAAGATATCCCGCACCGTTTCGGTGCGGGATATCTTTTTTGTTTATTTGTTCTTTTCGTACAGCACAGCCAGCCCATTCAGCAGCAGATCCTCGTTGAGCAGGATCTCGTGCTGGCAGATGGGGACGATACAGCGCGCCAGTCCGCCGGTGGCCACCACAGTGGCCTTCTGCCCCAGCTCGGCTTCCATGCGGTCGATCATGCCGTCCAGCAGCAGGGCTGTACCCAGAATGCTGCCGCTCTTCATGCAGTCCACCGTGTTGGTGCCGATGGCCTTGGGGGGCGCGTCCAGCGAAATGCTGGGAAGCAGCGACGTGTTGGACGCCAGCGCGGACAGCGAAAGCTGTACGCCGGGGATGATGGCGCCGCCGCGGAACGCGCCGTCAGCGTCCACCACCGTTACGGTGGTAGCGGTACCCATGTCGATGATGATCAGGGGCGGCTGGTAGATATCCAGCGCGCCGACAGCCGCCACCAGCAGGTCGCTGCCCAGTGTGGCGGGATCGTCGATCCGTACCGTCAGGTCGGAGCGGATGGTGTTGTCCGCCACGAGGGGGACGACGCCGGTCAGCATCTTTACCGCCGCGGACAGGGAGCGGGTCACCTGCGGCACGACCGAGGAGATGATGGAACCGTCAATGGCGTCCGGCGCGATGTGGGCGAACTCCAGCAGACGGCTCATGGTCACGGCATACTCCGCACCGGTGGTCACACGATTCGTGGCCATGCGGCAGAGATACCGAATAGTCCGGCCTTCCATGCAGCCCATGACGATATGGGTGTTTCCAATGTCCAGTGCAAGGAGCATGGTCGTTACCTCACTTTCCGTTCTGCACGGCGGTCTTGCGGGCAGCCAGCTTGCCGCGGCTGAACACCACGGCCTTGGCGATCACGGCACCAGTGAAGAAGCACACGATGGCCTCCACCAGACCGTTGATGCCTACAAAGGCGATGATGAACAGGAACGGGTTGGCGCTGCCCAGCGCCTCCACAAAGCCCTGAATGAAGTCGGTGCGGTAGAAGCCCAGGCACAGGGTGGACATAAACAGCGCGGTGTTGCTCAGTGCGCCGCACAGACCGGCAGCGCCGAAGGACCACAGATTGCTCTTGTCCAGCTTGCTCAGACCCTTGAACACCAGACCGCAGATCCAGCCGGCCAGAATACGGGTGGGGACGCAGACAAGGAAGGTGAGGAAGGGGTTGATGCCCATCAGCACCACACCGAAGCTGCTTTTGCCAAAGCACTCCCAGAAGCTGATCAGGCCGAACACACCGCCCAGCAGCGCACCGGCGGCGGGACCCATGACGATGGCACCCACGATGACGGGCACCAGCATGATGGTGATCTCCAGACCGGCGGTCTTGATCATGCCGAGACCCGTCAGCTCCAGAAGGAGCAGGATGGCGATGAGCACAGACAGCTGCACCATGTCCTGCACGGAAATTTTCGTGCGTTTCGTTTCGTTATTCATATGTTACCTCCTGCTGCCGCCTCCGTCCAGCAGAGTGCGGCGCGCTTATATGATACTATATTTTTCTCCATTTGCAAGAGAAAATTTGCAACAATTTACGGGATCAAAGACATGGCGGGATTTGGCGGGATCGTCAAAGTATTGTCAAAGTGAGGGGGATAGACGGTGGGGAAAACGCAAGGAGAGACGGCGGAGCCGTCTCTCTTTTGCAGTCATCTTTTACAATAGGTGTTCGGGGCTGACGATAATGGGCAGTCAGGTACTCTCAGAAGGAGCCCTTGATCTCCATGATAGCCACCACGACGCACAGCAGGCCGAAGGCCACGATCAGCGTACCGGCCAGCTTCTTTTTCTGCTTGAGCTGGAACATCATCACGCCCACCAGCGCCATACTCAGCGCCAGAAGGATCATGCTCAGACCCGGTATGTACAGGACGTTGAGCTTCCGCAGCACCCACAGCAGCATGGACAGCACCAGCAGCACGATGGCGATATTCTTCTTCGTATTCATGGACATATCTCTCTACCTCCCCCGGCGGGTGGGCCGCCTGTTGTCAGTGTACCGTATCCGGCGTGGAAATACAAGGTTTTTCCGTTATTGCTCCCGGAGAATTTTGCCCTTCAGGATGGCGGCCACCGTTTTGGCGTCGGTCAGCGTGCCGTCCATGCACTGGCGCACCGCCTCATCCAGCGGGACGCGCAGCGGCTCCAGAAACTCGTCCTCATCCGGGTGGGTGGCGCCGAAGTGGAGATCCTGCGCCATGTAAAGGTACAGCGTCTCACCGTAGCAGCCCGGCGAGGGGATGAGCGTTCCAAGCTCCGTCCATGTGTCGGCGGTGGCGCCCACCTCCTCCTGCAGCTCCCGCTGGGCGGTGATGAACGGCGGCTCTCCCGGCTCGCGCTTGCCGGCGGGGATCTCCGTCAGGACACGCTCGAAGGGATAGCGGTACTGGCGCACCAGCAGTACGCGGTCCTCACTGTCGATGGCCAGGATCGCCACGCCGCCGGGGTGCTCCACCACCTCGCGGGTACCCTCCTTGCCGTTGGGGAGACGCACGGTGTCGAATCGCACACGGATGATGCGGCCCTTGAATACCTCGCGGCTGTCGATGGTTTTTTCAGTCAGCTCCATGCTGAACGCTCCTTCCGTCGTTTTTTCGCAGTATAGCACACCCCGCGGCAAAATACCAGCAAAATACCTGCTGACGCCCCTCTTGCGTCCCGGCGTAAAATGTGGTATAATCCCTCCCGAATCCGGAAAGGAGGTCCGCCATGGAAAAGTCCGGCATCAAGCTCGCTGCACAGAACCGCAAGGCCCATCATGACTATTTCGTGGAGGACCGCTACGAGGCCGGTATCGAGCTGTTTGGCACAGAGGTCAAATCCATCCGCAACGGCGCGCTGAACCTGAAGGACTCCTTCTGCGTGGCCAAGGACGGGGAGATCTACGCGTACAGCCTGCACATTTCGCCCTACGAGCAGGGCAACATCTTCAACCGCGACCCGGATCGTCCCAAGCGTCTTTTACTGCACAAGCGGGAGATCCGGAAGCTCCATGATCTGCAAAAGCAGGACGGCTACGCCCTGATCCCGCTGTCCGTCTACTTCAAGAACTCCCGTGTAAAGGTGGAGGTAGGGCTGTGCAAGGGCAAAAAGACCTACGACAAGCGGGACGCCGTGGCGAAGCGGGACGCCAAGCGGGAGATGGAACGCGCCATGCGGGAGAAAAACCGCGGCTGACACAACGACAGAAAAGAGGAAACGGTTATGGCAAATAATCCTATCGTCACCATCGAGATGCAGGACGGCGGCATCATCACCTGCGAGCTGTATCCCGATATCGCGCCTCAGAGCGTGTACAACTTTATTTCGCTGGCAAACGCCGGGTTCTATGACGGCCTGATCTTCCACCGCGTCATCCCCGGCTTTATGATCCAGGGCGGCTGCCCCGACGGAAACGGCATGGGCGGCCCCGGCTACTGCATCAAGGGTGAGTTCGATGCCAACGGCGTCAGCAACGACCTGCGCCATACCAGAGGCGTGCTGAGCATGGCCCGTGCGCAGGCCATGGACTCCGCCGGCAGCCAGTTCTTCATCATGCACAAGGACGCGCCCCATCTGGATGGGCAGTACGCCGCCTTCGGCTGCGTGATGGACGGCATGGATGTGGTGGATCGCATCGTCAACCAGCCCCGGAACATGATGACCAACAAGCCTAAGAAGGATCAGGTCATGGCTAAGGTCACGGTGGATACCCACGGCGAGACGTACCCGGAGCCGGAGAAGCTGGCCGATCCGTTCCGGAGATAAAACACATTTCACAGCATTTACACCGGCGGGGAGTTTCCCCTCCCCGCCGTCCCATACGGGGCTGTACCGGTTTCGACGGGGGTGTGGAGGCTGGATAAGCGGGCGGCGGCGCCTGACCGCCATAAAACGGGCAATTTAAAATTAACTGACAACACTAACACTGTTGCCGTCGCTGCTTAAGCAGTGACCGTCTGAACCGGAGAGGCCACCGGCCGGGGAAGGCGTCGTTTAGGTGGCGTCCGTGAGGCGGGTAAGAGTTGCCCCGCCCACGCATCATGACTCTACTGAACCGCAAAGTCTGTCCGGTGTCTTTGCGGGGAGGGAATGTTGAAACCTGACTGCGCCCGGAGAAAGTCCTGTTAAAGCGCTTTCGGACAGGGGTTCGACTCCCCTCAGCTCCACCAAACAGGTATTGGACGAACACCTATTTCTTCAGCGGCGGTTTCGCCGTGAAGTGTTCGCTCTGATCCACAACAGAAAAGCGCCGTCTTGGAAGTGATTCCGAGACGGCGCTTTTTTGCTATAATATCGATTCGTGCATATCTGTGAACTTGCGTCTGGAGCACGAAAATGGTATAATATAGTCGTAATATTGTTACATCTTATTCTACAATAACAATACCGCTACTATTTCGGATTTGGACTTATCCGGTCCACCGATGAGAGCGTTCTCCACGACACCGGCCTTATCCGTACCGGTGACCGGCGCTGCCGCGTGCGGATACCCGGCGGGCAGTTCGCCGCCAGCTTGGCGGCTATGCTTGATAAATCCTTATAATGCCAGCAGGTTTTGGAACGCCTGTGCATAGATGCGGCGCAGCCTCTCTATGTTGTCCAAGGCGATATATTCGTCCGCCTGATGCTCCCGGGATTCCTCGCCGGGAAACACAGGCCCGAAAGCGATAATGTTCTCCATGGCCTTTGCATAGGTTCCGCCGCCGATGGCAAGCGGCGCGGAAAGGTCTCCCGTCTCCTGCCGATAGGCCGCCAGAAGGCTTTGCATGACGGGGCCGTTTTTGTCCTGATAAACGCTTTTTTCCGGGTGGATGGGCGCAAGGGTGAACCCGTAGGGCTCCACTGCGCGGCGCACCGTTTCGGCAATATGATCGGCGGCAGCGGTTTCCGGATGGCGGATATCGACAGAAAGCCGGATGAGGCCGTCCTCCACCCTCAGAAGTCCCACATTCATAGACAGCGGCCCGCTATCGGGAGAGGTCATGGCAATGCCCAGCTTTTTACCATACACGTCGTTGCCAAACAGCGCCCGATATGCCGCGGCGAACGGCCCGCTCTCTGCCGGCAGCTGCTCCATGGCGCGGTCAATGGCGTTCTCGCCTCGCCAAGGCGTGCTGCCGTGGGCGCATTTTCCCGCCGCCTGATAGGTTCCCGCTGCCGTGGTGACCGTGCAGGCATCCGGCACCATGTTCACCACCGTGCCGCCTTTGGCGTCCAGAATACCGGAGCCGGTCAGCGGCATGGTCAGATGAAGGCGCAAAATCCCCTTTTCACAGTAGATGGCGGGGAAATCCGCATCCGGTGTGAAGCCAAAGCGAACAGGCTCTTCATGGGCCACATAGGCCGCCATATCATCCCAAGGGCCGGATTCCTCCGTCTGTCCGAAGATAAAGCGGATGCGGCGGGGCATGGGCTTTCCGGCGCGTTCATACGCCTGCGCCACATCATGGGCCGCGAAAAGCGCGATCAGGGTGGGCCCCTTGTCGTCGATTGTGCCGCGGCCGTACAGCCGTCCGCCGTCTATGGTTCCGGCATAAGGCGGATAATGCCAGCCATCTCCCGCGGGGACCACGTCCAGATGGCCAAGGCAGCCGATGATCTCCGCGCCCTCGCCGATTTCCGCATAGCCGTACAGCCCGTCGGCGTTCTTTGTATGAAAGCCCATACGTTGGCAAAGGGAAAGCGTGTAATCCAGCGCTTGGGCCACGCCGTTTCCGAAGGGCTTTTCCTGATCCCGCCGGGCCACCGATTCAATGGTCAGCAGCTCCTGCAAAGACTTCAGCAGTTCTTCCATGTTGATTCGCTCCTTTATTATCACCACGCACCGGGATAGCCCAGCGTTACGGCTGCATTTTCCGCTCCGGCACGCATGCAGGCCGGGATCGGCTCCTTTTTCAGCCACGCCATCAGGAATCCGGCAATAAAGCTGTCCCCCGCGCCCATGGTATCCACCACGGAGCACGGAACGATCTGGCCCGGATAGAAGCTTTCGCCGTCATAGGCAAGGCTCCCTTTTCCGCCTCGGGTGGCCACCACGATCTGGGGGCCCAGCGCCGCTACCTCCAGAATCCGCGCCTTGAGGCTTTCCTCATCGGAGGCGTCGTCTGAGAAAAACGCCACGTTCACATGGGGCAGCGCGATCCTGCCCGCCTCATCCAGCGGGCGCTCGGCCCCGTCAAAGGCCACGGGGATCCCCATGGCGCGAACGTCGGCCAGTTGACTTTCCGTATGCCCCCACAGTCCGGTGACCAGCAGATCGTATCCCTTGAGGAAGTCGAAATCCGCCTGCCGGAGTCTGAAATCCGCCATGACGCCCTCATCATAATCGCCGAATACCCGCTCACCATTGATGCGCTCTACATGGGAGAAGGCAGTTTTGCCGGGCAGAATCTGCACATGGCTGACGTCTACGCCCTTCTCTTGCAGCGCGGCGCACATCTGTTTTCCAAAATCATCCGTACCCACCGCGCCCAGATAGGCGGACTGGCCGCCCAGACGCCTTACATACACCGAAACATTGACCGGATTTCCGCCGGGAAAGCTCTCGCCGGTGTTGTCATAATAATCCACACAGTTGTCGCCTGCGCACGCAATTTTTATCATAATAACTCCTTTGCCCTTTGCAGCGCCAGCCCTGCGGCGCCGGTAGGATCGTCCATATAGTGAGTCACCAGCTCCAGCGTGGCGCGGCCGTCATAGCCCGCCTGCCGGAAGTCGCTGACAATCTGTTTCAGGTTCAATACACCGTCTCCGGGGATCAGATGGGTTTCCGTCACGCCATCGCAGTCCACCAGATGCAGATGGGCCATTCTGCTTCCCAGATGGCGGCAATAGTCCACCGGGTCCTCGCCCTGCAATACCGGCGGCACCACATCGCACATCCCCATCAGCCACGGCGAGTCCACCGCCTCCAGCAGCTCCTTGAGCTCATGAAGCCGTGTGCAGGTGTTGCTCTCCAGAGGGGACAGCGTTTCCAGCAGAAGGACAACATGCTCCCGTTCGGCAGCGCGGGCAAGATGCTCCACAGAGCGGCGCAGCCGTGCGCGGCGCAATTCCGCCGGGCACTCGCCGCCGTGTCCCACGGAAATCAGCATCTGCCCGGCGCCGATCAGCCCGGCGGCACGGACAGACACCTCCAGATACGCCATACAATTGCGCCACTGCTTTTCCGTCCCCAGCATATAGTTATAGGGATAGGCATTGTGCTCCGGCGTATAGACAGGCACGGGAATGCCGTAATGCTCCTGCAAGCGGCGGATCTCCCGATAGTCCTCTATCACATCCGGGGCAAAGGCGTGGGGATAGCCGCCCCAAAGCTCTATGTAATCATACCCCAATTGCGCAGCGTCTGTAAAGCATTTTTCCAGCGGCAGACGCTGATAACCGCTGGTAAACATCCCAAATTTCATAAGCAAACCTCTGAAAAAAAGGGCGGGTTCCCCCGCCCTTTTTCACTTAATACGCTAACTTCCGGTAGTACCGGCGAATGGTCATGTCGTGGCCGCTGATGGCTTCCACATGGGCGTCGATGCGATTGGTTACCGCGTGCATAATGGCATAGCACATCCGTCCGCGGTACTTCTCATCGATACCCTCCAGCGGATAATCATGGGTGTCGATAATGGTGAAGTTCTCGCAAATCTGCGGCAGGAACTTCGCCACACGCAGGCCCAGGGGCCGCTGGGCATCCTCGCCCACAAAGACCGTGACCGGCGTATCCTTGTCCACGATTTCCAGCATACCGTGGAAGAACTCGGCACTGTGGATGGACTTCGTCCGAATCCAGTGCATCTCTTCCCAGTAGCACATGGCGTAGGAATAGGTGGCGCCATACAGGCATCCGGCGCCCACGAAGTAGTGGAACTTGTCCTCCAGATGCTTGCGGGCAAAGTCCTCCGCAAAGGGATCGGCAATCTTCTCGATCTCCACCAGATCCTTGGCCAGATGGGCGTCCATCTGGGCATAATAGGCGTCATAGTCGGGGAAGTTGCCCTGACGGCGCAGGAAGCAGTCCGCTACCATAAAGAACTTCAGCTGTTCATTGCCCTTGTAGCTGATGCAGTAATCCACCAGAGTGGCCAGCTCAGCATCCGGCTTGTCAATGAACCCCAGCACCTTTGCGCCGTGGCTCTGGGCCAGACGAACCGCATCCACGATCTCCGTGGTGGTGCCGGTCACAGAGGAGAGAACCACAAGGGTTCCCGCGCCCACACGCTTATCGCCTGTGGTGCAATACTCTGCGGCGTTGGTGGCGAAGGTATCCATGTCGGTGTGCTCCTTGAGATAGCATACCACCTGCATACTGCTGGCCCATGTGCCGCCGATGCCCAGCCAGCAGAGGTTTTTCACGCCCTCTGCCAGCAGACGGTCGATCAGCTCTTCGATTTGCGGCCGCAATGCCAAAGCACCGTTTACGCTGTCGATTTGTTTTTGTTCATCAAACTTAACCAAGGATATCCCTCCATTTTTGCAGCGATGGATTAACCCACCTTCAGCATCTGATAGTATTTATCGTAGATGGTCAGCGCGTCGCCCACGTCCTTCTGGAAGAAGACGTTGGTCTTGTAATCGAAATTAAAGGCGGGAGCGTTGCGGTACTCCTCGGACGCAGCGGCAACAGCGGCATCGTTGGGGCAGGAATAGGGATTTTCCACCAGATTTGCAGCCATAACCTGCGGATCACATACGTAGTTCAGGAACTTGTAGGCCAGATCGGTGTGCTGAGCGCCCTTGGGGATCACAAACAGGTCGAAGCCCAGCTGGACGGGATCCTTGGTGAACGGAGCGATGACCAGGGTGTTGTTCTCGCCCATGGTAGCCATAGCCTCGGCGGTGTTGCCGTCATAGGTGAGCATCGCGGAGATGGTGCCGTTGCAGATGTTGCTCTCGGTGGAGCCGTAAGCCACCACGTTGGCGTTGTACTTCACCAGCCACTCATAGGCCTCGGCGATCTCGGATTCCACGGTGCTGTTGGGGTCATAGCCCAGCGCGATCAGGGCGATGGGGAAGAGGTTGCGTGCGCCGTCGATAGAGCCCAGCTGGCCCTTCAGCGCGGGATCGATCAGGTCGTTGTAGCAGGTGATCTCGATGGGGCAGCGCTCGGTATCATAGACCACATAGATGTAGTTCATCAGATAGGGCACGCAATAGTCCTGATTCTGCTCGGACCAATACGCCTTGTTGATATTGGCGGAATTGGGCACCTGGGACAGATCCAGCTTTTCCAGATAGTCACCGGCGATCAGGGACTCCATGTACGCGTCGCAGGTCATGATCAGGTCATAGCCGTCGCCGGCGCCGGCGGTCAGCTTGGTGATGGAGTCGGCGTTATCGTTCATGTAGCTCAGGTTGACCTTGACGCCGTATTCCTTCTCGAAATTGGCGACCACGTCGTCGGAAAGGTAGTCGCTCCACATAAAGATGTTCAGCTTGGTGCTGCCGGCGTCCTCGCCGCCGTCAGTGGTCTTTCCCTTTTCACCGCAAGCTGCCAGCGTCAGCAGCATCATCAGGGACAGAAGCAGTGCAATAAACTTTTTCATACATAAACCTCCGTTTTAATTTTATCTCAACCGCCGCAGCGGAAGAAATCAGTCCTTAGCTTGCATCAGCCGCGCATTTTCCGCCGCAGCCACCGCCCGTTCTTCGCGTTTTTTCAAGAAGCGCTGGATCCCGTTGATGATAAACATGCCCACCACCATCACCAGCACCATCACGGTGGTCAGCGCATTGATATCGGGCGTAATGCCGGTACGGTTGACCGACAGGATCAGCACCGGCAGGGTGGACTGGTTGGCGCCGGCCAGCATGTTGGACATCACCACGTCATCGATGGACAGCGTGAAGGAGAGAAATGCCGCCGAAACGATTCCCGGTATGATGCTGGGGATCGTCACCCGCCAGAAGGTCTGGACTCGGTTGGCACCCAAGTCCATGGAGGCCTCCTGCAGGGTTTCGTTATCGCCGGAGATACGTCCCTTGATGGTGATAACCGCATACGGGATACAGAAAGTACAGTGGCCGATAATAATCGTTCCCATACCCAGACTGACACCCACGGTGATGAAGATGATCAGCATGGCCACCGCCAGCACGATCTCCGGCACCACAATGGGGACATACAGCATAAGGCCGATGAACTTTTTCCCGCGGAACTCGAACTTCTTCAGGCCGATACCGCCCAGCACACCGATGATAACGCTGATGATCGTAGCCAGCACGGCAATGACCAGCGAGTAGACCAGCGACTCCCACAGATCGTGGTTGCCGAAGGAGAAGAGCTTGCCGTACCACTGCGTTGTAAAGCCTGTCCACGCATAGTTGCGCTTGGAATCGTTGAACGAGAAGGCGATCATCACCACCACCGGGATATAGAACATGGCGTAGATGAGCGCCGCGTAGAGATCTGTCAGGAATTTGCTACGCTTTTGCCGGCGAACGCGCTTGTTTTTAACCGTATTCATCACAGCACCTCCATATCTTCGATCTTCGCAAACCGGGAGTAAATGAAGATGAGCAGCGCCGTAATGGCCAGCAGAAGAACGCTTAATGCAGCGCCCAGCGGCCAGTTGCGGATGATGCCGAACTGGTTCTTGATAATGTTGCCGATGTAGAGCACCTTGCCGCCGCCCAGCATATCGGTGATGGTATAGGTACCAAGCGCCGGGATAAAGGTAAGGATGATGGCCGAGAAGATGCCGGGGAAGGTCAGCGGCAGCGTCACGCGGAAGAAGGTCACGCGGGGCACTGCGCCCAAATCGGCAGAAGCCTCCAGCACATGGTTTTCCAATTTCTCGATGGACGCGTACATGGGCAATACCGCAAACGGCAGATAGTTGGTGATAAGACCCAGCATCACCAGCCCATCGGAGTAGATGAACATGATGGGGCTGTCGATGATGTGCATGGCCATCAGCAGATTGTTGACCGGGCCGTTGGTCTGGAACAGAAGCATCCAGGCATTCAGGCGCATCAGCGAGTTGGTCCACATGGGGATCATCAGCAGCATGATCAGCTTGGCCGCCACATCCGAGGGCTTACGGGCGATGTAATACGCGAAGGGATACCCCAGCAGCAGGCATACCACCGTGGTGGTCAGCGCCACCTTGAAGCTTTTGAGGATCACCTCAAAATAGATGGTATCCAGCAGCGTGGCATAGCTCTCCGTGGTAAACTCATGCACCACACCGCCGAAGGGCCCGCGGGACATGAAGCTGATGTAGATGATGAACAGAAGCGGCACCGTCACGAACAGGATCATCCACAGCGACACAGGGCCTGCCTGTGCCAGCGCGGGAAGACGCCGCTTTTTTGTCAGCGCGGGGGCGCTCATGACTGCACCTCGGCCTCGGAAGCATCGTGGATGGCAACGCCGTGATGCGGCTCCCACCACGCATAGACATCTGTGCCCTCGCGCAGCGTACCGTCCTGCTCGAAGCGGGACTGCTTGATCTCCTGACCGTCCTTCAGCTCCACCGCCGTTTTGATGACGGTGCCGATGTAGATGAAGTCCTTCACCTTTCCGCGAAGGGTAAAGCCCTCCACCGGCGTGGCGGAAAGATTCAGATACTCGGAGCGGACGGAGACGCAGATCTTTTCGCCCACGGTAAAGCCCTCGCCGCAGGCCAGGATCATACCGTCAGGCGTCTCAACGGAAAGCTTCTCTCCCTCCACAGACCGCACCACGCCGGAGATCACGTTGCTCTCGCCGATGAAGTCCGCGACAAACCGGCAGTTGGGCCGGTCGTAAATCTTCGCGGGCGCATCCATCTGCAAAATCACGCCGTCACGCATCACCGCGATGCGGTCGGACATGGTCATGGCTTCCTCCTGATCGTGGGTCACATATACAAAGGTGATCCCCAGCTTTTTCTGCAAGCGCTTTAGCTCGATCTGCATCTGCTTGCGAAGCTTCAGGTCAAGCGCGCCCAAGGGCTCATCCAGCAAAAGCACCCGGGGGTTGTTGATCAGCGCCCGCGCAATGGCGACGCGCTGCTTCTGGCCGCCGGACAAGGCATCCGGCTTACGCTTTTCATAGCCGGACATCTGCACCAGCGCCAGCATCTCGGTAACCCGGCGCTTGATCTCATCCTTGGGCACCTTGCGGATGGAGGGCCCGTAAGCCACGTTATCAAACACCGTCATGTGGGGGAACAGGGAGTAGTTCTGGAAAACGGTGTTTACATCCCGCTCATAGGGTTCCTTTTCCTCTACCTGCTGGCCCTGCACCTCGATGGTGCCGGATGTGGCATTCTCGAAGCCTGCAATCATGCGCAGGGTTGTGGTTTTTCCGCAGCCGGACGGCCCCAGTAATGTTAGAAATTCGCCTTCTTGAATTTCCAGATTCATGTCTTTTACCACGTGGTTGTTGCCATACCATTTTTCCACATGGCGCAGCGATACGATGGAATCGGACAAGTGGCCCACCTCTCAATCTTTTTTCGTTGTGTTGCCCTGATGTGATAAGTATAGTATCAACTTATACCAATTACAAGATGATAATCGGTTTTTGCGGCAAAAAACGTGAATTCTATGTTTCTGCTAAAATCAGCCCCGGCAATTTTGGTTAAAATAACAACAAATAGTAAAAAATACAGGCGGATAACGCATTTTATCCGCCTGTATTGATAGTTGTATTATTAAAAGTTATACCAATTATGGATTTGTGTGACGGAAGTGGACGACAAACTCCGCCTTATCGTTGCGCACATAGCTGCGGGAAAACTCCACCACCCGGCCGTCCCGATCCCGGGTGGTGCATGAAAACTCCATTACCGCCTGCTCCGGCGGCACGTCCATGTGCTTGGCCAGCATAGGCGGCAGCCGGGTGATGCGCAGCGTCTGATGTCCCTCTCCCAGCACGATGCCGTTCCACTGATAGATGTCATAGATGGAGAACAGCTTTATATCCACCTCCTCCAGACCGGGCACCACACTGTAGGGAATGTAAAGCTCCTCCAGCGCCACCGGCTCGCCCGCCGTATTTTCTACCCGGCGAATAAACCAGATGGTGCTCTCGGGGGAAATCTCCAGCAGGCGGGCATAATAGGGGCCCGCCTGACGCAGCGTCTTGCTGAGAATCCGTGTGGCGGTGTTTCCGCCGCTCTGACGCATGGTGTTGTGAAAACCGCCCAGCGTATCCATATTCCGCTTGGCCTTGGGCCCCGCTACAAAAACGCCTTTTCCCTGCACGCTTTTCAAAAGTCCCTCAAACTCCAGCGCCGCCAGCGCACTGCGAACGGACACCCGGTTGAGCCCATAGGTCTCCATCAGCTGATTTTCCGAGGGTATGGCTGTGCCGGGCAAGTATTCTTCTTCTTCGATCTTACTGCGGATCACCTCGCGCAGCTGGATATAAAGCGGGGATTTATAGCTGATTTCACGCATGATCGGATGCCTCGCTTTCTCCGCGGTGGAGAACGCTGACCAGCTCCACCTTGTCCGCTCTTGCCACGGTGCGGCAATATTCCACAGGAACGCCCTCCGGCGTTTGCGTGATGCTGACGATCCAGAACACAGGATCCCCGGCGGCGATGCCGAGATGAACGGCCTCCTCCTCTGCGGCTGTGGTGATGCTGGCCTTCTCTTCGCCGTGATCCAGATCCAGGCCGTACCCCTCCCGCAGCACCGAAAAGAGGGAGCCGGTCACCAGATCATGCTCCTCCAGGCCGGGGGCCAGCGCGGCGGGAATATAGGCCGTTTCGATAAGGGTGGGCTGGCCGTTGAGAATGCGCAGGCGGGAGATTCGATAGGCATTTTCTCCCAGCACCAGATGGAGCCGCCGGGAAAGCTGCTTGTCGCACTCCACCTGCGACATGGACAGCAGCCTCGTTTCCGGCCGCAGGCCGCAATCGGCGGCGTATTCCGAAAATCCCTGCAAATCCTGTAGGATACGGCGAAATCTGGGCGCAATACGGGTCCCGCTGCCCTGAACGGCGTACACAATCCCCTGCTCCGTCAGGGCGGCAATGGCGCTGCGCAGGGTGCAGCGATTAACCCCCCACATCTGGCACATTTCACGCTCCGGCGGAAGCTTATCGTCAGCGGAAAGTTTATTCTCCAATATATACGCCATGATTTGCTCCAGCGCCTGTTCACGCGGGCGCGGCACGGTCATCTGCATAGTCCACCTCTGGATTGGTATAAAATATCTGCCTACATACTACACCATTTTCGGCAGCTTTACAACCACAGAAATGCAAAAACGCTCGCCGTACCGGCAAGCGCTTCGGCAAGATTTTTCCATACTCTTTCCCATTCCCGCTGTGCAAAGAACGGACGGAGCTTCCTCCGGCCGTTCTTTTGGGTGCTGCTCTATGTGTGCGGGAAAGGCATACCCGCCTGATGACAACCGATAACCGGATTTAAAAGCCTGCGCCCGCTAAGGCGACTCAGCCCAGATCCACGTCGATGGCGAACAGGCCGCCCGCGCCGCCGGAGTAGAGGTACAGCACGTTGTCGGTGGGCTTGAACTGTCCCT
>UQZJ01000022.1 GCA_900545495.1 uncultured Eubacteriales bacterium
TTGAAAACCGGCGATGTGAAAGCATCCGTGGGTTCGAATCCCACTCTCTCCGCCAGTACAATTACATCTGCGGAAGTACCCAAGTGGCCGAAGGGGCTCCCCTGCTAAGGGAGTAGGCCGTCAAAAGCGGCGCGAGGGTTCAAATCCCTCCTTCCGCGCCAGCAAAACCCCGTAACCGAGAGGTTACGGGGTTTTTGCATGCCGTTTTTCCGAGTGCCGCCCGGCAGTGCTTCCCTCTGGGAGCGGTCAGAACGCGGGGTAGCCGTCCTTCAGCGCCTCGTTGTACACGGCGCGGTCGCCGCCGATGAACTTAGGACGCACCCGCGCCGCCAGCAGGATGGCGTCACCGATATGATCCTGCGCCAGACGCACCGGCACCGCCACCTTTTTCAGGTGCATACCGATCAGCGTACCGCCGATGTCCAGACCGGCGTCGGCGCGGATCTCCTCCAGCGCCACCGGATGCTTGAAGGCCTGATAGGCGGCGGTGGCGAAGGAGCTGCCCGCCTTGGGCTGAGGCACCACGTTGACGATCTCGCCGTTGGGTACGGCGTCATGCTCCACGATGATGGCGCGATTCAGATGCTCGCAGCACTGGGCGGCGATGTAGACGCCCATGGGCCCGAACACGCTGTGCAGCCCCTCGAAGATGGCGTTGGCGATCTCCGGCGTGGACCAGCTGCCCACCTTTTTACCCACGACCTCACTGGTGCTGCATCCCACCACCACGATCTGGCCCTTGTGGAGGTGCGCCGCCTCCGCCAGCTGGGCCGCCGCGTTGGCCGCCTCCTGCCGCACCTGCTCATGCAGACCCTTCTGCTCCAGTTCATGCACGATACCTGCCATAAAAAAACACCTCGCTCAAAGTAGATTCAAAAGATATGGCGAGCCGTTCTCCGGCTCGCCATATAGTATATCACGCGCAGACCTTTTCTTCAAGGTGTGTGCGGCGCACCACCTGCAGCAGCAGGAAGCCGGCCACCAGACCCACAGCGCCCTGCACCAGATTGCCGGGAACGCTGGCTGCGGCGCCGATGCCCTTGCCCAGCAGCAGCCCTGCGTAGCCGAAGTAACCGGCCACCATGATGATCTCGCTGATCACACCGCTGACCAGAGCGCCTACGCTGCTCTTGCCGAAGGCCTTAAAGACCAGTGCGCCCACCAGCGCCATCAGACCCTTGATGACCAGCGTGCCGGGGGCATAGTGGCCGTAGCCCAGCAGCAGGTCCGCCAGCATGGAGCCGATACCGCCGGCGGCAGCGCCCCACCACGGGCCCAGCAGCCAGCCGCTCAGCAGCACAAAGCAGTCGCCCAGATTTACAAAGCCGTTCATGGGGGAGGGGATCTGTACCACCATCGTGGCCACACAGGCCAGCGCCGCCAGCACGGCCGCCAGCACCATCGTTCTGATTTTCTTATCGGACATGGTCTTGCACCTCACAAATATGTTCCGCGCCGGACCAAAAAGTCCTTGCAATCGCGGTCAAGTTGTATTATAGTCGTAACTGGTATTATTAAAATATCCATATTGATTTTAGTTGTTAATACCAGATGGAGGCCGATATGCTGACCTATGCACTGACAAAAACCGGCGGCGTCAGCCTGTACGAGCAGCTATACCGCCGGGTCAAGGACGACATCCTCACCGGGCGGCTGGCGACAGGGGAGAAGCTGCCCTCCAAGCGGGCGCTGGCCGCCCATCTGGAGGTCAGCGTCATCACGGTGAAGAACGCCTACGAGCAGCTGATGGCGGAGGGGTATATCTACGGCATGGAGAAGAAGGGCTACTACGTCAGCCCCGTCCAGCGTCCGCTGACCGCCCCCGCCCACCGGCAGGAGGCCGCGCCGCCTGCCGAGCACGTCTGGGAGATGGATCTGGTCACCAACTCCATTGCGGCGGAGGATTTCCCCTTCACCGTCTGGGCGCGCCTGATGCGCCAGACCATCTTGGAGCAGGGTACCGGCCTGCTGCGTCCCATGCCGCCGCAGGGTGCGCCGGAGCTGCGCCGCGCCATCGCCGCCTATCTCCGGCAGTTCCGGGGCATGACGGTGGATGAGGAGCAGATCATCATCGGCGCCGGCACGGAGCAGCTGTACAATATGCTGGTGCAGCTTCTGGGACGGGACAAGCGCTACGCCGTGGAGGATCCGGGCTACGGCAAGATCGCCCGTATCTACCGGAGCAATCAGGCGGAGGTGGTGTCCGTGCCGCTGGACGGCGCGGGGCTGTCCGTATCGGCGCTGGGCGAGGCCGGCGCCGACGTGGTACACATCTCGCCCAGCCACCACTATCCCACCGGCATCGTCATGCCCATCGCCCGGCGGCAGGAGCTGCTGCGCTGGGCGGCGCAGGGGAATGACCGCTTTATTCTGGAGGACGATTATGACAGTGAGTTCCGCTTTGTGGGGCGTCCCATCCCCACGCTGTTCTCCGTGGACGAGGCGGGGCGGGTCATCTACCTGAACACGTTTTCCAAGACCATTGCGCCCTCCATCCGTATCAGCTATATGGTGCTGCCCCACCGGCTGCTCGCCGCGTTCCGGGAGAAGCTGGGGTTCTATGCCAGCACCGTCTCCGGCTTCGAGCAGTACACGCTGGCGCGGTTCATGGCGGAGGGGTATTACGAAAAGCACCTGAACCGGATGCGCAAGCGCTACCACCAGAAGCGGGACGCGGTGATCGCCTGCATCCGCGGCGGCCCGCTGGCGGAACGCGCCCGCATCACCGAGGAGGACGCGGGACTGCACTTCCTGATGACGCTGGACACGACCCTGCCCGACGGGGTGCTGCGCCGCCGGGCGGCGCAGCGCGGCGTGCGGCTGGCCATGCTGTCCGAATACTACAACGACCCGGACGACGCACCGCCTCATGTGCTGGTGGTAAACTATTCCGGCATCGACATTGAAAAACTGCCCCGGGCGCTGGCGCGTCTGGCGGAGATAGGGGAGGAACAAGACCATGCATGACGAACTGACCCGCAGCGACCTGCAAAAAATGCAGGAGGAGATCGACTACCGGGTGCAGGTGCTGCGTCCCAAGCTCATTGAGGACGTGCAGACCGCCCGCGCCTTCGGCGACCTCAGCGAGAACTTTGAGTACAAATGCGCCAAGCAGGACAAGAACCGCAACGATGCCCGCATCCGTTATTTACAGCGAATGATCAAGACGGCGCAGGTCATCGAGGATCGCTCCTCCGCCGACACGGTGGGACTGTACGACACGGTGGAGATCTACATGGAGAATCTGGGCAAGAGCCGGAGGATCCAGCTTGTCACCACCCTGCGGCAGGACGCGCTGAAGGGCTTAATCAGTAAGGAATCCCCAGTGGGGCGTGCCGTCATGGGCGCCAGAGTGGGTGACCGCGTTCATGTAGACATGGGCGGCGGTAAGGGATACTATGTCCGCATCGACGCCATCGAAAAGGGGAAGGACGACGGCTCCATCCCCATCGGCAGCTTCTGATATAAAAGAGACGGGACGCAGCGCGTCCCGTCTCTTTTATATCAGTTCCTCAAACGAGCGGATATACCGGTCGCACACCGCCTGCATCTCCGGCTCCGTGCCGGCGAAGTAGGGGTCGTAGACCCCTACGGCGTGCATCCCGGCGGCCTTGGCGCCCCGGCAGGCCTCCACCGAGTCGTCGTACAGCGTGCAGTCCTCCGGCGCGACACCCATCATCTCCGCGGTCAGACACCAGAGCTGAGGGTCCTTTTTCTCCAGCTGCAGGTCGTGGGCGAAGATGATCCGCTCAAAGTACGGCATCAGCCCCAGATGGGTCAGCGCGGTGCGGCAGTGTACCGGCACGGCGCTGGTCACCACGATCAGCCGCTCACCGGCGGCGCGAAGCTTGTCCAGATAGGCGCGGACGCCCGGCTTCACCGGTACGGAGGTGCCGTACAGGTCGCCGGCCATGTCCATCCACTCCGCCATGATGGCCTCCTCCGATTCCGGAAGATGGCAGAATTCTTTGGTGAATTTGGCCGCCAGCGGGAAAATGGTGTGCGCCACCCCTTCGTAGAATTCCTTTGTGTAGGGCAGGCCCCGTTTGGCCAGAAACGCGGTGTCCACGTCCTTCCAGATGCCGTTGGAGTCGATGAGGGTGCCATCCATGTCGAATATCTGCATAGCTGTCTCCTTTTGCCGGAAAATGTCTTGCAAACCGGA
Source organism: uncultured Eubacteriales bacterium (assembly GCA_900545495.1). Classification (GTDB taxonomy): domain Bacteria; phylum Bacillota; class Clostridia; order Oscillospirales; family Oscillospiraceae; genus Vescimonas. The sequence continues at coordinate 4,166 of UQZJ01000022.1, forward strand.
TTTTCAGGTGCTATCATAACATAATTCTGATACGCTGTAAATGGGCGGAACGCCCAGTCTCCGGCAGAAAAGTGAGGGATATGTATGCAGACCGTTGATTACCGCAAGGGCCTTCCGGCCATGGGCGTGTGCTTTCTGTTCTGGGGCTTTCAGCCGCTGTACTGGTTTATGTGCACCAATCTCTGCGGCCAGATCGACACTTTTTTCCTCATGGCCTGCCGCATTATCTGGGCGGCGGTGTGCTGCCTGTGCATCCTGAAGGTGCAGGGCAAGCTGCCCCAGCTGTGGGCCGTGTTCCGGGACAGGCAGGTGCTCAAGCGGGAGATACCCGCCTCCGTGCTGCTGTTCGGTGACTGGCTGGTGTACCTGTGGGCCGTCCAGAATGGCCGGGTGCTGGAGTGCAGCCTGGGCTACTACATCCAGCCGCTGGTGGTGTTTGCTCTGGGCGCCGTCATTTTCAAGGAGAAAATGAGCTGGCGGCACTTCATCATTATTGCCATCGTGGTGGTGGGCATCGTCCTCAGTACCTCCGGCTTCGGCGGCGTGCCCTACGTCACCATTGCGCTGGCGCTGATGTTCGCGGTGTATGCCGCCATCAAGAAGAGCCTGACCATCGACTCCATTGTTTCCACCTCGGCGGAGATATTGATGATGGTGCCGGTGGCACTGCTGTTTATCCTGCTGTTCCGCATGGGAGACGACGGTATGGGCAGTATGACGCTTCTCAAGCAGCTTCTGATGATCGGCGGCGGCATCGTCACCGGCCTGCCCATGGTGTTTTACGCCATCGGCGTGCGGTATCTGCCGCTGATGACCACCGGCATCTGCCAGTATATCAGCCCGTCGCTGTCCATTGTCTGCGGCGCCATTATGGGGGAGAGCCTGACCCATGAAAAGCTGGTGAGTTTTCTCTTTATCTGGGCGGGCGTCATCCTGTATGTGCTGAACACCGTCTATGAGGAAAAGCGAAAAAAGTCCGCAGCATGACCGAGTGACAAGGGCCGTCCCTGCGCTGGACGGCTCTTTGCCTGTCTATCTTATGGACAAACGGGGAAAACTGTGGTACAATGCCCTACATCATGGGGCATTGTGCCATGAGGAGGAGAACGGTATGCAGGGGAGACTCATCGTATTCGAGGGAACGGACGGTTCCGGAAAGGCCACCCAGTCGGCGCTGCTGTGCCGGGAGCTGGAGCGGCGGGGCATCCCCTTCCGCAAGCTGGAGTTTCCCCGCTATCAGGAGGCGTCCTCCGCTCTGATCCGCCTGTATCTGAACGGCGCTTTCGGCAGCGACCCCAACGACGTCAACGCCTACGCCGCGTCCACGTTCTACTCCGTGGATCGCTACGCCTCCTATAAGCAGGATTGGGGCGGGTTTTACGAGTCCGGCGGCCTGCTGGTCGCCGACCGCTACACCACCAGCAACGCCGTCCACCAGACCGCCAAGCTGCCGCCGGAGGAGCGGGACACCTTTCTGGACTGGCTGTTCGACTTTGAATACCGGCTGCTGGGACTGCCGGAGCCGACACGGGTGCTGTATCTGGATATGCCCACGGAGGCCACGGAGCAGATGATGCGGCGGCGGGAGGCTGCCACCCATACCAAGGCCGATATCCACGAGCAGGACGAGGCGTACCTCCGCCGCTGCCGGGAAAACGCCGCCTATGTGGTGGCGCGCTGCGGCTGGACGCGGATCGACTGCGCCAAGGACGGCGCGCCCCGTTCCATCGACGATATCCACAACGAAGTGATGGCGTGTGTGGCCGATCTCATCGGCTGACCGCCTGAAAGGAGTTATTTCTATGTCCAATTATGACAGACGCGACAGACAGGACGAGACGGCCATGTGGGATGCCGGGGAGGTGCGCCGTCAGGAGTCCGCGCAGCAGAGCCGCCGCAGCGGCGGCAAGAAGCGCAGAAACAGCCGGACGGGGCTGGCCATCTATCTGGTGTGCGTGGTGCTGGGCTCCTGCCTGCTGGCAGGCATCGGCTGGCTGCTGGTCAACGACCTGTGCTCTCTGAACAAGGCCCCTGTGGAGGTGGAGATCACCGTGGAGGAGGGGGATTCCCTGTCCGACGTGGCCACGAAGCTGAAGGACGCGGGACTGGTGAATTCCAAGGGCTTTTTCAAGCTGGCCAGCGGCTTCCTGCATTACAGCCGCTATGTGGAGCCGGGTACCTATAAGCTCAACAGCGACATGGACTTCCGCGCCCTCATCGTGAATATGCACGACTGGAAGCGCGACAATATGGAGGCCCAGGGGCTGGTGCAGGTCACCATTCCGGAGGGCTATACCGTCCGGCAGATCATTGACCTGCTGGCAGAGAAGGGCGTGGCCACCACGGCGGAGCTGGAGGACGCCTGCGCCAACTTCGACTTCGAGAACTACTCCTTCCTGTCCTCCGACACGCTGGGCAGTATCGACCGTATGGAGGGCTTCCTGTTCCCCACCACCTATACCTTCGACAAGAACAAGACGGCGGTGTTCGCGGTGGATACCATGCTGACCATGTTCAAAAACCAGATCAGCCAGCAGATGCTGGAGGATATCAAGAAGTCCCCCTACGACCTGAAGCAGATCATCACCATGGCCTCCCTCATCGAGAAGGAGTCCATCGGCGACGACACCGAGCGCAAGAACATCAGCTCCGTCATCCACAATCGTCTGGAGAACCCCAACAGCGAGAAGGGCGGCCGGACGCTGCAGCTGTGCTCCACCATCAACTATATCATGGTGCATGACGGCGTAAAGACCTTCGACACCACTATCGACAACGCCTACAACACCTATATCCACGAGGGTCTGACCCCGGGACCCATCTGCAATCCGGGTCTCAGCGCCATCAAGGCGGCCATCTACCCGGCGGACACGGACTACTACTTCTTCGCGCTGGGCACCGATAAGAAGAGCCACTTCTTCACCGACTACAACGAGCATCTCCGCTTTGTCAACAGCGCGGAGTACCAGCCCATCTACTCCTGATGCGGAAGCCGGAGCTGTTGTCCCCGGCGGGGGACTGGGAAAAGCTGCAAATGGCAGTTTTGTACGGCGCGGACGCCGTCTATCTGGCGGGTACGTCCTTTGGTATGCGCTCCTTCGCGGGCAACTTCTCCGATGAGGAGCTGCCCCGGGCGGTGCGCTTTGCCCACGACCATGGTGTGAAGGTACACGCCACGGTGAATACCATGCCTCGCTGGGACGAGGCGGAGGCGCTGCCCGCCCATCTGGAAAAGCTGGATGCGGCGGGGGTGGACGCCCTGATCTTGGCAGATCTGGGGGCGTTCACGCTGGCGGGGCGGTACGCGCCCCACTGTCAGCGCCACATCAGCACCCAGCAGTCCGTGGCCAACCACGTCTGCGCCCAGGCGTGGTACGATCTGGGCGCCACGCGGGTGGTGCTGGCGCGGGAGGTCAGTCTGGCGGAGATCGCCGCCATCCGGCAGCGCGTGTCACCGGAGCTGGAGCTGGAGGCGTTCTGCCACGGCGCCATGTGCGTCAGCTATTCGGGGCGCTGCCTTCTGAGCAACTATATGACGGGGCGGGACTCCAACCGGGGCGCGTGCGCCCAGCCCTGCCGCTATCAGTACGCACTGATGGAGGAGAAGCGCCCCGGCAAGTACTTCCCGGTATTCGAGGACGAGAAAGGTACCTACATCATGAACAGCCGGGATATGTGCATGATCGACCATCTGGACGACCTGATGGCCGCCGGTGTGGACTGTCTGAAGATCGAGGGCCGGGCCAAGTCGGCGTATTACGCCGCCATCGTCACCGGCGCCTACCGCCATTGTCTGGACGCCGCGGCGGCTGGGGAGCCGCTGGATCCCGTGTGGCGGGACGAGGTGGAGCATATCAGCCACCGCCACTACGCCACCGGCTTCTTCTACGGCCAGCCCGGTCAGTATTACGAGAACGCCCGCTACCTGCGGGACTGGCAGATCTGCGCCGTGGTGACGGACTGCACCCCCGACGGCGTGGCCACCATGAGCCTGCGCAACAAGTTTGCCGCCGGCGACACGGTGGAGATCGTCGGGCCGGACACCAAGCCCTTCACCATCACCGTTCCCGCCATGCGCGGTGCGGACGGGGAGGTGCTGCTGGAGCCGAAAACGCCCCAGATGACCTTCACCATGGAGCTGCCCCGGCCGGTGCCGCCCATGAGTTTCGTCCGCCACGCGGTGGAGCTGAGCGGGAAATAACGTACATAAAAAAGGACGTCTGCCCACGGGCAGACGTCCTTTCTGCGTATTTACATATGGGAGGTGGGCTGGGCGTCGCTGTCCGCGTCCTCGTCCTCCGGCACGGAGGCGGCCTCCTCGTGCCGCCGCTCGCATACCGCCAGAAAATACCCCCACGCCACCAGCGGCAGCACTGCCAGTGAGCCTCTGGTGAACCACCACTTCACCGCGCAGAACGCCCACGACGCGCCAACGTGGAAGCAGCCCAGCGTGGCCAGATAGAACCACATTTTCCGCAGGTGCGCCCGGTCGTGGTCGCACAGGTATTCCGCCAGCGCCAGCGAGGACTGCTTGGTGTTGTTGGTGGAGAAGATGGTGGAGCTGTAAAAGCCCCGTGCGCCGGCGAAGCTGCTCCACTGGATGCTCATGGCAAAGAAAATGGGGTACAGCGCCACCACCGGGTCCAGCTCCGGCGGCAGGAAGAACAGCACAACCGCCATGGCTGCCGTGATGAGGGGGGAGGCGCGGTGCATATCCACGCCCCACCGGTGGGGCAGCAGCACCGTCAGCATGGTACCCAGCACATACAGCGCCAGCGCGCCCAGATGCAGCAGCATATCCGGCAGCTGCCACCGCAGCAGGTCAATGACCAGCTCCAGCAGGTTCATGGTCTGGGCGTTGCCCATGACGCCGCTGTGTACCAGCACGGCATAGCACCCGAAAAAACCGCCCACCGCGCAGAACGCCAGATGGCGGTAAAAGTCGATATGATCGTTTTCCGACAGCTTTTTCATGGAAACGCCGCCTTTCTCACAAATTCACCGGCTACTCAGTATAGCAGACGGCGCGGGAAAGGCAAGGGTAAAATCGCACAAATCGGAAAAACAGGCGGATTTTCTGTTGACAACCGCGGAGTTCGTGGTACAATAACAGCATCTTTGATAAAGGCGATGACGAAGAAGAAACGCCGCGGCCGCCGCCAAGCGAGACAGGGAGGGTGTGAGCCTGTCGGGACCGGCGCAGCGTGGAGCCGCTTCCGAGCCGGCCGCGACGAGCGGCACGCTTCGTCCCCGTTACCGGACGGCTGAGAGGGCGGTTTTCCGCCGAATCAGGGTGGTACCGTGAAGCAGCGCTTCGCCCCTGTGTGTACGCAGGGCGCGGGGCGCATTTGTTTTTTTGCGGCCGCCCATCACTGGTGAAACAAATTTACAATATAAAGGAGACGAATCGTATGAGCCATCCCTATCACGGCCTGAATGAGCTGCGGGAGCTGTTCCTGCAATTCTTCGAGACAAAGGGCCACCTGCGCCTGCCCAGCTTTTCGCTGGTACCCCAGAACGACAAATCCATCCTGCTCATCAACGCGGGCATGACCCCCATGAAGCCCTGGTTCAAGGGGGAGGAGGAGCCGCCCCGCCGCCGCGTCTGCACCTGCCAGAAGTGCATCCGCACCGGCGATATCGAGAACGTGGGCAAGACCGCCCGCCACGGCACTTATTTTGAGATGCTGGGCAACTTCTCTTTCGGCGACTACTTCAAGCACGAGGCCATCGCATGGAGCTGGGAGTTCCTGACCAGCCCGGAGTGGGTGGGTCTGGAGGCCGACCGGCTGTACCCCTCCGTCTATCTGGAGGACGACGAGGCGTGGAACATCTGGCACGACGAGATCGGCATCCCCGCCGAGAAGATCTTCCGCTTCGGCAAGGAGGACAACTTCTGGGAGCACGGCTCCGGCCCCTGCGGCCCCTGCTCTGAGATCTACTACGACCGCGGCCCGGAGTACGGCTGCGGCAAGCCTGATTGCACCGTGGGCTGCGAGTGCGACCGCTATATCGAGATCTGGAACAACGTGTTCAGCCAGTTCGACAACGACGGCCACAACAACTACACCGAGCTGAAGCAGAAGAACATCGACACCGGTATGGGTCTGGAGCGTCTGGCCTGCGTCTGCCAGAACGTGGACAGCCTGTTCGATGTGGATACCGTTATGAACATCACCCACAAGGTCAGCGAGCTGACCGGCGCCCACTACGGCGAGACGGAGAAGCGGGACGTGAGCCTGCGCGTCATCACCGACCACATCCGCTCCGCCACGTTCATGATCTGCGACGGCATCCTGCCCAGCAACGAGGGCCGCGGCTATGTGCTGCGCCGCCTGCTGCGCCGCGCCGCCCGCCACGGCAAGCTGCTGGGCGTCAACGAGCCGTTCCTCTATCAGGTGGTGGATACTGTGGTGCATGAGAACGAGTGCCAGTACCCCGACCTGCGGGAGAAGCAGAGCTATATCACCAAGGTCATCCGCACCGAGGAGGAGAATTTCGCCCGCACCATCGACGGCGGTATGCGCATCTACGGCGAGATGCTGGCGGCCCACAAGGAGAAGGGCGAGACGGTGTTCTCCGGCAGCGACGCCTTCAAGCTGTACGACACCTTCGGCTTCCCCATCGACCTGACGGCGGAGATGGCGGCCGAGGAGGGCATGACCGTGGACGAGACGGCCTTCCAGACCCTGATGACCGAGCAGAAGGAGCGCGCCCGCGAGGCCCGCAAGGCGCTGGGTGATCTGGGCTGGGCCGGTGTGGAGTTCGGCAAGGATATGCCCGCCACCGTGTTTGCCGGCTACGAGTACGACAAGCTGGACGACGCCAATGTGCTGGCCATCGTGACCGATGGGCAGCTGGTGGAGGAGATCGTCAGCGGCATGGACGCCATCGTGGTGCTGGATCAGACCCCGTTCTACGCCGAGATGGGCGGTCAGGTGGCCGATCACGGCGTCATCACCGCCGACGGCGCGGAGTTCGTGGTGACCGACGTCCAGAAGAACAAGGGCGGCAAGTATATGCACTACGGCAAGCTGCTGCGGGGCGCCCTCCATGTGGGCGACAGCGTTTCCCCCGCCATCGATACGGAGCGCCGCAGCGCCGTCCGCCGCGCCCATACCGCCACCCACCTGCTGGATGCCGCGCTGAAGAAGGTGCTGGGCGACCACGTCCATCAGGCCGGCTCTCTGGTGGAGCCGGATCGTCTGCGCTTCGACTTTACCCACTTTGAGGCCATCACCCCCGAGCAGCTCCTGCAGGTGGAGGATCTGGTGAACGACGCGGTGCTGGACGGCCTGTCCGTCACCACCGAGGAGCTGCCGCTGGCAGAGGCCAAGGCTCGTGGCGCCGTGGCCACCTTCGGCGAGAAGTACGGCGAGACGGTGCGCGTGGTGACCATGGGCGAGTTCTCCATGGAGCTGTGCGGCGGTACCCATTTGGACAACACCGCCAAGGCCGGTATGTTCCGCATCAAGTCCGAGAGCAGCGTGGCCTCCGGCGTCCGCCGCATCGAGGCCACCACCGGCAAGGTGTCTCTGGAGGAGACCCGCCACGGCCGCACCACGCTGCTGAAGGCCGCCCAGTTCTTCAAGACCGCTCCCGGCAGCATTCTGGAGCGCATGGAGCAGCAGGCCAACGAGATGAAGGAGCTGCGCCAGGCCGTGGAGAAGTTCAAGGCCGAGGCGTCTCTGGGCGAGGCCAAGCAGGTCATGGCGTCCGCCAAGACCGTGGGCGGCCTGCACATCATCACCAGCACCCGTCAGGGTCTGGACGCCAACGCCCTGCGTACCATGGGCGACTTCCTGCGGGACAAGGACCCCGCCGTGGTGGCGGTGCTGGCCAGTATCGTCGGCGAGAAGGTCAGCTTCCTGGCGGTCTGCGGCAAGGAGGCCGTGGCAAAGGGCATCAAGGCCGGCGAGCTGGTGAAGTCCGTGTCCGCCGTGTGCGGCGGTAAGGGCGGCGGCAAGCCCGACAGCGCCATGGGCGGCGGCACCGATCTGCTGAAGGTGGACGATGCGCTGGCCACGGTGGACGATTTCGTGTCCTCCAAGCTGGGCTGAGAAAACAAAAACACCGCCGTCCCGCTCCGCCGGGGCGGGACGGCGTGAAAAAACCATCGAAAGGAGACAGACCATGAAGAACGATTGCCTGTTCTGCGCCATCATCGACGGCGAGATCCCCAGCAACAAGGTCTACGAGGACGAGCAGTGCTACGCCTTCTACGACATCGACCCCCAGGCGCCCACCCATTTTCTGGTGGTACCCAAGGAGCATATCTGCTGCGCCAACGCCATTACGGCGGACAACAGCGCCGTGGTGGCTCACTGCTTTGAGGTCATCGTGAAGATCTGCAAGGAGCTGGGTGTGGAGAGCTACCGCATCGTCAACAACTGCGGCGATCAGGCGGGGCAGACCGTCAAGCACCTGCACTTCCATGTGCTGGCCGGCCGCGACATGACGTGGCCTCCGGGCTGAGATAACCAGAAAAGGGACGGCCTACGCCGTCCCTTTTTGCTTGTCTCCCCGGGGAAACTATGCTACAATACCGGTATTCCGACCCACTGGATCTATAGCAGGAGGTACATATGGAGAAAAACGGAACGGTCATGGACTATCTGCGCTGGCGGGGCGATCTGCCCTTCTGCCGGGACGGCTTCAACGAGGTGGACAATCTGGTGCTGTGCATCATCTCCTATATCAATTTTCGCCGGTTTGACGATCTGAAGACCACCGACCCCGCCAAGGCCGTGGCGCTGCCGGAGGTAGCCGCCCGCCTGACGGAGGAGGACGAGCAGCGCGGCCTGTCGGAGCTGGCGTATATCCCACTGATGCGTCTGGCGGCGGAGACGGAGCGTTTCCGCGATGTGCGGATGTTCGGCTTCACCCATGAGTGGGACGAGGCGAAGGAGATGCAGTTCGACGCCGTATCCTACCTGCTGCCGGACGATACGCTGTTCGTGGCTTTCATGGGCACCGACACCTCGCTGGTGGGGTGGAAGGAGGACTTCAACATGAGCTTCCTCTCCGCTGTGCCGGCGCAGGAGCGCGCCGCCGCCTACACCGTGGAGATGGCCGCCGCCTGCCGGAGATGCAAGCTGCGGATCGGCGGTCACAGCAAGGGCGGCAATCTGGCGGCGTGGGCCGCCATCCATATCCCGGAAAACCTGCAAAAGAGACGGCTGCTGGCCGCCTACAACAACGATGGCCCCGGCTTCTCCCACGATATGGTGGACTCCGAGGCGTACCGCCGGGTGGCGGATAAGCTCCACACCTATGTGCCGGAATCCTCCATCGTGGGCGTCCTGCTGGAGCACGCGGAGGATTACGCCGTTATCGACAGCAGCAACCGCTCCATCATGCAGCATGAGCCGCTGTCGTGGAACGTGCTGGGGTCGCAGTTCATCCACTTGGGAGAGCGCTCTCAGATGGGCAAGCTCAGCGACGACGTGCTGCGCCAGTGGATCGGCTCCATGACCCCGCAGGAGCGGGAGCAGTTCTCCGACGCCCTGTTCGATGTGCTGAGCCTGTCCGGTAAGGCCCGGACGCTGGACGACCTGCGCACCGGCGGACTGGCGGGCGGCGCGGCGCTGCTGAAGCAGTACAACGGCGCGGATGAGGAGGACAAGAAGATCATCTCCGAGATATTCCGCCGTCTGGCGGTGGATGTGAAGGCAGAGCTGAAGAAGGCCGCCGGACAGAGCCTGAAGACAGCGGAAAAGAGTCTGGCCGACATGAAGCACGCCATCACCGGCTTCGCAAAGGGCGACAAGACCGATAAATGACCGGCAGCGCCCCTCCGTACAGACGGAGGGGCGCTGTGATTTTCCATGGTTGACGGTTACGGCGGCGCGTTGTATAATAAACTGATTTACTATCTAAAACACGGGGGTACGGCCTTTATGTGGATCGCAAAGGATTGGCAGGATTACGAGCTGCTGGACTGCGGCGGCGGTGAAAAGCTGGAGCGCTGGGATAAGCAGATATTGGTGCGCCCCGACCCGCAGGCCATCTGGGAGACGGATCGCCGCGACCGGCGGTGGAAGACCGCCAACGCCCGGTACTCCCGCTCCTCCACCGGCGGCGGACACTGGGACAAGAGCAAGCTGCCGGAGAGCTGGCCCATCCACTATAAGGAGCTGACATTTCAGGTCAAGCCCATGAACTTCAAGCACACCGGATTGTTTCCGGAGCAGGCCGCCAACTGGGATTTCGCCATGGAGCAGATCCGCGCGGCGGGGCGTCCCATCCGGGTGCTGAACCTGTTCGCCTACACCGGCGGCGCCACGGTGGCGTGCGCCAAGGCGGGCGCCAGCGTCTGCCATGTGGACGCGGCCAAGGGCATGGTGGCGTGGGCCAAGGACAACGCACGGCTCAGCGGCCTTGCCGATGCGCCCATCCGCTGGATCGTGGATGACTGCGCCAAGTTCGTGGAGCGCGAGATCCGCCGGGGCAAGACGTATGACGCCATCATCATGGATCCGCCCAGCTACGGCCGCGGCCCCTCCGGGGAGGTCTGGAAGCTGGAGGAGAACCTGTATCCCTTCGTCCGGCTGTGCGCGCAGGTGCTGTCGGACAACCCCCTGTTCGTCATCCTCAACAGCTACACGACGGGGCTTGCCCCCTCGGTGCTGGGATATATCCTGCAAATGCTGGTAGGGCGCAGATTCGGCGGCCACGTGACGTGGGACGAGCTGGGGCTGCCCTGCACCGATTCCGGCATGGCGCTGCCCTGCGGCGCCACGGGGCGCTGGTGCGCCGACTGACCAAGAACGGAGATATAACGCAATGTCGACCATGATCGAAACAAAAGACCTGACCTTCACCTACCCCGCGCCGGAGGGGGAGACGAATCCCCCTGCCCTCAACGGCGTATCCGTAGAGATAGAGAAGGGCAGCTTCGTGGTGGTGCTGGGCCACAACGGTTCCGGCAAATCCACCCTGGCCAAGCATATGAACGCGGTGCTGCTGCCCGGCGGCGGCGCCGTGTATGTGGAGGGGATGGACACCCGTGACGAGTCGCTGCTGCTGGAGATCCGGCGGCGCACCGGCATGGTGTTCCAGAACCCGGATAACCAGATCGTCGCCAACGTGGTGGAGGAGGACGTGGCCTTCGGGCCGGAGAATCTGGGCGTCCCCACGGCGGAGATACGCCGCCGGGTGGATGACGCGCTGGCCGCCGTAGGTATGGAGAAATTCGCCTGCCACGCGCCCCACCTGCTGTCCGGCGGACAGAAGCAGCGTGTGGCTATCGCCGGCGTCATCGCCATGGAGCCGGAGTGCATCGTGCTGGATGAGGCCACCGCCATGTTGGATCCCGCCGGCCGGCGGGAGGTGCTGGACACCGTCCACCGCCTGAACCGGGAGATGGGCATCACCGTGGTGCTTATCACCCACCATATGTCGGAGGCGGAGGACGCCGACCGTGTCATCGTCATGAACGACGGCGTTGTGGTCATGGACGGTACGCCCCGGCAGGTCTTTGCGCGGGTGGAGGAGCTGCACGGCTTCGGCCTTGCCGCGCCGGACACGGTGGAGCTTTTGTACGAACTGGGGCAGGCGGGTCTGCCCGTAACGCTGGACAGCCTGACGGTGGACCAGTGTGCCGATACCATTTGCCGCGCATTGGGCGGGGCGGAAGGGAAGTAACCTTGGAACCGATCTTACAGATAGAGCATTTGACTCACACCTATTCGGCGGGTACGCCGTTTCAGCGCAGCGCCGTGGACGATATGAACCTGTCCGTGATGGACGGTGAATTCCTCGGCATCATCGGCCATACCGGCTCCGGCAAGTCCACACTGATCCAGCATCTCAACGGACTGCTCAAGCCCACGTCGGGCCGCATCCTGTTACAGGGCAAGGATATCTGGGCGGAGCCCAAGAAGATCCGGGATGTGCGGTTTCAGGTGGGACTGGTGTTCCAGTACCCGGAATACCAGCTGTTTGAGGAGACGGTGTATAAGGACATTGCCTTCGGCCCAAAGAACATGGGACTGGACGAGGAGGATATCGACCGCCGCGTCCGTTCCGCCGCCGCCTTCGTGGGGTTGACGGAGGCCATGCTGGACAAGTCCCCCTTTGAGCTGTCCGGCGGACAGAAGCGCCGTGTGGCCATTGCCGGCGTTATCGCCATGGAGCCGAAGGTGCTGGTGCTGGACGAGCCTACGGCGGGTCTTGACCCCCGCGGCCGGGACGATATTCTGGCACGCATACAGGACTATCACCGGGCGAAGCACGCCTCCGTGGTGCTGGTGAGCCACAGCATGGAGGAGATCGCCCGCAACGTGGACCGCATCGTGGTGCTGTCCGACAGCCATGTACTCATGGAGGGCGCGCCCCGTCAGGTGTTCGCCCGCGCCCATGAGCTGGAGCAGGTGGGACTGGATATCCCGCAGGTGACGAAGGTGGCGCTGGCTCTGCGGCAGCGGGGGCTGCCGGTGGACACGGCGGTCTACACCGTGGAGGCGCTGCGCGAGGCGCTGCTCCGGCTGAAAGGGGGCGCTGACGTATGCTGAAGGATATCACGCTGGGTCAGTATTTCCCCGGCGACACCCTCATCCACAAGCTGGATCCCCGGACAAAGCTGCTGTGCGTCATTTTGTACATTGTGGCGCTGTTCAATGCAAAAGGCCCCCTGACCTACGGCATCATGATCGCCGTGCTGGCGGTGTGCATCCTCATCTCCCGTGTGGAGTGGAAGGCGCTGACAAGGGGGTTGAAGCCGGTCTATTTCATCGTGGCCTTCACCGCCGTCATGAATATGTTCTTTACCAACGGTACGCCGGTGGCGGACGTGTGGCTGGTGCGCCACATCACGTGGGAGGGCATCATTGCCGCCGTGCAGATGGTGCTGCGTATCGTCATGCTCATCATGGGTACGTTCCTCATGACCTACACCACCAGCCCCATCGCCCTGACCGACGGACTGGAGCATCTGCTCTCCCCCCTGAAGAAGCTGCGGTTCCCGGTGCATGAGCTGGCCATGATGATGTCCATCGCCCTGCGCTTTATCCCCACGCTCATCGAGGAGACGGACAAGATCATGTCCGCCCAGAAGGCCCGCGGCGCGGATTTCGAGTCGGGCAATATCTTCCAGCGCGCCAAGGCGCTGGTACCCATTCTGGTGCCGCTGTTCATCAGCGCGTTCCGCCGCGCCGACGAGCTGGCCACCGCTATGGAGTGCCGCTGCTACCACGGCGGCGAGGGACGCACCGCCCTGCGCGTCCTGCGCTTCCGGCGGGCGGACTGGCTGTCGCTTGCGCTGTTCGTGGTGCTGACCGCCGGCGTCATCACCCTGAAAAAATTCGGATTCTGACATAGAAAGGAGGCGGCGCATTGCGTAATATCGCCCTGATCTTAATGTACAACGGCGCCGCCTACCACGGCTGGCAGGTGCAGAAGACGGAGACCTCCGTGGCCCAGACGCTGGAGCGCGGGCTGAGCATGGTCTGCGGCGAGCCCATCAAGGTCACCGGCTGCGGCCGCACCGACGCTGGCGTCCACGCCGAGCACTATGTGGCCAATTTCCGGACAAGCTCCCGTATCCCAGTGGACAGACTGCCCTTTGCCGCCAATACCCACATTCCGGAGGATATCGTGGTCAAGGCGGCGTATGAGGTGGCGGAGGATTTCAACGCCATCGGCTCCTGTATCAAGAAGGAGTACACCTACCGCATCTATAACTCCCGCATCAAAAATCCCTTCTATGTGGGCAGGGCCTATTTCTACCCCAAGCGGCTGGACGAGGCGGTGATGGACCGCGCCGCCCAGATGTTTGAGGGTACCCACGACTTTGCCGCCGTGCGGAGCGTAGGCACCAATGTCCGCAGCACGGTGCGCACCATCCACTACTGCCGCGTCACCCGCAACGGGGAGCTGCTGGAGTTGAAGGTCTGCGCCAACGGTTTTCTGTATAATATGGTACGTGCCATTACGGGCACGGTGCTCTACGCGGCGGAGGGCAAGCTGGCGCCGGAGGATATCCCGGTGATCCTGGATTCCGGCAACCGCACGTTGGCAGGCCCCACGGCGCCTCCCGGCGGCCTGTATCTCACCCGCGTATGGTACGAGGACGAACGACTCAATGGATAAGATGGCATTCGACCGCGGCAACCCGCAGGAGGAGCCGCCCCGCCGTGTGGCGAAGAAAAGTAAAAAGCGTTTCCTCTGGCTGACACTGGTGGCGCTGCTGGCGATGATCGCCGTGGTGCTGTCCATCCTGTATGACCGGGGCGAATTCGACGGTCTGCGCCGCCGGGTGCTGTACGCCAAGGCGCAGAAGGACGAAAACGGCTGCGCCCAGCTGTACCGCTACGCCAGCGACCAGTCCGGCAGCTTCGCCTCGCTGGAGGGCAGCCTTGCCACCGTCTCCATGCATCAGATCTCGGTGCTGGACGAGGCGGGCAAGAGCGTCTACGAGCAGGCGGTGAAGTTCCAGACGCCTACGCTGGTTCGCAGCGCAGACCGGGCCGCCGCCTATGACGTGGGCGGCAAGACCATCTACGTCCTGTCTGCCAAGGGACTGGTCTGTCAGGTGGATACCACCGGCGAGATCCTGTCTGTCGCCTTGAACGACGGCGGCTATCTCACCGTGACCAGCAACGAGAGCGGCTGCAAGGCAGCTGTCCGGGTCTATGACGCCTCCGGCCAGCCGGTGTTTGCCTACCGCTCGGCGGATCGCTTCATCATGACCGCCGCCCTATCCGCCGACAGCCGCACGCTGGCTGCCGTCACCATGGGACAGAGCAGCGGCGTCTTTACCAGCTATGTGGTGTTCTACCGCATCAACAGCGAGGCGGCGCTGACCACCAGCGCACTGACGGGCAGCCTGATCTACGACCTGTTTCCCATGGGGGATCGGTTCTGCGCGGTGATGGAGGAGCAGCTCTGCTTTTTGGATCGTGACGGCGAGGTCTGTGCCGCGTACAGCTACGGCGGCGACTACCTGCGCCGTGTGGACTGCGGCGGCGACGGCTATGCCGTGCTGCTGCTGGGCCGCTACCGCAACGGCACGCAGCACCGTATCGTCACGGTTGGCAGCGACGGCAGCGCCCTGGCCGCACTGGATGTGGACGGCGAGGTACTGAGCATCTCCGCGGCGGGGCGCTATGTGGCCGTCCTGTTCAGCGACCATATGACCATCTACGATAAGACACTGACGGAGTGCGCCCGTCTGGACGCCGTCAGCGAGGCGCGTCAGGTGCTGATGCGTGCCGACGGTTCCGCTGTACTGGCGGGCTCTACCGCCGCCAGCCTGTATCTGCCGTAAGCGGCGAAGGAGGGGACTATGGCTATTTTTGTGGATATCTTCATGGCGGCGATCCTGCTGCTGGCACTGGTGCTGGGCGTCCGTCAGGGCTTCGTCCAGAGCCTTGCCCGTGTGGCCATCGTGATCGTGGCGCTGCTGGGCGCGGCGTGGCTGGCCCAGCAGCTGGCGGAGCCTGCCGCCAAATGGCTGGAGCCGGTGCTGACCGAGAAGATCCAGCAGAAGCTCAGCGGGCAGACTGTCGCCGTGGACGACCCCAGTCTGGCTGCCGCCGGACTTTTGGAGACCTTCGGCTTTTCCGGCGATGTGCTGGATGAGCTGGTGCAGAGCGTCACCGATAAGGCGCAGGAGATGGGGCAGACGCTGCTCAACGCCGTGGTATCCACGGTGCTGCACTCGGTGGCCTATGCCGTGGTGTATCTGCTGTCGTTTTTGCTGCTGCTGCTTGTGCTGCGGCTGCTGCTGGCGCCGCTGCACCTGTTCACGAAGCTGCCGGTGGTGCATGGCGTCAACGCCATACTGGGCGGCGCGCTGGGACTGGTGAAGGGGGCGCTGCTGCTTTTCTTCGCCGTCTGGCTGCTGCGCCGGTTCCAGATCCTCGTTACGCCGGAGCTGATCGGCCAGACCTACATCCTCCGCTTCTTCGCGGAGCATAGCCCCATGGAGCTTATTACATCCCTATGAAACCCCGGCCGCCGGCGGGTTTGACCGCGCCGGACAACGGCCATACTGATATCACCCCAACGGATAATGGAGGAATACCATGCAGCCTACACTTTGTTCCCGATGCAAAAAGAATGTGGCCGTTGTGTTCATCTCCCGCATGAACGAGAAGAACGAGATGGTCAACGAGGGCCTGTGCCTGAAATGCGCCGCCCAGCTGGGTCTGCCCCAGGTGGAGGACATGATGAAGCGCATGGGCATTACGCCGGAGGATCTGGAGAACATCAACAACGAGATGATGCAGGCCTTCGGCGGCGCAGAGGAGATGAACGACCTGCCGGACGGCGAGGACGAGGACGATGAGGAGAGCGGCAAGACCGCCACGTTCCCGTTTTTGAACCGCCTGTTCAACAACGGCAGCAATCCCCCGGCGGAGCAGCCCCGTGAGGGCGGCAATGCCGGAGCGCAGCCCACCGGCCGCAAAAAGGAGCAGAAGCGCAAGTTTCTGGACAATTACTGCATCAATCTGAGCCAGCGCGCCCGCGACGGCAAGCTGGACGCCGTTATTGGCCGGGAGCAGGAGATCGAGCGCGTGGTGCAGATCCTGAACCGCCGCCAGAAGAACAATCCCTGCCTTATCGGCGAGCCGGGTGTGGGCAAGACCGCCATCGCCGAGGGACTGGCCCAGCGCATCGTCTCCGGCGACGTACCCTTCAAGCTGCGGCAGAAGGAGGTCTATCTTCTCGACCTCACCGCGCTGGTGGCGGGTACCCAGTTCCGCGGTCAGTTTGAAAGTCGCATGAAGGGACTGATCGAGGAGATCCGCAAGGCGGGCAACATCATCCTCGTCATCGACGAGGTACACAACATCGTGGGCGCCGGCGATGCCGAGGGCAGCATGAACGCCGCCAATATCCTCAAGCCCGCTCTGAGCCGTGGCGAGATCCAGGTCATCGGCGCTACCACCTTCAACGAGTACCGCAAGCACATCGAAAAGGACACCGCGCTGGAGCGCCGGTTCCAGCCCGTCACCGTCAACGAGCCGAATATCGAGGATACGCTGAAGATTTTGCAGGGTATCGCCCATTACTATGAGCAGTTCCACGGCGTCTCCATCCCTCAGGGGGTGCTGCGTCAGGCGGTGCTGCTGTCCGAGCGGTACATCACCGACCGCTACCTGCCGGATAAAGCCATCGACCTCATCGACGAGGCCTGCTCCGACAAGAACCTCCACGACCCCGACATCAACCGCCGTATGGAGCTGGAGCGTGAGCTGGAGAATCTCACCTTTGAGCGGGAGAATCTCATGTCCGCCCAGCCTGCCGAGGGGCAGGAGTTCACGCAGGAGGAGCTGGATCACCGCTATGCGCGTATCGCGGAGCTGCGCAGTCAGGAGCTGCGCGTCACCGATGAGCTGAACACCATCCGTGCCAAGGGTACGCCGCAGCTGACCATGGAGAACATCGCCCGCGTCATTGAGATGTGGACGAAGATCCCTGCCAGCAAGATCAAGGAGGAGGAGTTCAAGCGTCTGGCGGAGCTGGATCAGCGCCTCCGCGCCCATGTGGTGGGGCAGGACGAGGCCATTGCCGCCGTGTCCGCCGCTATCCGCCGCAACCGGGTGGGCATCTCGCCCAAGCACAAGCCGGTGAGCTTTATCTTCGTCGGCCCCACCGGTGTGGGCAAGACGGAGTTGGTCAAGCAGCTGGCGGACGACCTGTTCAACGCGCCGGAGTCTCTGATCCGGCTGGATATGTCCGAATTTATGGAGAAGCACTCTGTCTCCCGCATCGTCGGCTCGCCGCCGGGCTATGTGGGGTACGACGAGGCGGGGCAGCTGACGGAGAAGATCCGCCGCAAGCCCTATTCCGTGGTGCTGTTCGACGAGATCGAGAAGGCGCACCCCGATGTTCTCAATGTGCTGCTGCAAATTCTGGACGACGGCCAGATCACTGACGCCCACGGCCGCAAGGTGAACTTTGAAAACACCGTCATCGTTATGACCAGCAACGCCGGCTCCGACAATAAGTCCGCCGGTGCGGTGGGCTTTGGCGGCAGCGCCGACCAGCAGGGGAAGGAGCGCGCCATGAAGGCGCTGCAGGACTTCCTGCGCCCGGAGTTCCTCAACCGTGTGGACGAGATCATCTGCTTCAACCACCTGACGAAGGAGAATTTCACCGGCATCGCCCGCATCATGCTGGAGGAGCTGCGCACATCCCTCGGCGACAAGGGGTATACCTTCCGCTACGACGACGCGCTGGTGGACTATCTGGTGGAGAAGTCCTACTCCATGACCTACGGCGCCCGCAATCTGCGCCGCCAGATCCAGAAGGAGCTGGAGGATCCCATGGCCGCCCGCATCATCGACAGCTTTGAAAACCCCATCACCCAGATCAGCGCCACCGCCGCCGACGGCGCGGTGCAACTGTACACACTGTGAGGTGCGCTATGTTGTTTCGCAAGGATATCGACCCGCGCTGCGCCTACTGCACCCGGGGCAGCCGCATCAACGATGAGCAGGTGGCGTGCGTCAAACGGGGCGTGGTGCCTGCCTCCGACCGCTGCGGCGCGTTCAAGTACGATCCGCTGAAGCGTGTGCCGCCCCGTCCGGCCAAGCTGGACGCCAGCCGTCTCAGCGAGGACGATTTCAAGCTGTAAGACCCATATACTATATAGATTCAGGAGAGCAGGGAGGGACTGTCATGCAGCCGAAGAAGGTATGGGCCGTGTATTTCAGCGGCACCGGCACAACGGAAAAGACGGTTCGGCGCATTGCGTCGGGTCTGTCCGCGGCGCTTTCCGCGCCTATGGAGGCATTCGACTTCACGCTGCCTGCTGCGCGGCAGGATGACCTGTCCTTCGGCCCGGAGGATCTGGTGGTGTTGGGCGTACCTACCTACGCGGGGCGCGTACCCAACGTCCTGCTGCCCTATCTCACCGGAAAGGTCCGCGGCACCGCCACACCGGCGGTGCCTGTGGTGCTGTTCGGCAACCGGAATTTTGACGACTCTCTGATGGAACTGCGGAATATCATGACCGCCAACGGCTTTATGCCGGTGGCGGCGGCTGCCTTCGTGGGCGAGCACAGCTTCTCCCGCACGCTGGGCGCTGGGCGTCCCAACGCGGAGGATCTGGCATTGATGGACAGCTTCGCCCGTGATACAGCGCAGACACTCGAGGGTCTTGCCGCACTGCCCGCCGTCCCGGTATCCGTGGCGGGGGAGGAGCCGATCCGGCCCTACTATACCCCCCGCGACCGTCACGGCGCGCCCATCAATATCCTGAAGGTCAAGCCCAAGACGGATATGGCGCTGTGCGGCGGCTGCGGCCTGTGCGCGGCGCGCTGTCCCATGGGCAGCATCGATCCTGCCGATGTGTCGCAGGTCAAGGGAATCTGCATCAAGTGCTGCGCCTGTGTGAAGGGGTGTCCCTCCGGGGCGAAGTACTTCGATGATCCCGGTTATCTCTACCACCAGCATGAGCTGGAGGAGATCTACGCCAGACCGGCAGAAAACGCTCTATTTATATAGGTATTTCCTTCGCGTTTCGCGGCTCCCGTGATAAGTCGTACTTATCGCAGGAGCCGTATTATCTAAGGTGAGGGAAAAGGTAAAAAAGGGGTTGCAATTGTGGGAAGGCT
>UQZJ01000023.1 GCA_900545495.1 uncultured Eubacteriales bacterium
TCGGCAAAATCGACTGACCTTTCTTTTTTACCCAACAATATCTTTAATTAAGGGAAACGGGCCGTGGATATCCGGAGATCGAGAAGATCCTTTATATCTGCAACCGCTATCAGGTGTCCATCGCCGATATGTTCGCCGAGGAGGCGCCGCCCCCCGCGCCCTCCGCCGCACCGGACGCGCCGGCTGTGCCGGAGCAGCCCCTGCCGCGGGAGAGCCTGCACACCGCCATCTCCGCATTTCTCACCAACCTGTCCCCCAAAAATAAGTGGCTGGCCGCAGGCGTGCTGGTGGGCGTGGGCACCCTCAGCGGACTGATCGGCCTGTGTCTGAAAGGAGGAAATACGGATATGTCCACTATTGTCTGGATCGCCGCCATCGTCATTTTCGGCGTGGTGGAGGCGGCTACGGCGGGCCTTACGTCCATCTGGTTCGTGCTGGGCAGCGTGGCGGCCCTTATCGTCGCCATCTGCAACGGCCCTATCTGGCTCCAGATATCCCTGTTCTTTGTGGTGTCCATCGTCACGCTGGCCGCCACCCGCCCGCTGGTGGTCAAGCTGATGAAAAAGGACATCAAGCCCACCAACGCCGACCGCGTGCTGGGCGGTCTGGCCCGGGTCACGGAGCGCATCGACAACGATGTGCCTACCGGCGCCGTCTACATAGACGGAAAGACGTGGTCTGCCCGCAGCAGCAGCGGGGAGAGCATCGAGCCTGACACCATGGTGCGTGTCGTTCGCATGGAGGGCGTCAAGCTGTATGTGGAAGCGGAAAAGGAGGCGTAAATGCCCTACTTTGTCAAGGGCCTTCTGGTGGTCCTCGCCTTTGCCGTCACACGCATCATCCATCTGATCCGCAAGCACCAAAAAGGAAAGAAGCACAACAAGGAAAAAGAATAGTATAAGGAGGAAACTACTATGCCGTATTCCATTCCCGGCACCATCGCCATCGTCATTCTGGTCATTCTCGTTCTGGTGGTCATCGTCAGCTGCATCAACATCGTCCAGCAGTCCAAGGCCTATGTGGTGGAGCGTCTCGGCGCCTTCCACAGCGTATGGGGCGTGGGCCTGCACTTCAAGCTGCCGTTCATCGAGCGGGTGGTGAAGAAGGTCAGCCTCAAGGAGCAGGTGGCGGACTTCGACCCCCAGCCGGTCATCACCAAGGATAACGTCACCATGCAGATCGACACGGTCATCTACTTCCAGATCACCGACCCCAAGCTGTATACCTACGGCGTGGAGTATCCCATGAGCGCCATCGAGAATCTGACGGCTACCACCCTGCGTAACATCATCGGTGAGCTGGAGCTGGATCAGTCCCTCACCAGCCGCGACACCATCAACGCCAAGATGCGCTCCATTCTGGACGAGGCCACCGACCCGTGGGGCATCAAGGTCAACCGCGTGGAGCTGAAGAACATCCTGCCGCCCCGCGAGATCCAGAACGCCATGGAAAAGCAGATGAAGGCCGAGCGCGAGCGCCGCGAGTCCATCCTGCAGGCCGAGGGCGAGAAGGCCAGTAAGGTGCTGATCGCCGAGGGCGAGAAGCAGTCCACCCTGCTGCGGGCGGACGCCGCCAAGCAGGCCCGCATCATGGCCGCCGAGGCGGAGGCGCAGTCCATCCTGAAGGTGCAGCAGGCCATGGCAGACTCCATGCGCCTGCTGAACGAGAACGCCCCCAACGATCAGGTCATCAAGCTCAAGGCGCTGGAGGCACTGCAGAAGGTGGCGGACGGCAAGGCCACGAAGCTCATCATTCCCAGCGAGATCCAGAGCCTGGCGGGTCTGGCGGCCAGCGCCAAGATGCTGGTGGAGAACGACGCGCCCGCCGCGGAGTAAGCCTATGGCTAAGACGGAACGCTTTGAAAAGGTGTACGGACAGGGCGTTTTCACCGGAAATGAGATCTGGGTGGACACCGAGACCGGCGTGCAGTATCTCTATCACGCTGCGGGTAATTCCGGCGGGCTGACAGTGCTGGTGGACGCCGAGGGCAAGCCCCTGCTGTACCGCAAGACGCCGAACGCACCGGAGTTCTGACGGAGAAAGGAGCCTGACTATGCTGCAATTCCTGTTCTTTGGCACACGGATATGCCTGTTGAATTTTCACACTATGTGGGTGCTGCCCGTGCTCGCCCTGGCCGCGCTGCTGGTATTCCGGCTGCTTTGGGGCGGGAGGCAGCCCTGCAAGGGGCTTATGTGGGTGCTGCCCGCCGCCTATGTGCTGGCGGGTGTGGGCAATGCCTTCCTGCTGGCGGCGGACAACACGGCGCTGGTCAGCCTGACCTCGCTGCTGTTCGGGCTGGAGCCGGTGCTGCTGTTCGCGTGGCTGGGGCTGCTGCTCGGCACGGTGATCGCCGCCCTGCTGCCCAAGAAGGAGAAAAAGGAGACGGGAAACGCCTGACGCGGCGATGCCCTGCGGGGCGCGAAGACGTACTGCTCCGCTGTTCCGCAAGACACCGAACGCACCGGAGTTCTGACGGAGAAAGGAGCGGGAAATGACCATTCTTGCGAAGGAGTGTCCCCTGTGCGGCGGGAAGATGATGCCGCCGCGCTGCGCCAGCTATCTGACCACGGTGGATGACCCCGGCCTGCCCATCATGGAGCGGCACATGAAGGTGCTGATCTACACCTGCGAGACGTGCCGGTATGTGGCCGTGTTTGCGCCGCCGTCGCCGCTGGAGGAATTTGAAAAGCGGCAGGCGGAGGAGCAGGCCATCACCGATCCGGTGGAGAGGTTCATATATAACTTCCGGGAGTATTCCGACGAGAAGCTGCAGCAGGTCATCGACGGAAAGGGATACGTGCCGGAGGCGAAGAAGGCGGCCAAGCAGCTGCTGTACCGCCGACGGTATGGGGAATAGAACACAAAAAGTAACCGTCAAAGCTATCCGGAGGAGACGTATGCGCCGCAAAATCATCGCGGCGCTGCCCTGCGGGACGCGAGGGCGCACTGCCCTGCTGTCCTGCAAGCCTGAACCAGAAAAGGAGCTGAGATATCCCATGTACTATCTCTTTGCCGGTGGCTTACAGCCCCAGTCCGCTCCACCGGCGGACGGACGGGGCGTGCTGGCCATCCTTACGCCGCAGGAGGCGCACAGTGCGGCGCTGCCCGCCGGACTGTCCGTGCCGGCTGCGCCTGCCGACCCACATGAGTCTCAGTTTTGCTGGCTGCACATCGACCGCACCGGCGTTACCGGACACCTGCGCACGCCGCCGCGTCCCAATCAGCCCGCCCACCGTCTGGGCTTCGCATGGGCGGGCGGCGGTCTGCTGGTGGTGGATCACGACAAGGCGGCGGCGGACTGCGCCGCCCGCCTGACAGAGCAGGGCGCGCCGCTGCCGGACGGCCCGGACAGCTTTCTGGTGGCGCTGCTGCTGTACCTGATCCGGGACGATCTGCCCTACATCCAGCAGCTGGAGACGCGGCTGACCGATCTGGAGCAGGCGGTGCTGGACAACGATACGGGACGATTCCTCCACCGGATGAGCGTGATCCGCAAGGAGCTGAACCGCACCAACCGCTACTATGCGCAGCTGTGCGACTTCGCCTCCACCCTGCTGGAGGACGCGGAGGAGCAGCTCTCCGGCCACAGCAAGAAGCGGCTGAACCACTTTCTGCGGAAGGTGGAGAACCTGCGGGGCGAGACGCGGATGCTCCACGAATATGCCACCCAGATCAGCAGCGAGTATCAGGCGCAGGTGGACATCGACCAGAACCGGGTGATGAAGGTGCTGACCATCGTCACCGCCATCTTTCTGCCCCTGACCCTGATCGCCGGGTGGTACGGCATGAACTTCCCCAACATCCTCCTGCTGGGCTGGCGCTACGGCTATGCGGCCGTGGCCATCGTGTCGGCACTGGTGGTGGTGCTGCTCATCTGGTACTTCAAGCGGAAAAAGTGGTTCTGAGCGGTGTAGAATACGAAAAAAGCCCCCGGCGCCGTGCGGCGCCGGGGGCTTCTATATGCCTGTAAAGCCGTTGCGATGCAGGGAAACGGCTGCTTTACAGCTTGGTGACCATGGGGATGATCATGGGGCTGCGCTTGGTGGTCTTGTAGAGATAGCTGGACACGGCGGAGCGGACGGCGCGGCACACATCGCCGTCGTCCCGGCGCTTCTTGGCGGACATACCGTCCACCGTATCGGTGGCGATGCGGCGCAGCGTCTCCAGCAGCTCCTCGGACTCCTTGACGTAGACGAAGCCGCGGGTCACGATCTCCGGCGGGCAAAGCAGCTGGTGGTCGTGGCTGGACATGGGCAGCACGATGACCACCATGCCGTCCTCGGCCAGCAGCTTCCGGTCGTTGAGTACCACGGCGCCTACCTCGCCTACGCCGCTGCCGTCCACGAACACCTCACCGGCGGGGACGGAGGTCTCACACTTGATATGCTTGGTGGTCAGCTCGATGACGGAGCCGTTGTCGGCCACCACGATGTTGTTGGGGTGCATCCCCATACTCTCCGCCACGCGCTTGTGGATCTGGAGCATCCGCTGCTCGCCGTGGAGGGGGATGAAGAACTTGGGCTTAGTCAGGGCGTGGATGATCTTCAGCTCCTCCTGACAGGCGTGGCCGGAGACGTGGAGCATATCCGCCTTGTCGTACACCACGTCGGCGCCCTTGCGGAACAGCTCGTTGATGACCCGCCCCACCGTCACCTCGTTGCCGGGAATGGCGCTGGCGGAGATAATGACCTTGTCGCCGGGGCCGATATCCACCTGCTTGTGGGTGGAGAAGGCCATGCGGTACAGGGCGCTCATCTCCTCGCCCTGGGAGCCGGTGGTGACGATGACCTGCTGGCTCAGGGGCAGGCCCTTGATGCGGTTGATGTCCATCAGCGTGTTCTTGGGCACCTTCATATAGCCCAGCTCCGTGGAGACCTTCATGATGTTCTCCATGCTGCGGCCGGTGACGGCCACCTTGCGGCCGCAGGCCGCGGCGGCGTCCAGCACCTGCTGGATGCGGTGAACGTTGCTGGCGAAGGTGGTGACGATGATGCGCTTGTCGCAGCCGGTGAACTGCCGCTTGAAGGTGGCGCCCACCGCTTTTTCACTCAGGGTGTAGCCGGGACGCTCCACATTGGTGGAGTCGGCCAGCAGCGCCAGAACGCCCTGCTTACCCAGCTCGCCGAAGCGGGCCAGATCGATGACCTCGCCGTCGATGGGCGTGGAGTCGATCTTGAAGTCGCCGGTGTGAACGACGGTACCCATCCGGGTGTGGATGGCCAGTGCCGCCGAGTCCGCGATGGAGTGGTTCACATGGATGAACTCCACCTGGAATTTGCCGGCCTTCACGGTTTGGCCGGCCTCCACGGTGATGAGCTTCGTGGAGTTCAGAAGGCCGTGCTCCTGCAGCTTCAGCTTGATGAGCCCGGCGGTAAAGCGGGTGCAGTAGATGGGGGTGTTGATCTGCTTGAGAACGTAGGGGATGGCGCCGATGTGGTCCTCGTGTCCGTGGGTGATGAACATACCCCGCAGACGGCTGTGGTTCTTCACCAGATAGCTGACGTCGGGGATGACGCAGTCGATGCCGTACATATCGTCGCCGGGGAAGGCCATGCCGCAGTCCACGATGACGATCTCACCGCCGTACTCGTAGGCGGTCATGTTCTTGCCGATCTCATTCAGACCGCCCAGAGGGATGATCTTCAGTTTTTCTGCCATAAATATCAAATACTCCTTTGCTTTTGTAAGATACCACACAGCCGCCGGGCGGGAAAATAGCCGCAGCAAAACAAAGGCGGTCCGTCCTCGCGCCGGCCCTGCATCGCCGGAGAGGAGCGGAGTATCGCCCAGCCGCTACTGTGGATGGTGTGTAAGAGGTTGCCCTCTTTCTCTATGTGATCGCAGGAATACACTCTGCGAAACAACCAAAAAATGCGCGTATTTTTCTGCGCTTTCCACAAAGTATAGCACACTTTCCATCATTTGTACACCCCCAACTTGTCGACAAGCTCCGACAGGACGCGCACCGCGGCGGAATTTGACCTGTTTTCCCCAAAGCGCCTATTGTCCGCCGGGGAATTATGTGCTATAATCAATTGCTATATTAAATTGGAGACGTATTCCTATCACCGAGAGGAGGAACGCCTTTTGAGTAAAAAGATCATTCGCGGATTCCGCACCAATATGGCGCTGTACGGCCTGTGCCTTATTGCGTTCGTCATCGTGACCATCCCCTTTGAGCCGCTGCTGGCGCTGGCGGAGGCGGCGGTGGCCGCCGTGGTGCTGCTGGTGGGCAGCCGCCGCAACAAGATGGCGCAGGCCTCCGTGCGGCAGTACATGGACCGGGTTTCCGGCGGCATGGACTCCGCACGCTCCAGCAATATGCTGTACGCGCCGCTGCCCATGCTGGTGTTCGACGCCACCACCGGCGAGGTGCTGTGGAGCAACGATATGTTCCTGCAGCTCACCAGCCAGAAGGAGAAGATCTTTGAGATGCTGGTGGACACGGTGGTGCCGGATTTCAGCTATCGCTGGCTGCTGGACGGCAAGCGGGAGTATCCGGAGCTGTTCCACTGGAACGGACGGATCTACCGGGTGTTCGGCGCGCTGAGCCATCCGGAGGAGATGCAGCGGGATCAGAACCCGCTGGCCACCACCTATTGGATGGATGTCACCGACAGCGAGGAGATGCGCCAGACGCTGGAGCTGACCCGGCCGCTGGTGGCCATCCTTATGGTGGACAACTACGAGGAGCTGATGAAGGCCTGCCCGGAGAGCAAGCGCTCGGCGGTGCTGGCTGCACTGGAGGAGCAGCTGAACGACTGGGCGGCAAATTCCGGCGGGCTGCTGCTGGGCTACGACCGCGACCGGTATCTGTTCGTGTTCGAGGAGAAGGACTACGGCGGCTATACCGAGAAGAAGTTCGACGTGCTGGAGAAGGTGCGGCAGGTACAGGCCGGCGAGGGCGTATATGCCACGCTGTCTATCGGCGTGGGCCGGGATGAGGACAGCTTTGACCAGCTGTTCAAGAACGCCTCGCTGGCGCTGGAGATGGCGCTCAGCCGCGGCGGCGATCAGGCCGTGGTGAAGGACCGGGTAAACTTCGAGTTCTACGGCGGGCGCAGCAAGTCCACGGAGAAGCGGACAAAGGTGAAGTCCCGGGTCATGGCCAACGCGCTGGGCGAGCTGATCGACGACGCCAAGCAGGTATACGTCATGGGTCACAAGTACGCGGACATGGACTCCGTCGGCGCGGCCATGGGCGTGTGCTGCATCGCCCGAAAGCGGGGCAAGAAGTGCCAGATCGTCATTGACACGGAGAATAACGCAGCCCACCCGCTGATCCGGCGGATGCAGGCCCAGCCGGAGTACGCGGGGGTGCTGACCACCGGCGGCGAGGCGTTCCTGAAGTGTCAGCCCGGCACGCTGCTGGTGGTGGTGGACACCAACCGGCCGGAGAGCGTGGAGTCCGAGGAGATGCTGGAGACCTGCAACCGGGTGGCGGTCATCGACCACCACCGCCGGGGCAGCAGCTACATCGAGAAGATGGCGCTGAACTACCACGAACCGTATGCCTCCTCCGCCAGCGAGCTGGTGGCGGAGCTGATGCAGTATCTGGTGGAGCCGTCCGACGTGCTGAAGTGCGAGGCGGAGGCGCTGCTGGCGGGCATCGTGCTGGATACGAAGAACTTTATCAACCGCACCGGCGGCCGCACCTTCGAGGCGGCGGCCTTCCTGCGGCGGCTGGGGGCGGATACCCAGGACGTGCAGCGTTTGTTCCAGGGGGATCTGCAATCCATGATCGACCGCTACGCCATTATCCGGCAGGCGGAGCTGTACCACGACGATATCGCCGTGGTAGCGCTGGAGGAGGAGTGCGACCGGGTGACGGCCGCCAAGGCCGCCGACGAGCTGCTGACCATCCGGGGCATCAAGGCGTCCTTCGTCCTGTACAAGAAGGGCGACGGCGTGTATATGTCCGCACGGTCACTGGGCGAGATCAACGTGCAGGTCATTCTGGAGGCGCTGGGCGGCGGCGGCAATTCCACCACGGCCGGCGGACAGGCAAACGACATTTCGGTGGACGAGGCCAGAGAAAAGCTGCTGGCGGCCATCGACCGGTATTTTGAAAACTGACGAAAAGGAGATATGCAACGATGAAGGTCATTCTCAAGCAGGATGTGAAGGGCAAGGGCAAGAAGGGTCAGATGATCGAGGCGGCAGAGGGCTACGCCCGCAATTTCCTGCTGCCCAAGGGTCTGGCGGTGGAGGCCACCCCCGACGCGGTGAACACCATGAATTTGCAGGCCAAGGCCAAGGCCAAGGCGGACGCGGAGGCCAAGGCGGAGGCACTGGCCATCGCCGAGAAGCTCAAGAGCTGTCAGGTAAAGATCGCCGCCAAGGGCGGCGAGGGCGGCAAGCTGTTCGGCGCCGTTACCGGCAAGGAGATCTCCGGCGCGCTGAAGGAGCAGTTCGGTATGGACATCGACGGCAAGAAGCTGGTGCTGGAGCAGCCCATCAAGAGCTTCGGCGGCTATCAGGTCAAGGCCAAGCTGGGCTTTGAGGTCAGCGGCACAGTGTACGTCCTCGTCATCGAGGAGAAGTAACCGTCTACATCACAACGGAAGGGAGGCCCTCATATGGCTGCGGACGAGCTGCTGCTGCGGCAGGCGCCCCATTCACCGCAGGCAGAGCAGGCGGTGCTGGGCTCCATGCTCATCGACCCCGACTGCATCAAGGACGTCATGGACAAGCTGCGGCCGGAGGATTTCTACCTGCGGGCAAACCGCGATATTTTTGAGACCATCTATCATATGTTCGTCTACTCCCGCCCCATTGACGGCGTCACCGTGGCGGGGGAGATGGAGAAAACCGGTGTCTACAACGACAACACAAGGGACTATCTGCTGCAATTGATGGACGTGACGCCCACCAGCGCCAACGTCATGGAGTATGTGCAGATCGTACTGGATAAGTCGCTGATGCGGCAGGTGGCGTCCGCCGCCGGGAGCATCAGCGCCATGGTGCTGGACGGCGCCGGCGACGCCGGCGATATGCTGGAGGCGGCGGAGCAGAAGGTGTATGCCATCCGCCGCGGCCGCAGCGCCCAGAACATGGTGCCTGTGAGCATGGTGCTGGAGGACGTGATGGCGCATCTGGCGGAGCTGACCGCCAGCGGCGGCAAGACGCTGCCGGGCCTGTCCACGGGACTTTCCGCCGTGGATGCCAAGATCAACGGCCTGAACAAGTCCGACCTACTGCTGCTGGCCGCCCGACCCGGCATGGGCAAGACCAGTATGGCGCTGAACGTGGCGCTGTCGGCGGCGCGGGAATCCGGCAAGACCGTGGCCATCTTCTCCCTGGAGATGTCCAAAGAGCAGCTGGTGACCCGGCTCATCGCCAGCGAGGGGCTGGTGGAGAACACCCGTCTGGTGACGGGCAACCTGCGGGAGAGCGACTGGCAGCGCATCGCCGAGGCGGCGTCCTCCCTGAGCCGGATGGACATCCGCATCGACGACAATCCGCTGCTGACGGTGGCGGATATGAACGCCAAGTGCCGGCGGCTGGATAACCTGGGACTGGTGGTCATCGACTATCTCCAGCTGATGACCTCTGCCGGCGGGAAGGGCTACTCCGGCGAAAACCGCCAGCAGGCGGTGTCGGATATCAGCCGTATGTTGAAGATCATGGCCAAGGAGCTGCAGGTGCCGGTGCTGTGCCTGAGCCAGCTGAGCCGTGCCAACGAAAAGCGGGACGACAAGCGGCCCATGCTGTCCGACCTCCGCGAGTCCGGCGCTATCGAGCAGGACGCGGATATCGTGCTGTTTCTGTACCGCGACGACTACTACAACAGCGATTCGGAAAAGCGCAACGTGGCCGAGTGCATCGTGGCCAAGAACCGCCACGGTGAGACGGGCAAGGTGGAGCTGCGGTGGATGCCGGAGTACACCGCCTTCGGCACGCTGGAGAACCGCTATGACGATGAGGAGTGAGCCATGGACCTGACGCCGTGGATGGAGCGCTGGCATATGCTGCCCCAACAGGGCGGCATTGTGCTGTGCGGCGTGTCAGGCGGACGGGATTCCGTCTGTCTGCTGGACTATCTGCATAAGCTGGGACAGCAGCGGGGCTTTACCGCCGCGGCGGGACACCTGAACCACCTGATGCGCCCCACCGCCCAGCGGGACGAGGACTTCGTCCGGGCCTTCTGCGCCCAGCGGGACATCCCCTTTTACACGGAGAGCGCCGATGTGTACGGCCTGTGCGATGTGTGGGATCTGACGGTGGAGGAGACAGGCCGCCGGGCGCGGTACGACTTTCTCCAGCGGACGGCGGCAGCCATCGGCGCGGAGAAGATCGCCACCGCCCACCACCGGGACGATCTGGCGGAGACGGTGCTTTTGCAGCTGCTGCGCGGCACCGGGCCGCAGGGACTGACTGGCATCCCGCCGGTGCGGGGCAACATCGTGCGGCCGCTGCTGGACACGCCGCGCCGGGACATTGAGCGGTATATCGCGGAAAATGGGCTGACCTACGTCACCGACGAGACCAACCGTGATCTGGCCTACGCCCGGAACCGGCTGCGGCTGGAGATCTGGCCGGAGCTGGAGCGCATCAATCCCTCCGCGTCGGCGCATATTGCGCGGACGGCGGACATCCTGCGGCGTGAGAGCGCCTATCTGGACGAGTTGGCGGCGGGATACCTGCCGGAGACGGGTACCTCCGTGTCCTGCGAGGCACTGCTGGCGGCGCCGGAGGCACTGCGCCCCCGATTGCTGCGGCTGCTGCTGGATCGGCTGGGTACGGGCAAGAAGGACGTGACCGCCGGGCATCTGGCGGCGCTGGAGCATCTGGCTGCCGGAGAGGGTACGCTGGCGCTGCCCGGCGGCGCCGCGGCGGTATGCCGGAACGGCGTGCTGACGCTGGCGGCGGCGGAGACGCCGCCGGAGGAGACGGCGCTGCGGGAGGGGGAGAACTTCTTCGGCGCGGTGCGGCTTCTGGTGAGCCGGACGCCTGCGGCGGGCGCGCTGGCACTGCGCTGCGGACGACGGCAGGTGCTGACCGCCCGGTGCTGGCGGCGGGACGACCGGCTGATGCTGCCGGGCAGCCGGGGAGAGCGGAGCGTCAAGCGGCTGCTCTCCGAGCGGGGGATCCCCCCCGAGAAACGGGAAACGCTCCCGGTGTTCTGCGTGGACGGCGCTCTCGCCGCCGTGTGGGGCGTGGGCGTGGACAGGAGATTTCTGCCGGAGACCTCCGGCGAGAACCTATATATTACAATGTGAGAAAATTACGGAGGATAGAGCGTATGGCAAAGAGCAATATGGATCAGGATATTCTGAAGGTCCTGCTGTCCGAGGAGGAGATCAAGGCCCGTGTGCAGGTGTTGGGCGACCAGCTGTATGAGGCGTTCCACGACAAGAACCCCCTTTTCGTGGGTGTTCTGAAGGGATGCTTCATCTTCATGGCGGATCTGGTGCGTGCCGCACAGTTCAAGAGCGAGCTGGAGTTCATCGGCGTGTCCTCCTACCAAAACGGCACCAAGTCCTCCGGCGTGGTGCAGATCACCCGCGACTTGCAGGAGGACATCAACGGCCGGGACATCATCATTGTGGAGGACATTCTGGATTCCGGCAACACGCTGATGTTTTTGAAGAATTACCTCATGGCCAAGGGCGCAGCGTCCATCACCATCGTCACCCTGCTGGATAAGCCCTCCCGCCGGGAGAAGGCCATCACCGCCGACTACATCGGCTTCGTGGTGCCTGACGAGTTTGTGGTGGGGTACGGCCTGGACTATGCCCAGCAGTACCGCAATATGCCCTACATCGGCGTGCTGAAGCCGGAGGTATACAGCAAGTAACATAATGCACAGCGTATACGGAACGTATATGCTGTGCGAACGGACAGGCAAGAAAACTGAAGGAGGAGCCACATGGAGAACAAGGGCGGCAAGCGATTGGCGCGTAAGGATACGGACAGGCGGCGGGAGGAGCTGCCGGAGGCGGTGGAAAAGCCTGCGGAAACGGAGGGGGACGCGGTCGGCCCGCAGATGAGCCGCGGCCGCCGGCTGTGGCACGACTACGGGTATCTGGTGGTCACACTGGCGGTGGTATTCGTGCTGTTCCGCGTGCTGCTGCAGCTTGCCTATGTGCCAAGCGGCTCCATGGAGACGACCATCCCCACCAAGTCTCTGCTCGTCGGCTGGCGGCTGCCCTATGTGGTGTCCGATCCGCTGCCGGAGCGGGGAGACATCGTCACGTTTTGGAGTGAGGAGTTGGACCGGGTGCTGGTAAAGCGTGTTATCGGCTTGCCGGGGGAGACGGTCTCCATCAAGGACGGCTTCGTCTATATCAACGGCGAGAAGCTGGACGAGGACTATCTGCCGGTCAGCGGGATTACCCAGAGCGAGAAGACGACCTTTGAGGTGCCGGCGGGACACATCTTTGCGATGGGCGACAACCGCACCGGCTCGCTGGACAGCCGATATTGGAACGATCCGTATATACCGCTGAACCAGATACAGGGTCGTATGCTGCTGGCGGTCTCCATCGGCCCGAAGCAGAGCTGGCAGGGCATCCGGTGGATCGCATAAGGGGGAGAAGCTTTGGAGAGAAGAAGATTTGGCGTCACGGGACTCCTGCTGGTGGTCCTCGTGGTGATTTTTGTGGGGTATCTGTCCGGCAATATGCGGCGCTCCGGCGATATCCCGTACAGCCAGATGCGCGCCATGTTCACAGAGGAGAAGGTGCAGTCCTTCATTGTCAACGGCGAGCGGCTCACCGCCAGCCTGCGGGACGGCACCACCGCCACCTGTGAGCTGTACAGCTTTGAGGCGTTTTACGACGACCTGAACGACTTGGTGGTGCAGCAGAACAAGGCAGGTATCATTGAGGCATACGACTACTACGCCGACCACTCCACCAACTGGGTGCAGGTGCTGCTGCCCTATGTGCTGGGGGTGCTGGGCTTTATCCTGCTGCTGAACCTGATGGGCCGGATGTCCACCGGCGGCGGGGCTGCCAACGATAAGATGGCGCGCTTCGGCGAGGCGCGGACCCAGAGCCTGCCCACAGGCAGCAAGAAGGTCACGTTCAAGGACGTGGCGGGCGCGGATGAGGAGAAGGAGGAGCTGGAGGAGATCGTCCAGTTCCTGCGGGATCCGGAGAAGTACACGGCGCTGGGCGCGCACATTCCCAAGGGCGTGCTGCTGGTCGGCCCTCCGGGTACCGGCAAGACGCTGCTGGCCAAGGCCGTGGCGGGGGAGGCGGACGTGGCGTATCTGTCCATCTCCGGCTCCGATTTTGTGGAGATGTATGTGGGCGTGGGCGCCAGCCGCGTCCGCGACCTGTTTGAGCAGGCCAAGAAGCAGGCGCCTGCCATCGTGTTTATCGATGAGATCGACGCGGTGGGACGCCAGCGCGGCAGCGGTCTGGGCGGCGGCCACGACGAGCGGGAGCAGACGCTGAACCAGCTGCTGGTGGAGATGGACGGCTTCGCCGTCAACGAGGGCGTTGTGGTGCTGGCCGCCACAAACCGCGTGGATATCCTCGACCCCGCCCTGCTGCGTCCGGGACGGTTCGACCGGCAGGTGTATGTGGGCCTGCCCGACATCAAGGGCCGGGAGGAGATCCTGAAGATCCACGCCAAGGGCAAGCCGCTGGCGGAGGATGTGGAGCTGGGGCAGGTGGCCCGCAGCACCGCGGGCTTTACCGGCGCCGATCTGGAGAACCTGCTGAACGAGGCGGCGCTGCTGGCGGGACGGCGGGATCAGAAGTTCATCACCGAGGATGTGATCCACGAGGCGGTCATCAAGGTCATCGCCGGGCCGGAGAAGCGCAGCCGCGTGATCCCGGAGATCGAGCGGAAGCTGACGGCCTATCACGAGGCGGGTCACGCCGTGGTCATCCACGCGCTGCCCGACCACGACCCGGTGCATCAGATCACCATCGTGCCCCGCGGACAGGCCGGCGGTATGACCATCTTCCTGCCGGAGGAGGATCGTTCCTACCGCTCCAAGGCGTATATGACCGAGCAGATCGTGTCGCTGCTGGGCGGCCGCGCCGCCGAGGAGATGATGCTGGGCGATATCTCCACCGGCGCCTCCAGCGATATCCAGCGCGCCACCGCCATCGCACGGAAGATGGTGGGTACCTACGGTATGTCGGATAGGCTGGGCAACGTGGCGTTCGACGCCGGTACGGACGAGGTGTTCATCGGCAAATCCATGGGACATACCCGCCCCTACTCGGAGAAGACGGCGGCGGAGATGGACGAGGAGATCCGCGCCATGATCGACAGTGCCTACGAGCGGTGCAGGGAGATCCTGACGGCGTACCGGCCTCAGCTGGTGGCCGTGGCGGAGTATCTGCTGGTGCATGAGACCATGGACGCAGAGACATTTGAGGCGTGCTTTGCGGACACTGCCGCAAAGGACGGCGAATAAAGGAGTAAACGAGGCCCTGCGGCTTTACCGCAGGGCCTCGTTTTCGTGCTAAATGGCAAAGAAGCTGTAAAGAACCAAAAAAGAGCTGTGCGGCTTGGGCAAAATGACGAAACAAATGTCCGCCATACGAGGACGTTTGTCGAGATAGACGGCGGCAAATTTACGGAACCTGTGTGTGACGGGGAGACAAAACCAACGGAAAAGCGGGAGAAGTACGACCTTCTGTGTGGAAAACGGCACGATTTTTCGGAGCAAATCACAATTGTAATTGAAAGGGAGTTTCGATAAAATGTGGACATTCTATGAGGCGCCCATTTGGGAGGGGGCCTCGGAGAAAGCTTAGGAGGAAAAAGAAATGAAGAAGTTATTTGCAATGCTTCTGGCGCTGGTCATGGCGCTGACTCTGGTCGCCTGCGGTGAGCAGGGCGGTAACGACCCGCAGGGTGGTGCGACCGGCGATAAGGTCATCAAGATCGGCGTGTTTGAGCCGCAGTCCGGCGATAACGGCGCCGGCGGCAAGCAGGAGATCCTGGGTATGCAGTATGCCAACAAGATGTTCCCCACCGTCACCGTGGGCGGCGAGGAGTATCAGGTCGAGCTGGTGTATGCCGACAACGCATCGTCCAACGATAAGGCGCCCACCGCCGCACAGACTCTGATCTCTCAGGGTGTGTCCGTGGTGCTTGGCTCCTACGGCTCCGGCGTGTCCAACGCCGCCGGTGATACCTTCTCCGCAGCGCAGGTGCCGGCCATCGGCGTGACCTGCACCAACCCGCAGGTGACCTCCGACTGCGATGCGTATTTCCGCATTTGCTTCCTGGATCCGTTCCAGGGTACGGTCCTGGCCAACTACGCCAAGAACGAGCTGAAGGCTACCAAGGCATACTGCCTGGCCAAGCAGGGCGACGACTACTCCGGCGGTCTGGCCAACTACTTCATCAAGGCCTTCGGCCAGGAGAACTGCGTCTATGAGCAGTTCCCCGAGGGTACGTCCGACTTCTCCACCTACATCACCAACGCCCAGCAGCAGGGCTGCAACGTGTTCTTCTCCCCTGTGTCTCTGGAGGCCGCGGCACAGATCATCGCCAAGGCGGAGACCCAGAATCTGGGTATGCCCATTCTGGCCGGTGATACATGGGACTCCAACGTGGTGCTGGAGGCTGCCAAGGGTACCAAGCTGGATATCTGCGTTACCACCTTCTATCAGGAGGGCGTGAACGCGGACTTCGACGCGGCGATCAAGGCGTGGATCGACAGTGACGCCACCGCCAAGACCAACAACGGCGGCGACAACAAGCTGTCCGCCGTGACCGTCATGGGCTATGATGCCTACTGCGTGGCGCTGGAGGCCATCAAGGCCGCCGACTCCGCCGACCCCGCTGCGGTTTTGGCCGCCCTGCCTAACGTGGCCTGCGAGGGCATCACCGGCAGCATCTCCTTCAATGACATTGGCGATGCCAACCGTGACAGCGCCGTGGTCAAGAAGTGCAATACCGAGACGGCTGACTGGGACTTCGTCACCGTGGCAAAGGTAAGCTGAGGAACAGACGATTTCATGTAAGTGATACAGCGCAGGCTGGCGGGAGCGTCAGCTCCCGCCAGCCACTGCATATAGCCCCGGCGGCAGAGGCAAAAGAGTCCCATGAGAAACGGAACTCTTTTGCGGCGGCCGCCGGGAAGCAGTCGTCTGGAGAGGCGGAAAGAATGTAGATAGGGAGGGACCCTGTATGGAAATATTAAAAACCGCGTTGCCGTATGTGATATCCGGCATATCGGTGGGCGGGCAATACGCGCTGATCGCCATCGGCTATACCATGGTATACGGCATATTGCGGCTCATCAACTTTGCCCACGGCGATGTGTTCATGGTGGCGGGACTGATGATGGTCTACTTTACGACATGGATGCCGCTGTATCTGGCGATCCCACTGATGATCGCGGCGACGGTGCTGCTGGGCTTTCTGATCGAGCGCGTGGCCTATAAGCCGCTGCGTACTGCGCCCCGTATGTCGGTGATGATCTCCGCCATCGGCGTCAGCTATTTTATTCAGAACATGGCGCTGTACATCACCGGCGGCCTGAATAAAAACTATCCCGCCATCCCGTGGATCTCCGACCCGGTGCGGCTGTTCGGTATGGAGACGTCCCGCGTGACAGTCATCACGCCGTTTCTGACCATCGCGCTGGTGATCGCGCTGGTGCTGCTCATCAACCACACCAAGATCGGCATGGCCATGCGGGCCGTGTCCGTGGACTTTGAAACGGCGCAGCTGATGGGCATCAAGATCAACAGCGTGATTTCCGCCACCTTCATTATCGGTACGTTTCTGGCGGCCGTCGGATCGGTGCTGTTTTTCACCAACTTCCCCGGCGTGGTGCCTACGTCCGGCGCGATGCCCGGCCTGAAGGCGTTCGTGGCGGCGGTGTTCGGCGGCATCGGCTCCGTACCCGGCGCGGTGGTGGGCGCATTCATCATCGGTATCTGCGAGTCCGTGATCAAGGGTCTGGACACCATCCTGATGGCCAACGGCGCCATTACCGAGCAGGTGGGCTTTGCCACCTTCTCGGATGCATTCACCTTTGTGCTGCTGATCGTCATTTTGGTATTCAAGCCCACCGGCCTGTTCGGTGAGAAGACCACCGACAAGGTGTAAAGGGGTGGGAATATGATATTGGAAAAGAAAAAAGACGTCCGTAAGACGTTTATCTCGCTGGTGGCGGTGGCACTGTTTCTGGCGCTGGTTCTGGTGCTGGATCAGGTCATCAAGCCCAGCAATAAGATGTATATGCTGCTGACGGTGCTGCAAAAAGGCTCTGTGTACGCGCTGGCGGCGGTGTCCATGAACCTGCTGAACGGCTTTACCGGCCTG
The DNA here is from genome assembly GCA_900545495.1 of uncultured Eubacteriales bacterium. GTDB lineage: Bacteria > Bacillota > Clostridia > Oscillospirales > Oscillospiraceae > Vescimonas. The sequence goes on from UQZJ01000023.1 coordinate 17,255, forward strand.
TTCTCGCTGGGTCACGCCGGGTTTATGGTGATCGGCGCGTATACATACGCTATTTTCTCCATCCCCGCCGCCTCCCGCGACACGGTGTATCAGTACTATGACGCGGCCATCCGCATTTCCTTCCCGGAGATGCTGGGCAACGCCCTGGGCGGCTTCGGCACGGTGCTGGGCGTGATCCTCTGCGTGCTGCTGGCGGGACTGGTAGCGTCGCTGTTCGCCTATCTCATCGGCCTGCCGGTGCTGCGGCTGAAGAGCGACTATCTGGCCATTGCCACGCTGGGCTTTGCGGAGATCATCCGCTCCATCCTTCAGTGGGGCAAGCTGGGGCCTGTGACAAACGGCTCCAATATGCTCAAGAGCTTTACCCGCATCAGCAACTTCAAGATCGGGACGTTCAGCCTGTCCACCTTCGTGCCGGTGCTGATCGCGGTGGTCTCCATCGGACTGATCGTGATGCTGGTGAACTCCACCTACGGCCGCGCCTTTAAGGCCATCCGCGACGACGAGGTGGCGGCGGAGGCCATGGGTATCAATCTGGCCAAGCACAAGATGATCTCCTTTGTGGTCAGCTCCTTCTTCGCCGGTGTGTCCGGTGCCACCATGGCCATGGTGCTGTCCATTGCGCAGGCCAACAACTACAAGGTGGCCATGACCTACGAGATCTTGCTGATGGTGGTGCTGGGCGGCATCGGCTCCATCTCCGGCTCTGTCATCGGTTCGCTGCTGTTCGTGGCGACCTCCGAGTGGTGGCTGCGCGGTCTGGATTCCGGCAAGTTCCTGGGCATCTCGGCCCCCGGCGTGTTCCGCAACGGCTTCCGTCTGGTGGTGTTCTCCATCGTCATCATGGTGGTGGTGCTGTTCTTCCGCAAGGGCATCATGGGCGACAGGGAGCTGCCGCAGGTGATCGACGGGTGGCGGAAAAAGCTTCGGGCTAAAAAGACCGCAAAACAGGAGGTGACGTCCGAATGAGCAAGAATATTCTGTCTGTGGAGAACGTCACCATGCAGTTTGGCGGCGTGGTGGCTGTGGACGATCTGGCGCTGACGGTCAACGAGGGCGAGATCGTGGCGCTGATCGGGCCTAACGGCGCCGGCAAGACCACCGCCTTCAACGTAATCACCGGTGTGTATGCGCCTACCAACGGCCGGGTGTGCTTTGACGGAACGTGTATCGTGCGGAATCACCCCTCCGGGAAAATGAAAAAGCTCTATAAGGGCAGCCGCGCCGATATGTACACCGCCCGCTTTGCACCGGAGGAGCCGCTGGAGGACGAGGCGCTGAAGGCGTGGAAGGAGGGGCAGCGGGCGCTGGATCCCTACGCCTTTACCAACCGCGTGCTATCGCCTACGCCGGACAAGATCACGGCGCTGGGCATGGCCCGCACCTTTCAGAATATCCGGTTGTGGAAAACGCAGACCGTGTTTGACAACGTGCTGATCGCCAAGCATTTGCGGCGCACCAGCAATATGTTCTCCGCCACGTTCCATGCCAACGGCAAGGAGGAGGCGCGGCAGCGGGCGGAGGTGCTGGAGCTGCTGCGGGTGGTCGGACTGGAGGATGTGAAGGACGAGCTGGCTACCAGCCTGCCCTACGGCAAGCAGCGGCGGCTGGAGATCGCCCGCGCACTGGCCACCGATCCGACACTGCTGCTGCTGGATGAGCCGGCTGCCGGTATGAATCCGCAGGAGACGCTGGAGCTGGCGAGCTTCATCCGCGAGATCCGGGATCATTTCCAAAAGACCATCCTGCTCATCGAGCACCACATGGATCTGGTCATGGGCATTGCCGACCGCATCTATGTGCTGGACTTCGGAAAGCTCATCGCACAGGGTACGCCGGAGGAGATCCAAAACAACGCGCGCGTCATCGACGCTTATCTGGGGGTGGCAGACGATGCTGAAGATTAAAGACCTGCATGTGTCCTACGGCGGCATCAAGGCGCTGCGGGGCGTAGATCTGGAGGTTCCGGACGGTAAGATCGTCACGCTGATCGGTGCCAACGGCGCGGGCAAGTCCACCACGCTGCGCACCATTTCTGGCCTGGTAAAGGCGGAAAGCGGCTCTATCACCTACGATGGGAAGGAGCTGCTGGGACTGTCCATCAACAAAATACTGGAGCAGGGCATCGCCCAGTCCCCGGAGGGGCGGCGGGTGTTCCCCAATCTGACGGTGCTGGAAAACCTGAAGATCGGCGCGTATCTGCGTAAGGACCGGGACGGCATCGAAAAGGACGTCCGCTGGATCTACGAGCTGTTTCCCCGGCTGGAGGAGCGGCACTGGCAGCCGGCCGGTACGCTGTCCGGCGGCGAGCAGCAGATGCTGGCCGTTGGCCGGGCGCTGATGAGCCGCCCCAAGCTGCTGATGATGGATGAGCCGTCGCTGGGTCTGGCACCGCTGGTGGTGCAGGGCATCTTCGACATCATCCGCACCATCAACCAGCAGGGCGTGACGGTGCTGCTTATCGAGCAGAACGCCAACATGGCGCTGAAGATCGCGGACTACGCCTATGTGCTGGAGACAGGGTGCATCACCAAGTCCGGCACCGGCGCGGCGCTGCTGGCCGACGAGTCCATAAAAGAGGCCTATCTGGGCAAGAGAAAATAAAAAAATCCTGCGGCACACGCCGCAGGATTTTTTTGCTTTGCGGGAATTTACTTCTTGAGGATGGCGTCCACCACGCCGTCCAGCCAGTGACCCTGGAACTGCTCAATGGCGCCGTCGTCCGTCAGCTTGGCCAGCTGGGGGTCGATGGGCATCTTGGCCAGCAGGGGCAGGCCGTACTCCTTGGCGGCCTCCTCGGTCTTGCCCTCGCCGAAGATATAGAGCTTCTTGCCGCAGTCGGGGCACTCCACATAGCTCATGTTCTCCACCAGACCGACGATGGGGATGTTCATCATCTGTGCCATCTTCACGGCCTTCTGCACCACCATGGACACCAGCTCCTGCGGAGAGGCCACGATGATGACGCCGTCCACCGGCAGGGTCTGGAACACATTGAGGGCCACATCGCCGGTGCCGGGAGGCATATCCACGAACATATAGTCCACGTCGTTCCACAGCACATCGCCCCAGAACTGCTGCACCACGCCGCCGATGACGGGGCCGCGCCAGATGACGGGGTCCGTCTCATGCTCCAGCAGCAGGTTCACGGACATCAGCTGGATGCCAGTAGCGGTGGTGACGGGAACAATGGCGTCGCCCTGCGCCATGGCGCGGCCGTGGATGCCGAAGGCCTTGGGGATGGAGGGGCCGGTGACATCAGCGTCCAGAATGGCGACATTGTAGCCCTCCCGGCGGACAGCTACCGCCAGCTGGCTGGTGACCATGGATTTGCCGACGCCGCCCTTGCCGGACACCACGCCGTAGACCTTGCCGACGCGGCAGCCGTCGCGCAGGGGCTTGATCTGGAAGGGACTTTCGTTCTTGCGGTCTGCGCAGTTCTCGGTGCAGCTGCCGCAATCGTGGGTGCATTCGCTCATAGTTGCTTCTCCTTTTATACTATATACTTACAATTCGTCCGCCCCGGTGTAGGTGTGACCACAGAGGGGGCATTTGGGGTAGTCGAAGTCGTGGCAAAAGCCACAGGCGGGGCACGTCCGTTGGTGCAAGTCAGGGTCATTACCGTCGCGGCGCACTGCGCCGCCGGTGAAAAATTCCAGCTTGCCGCAGGCGGGGCAGGCCATGACGGACACCTCCAGCGCACCGGCCATCAGATTGGGCAGATCACCGAAAAGGCAACTCGTTTTTCCCAACTGAAGCTTGTCCCGTCCGGCAAAGCGCATAGGTGTGCCGCAGCGGAGACAGTTGAAATCGGGCATAGGAAACTCCTTTCCGCACAGTATATTATATGGTATACCACGTTCCGCGCCGTTTTGCAAGGTCACAGGCGGATGACGCTGACGTTTTCCCGTCCCTGCAGATACGCCCGCTCCCGATCGTGGCAGGTAAACAGCAGGATCTGCCGGTTCCGGCTCTCGGCGAGCAGATAATCCAGCGCCGCGAGGAGCCGGTCGTCGTCGAAGGTCACCAGCGCGTCGTCAAGGATAAGGGGAACGTGCTTCTCCGCGGGCAGCACCATGTCGCAGATGGCGAGGCGAACCGCCAGATACAGCTGGTCGGCGGCGCCCTGACTGAGCTGCTGGATGCTGCGGCTCATGGGGTCGCCGGCGGCCTCCGCGGAGAGGGACAGGTCGCTGCTCAGCAGTACCTTGTCGTATTTCCCTGCGGTGAGCGCGGCGAAGATCTCCGCCGCCCGTGCGCCCAGTGCGGGAGAAAAGCGGTTTTGCAGAGTGGTGTTGGCCTGCTCCAGCGCCGTCATAGCCAGCGCGATGGCATCGTATTCCTCTTGGAGCCGAGCCAGCTCCTCCTGCTTCTGCGATAGCTGCGCAGTCAGATCGCTGCTGCTGTCCAGCGCCCGGATGCGGCCTAACAGCGTATCATAGCGGCGGCGCGCCTCCGTCAGTGCCTGCTGCGCCTGTGCCAGCGCCTCTGTGACATCCTCTGCCGTGTCGGGGGTGATGGCCGCGGCGGGCTGTGACAGCTCTGCCTCCGTCAGCTGTCCGCGCAGGGCGTCCCGGTAGAGAGCGGCCTCCCGCGCCTCCTGCAGCGCGGCGGCCAACGCGTTTCTGCGGCGGCGCATCTCCGCCAGCGCGGTCTGTGCATCGGACAGGCCGGCGGCCTCCGGAGCGAAGCGGCGCACCTGCGCCAGCAGGGCCGTCAGTCGTGCGCGGCAGGCGTCCTCTGCGTTGTCGGCGAGGGCTTGGGCGCGTCGAGCGGTCTCGGCGTTGTCCGCCGCCTGTCGGCACAGGGGGAGGTATTCCGCGATCTGCTTCTCCAGCGCGGCGCGCTGGCGCGCCGCCAGAGCATGACCCTCGCGGATGGCGCGGCGGCGCAGGAAAACGGAAAATGTGGTGAGCCCGGCTGCCAGCGCCGACATACCGGCGAAAATCCAGCACTGGGGCGAGGCGTTGCGGAACAGTACGGTCAGCACGGCGCAGATGACCAGCAGCACGGCGTCGGCAATGGGCAGGAAAAGGGACGGGGCCTTGCCGGGGGTGATGGCATCGGCGCGGCGCTCCAGCGCCGCCGCGTCGTCGGGATAGAGGGGGTGCGCCTCCCACGCGGCGCGGGTATCCTCGGCAGCGCGGCGGGTATCCTCGGCGGCGCGGCGTTTTTCCGCTAGAGAGGACAGCTCCGGGGGCAGGGCTGCCGCCTGCCCCTCCAGCAGCGACAGTGCGGCATCCTCCGGCAGGGCGGCAGCCGCATGGGTCAAAGCATCGGCGCGACGCTGGGCGTCCTCCGCCGCCTGCGCCGCGTCACGGTAGGCGTTGACCCGCTCCTGCCGCTGCTGCGCCTGCTGCTGTGTGGCCTGTCGTTGGAGTGCGGCGACGCGGCGCTCCAGCGCGTCTGTCTCCTCCTGCGCCTGCCCAGCCTGCTGCTGCAAGGCGTCCACCTCCCGCAAGGTCTCCTGCAGTTGGTCGATCTCCCGCTCCAGCACGGGGATCTGGCCGGTGGTGCGGTTGCTCCGGCGGCGGTTCAGCTGTTTTTTCAATCGCTCGTAGGACTCAGTATAGGAGGCGTCCTCCTCGCCGGTAGTGATCAGGGCGGAGATGCGGCGCTCCAGCTCAGTGTCATGCTGTACCGCCAGCGCATTTTGGCCAATAAAGGCGCTGCGCTCAAAGACCTCCCGAGGCACACCCAGCAGCTGCTCTCCCGCGTTCAGCGCGGTAAGTCCCTCCACGGGGGTGGCGGTGCCGGTGTAGGTGCAGGAGAATCCGCCCATAGGTGCGTTGGCACGGCGCGTGTTTCGCAGCAGGGTGCAGGCGCGGCCGTCCGCCAGCAAATCCATCCGCCCTTGCATGGCGGCGCCGCTCCAAGGTGCATAGCGGTTCTTGTCGGCCAGCGGCCCGCGGTCGCGGGTGGACAGGCCGTAGAGCATGGTACAAATAAAGGCGCTCCATGTGGATTTGCCGGATTCGTTGGGGGCGCAGATCAGATTCAGGCCGGGATGCAGGCGCAGCTCCTGCTGTTCCAGCCGGCCGAAGGTGGCGTTCAGGTAATGAAATTCCACTGCGCGGCCTCCTTTCAGGGTATATTATATAATGGTATCGATTATAGCACAGAGGACGAAAAATGTCATCTGCGGGGTGATTAGAAAAAAACTGAAAAAAGAATAAAAAAAGTGTTGACAAATGGCTTCGACCGTAGTAAGATATCAACTGTTCCGCGTGGGACGTGTACCTTGTAAATTAAACAACGAACGAAACGAAAAG
>UQZJ01000024.1 GCA_900545495.1 uncultured Eubacteriales bacterium
CGCCCTCCTCCGCCACCGTCCCGGCATAGACGGGACTGCCGGGGTGCTTCGCCACAGGCATGGACTCGCCGGTGAGGGAGGACTGGTTCACCATGGCCTCCCCTTCCACCACTCGGCCGTCCAGCGGGATCATGCCGCCGGTACGGATCACGATACGGTCGCCCGGCTTCACGTCGGTGATCTTCGTCAGCACCTCGGCGCCGTTTACCTGCTGCCAGACGCTGTCCACCCGCAGGCTCATGGCGGAGGCAAGGTCTGCCACGGACTTTTTGTGGGTCCATTCCTCCAGAATTTCGCCCAGATGCAGCATGAACATGACAGAGCCTGCGGTGGCAAAATCGCCCCGCACCATGGACACGGTGACGGCGGTGGCATCCAGCACGGCGACGGACAGTTTGCCGTGCCACAGTGCCGAAAGCCCCTCCCGGATGTACTTTACGGAGCGGAGCAGTGCCAACGCCGTGGTGATGGGCGCAGGCAGGAACAGCTTGGAGACGCACCGCCGCATGATGGCGATAGCCAGCTTGTCCTCAAACTCCCTGTTCAGTGCCCGGGAGGTATGCTCCGGCACCAGCTCCATAGCTTCCGCCTTGGCAAAGGAGAATACCGCCAGTGCGGAGACAACATCCTCCCGTTTCCCGCCGTACACCACCACCGCGTCCTGCGTCCGGTCGTAGACCTTGACCGCCTGCACGCCGTCCTGGGCGCGCAGATAGTATTCCAGCACATCCGCTTGGGATAAGCTCATCCGCCCGCAGCACAGGTGTACCCGCAGCCGCCCCGGTAAATCATGTAGGATCGTGCATTTCATGGATCACTCCGCCTTGGCGTCCTCCGCGGAAGTGTCCTCCACCACAGCGGCGGCCTCCGCCTCTGCGCGGCGCTCGTTGATGGCCTTGGCTTCTGCGTAGATGTCATCCGCGCCCTCCCGCACGGCGGTGACCGTTTTCATCACATCCTCCTTGGCACGCAGCGCGGCGGCGGTGGTGTGGGCGTAGACCTTCTTGGCATCCCTGCTGCCCAGCAGCTTGATACCCGCCGTGCCGAACAACACGCCTGCTGCAAATAAACCGATTTTTTTCATAATGATTGTCCTCCTATGTAAGATGTGTGTATGTCAAACCGATGGCCGCGATGGCGGCATCGGAATGCACTTAATGCTTCTTCCCGAAGCGGAAAAAGCCTTTCTTCTCGTAGACTGCGGTGCTGATCTCCCCCGCCGTGTAGCCGGTGGCATCGATGGCGGCGCGGAGGGCGTTTTCGTCCAGCGGCGCTTGAGAGAGGATCACCGTCTCCCCCTTGGAATGGGAGGAGGAAACCTTCTCCACGGGAAACGCGGTGCGAATCGTATCGTTGATGTGGGCCTCGCACATGGAGCAGGCCATGCCGGAAACCTGAACTGTTGTTTGGATCATTTTCGTACCTTCTTTCAAAATCATGGTTTTTTCAAAAAAATCACACTTAGCCACGTCACTGCAACGCCATCATTCCTTCCATTGTTAGATTCATCTAACCAACACGTGCAGCCGCGCGGTTAGAGTTGGCTAACCGACGTGCCTTGGAAAGGCCGCATCTCTGCGGCCCTCCGCTTATTCAAATAACTCCCTGCAAGCGCCGCACACCAGCGTTTCCAACACCTGCGGGTACAGTTCCCCAATCTGCTCCCGATGGGAAACAGTGAGAATCAGCCCCCGCACCGTGGCGGCAGCCAGGGAAGCTCCGCGCTTTGGCGCAAGGTCGTGCTTTTCCAACAGCTGGCGGATGTGTGTTTCTCCGTCGTGGTAATGGACGTTTTTCACATCCTCCGGCAGCCTTTGCAAAAGCAGCTTCGCATCGTTTTCGATGAAGATCATATCGCCGGTATCAGACAGCCGCCGGCAAACGGCAAGGACAGCCTTTGCCGCACGTTCCGACGGCGGCAAGCTGTCAGCCTCGCCCAGTACTCGGTCGGCTACCCCATAAAGCTCGGTGTGAATGTTCTCCAAAACCGCGAAAAATAGCATCTCCTTGGATTCGTAGAATTTATAGAATGAGCCCTTCGCAATGCCGATCGCCTTCGTCAGCTGATCCACGGAGGTTTTCTTCATCCCCAGCGTGACAGCACAACGCCTCGTTTCCTTCAGCAACGCCTTGCGGAGCTGCTCGGTCTCGTAATCGGTAAAAGCCAAGCCCGCGCCTCCCCTTAAATATGACCGCTTTAGTTCTTTTGGTCAAATTATACTGCATTTCTTTCCGCTTTGCAAGAGGTGCGAGGAATTTTTATCGTCTATACAGAAAAATTCCCTGGCCTTGTCTTAAAGGCAAAAGCGGAGGAGGACAAACGCTTCCTCTACTATGCGGCGCAACCGGTCAGATCTGTGCCAGTGCCTGCTCCAGACGGCAATCAGGTCGTCGGCATCCTCAATGCCGATAGAAAGACGCACCTGCCCGTCGCAGATCTTGGAAGCATATCTCCCCCCCAGTGTCATGTCGAAGTGACTCCTGGACGGGGAGTGCCGGATAAGATAAGCATTGTCTGCTTGACAGGGGCGGCACATTATATTCTCAGCAGCAATATGCCGCAGGTGTTTCTGCTGCGTGCGCTCCCTCCCGTTTCGTACGCGATCACTGCCAAAGCCACCGGCTTCGTGAGGTACCGGTGGCTTTTGTTTTTTACAGAAAGCGTTTGCATCAGACCGCGGAGAGGACTGCAAGGCGGCTTTTCTTCGACCTCTTCACCGAATATCTTGCGTTTTCTCTCACTTTCATATATGATGTAAGATGGTGGGAGGTACCCATTCGCGGACTGCCCCCTACGCATTTGGCGTATCCGCAAAGAGGAGGTGAACGGCATGGCTTGCGACGAGACCCTATACCGCCAGTACATAGACGGCAACGACGAGGGGCTGGACGCCCTGATGAAAAAATACGGCGACCCGCTGACCCTGTACATTGACGGCTACCTGCACGATGTCCACGAGGCCGAGGAGCTGATGCTGGACGTCTTTGCCTATCTGTTCACCAAAAAGCCCCGCATCCGGGACGGCGGCTTCAAGGCGTATCTATACAAGGCGGCACGGCACATGGCGCTGCGCCGCAAGAGCAGGCGGAAGTGCCTGTTCAGTCTGGACGAGCTGACCGACGAGCCGGACGGACAGCTGCTGGCGGAGGAGGTCATCCGGACGAAGGAGCGGGATCGCACCCTTCATTTCTGCATGGCAGAAATGAACCCGGACTATCGGGAGGTCCTGTATCTCACCTATTTCGAGGATATGAGCTACGCGCAGGCGGCGGAGGTCACAGGAAAGACGGTAAAGCAGATCACCAACATGGTGTATCGCGGGAAAGAGAGCCTGCGCAGGCTGCTGGAACGGGAGGGTATCACAAATGCGGAGTCATGAGGAGCGGGTGGGGGAGGCAAAGCGGCGGATCGCCGCAGGAGAGCAGGAGAACCGGCGGCAGCGCGACAGGCGCACCGTGGCACTGGCTGCGGCGGCGTGCCTTGCGCTGCTTGTAGGGGCGTCCCTCGCCATGCCCGGCATCGCCGCACGGATACAGATCAACGACTATGCCGGCTTTGAAACGGCCGCCGGTATCTTCCGGAGCAGCGCCGCCCTCGGCTATATCGTCATCGGACTTTTTGCCTTTCTTCTCGGCGTGTGCGTGACGGTTTTGTGCTTCCGCCTCCGGCAGATGCACCGGGAGGACACGCGGGACACGGAAAGCGAGGGGCGGCATGGAGCTGATTGAGAACCTGCTGCAATTCTTAGCCGCGTTCTCAGGCGCGGTGCTTTCGGGCGTTGCCTACCGGAAAAGCCGCAGGCAGCCCCCCTTTTTACTGCTGTTCTGCTTTTACGGCTGCTTTGCACTGGGCGTCCTCTACTGGACGCTGTACCTGCTGCTGTTTGATACCACGCCGCGGGTTTTCTATGTGTCGGAGTTCGGCTGGGTGGCCAGCGTGATCTTCCTACGCATTTTGCAGGCCACGCTGGCCAGTCCGGAGGAGCGCGCCTTCCGCTGCCGGGAGGCGTGGCTATCGCCACTGGTCGGTGTGCCGCTGCTGGTGTTCTACTGCACCTATGGCGACATCCTCTCCAACCTGATCTGGTGCGGCATGATGATCGTGCTGTCCTTCTGCGCCATTCGCGGGCTTGTTTACGCAGGCAGACAGACGGATACGGCGCGGCATATGCGGTACTTCCACATTGGGGTACTGTGCTTTGTGGGCGCGGAATACCTGCTGTGGACGGTGGGCTGCTTCTGGCCCAACACCTCCCCGGCCAGCCCCGCCTTCTGGTGCGACATACTGCTGACGCTGGCCATTCTGGGGCTGCTGCCCGCCACGGGAAAGGCGGTGGCGGCATGACCTACATTGAGAACATTTTTCTCTGCATGGCGTCCCCTCTGCTGGTGGCCGCCCTGTGCATGGGCAGACGGCAGCTCCGCCTTTTCCTGTTCTGCATCGCCGGGATGGGGGTGTGCCTGCTCTCGGCCTACATCAACACCTTCCTCTCAGCGGTGTGTCAGGCGGACGCCCTTGCCGCCACGGTGGAGATCGCGCCGGTGGTGGAGGAGGTCATGAAGCTGCTGCCGCTGGCCTTTTACCTGCTGGTGTTCGAGCCGGAGGGGGAGCGGATCAAGCCCGCCGCCATCACCGTAGCCCTCGCCTTCGCCACCTTTGAAAATGTCTGCTACCTCATCCAGAACGGCGCTGACCGCTTCTCCTTCATCTTCTTCCGGGGCTTCGGCACGGGGGCGATGCACGTGCTGTGCGGTCTGATCGTCGGCGGCGGGCTGGCGTATGCGTGGCAGCGGGCATGGCTGAAGGTGGCCGGCACCTGCGGGCTGCTGGGCGCGGCCATCACCCTTCACGCCACCTATAACCTGCTCATTGCCTACGGCGGTGCGGCGCAGTATATTGCCTATGCCCTTCCGGTGCTGCTGATCGCGGTGGGAAAGCCCTCCGTCTCCCGGTCTGCCCGGCGGGAATAACCGAATATCACTCCTTGAGAGCCGCTTTTTGGCGGCTCTCAAATTTTTTTGGAAAATTTTGCGATCAGGGTGAGAGTTTTCCCGATTTTTTGTACCTATATAAGTAAGAGGCTTTTTGAGCCGCCTTGTCGAGAAAAACAGAGAGGAGGTTGCAGACGATATGTACGATACCGCAAGACGGGTCGCCCTTGTCAAAAAACGGGTGCGTGACAACACCCGCCGGAGGCAGCGGCGCAGCGTCTACGGGCTGTCCGCCGCGTGTGTGCTCCTGTTCGCGGCGCTGATACAGGCGGAGGGCATGGCCATTGAACGGGGAGAGACCGCCGCACAGGGCGCCTTCGGCGCCATGCTGCTGCGCGAGGACGCGGGCGGTTACGTGCTGGTGGCCGTTGCGGCCTTCGCGGCAGCCGTCGTGCTGGTGATCGCCTGTGTGCGGCTGCACGAGCGGGAGAAGCGAAGAAACCGCAGTAAGGAAAGAGAGAAGGAGGATACACCATGAAAAAAGTACTATCCCTATTGCTGATACTATGCCTGTTCCTCAGCGCGCTGCCCACGCAGGCGCTGGCCTATGTGGGAGACATCCAGCCGGTAGGAAGCAACGCTGTGAAACAGACCAAGCTGAGCAGCGGGTCGTTTGCGCTGCAAAACGACTATATCCGCGTGATCGCGCGGAAGGACGGCACACTGTCAACGGCTCCGGCGACGGAAAGCGCCGATCCCACAGACAGGCAGACGCCGTACTGCTACTTCGTTACCTATGCGGGCTACGGCTATAACAATAAGGCGACCTCGCATCCGGCAAGCCTGCGCCTGAAAAGCCTGACCTTTGTGAACAAGACGCCCAATGGCACGGCAAAGGCCATCAGGGCGGACTATGACCTGACGGTCAATCTGACCAAGCTCACCGTGAGCGGGACGACCTCCGTGTATTATGAGCTGGTGCAGCTTAAAGAGAACGAGTTGTCCGCCGGGAGCTGGGGCGTGATGGTATCCGTTGACAATATCCGGCTCAACGTGCAGGACAGCGGGGCGTTTTTTCAGACGATGAACACCGATGTGGACGTTTTCTGGGGCTATACCCTCAGCGGCTTTACCGCCATGGGGCATCCCAAGGCCGCGGACAGCCCCGCCCTCAAGCTGGGCCGCACCGTTTATAATTATGATAAACAGACGGTGCTTTCCACCGAAAGCTCCGTCATCACCGGCAAGCTGGAAAATGTGTCCGCATATACGGGCTTCTCGCAGGGCCGCGACTGGTGCTACGACTACATCACCGAGGTCTATACGGACGGCTACACCTGGGCCAACCCCTTTGTGGGGCTGTCGGCATACTATAGCCACAATAAATCCAACACCATCAAGGTATATCTGCCGGACACGGTCAGCGTGACGCCGGCCAGCCGCCCCGCCGACACCCGGGTGGTGTGCGAGGACGGTTTGGGGCTTGTTTTCGGCAACGACGAGTCCTATCCGAGCTCCTCGCGCTTCCTCTGGGGCTTCCGCGATCTGGTAGTAAAGTCATCGGAGATCCCCACCAAGCCGGATCAGGTGGATCCCTCCATTCAGGCCAAGCGGCTGGCGGTCTTTGCCAAGGGGAACGGCGTGGTGGTGGAGCCTGTGCCGAATAATACGGCGCTGTCGGTGCTGAAGATGTTACACGGCGCCTCTCCCATCGGCTTCATTAACGGTGACTACGAGAGCAAGAACGGCTCGAAATTCACCTTCACCGGTGGGGCGGCGCTGCTCTCCCCCTCCGTCACCGCCACATGGGGCAGAGGCGGGAGTCTGGTCATCCACCGGGATGGAACGGTGGAGCAGCGGGGCGTGCATCTGAACGCGCCGTCCTTCAAGTTTTATCAGCCGAAGAGTGGCGCGGAGAGCAATTTGAAGATCAAGCTCACGAACAAGGGCTTCTCGTTTGACATTGATCCCGCCAAGAACGACGCCATCATCTTTGTGGACATCCCCTACGCCTCGGTGAAGCTGGAGCAGGCGACGGCGGACGCCGCGGGCAATCTGATCTTTAACGGCGATATCGGCTTCCAGACCATCTTTAACGGCGCAGCCTTCTCGCTGGAAAAGCTGGGCTTCGGCTTGACAGAAAAGACGGTGGGCGGCCGGAAGACCTACGAGTTCAAGGTCAACGGCGTACACGCCAAGGGCAGCTTCGACACCGCGAAGCTGATGGCACTGGAGCTTGCGAAGGTCGAGGGTGAGGTCAACACCTTCAAGGGTGAGGAGCGCTACGCCTTCGAGCTGGAGCTGAACGTCTTCGACCTCTTCGAGACAGAGGCCAAGCTGGCGCTGGAGCGCAGCAAGAAGGACGGCTCGCTGATTCCCGACGAGCTGTGGTTCTTTGTGAAGTCCAGCCCCGGCATCCCCATCATCCCGCCCGTTCCCGTGGGACAGCTCAACGGCGGCGGCGCGGGCTTCAAGGATCTGGCGGCCACGGTGAACGGCGACTACTTTGCCATTCCGCCTATCAAGCTGCGGGGCGCGCTGGCGGGTACCTATCTGCACCTGATCGAGGCCCGGGGCGATGTGGTCATCGGCCCCAGCGAGATCTCCCTCAAGGCGTCGGACGTGGGCATCGTCGGTCTGGGCAAGAGCGGCCAGCTCATCGACAGCTTCGGCTATGCCCTCAAGCTCAATGGGCAGGAGCGCAGCTACAGGAATGATACCTATAAGGGCATCTACTTCTCCGGCTCGGAGGCGCTGAAGCTGAATCTGCCGAACAATACAATCAACGCCATCGTGCTGGATTCCTCCGTTGAGCTGGGCGCCTTCGGCGGCGTGAATGGCAGAAAGGATACCGTGTTCCTCGGCGTAGGCGCCAACGGCATCGTCAGGGGCCGGGTGCAGATCCCCAAGGACTTTCCTTTAATTGGCGGTTTTGGTGCGAATGTCGGGAACATCAACCTCATTATCGGCGGGCAGACCACCGCGCCCATCCGGGGCGTCAGCGTCAGCGAGGGCATGAAGCAGGCGTTCAAGAATGTGGACATCTACCTCGGCGCGATGGTCGGCGTGAACATCGGACTCTTTGATACGCGGGTGTGGGTGCTGCTCCCGAATATCATCGATACCAACTTCAGAAGAGGCGGCGGCTGGGACATTGAGTTCCGCTGGTTCAAGAGCCTGCCCACATGGAACTGGGCGGATCACGGCGTTGAGCCTCTCGTGCAGTCCGTGTCCCTGGAGGATTCGGAAACCCGTCAGGCGATGCTTGCCGGGGAGCCCGCCATGCTTACAGGTCGGGGCGGCAGATCCTCTGCGGCGATCACCGTCGCCGCCGGCCCGGGGCAGACGCCGTATATCGTGCTGGCCTTTGACAACAACGTCACCGAGGCGGATATTCAGGCCGCCCTGTCGGTCACGCAGAACGGCGTCGATCTTCCCATCAACTGGCTGGCCGAAGACGGCGAGATGGATCCCAACGCGGCCATCAACGCCACGAGCATCGGCGACATGAAGAAGTCGGCGGACGACGGCAAGGCGTACCGTTTGGCCGTCCTGCGGCTGAAGAGCGGCGGCACCTATTCCGTCGATGCAGGCAGGCTGACCTTCTCCGACGAGGAGGGCATCAGCGTTGCGCCGTTTGAGGAGCTAGCTCTGTCCCAGAGCGGCTACACGCTGTCCGGCGCGGTGAAGTATCCCGCCGAAGGGACGACCTACGCACTGCGCACCTATCTGGGCAGCGCCAAGGGCGATGCGACCTACCTCGTGAGCGAGGATGCCGTGATCGATCCCAACAACATTTCCCTCAGCCTTCCCGACAGCGGCGCGCTGGTCCCCACCGGCGAGTACTATGTGACCTCGTTCCTGATGACGGAAAAGACCTTCACCCTTACGGACGGGTCGACAGAGACCGCGCTGATGCCCGTCGGCAGCCAGCGCTTTGATACGCCCATCTCCTATACCAACACCAACCAGCCCGACGCCCCTGCCAGTGTGGATCTGACCCCTGCGGGCAACGAGGTGATGCGGGCCAAATGGAGCGCGGTAGACGGCGCCGACGGCTACCATGTGACGATCTACCAGCAGGATGGCACCGATTGGGTCGATACCGGCTACGGCTACGACCTTGACAAGGACACCACCTCCCTCGACATGGCGCTGACCGTGGGCGGCAACGCCGTGCAGGTCTCGGAGTCGGGCGCGTCCTCTGTTCCCGCCGAAAACCTGTCCGCCGACAAGACCTACAAGATCGGCGTCCGCGCCTACAGAGTCATTGAAGGCGGAAAGTATTACAGCGCGGAGAAGGAGTCCGGTGGCGAATATCTGCCGAAGTACACGCCGCTGCGCCTCACCCTCAATGTGAACGGCGTGGACTGCGAGGCGGATGACCACGGCGTCTACCACGCCTATGTAGGCGGCGACGCCAGTCTCCTCAACGTGACCTGTGCGGAGGCCGACAGCATCCAGGTCACGCGGATGGATACCAATGCGCCCCTCACGCCAGATGCGTGGGGCGGCTTCCCCCTTCCCGCGTTCACAGGCAGCCTGATGCTCCGCGTCAGCGGCGTCAAGGGGCTGGATGTGACCGACGTATTCCTGCTGGTGAGCGTGGATGAAACGCCTCCCGTACTCACACTCGCCGATCCGTTCTTCTATGCCGACGCAGACAGCGGCGCGTACACCATCACCGGCACGGCGGATGCGGGCAGCCTGATCCTCTACGGCCGCAACGAGAGCGTCTACGCCGGAAGCGACGGCAGCTTCGAGATCCCCGGCACACTGAGCGGCAATCAGAGCACCAGCGTTCTCCCCCTCCAGGCGCAGGACAGCGCGGGTAATCTCTCCGCGCCGCAGTTTGCGCTGGTGACGCGGCGCGGGACGACGTACAACGTCACTGTCACGGATGACGGCAACGGCACCGGCACGGCATCGCCCGCCACATCGGAAGCGGGAATGGAGATCACCCTGCGCACCACGCCCAACACCGGCTACCACTTTAAGACGTGGCAGGTCGTCAGCGGCGGCGTGACCATCACCGACAACCGGTTCATCATGCCCGCCGGCGATGTCACGGTCAAGGCGATCTTTGAGGCAAATACCGCCACCTCCGAGTTTACCGTCACCTTTGACGGCAACGGCGGCACGCCCTCTGTGGGCAGCATGACCACCACCGGTCAGAAGCTGGCATCTCTGCCCAGCGTCTCCCGCATCGGCAGCTACCACTTCGACGGCTGGTACACCGCGGCCAGCGGCGGCACGAAGATCACCACGTCCACCACCTTCTCCGCAGACACCACGGTGTATGCCCATTGGACCTATACCGGCAAGGATGACGAACCGGATACCTTCTACACCATCACCGTGACCGGCGGGAAGGGCGGCACGATCTCCCCCTCCGGCAGCGTCCGCGTCCGGGAGGGCGGAAGTCTGGCTCTCACCATCACGCCGGACAAGGGCTATGTCGTTTCCAGCGTCAAGGTCGACGGCAAGAGCGTGGGTGCGGTAAAGTCCTACACCCTCACCAATGTCATGGGGAGCCATGCCATTACCGTCACCTTCCGAAAGGCCGGCAGTCCCGTCAGCGGCGACAGCGGCGGCCTGCCGCTGTGGAACGCCCTGCTGTGCGCCAGCGCCTTCGGCTTGGCGTGCGCCGTCTTCCCCCGGCGGAAGCGGCGGCTCGGATGACAGGGCAGTTGGCTTGATGAGCCAATCTTACCCCCCCTTGCAGACGCGATACGGTAAAGCGCCCGCAGCCTCTGGCTGCGGGCGCTTTTCATCGTTTATGTGCCGGTCGTCTGCAGAAACGGCGGTGCAGAGAGGAAAGACGACAGCCTCCCCGTTACCGCAGCGGCGCGCCGTGGGGATAGTCCCGCAGCCGTCCGGTGTACAGCCGGGTGTGGGGCAGCTTCAGGAAGTGGATGGGCTGGACGATGCGGGCGCGCAGCTCACCGGCTCCGCGCACCTCCGCCTGCAGCAGCATTTCCTCCACGAATTCCGAGCAGTAGTAGCAGTTCGACCGCTTCCAGAGGATGCGGAAAAACGCCAGCAGCAGCCCCAGCAGGTTGTAGGAAAACTGCTCCCGCCGCGCCCACATGGTCTCCAGCGTCGTTTCCAGCGCCGCGTACCGCTCCTCGGTGATCTCCATCGCGAGGATGACGGCGGTGGTGTTGGAGAAGCGGCGGAATGTCCCTGCGTGGGGGGATTCGATGACGAAGCCGCCCCAGAAGGGGTTGTAGGGATGTCTGCGCCCGAAGGAGTACATCCTCGTCAGGTCTTGGGACAGGCTGAGGGAGGCGTGGTTGTACTCCGCACCGGTGACGTGCTTCAGGATACGGGACAGGACTGTACCCGTCTGGCTGATGACGATAAATATCTGCTTGTTGTTTCTGTTCATATCGCACCTTTGCATTCCGGGGGCTTATCCGCCTCCGTGCTGTTCGGTCTGCCGAGCCCGCTTTTCGGCGCGTTTTTCACCGGCTCGCCGGGCGTGGCTTCCTTATTCCACAAGGCCGTATTTCGTTTTGATGCGGTCCAGCTTCTCCAGCATCGGCTCCGCCAGCACCCACAGGAAAAACACGGTGGCGGCGGCGTGGACGCAGTCCACGGGGAAGCCGGTGATATAGTAGCTCATCAGCACCTGCCAGCTCAATTCCCGGCTGGACAGCAGGGCGGCGACGGGGTTCATCAGCCCGCCGTAGAGGACAATGGCGGCAATGGCGCCGTAGCTGCACAGGGCGGCGCGGCTGCGGCGGAGCCAGCCCTTGCGGAACAGAACACCCGCCAGGAAGCCGATGATCCCGGCGGCAAACATCTGGAAGGGCGTCCACGGCCCCTGCGAAAACAGGAAATTGCTGGCCAGCATGGTCATGGCGCCCACCAGAAAGCCCGTCTCACCGCCGAAGGCCACGCCGGAGATGATGGTCAGCGCCACCACCGGCTTGAACTGCGGCAGCATGAAGAAGGCGGCGCGGGCCGCCACCCCCAGCGCGCACAGCACGGCGATGATGGTCAGCTCCCGGGCCTGGGGCTTCCGCCCCTCAAAGACCATGAAGAACGGCAGCATACAGGCCAGCATGACCAGCAGCGCCATCAGGTAGTAGTTCTTGACGTCGAAGTAGTAGCTGCCCACGAACAATATGGCGGGAACGCCCACCAGAATCAGGGCGGCCGCAGCCTTCGTCCGCTTGGAGAGCTTTCGCCTCTCCACCGGCGTCTGCACCTGTACCGGCGGCGGCGAGCGCCGTCCGATGGCGGCGGCGGTGACGAACAGCGCCGCGATGAACAGGGCATACTCCCACAGTGCCGACCAGCCGGCGGCGGACACCGCCCCGCCGCCCACCAGCGCCGTCAGATCGGTGTTTTTGGCGGCGTGCCAGAAGATGACCAGCGCCAGCAGACCCGACACAAGGGCGATGGCTCTGCGCCACCACGGCAGCCTCGGCGGCTGCCACGCGGCGGACTCCTCCGCCACCGGCGGCAGCGGCGCGTAGACCTGCTCCAGCACCGGCTCCGGCGGCACGGTGCCGCCGATGACCGCCATCACATCCTCCGCCGTCACCGCCTGCGGACAGATATCCCGCGCCATGCGGTCGGCGGAGGTGGTATAGAAGCTGTTGCCGGAGAAAAACGGCCGGGGCGCGCCCTCCGTCACCACAGCGCCGTCGAAAAACAGGGCGCAGCGGTGGGCGTAGCGGGCGCAGAATTCCACGTCGTGGCTGACCATGACCACGGTGACGCCTCCCGCCGTCAGGGAGCGGAGGATGGCGGCCAGCTCCTGCTTGAACTCGGCGTCCAAGCCCTTGGTGGGCTCGTCCAGCAGCAGGAGCTCCGGGTCAAGGAGCAGCACCTTACACAGGGCGGCACGCTGCTGCTCGCCGCCGGACAGGTCGTAGGGATGGCGGTCCAGTAGCGCCGTCAGGCGGCAGAGCGCCACCGCCTGCTCCATCCGTTTCTCCCGCAGGTCGGCGGGTATCCCCTGTCCGTCAAAGGCCTCGTACAGATCCTCGCGGACGGTCTTTTTCACAAACAGCGTGCGGGGATCCTGGGGCAGTACACCCATGCGTCCGACACGGCGCACCGCGCCGCGATAGGGCGTCAGCGCGCCGCTGAGCAGGTGGAGCGTGGTGGTTTTGCCCGCGCCATTTCCGCCCAGCAGCGCCAGCAGCTCCCCCTGATACACGGTGAGGTCAAGCCCCTTTACCACGTCCGGGGCCTCCGGCTCATAGCGGAACCACAGGCCCTCCGCCGTCAGCACCGGGCCGCCGCGCCGGTGCGTCTCCTCCGGCGGCAGGGGCAGCAGCGGGTGATCTGCCCGCCAGCGGTGCAGGAAGTCCCGTCCCTCCCGGACGGTGACGGGCGCGGGATCGTCGCTTGCCACCGAGGCCCAGATCCGCATGGCGGCGGGCATGGCGAGGAACATCTCATGCCCCCGGCTGCGCAGAGCGCGTCCCACCTCGGCAGGGCTGCCGGTACACAGCAGCCGCCCGCCGTCCAAAACGGCGGCATGGGTGGCAAGAGGCAGTGCCTCCTCCAGCCGGTGCTCCGTCAGGAGGATGGTGGTACCCAGCTCCCGGTTGATGCGTCCCAGCGTTTGCAGAAAATCGGCAGCGGCGATGGGGTCCAGCTGGCTGGTGGGTTCGTCCAAAATCAGCACCTTGGGCTGCATGACCATGACGGAAGCCAGACTCAAAAGCTGCTTCTGACCGCCGGAAAGCTGCTCCACCGACTTGTGGAACCAGTCCTGAATGCCGAAAAACGATGCCATCTCCGCCACGCGGCGGCGGATGGAGGGGGTGTCGCAGCCCAGACTCTCCAAGCCGAAGGCCAGCTCGTGCCAGACCTTGTCCGTCACCACCTGCTGCTCCGGCGACTGGAGGACGAAGCCGATATCCGCCGCCTGCTGCCGCAGGGGGATCTCCCGCAGGGGCGTACCCTGAAAATACACCTCCCCCTCGGTGATGCCGTGGGGCGCGAGGACGGTCTTGAGCTGCCGCAGCAGCGTGGATTTGCCGCAGCCGGAGGGGCCGCACAGCACCCAGAATTCACCGCTGCGGATGGTCAGCTCCACATCGGTCAGCGCCGGGGTGCGCTGCTGCGGGTAGGTAAAGCCGAAGCCGGAAAGGTGAAACAGCTCGCTCATATCAGGCCCCTCCTTTCTTGAGTCGGCGGAAGCGGCGCTGCGCCGCCCACGACATCCCGGAGGGTGTCAGGCACAGCAGCAGATACACCGCGAAAAAGCTGACGGTCAGCGGCCGGGCCGGTGCGCCCAGCAGCATGGGGTAATACTGGAAATACAGGCCGCCGCCCAGCACACCGGACAGCAGATACAGCCCGCAGAAGCCCAGCCACAAAAGGAGACTTCTGTCCCGGTCGTCCAGCCGGTAGATGGAAAAGGCGGTGCGCCCCGGTTGGCCGTAGCCGCGGCTGCGCATACTGTCCGCCGTGTCGATGGCGCTCTCCAAGCTCCATGTGACCATGATGGAAAAGACCTTCATGGCGTTTTTGCACCGCTGAAGCAGGCTGCCGTTTTCCGTGTCGCGTCCCATAAAGCGCTGGGCCTGCGCCACCGTGCGGAACTGGCGGCGAAAGCGCGGCACAAACCGCAGTGTCATGCTCAGCACCAGCGACAGCGCCGGGATGATGCGGCCAAAGAGATAGATGAACTTGTCGGAGGTCATGACCGCGCTGAAGCAGCGGAACCACAGCACCACCGCCGCCAGCAGCAGCGCCGCAGCCAGACCGTAGAGGATGCTCTCCAGCGTCAGCGGGTTGCCGGAGGGCAGATAGGTCAGGATGGTGACGCCCTGATGGACGAAGGCGGGATTCACCACCGCCGCCAGCAGCGCCATGGGGATGAGCCAGCGGGCGCTGCGCCCCAGCTCCCGCAGGCCGTAAAGCCCTGCCAGGTAGCAGCAGGCGCCGGTCAGAGAGATCACAAGGCAGGCGGGGTGCATCAGGCACATGGAAAATGCCAGCACCAGCGCGAAATAGAGGAAATTCACCGCCGGATGGCAGTCGGAAAACGTGTCGCGCACAGATGGCACCTCCCCCCCTGTTATTTTAGCGCATACAAGGAAATTATACCGTGTTCGCCGGAATGCGTCAATCCCCGAAGGGCGCGGAGTTTTGGGGGTTTGTATTTTCGGCGGGATATGCTATAATTCTCTCTGTGACATTTTTTGCAGGGAGGCGAACGCATGGAGCGAAGGGTGCTGCGGCAGCGGCTGCACCTGTCCGGTATGGACAGCCGCGCCGCGGATATGGCAAGGGCGCGTGGTCTGGGCTTCGAGATCACCGAATTCTGCTGGGCGCCCCGGCTGGAGCAGCCGGACGCCATGGCGCTGGTGCGCCGGCAGATCGAGGGCGTCCGGCATCTATGGCTCCACGCGCCGTTTGCCGAGCTGTCCCCCTGCTCCATCGACCCGCTGGTGCGCGCTGCGGCGCTGCACCGGTTCCGCCAGACCATTGAAACGGCGCAGGCACTGGGGGTGACGCGCCTTGTGGTACACGGCGGCTTCATCCCGCTGGTGTATTTTCCGGAGTGGTTCGTGGAGCAGTCGGTGCTGTTCTGGCGGGAGCTGTTGGCGGACGTGCCGGAGGGCATGGTGCTGGCGGTGGAGAACGTGATGGAACCGGGACCGGAGATGCTGGTGCAGATCGCCGGGCAGGTGAACGATCCCCGGCTGGGGCTGTGTCTGGACGTAGGACACGCCAATGCCTCCACCAGCAAAACGCCGCCCTTGGCGTGGATCGCGCCCATGGCGCCGTGGCTGCGGCACATACACCTGCACAACAATCTGGGGGATTGGGATCTCCACGACCCGCTGGGGCAGGGGACGGTCCCCATGGAGCAGGTGCTGGATACGCTGCTGGCGCAGTGTCCGGCGGCCACCTTTACCATCGAAAATCAGGACTGCGCGCCGTCTCTCGACTGGCTGGCGCAGCGGGGATATCTGGAGGAATAAGCATGACAGAGCAGGAACTGCGGGCATATATCGAGGCCATCCGTCCCGCCGACGAGACGGCCATGGACGCGGCGCGGCGGCGGCAGGCACAGCTGGCCAAGCCGCCGGGCAGTCTGGGGCAGCTGGAGGAGCTGTCCATCCGGCTGGCAGGCGTGACCGGGCAGGTATGCCCCGCCATGGACAAGTGCCGCGTGGCGGTGTTCGCCGCCGACAACGGCGTGGTGGCCGAGGGCGTATCCTGTACGCCGCCGTCGGTGACCTTGCAGCAGGCGGTGAACATGACCTTCCGCAAGACCGGTATGTCCGCTATGGCGGCGGCCTTCGGCGACGATGTGGCGGTGGTGGATGTGGGCATCGACGGCGACGTGCCGCCGGTGGGCATCCTCGACCGGAAGGTACGGCGCGGCACCGGCAACATCGTCCGTGAGGATGCCATGACCCGCCAGCAGGTGCTGGAGGCCATGGCCGCCGGCATGGAACAGGCGGCACTTGCCAAGGCCGACGGCGTGACGGCGCTGGGCATCGGCGAGATGGGCATCGGCAACACCACCACCTCGGCGGCGGTGCTGGCAGCTCTCACCGGCGCGGATGTGGAGGCCGTAACAGGCCGGGGCGGCGGACTGACCGACGAGGGCTTCCTGCGGAAGAAGGAGGTGCTGCGACAATCGCTGGCGCTGCACCACCCCGATAAGAACGACGTGATCGGCGTGCTGGCCGGGGTGAGTGGACTGGATCTCGCCGCCATGACCGGCGCGTTTCTGGGCTGCGCCCATGAGCGGGTACCGGCGGCGGTGGACGGCTTCATCTCCATCGCGGCGGCGCTGTGCGCCGTGCGGCTGTGTCCAGCGGTACGGGACTACCTGTTCCTGTCCCACGACTCCTACGAGGTGGGCTACCGCATTGCGGCGGAGGAGCTGGGTCTGACGCCCTGCCTGCATCTGGGGATGCGGCTGGGCGAGGGCAGCGGGTGTCCCCTGCTGTTCCGCGTGCTGGAGGGCGCCTGCGGCGTGATGCGGGGCATGGCCACCTTTGACGAGGCCTCCATCGAGGACGGCTATCTGGACGAGATACGGGCGATGGACGCCTTTACCGTGGAGGCGACATGAGACTTCTGTTTATCGGCGGCTGCAAAAGCTGCAAGAGCAGCACCGCCCAGCGGATCGCCAAGCTGCTGGGTGAAAACGCGCCGCTGTACTACTGGGCCACCATGGAGCCCCACGACGACGAGGATCTGGCCCGCATCCGGCGGCACATCGCCGACCGGGACGGCTGGGGCTTCACCACGGTGGAGCGCGCCCGCGACCTGACGGCGGGGCTGGCCGCCATCGACCCGGCGGGTACGGTGCTGTTTGACAGCGTAACGGCGTGTCTGGCGGCCCAGATGTTTGACGGCGGCGATATGGACACGGACGCACCCCGGCGGGTAGCCGCGCAGATCGCGGCCATCAGCCGCCATCCGGCCAACTTTGTGTGCGTGTGCGACAGCATTTTCGCAGGCGGCGAGGACTACGACCCGTGGACGGCGGCGTATGTCGGCGGGCTGGCGCACATCTGCCGGACACTGGCGGCGGAATTCGATGTGGTGTGTGAGATGACCATGGGGCTGCCCCATGTGTGGAAGGGGGAGCTGCCCCGTGCGTGACTGGGTATACGGCTTTTTCATGGCGTGGGGGATGTTTTTGGCCATCCCCTGCCCGAAGAAAATATGGAGCGAGACGGCGCGCCGGAAAATGCTGGCCTGCCTGCCGCTGGTAGGCGTCGTGGTGGGCGCGGTATGGGCGCTGTGCGCGTGGCTGGCGTGGTATCTGCCCCACCCGCTGGGCGCGGCGCTGTGCGCCGCGGCGCCGTGGCTTGTGACGGGCTTCCTCCATCTGGACGGCTTTATGGATGTGTGCGACGGTGTTCTGTCCCGCCGGGACTTGGAGACGCGGCGGCGCATCCTGAAGGACTCCCACTGCGGGGCCTTCGCGGTGATCTGCATGGTGCTGCTGGCCATGACCCAATGGAGCGCCTTTTTATCTACGGAGGCCGCCCCCCTGCTGCCGCTGGCGCTGATCCCCGTGGCCAGCCGGGCATCGGCGGCTATGGCGGTGCTGACGCTGCGGCCCATGAGCACCAGCCAGTACAGCGCCATGGAGCGGGGCGGCGCGCCGGTTTTTGTGGCGGCGGCGCTTCTGGCGGCGGCGTGCGCGCTGCCGGCCGTCCTGTGGGGCAGCTTCGCCCCGCTGGCGGCGGCCATCGGCTATGGACTGGCGGTGTGGTACGGCTTCCGGCAATTTGATGGGATGTCCGGCGATATCTCCGGCTTCGGTCTGGTGCTGGGCGAGCTGTGCGGCGCGGTGGTATTGGCGTTAGGGAGGTAAAGCGATATGGAATTGGTGATCGGCGGGGCTTTTCAGGGCAAGCTGACATGGGCGCTGCGGCACTATGGACTGACCATGGACGACGTGTGCGATCTGGCGGTGTCGGAGCCGCGTGCGGGCGCGAAATGCTACTGCCACTTGGAGGCGCTGAGCCGCCGGGAGGCGGACATGGCCCGGTATCTGCCGCTGTTTGAAAACGCGGTGGTGGTGTGCCGGGAGGTCAGCGGCGGCATCGTACCCATGGACGGCGGCGAGCGGGCGTGGCGGGAGCGCCACGGCACCCTCATGCAGGAGCTGGCCCGCAGGGCTGACCATGTGACCCGCGTATTCTGCGGACTGACGGAGGTATTGAAATGAAACTGACGCTACTGCGGCACGGCGACACCGCCGGAAGCCGGGACGATCTGTACTACGGGGCGGCGGATATCCCTGTCCTGCCGGATTCGCTGGAGATGCTGGCGGAGCGCGCCAAAACCGGCGTGTACCCCACGGCGGCACGGTACTACACCAGCGGCCTTCTGCGGACGGAGCAGACCTTCCGCGCACTGTACGGCGACGTACCCCATACCCAGCTGCCGGGTCTGCGGGAGATGGACTTCGGCGATTTTGAGATGAAGAGCTACGCCGAGCTGAAGGATGACCCGGCGTTTCAGACATGGTGTCAGGACGCGGAGCACAACGCCTGCCCCCACGGGGAGAGCGCGCCGCAGGTGCTGGCACGGAATCTGGCGGCCATCCAGCCGGTGCTGGACGCGGGGGAGGACGCAGTATGCGTCATCCACGGCGGCGTCACCGCCGGGTTGCTGATGCAGTGGTTCGGCGGCATCCGGTACGACTATCCGGTGGCGCCGGGTACCGGGTATCAGGTGACGTTCGAGGGCGGCAAGCCGGTGTCCTACCGGCCTGTGCCGTAAAAATACAAATAAGGGGAGCGGC
>UQZJ01000025.1 GCA_900545495.1 uncultured Eubacteriales bacterium
AAATCAATCTGACGGGGGTATCAGGATGGACGGACAAGAAAAGCTGCTGGACTATGAAACAATCAAAGCCGCCGTTGCCGGTGAGAAGTGGGCCACAGAAAAGGTGCTGGCCCACTATGCGGACTACATCGACGAGCTTTCCACGGTGGAGATCAGGCAGCCGGGCGGCAAAGTGAAAAAAGTCATTGACGAGGATATGCGGCAGCACATTTCCTTAAAGCTGCTGGAAGCGTTGCCGAGCTTCCCGCTGGAACAAGAATAACGATCAAGAGGGCTGCACCCTCTTACGCCGCTTTGCGGCTATCACCTGCACACCCCCGAAACAGATACACCCGCTGCGCGTCTGTACCTGTTTCGGGGGCTAATAATGACTGTAACCTACGCCTTTCGGGGCTGATAACCGCCAGTTTCAAGGCTTCTCCCGCACGTTTGCAGAGGTGGGCGAATACTTTATCCTATCCCCGTCAATACTGGGTTCTAAATGCGTAGGAACAGGCAAAAAGAAAAGACGCCGGACGCAAGCGGCCACATGGCCGCCGCGCCCGGCGTCTGCTGTTATTTATTCGTTCTCGTCTGTGAAATAGAATTTCTGGCTGTCATAGTCAGAATCCGTCATACGTTTCAGCTTGGAAAGGGTCTGCTGGGCCAGCGTCCACATATCCCCGTCCATACCCGGCATGGCTGCGGTGATCTTGCCTATCGTCCTGCGTCGGTCTGCGTTGTGGTACATACAGATCAAATTTTCTTCTTCCACGGTAAAGTGCATCATTCCTCATACCGCCAATTCATTTTTCTTGGTTCTGGCCGCCGCCTTTTTCGGGCTGGTGGCCTGTTTGCTGTCGGCAAGCTGCTTGCGGATAGATGGCCGGGGCTTGCGAATACTCACATCACGGCGCTCATCTTTGTTAATCATGGCATATACCCCGTGTCGGTCTTTTATGCTGGTAAAGCACAGGGACTTATAGGGCAGCATGGCAAAGAGCCGGTCATTGTCCTTGGTGGAAGCCAGTGCGTCAAAGTGCGGTGAGATCTCCACCATAAAATGTGTCTTGTTGGGGCTGTTGAGCGCGGACAGATCTTTCAGTTTATCCACGATGCGCCGGGCCTCGGTTTCAATCCGGCTGTCATGCAAAGCCGTAACGTGGGCTTTGAAGTCGCCAGGGACGGCTCGCCCCCGGCTGTGCTGCTCCTGCCGTAAAGCCTCCTGCAGCACAGCCGGGTCATGGGGCTGGGCCTCATACCGCAGGAAATTTCCCAACACCCGGTCAGGGCTTCCGTCAAAATACTGGCCATCCGGGATGTCACGGGTTCCATGCTCATAAAAGAGCCGGTTCACGCTCACCGGCTGGGAGGCTTCAACGACGTGCCGGAAATGCTGCTGATATCCGGCTGGGCCGGGGCGATGCCGCTGATGAGGAAGTTATGGCTGCGGCCAGAGCTGCCCAATGCGAGGAATTTATCCAGCGTCTCCCTCAAGGGTATCAGACGAACATCGGGGAAAACGGCAGCGCCCTGTCCGGTGGCGAGCGTCAGCGCATTTCGATTGCCCGCGCCCTGTTGAAAAATGCTCCCATTGTCCTGCTTGATGAAGCAACTGCTTCTATGGATGCCGAGAGTGAAACACTGATACAGGATGCCTTGTCGGTACTGCTGAAGGATAAGACGGTCATGGTGATTGCCCATCGCATGAGGACAGTGGCAAATGCTGATAAGATCGTGGTTCTGGACGACGGCAAGGTCAGTGAGATGGGTACACCTGCTGAACTGATGAAAAAGGGCGGTCTATATGCACACCTTGTTGAATTACAGCAAGGAAAATAGAAAGGAAATCTTATGGAACAACACTGGAAGTTAAAAGATTTAGGTCTGACAATCGTATTTTCCGTTATTTACTTTGCTGTGGTTTTGGCAGCTACGATTATGGGCGGAAATATTCTACACCCCAAAAAGTGAAAAATGCAAATCTCAGGAAACTGACGGATCTCCTTATGGAAAGCAGCAACGGACATTTTGGCGAGTGGAAGGCCCATCAACTGAAAGAGGCCGCCTGCAGCAGCTTTGGGATCGATGATAGCGGCGGCGTGTATTCCACGTTGCTTGGGATGTTCCTTGAGCAGATCCTGTCTTTAACTGCACAGGCAGATTCTCTGGAAAAACAGATATCCGTATTCTTCCAAGAGTTTAATAACCCTTTAACCTCTATACCGGGAGTTGGGACTGTTCTCGCCGCAACAATTTTAAGCGAGATCGGTGACATTACTCGCTTTTCTTCTGCCGATAAGCTATTGGCTTACGCAGGACTTGATCCATCCGTGAAGCAGTCCGGCGAATTTAAGAGCAACCAGAATCGTATGTCCAAGCGGGGATCTCCTTATTTACGTCGTGCCATTTGGTTGGCGTCCACGGTAGCAGTTCATCGTGATCCGATGTTTCAAACCTATTACGAAAAGAAAATATCCGAAGGTCTGCATTACATGAATGTGATTGGTCATGTCAGCAGAAAGATGACCGCTGTGATCTTCGCTGTCCTCCGGGATGGACAACCGTACCAACCCATTTTGCAATCTGCCGGTTAACCGAGCTGCATCATTTTCATCCGGCCCGCAAAGGGTCTGGTTCTTTGCGCCCTTTTCCGATATACCCCTTATACACACAAACTGTAATTTTATCCCTTGACAAACCCATAGCCGACTGCTTTCTTTTTCGTCCTTGGAAAAGCTGCGAAAGGCGCAGGAAACGCAGTCATACCAACGTTTCCAACACATTGGTCACACGGACTTCGACGTCTCTGGCACGAACGGCTCATATTCGCTTTCGCGGATGAAATCGGGTACACACTCGCCTCTGCTTAAGGAATCGCACACAGCGGCTCACAGGGGCAAACAAGCCAGATAGAAGACGGCTTACAACACGGGCAAATTGTTGTTCACACGGTGATTCAACCAACGGTTTGTTGCTTTTTATAGGCAAAGCGCTACAATAAAGGCGAGGTGAATGCCATGGATCAAAAAGCATTCGGTGCATTTATTGCCGAATTACGCAGAGCGGAAAAGCTGACACAGCGGCAGGTGGCCGACAAGCTGCATGTGACGGATCGGGCCGTCAGCAAATGGGAGCGCGGGCTCAGTTATCCCGATGTGACCCTATTGGAGCCGTTGGCGGATGCGCTGGGGATCGGCGTAGGGGAGCTGCTGACCTGCCGGCGGCGGGAGCCTGACGGGGCCGAGCCGGAAATGCCCGCCCTCCACTCGGTGCTGACCATCACGCAGGAGGAAAAGCGCCTTCGCACCCGCCGGACACGGATCATCGCCATAGCCGCAGCCGCAGCTGCGGTGGTACTTGCGGTATTGACCACGATGCAGCACAACGGCGCACTGTTGTACCGGCAGCCTACCACTGCGCCCAACGGCAGCATCACTTTGACCGTGTACCGGGATCGGCTTTTAGGCGGTCAGTTCCAGATCACATCCGACCAGCCTCTATATATAGAGGGCATCCGGTGCGATCACTGTGGCCAGCGACAGGCTCGGTGGCTGCGCCAGCTTCCGCTGGATGACAGGCTCTCCGCTGTCGACGCGCTGCTGTGGTCTGCGGACAGCCGCTATCTGCTGCTGTGCGGCACCACCGGATACCGCCCCGCCCCGGCACACCTGTTTCTTTGGGATTTCGGCCAACACGGAGAGGATACGCCCATCCGCGAAAGAGAGAACATTCACCTTTCCATCCTACAGCAGCTGTCCGGCTACGATGCCTACTATACATACACGGCAGCGGATGAGCCGCTGCCCGCTGCGCCGCCGGAGCCGATGCTGCCCGCTTTGCCCGGAAATGGCTGGCTGCCGGAGGTCACTCTGTCGGATGCCCGTTGGGTCGGCGGCAGCCATCAGCTTACGATGAACTATACCTATGACGGCACGGATGATCTGCGCCACTGCGGCGAGCTGCAGTATGATGCGGATACGGATACGGTACTGTCGGTAACGGAGACAGCCGCAGCGGATCGTGCAAAAGGACTTACATCATGAAGAAGCACTTCGTATGCATCCTGATGCTGCTGTGTGCCTTGCTGTGCGGCTGCAGCGGCAGAGATGATACGTCTCAAAGCACGCTCCGTATTGCAGCCGCCTTCCGCTCGGAGGAGCTGGATGCACTGGCCGCGCAGTTTGAGGCACTCCATGGAGACTGCACGGTTGTGGTGGACTACTATCCAGACAACGCCTACGACCGGCTGTGTACGGAGATCATGGCAGGAGATGGGCCGGATGTGCTGAACCTGTACGGACTGTCGCTTCCCTTGGACTCGCCCTATTTGGAGGATCTCTACGGGTATATCGACGCCGACGAGGAGCTGCACAGGGAGGATTTTGTACCTGCCGTGCTGTCCTCTCTGGAGGTCGGCGGTGCGCTGCGCTCCCTTCCTGCCACCTATGAGGTGGTGACGTTGAGCGCAAGGACATCCGATGTAGGTACCGGTACAAGCTGGACTTTTGAGGAGATGTGCGATGCTTTGACGCAGCGCCCGCAGTGTCGCCTGCTGCCGGAATACTGGGTACAAACGGAATTTCTGCGCTGGATCGCCGCCATCAGCATCGGTCAGTTCATTGACTGGGAGCACCACACCGCCAATTACAGCAGTGCGGCGTTTCAGGAGCAGCTTCAATTCTGCGCTCTGCTGCCGGAGACAGCGGCGCGCCCGGCAAACCACGACCCGGAAAGCTGTCTCACCCACTTTGATGTTGTGCAGAACGGCGCCGGTCTCCAACAGCTGTCGAACCTTTGGGGGGAGCCGTTTACCTTTATCGGCTTCCCGACAGAAAGCGGCAGCGGCAGCTTTTTTGAATGCACCACACTGCATCTGGGCATTTCCGCCAACAGTCAGAAAAAGTCGCTGGCGTGGGAGTTTGTGAAGCTGGCTGTAAGTCAGGAGACCCAGCAGCAGCTATCTCGGCGGATGTATATGCCCGTGCGAAGGGACGTCATGGAGGCGCAGGTAAAAGCAGCGGCCTCCGATGAGGCGGTACAGCGGCAATATTTTCAGCTGGTGTCCCAGCCCCTGGTTTTTATCGGGTACAACGCGGATGTAGCGGAAATTATCTTAGAAGAGGGAACCGCCTGTTTTGACGGCAAGCGCACGGTGGAGGAGGCCGCGGAGCGCATCCAGAACCGGGTGACGTTGTATCTCTCGGAGATTGAATAGGAGGCCGCTATGCAGGGATATCATTTCCAAAAATCTCTCCCCTATCTGCTCCCCAGCGGCACAGGAACGACTCTGCTTTACACAGCACCATTCCTCGTGATGCTGCTTTATGCCTTCTCCGGCGGCGGTGGACTGGCGGCGCTGTGCGGCAACCACGCCTTTACGGTGGGTGCGCGGAACACGGCTGTCTATCTGTTTTGCGGCATCGGCGCTGCGCTGTTGTTGGGCATGTGGGTCGCGCTGGCGCTGCGTCCCCGGAGCCTTTCCGTAAAGCTGGCGCTGCTGGCGCCGCTGATGCTCCCCTCCGCCGCCGTGGCGATGCTCTGGCGGACACTGATCCCGTGGGAGAGCCTGTGGGTGCTGATCCTGCTGCTGGTCTGGAAGGTCACCGGCGTCAACGCCGTGCTGTTTACCGCCGCCCACAATAAGATCCCCAGTGAGGTCATCGAGAGCGGCCAACTGGACGGGGCTGGCGGCTTGAGGCTGTTCCTCCGCGTCAAGTGGCCGTATCTGGTCAGCAGCGTGTTCTTTGCCGCACTGATCGACCTGGTTTTCGCATGGCGCACCTTCCGGGAGGTCTACCTTTTGACGGGGGACTATCCCCACGACAGCCTTTATCTCATCCAGCACTACTTGATGCATATGTTCCGCCGCCTGCAATATGGCAGGCTGGCTACCGCATCCATCGTGGTGGTCGTGGCGGTAGTCGTCATAACGGGGTTGATGTTTCTGCTGACCAACGCACAGGGAAGGGATGTGGAAGCATGAAGACACTGGCGAAAGCGCTCCTTGTTCTCCTTGCCCTTCTGCCGGTGGGTATATTGCTTTGGCTGGCCGTCCCCCAGCTTTCGTTATTATGGGGCGACCGCGCCTACTGGCGGGGCTACGCCGTCTCGCTGGGACTGACAGCGGTCATCCTGCTTTTCCAGTTGGCGGTGGCGCTGCCGGCGGCCTATGGCTTGGCCCGCTGGCGAGGACGACTGCGAGATGCCGCATACCTGCTGTACTGTCTGCTGACGCTGCTTCCGGTACAGGTGATGCTGCTGCCCAACTACCTGGTGTGCCGTGTGTTAGGGCTGCTGAACACCCAACTTGCCATTGTGCTGCTGGGGGTATTCTCTCTGCTGTCAGTTTTCCTGTTGGCTCGCGCTATGCAGCGCATCGGCGTGGAGCAGAGCGAGGCTGCCTCGCTGGACGGGGCCGGAGCATGGACGATTTTTCGCCGCATCTATCTGCCGCAGGTAAGGGACACCGCCCATATTGCCGCGGGACTGGCATTTCTGGATCAATGGAGCATGGTGGAGCTGCCGCTGGTGCTGCTGTCAGATGAAAGCAAGCTGCCGCTGTCCATCCTCCTGACCCGCACCGCTTTCGCCACTCCCCATGCCGGTGCCGCCTTATATCTGCTGCCAGCGGCGGTTGCGGTTGCGGTCGCGGCCATATGCGTGCGGGGCAAGTGTAAGTGGGATATCGGTATTCTTTGATTACAGCATGGTCATTTTTGTGCCATCACACGACACGCCTCAAACGTGGAATCAATAAGGCCGCAGCGGGTGGATGCAGAGTCCTCTGCAAATCCGTCATACGTTCTTTCAAATGGGAACTGTTATCTACAGATCATACCACATCGTTCTCGGTTTCAGGAAAATCTTCTTTTTTTTCTCGCACTTTATGGTACGGTTCTATCGACATTCCCTCTGTTGGGATACTTTGGTGAATAACATTCCCGCTTTGAAAACCGCCTGTGAGGAAATTTTGACCCACTTTTGACCCAGAACGGAACCGGAGCAGGCAGGGCTGGACGAAAACAATGGAAGATCCTCCGAGCGAGCGGCGGTAAAAAGCACAAATCGGAGCCGAAATGGCTCCGATTTGTGCTTGAGACAACCTACGGACCAGAAGGCCGGGGGTTCGAATCCCTCACGGCGTGCCAAAAAGACCCGAAACCGTAAGGTTTCGGGTCTTTTTGTTTTGCCCTCCACCAAAAGTTGCTTCAGCTTTATTGCATTTCTTTCTAACGTGGGTCTGTCCGCGAGGAAATGCATTCTGACACTGCCCAGAGAGCTGACCGGATACCGCTGCACGAAAGATTATGTGCGGTCGGTTTTTGCCGCTGTATGTTTCCATAAAATTCATAAATATGCTGCTCCCGCATATTGAAACGCGTACTTATAAATGGTAAACTAACAATACAGAGAGGAGTCCTATCTGACAAACTGTGATTGGAGGTAGCGCTATGTATCGTTCCAAAAGCCTACGCGGTATCGCCGCGATGATCGCCTTGATCGGCATGATCTGTACATTTTCCGCCTGCTCCAGCAACGATGCACCGCAGAAGCTGTCGGAGATGGAAGAATCTGTGCTTCTTCAGCACCTTGCAGACGATGCAATCACGATCCCTGCGGGGGTTGAAATATCCACCATTCGTGATATGATCACTGATCTTGAGGCTGACCCGGACAGACCAGCACCGATTGTAGACTGGACGGTGTATGCAGATTTCTATGAAGAAGTAAGAGATTTTGTGAAAGACTATTACAGCATGAATCCGTGAGGCGGAATTTGAACGCGCGAGACCACAGGACGGCAGCCGCCGTTCCGTCAGGTGCGCAGAGGTCACGAGATACAAAAAAGGAAACGGCAGCGCCGTTTCCTTTTTTATGTTTGTTTACTGGCCGGACTGTCGGATGACAATGATGTTGTCCATCAGGTCGATCTTCTGGATGCTGCCGGTGACGGCAGTGGGGACGCCCATGATGTCCGTGAAGATCAGCTGACCGTCCTTCTCCGTGACGGAGGCCACATTTTTACACAGCACCTGCTGAGCGGTGTTGTAGACAGTGGATAGGCACATCGTTATTCCCCCTTCAGGATGCGGAGGGCCTCCTCCAGCTTTTCGTTGCCCAGCGTAAAGTCCACCACCGCATCGTGGAGCAGCTGCTGGGCCTCACCGTCCACATCGTGGGCCAGCTCGTGCAGCTCCTCGGCATGGTGGCGGTTGTGACCCAGCATATACGTCAGCAGTGCCAGCGCCTCCTCCGGCGAGTGGTGGTCGTGGGAATGGGTGTGTTCATGGTCATGGGGATGCACGTGGTCGTGATCGTGGTCGTGTTCATGGCACATAGGCCCACCTCCTATTCAAAGTTGGCTCTATCTTAGCACGGCGCGGAGGAGAAGTCAATTCGCCGGTGCTTTTTGCGGATTTAGCGGACAGATACCAATAAACTGTCAATTATCTGTGCAAAACAGACAAATGAATTGACATCAAAAACGGAATTATGTATAATTTCCCAAAGGAAGAGGCGCTTGCGAGCATATCTCAAAAGGGGAGGGTGACCCGCCCTGGATGCTCGGCGATCCCACGAACCGGTAAAAGGAGCAGTACAATGAGCGAGAACCATGTCCACGACCATGCGGACGAAAACGGAACGACACATACCCACAGCCACCAGCACACCCACCAGCAGACGAAGGCGGTGCTCAACCGCATCTCCCGGGCGCAGGGGCATCTGGAGGCGGTGCGGAAAATGATCGAGCGGGGCGAGGACTGCGCCGAGGTGCTGGTGCAGCTCAGCGCCGTGATCTCCGCCCTGAACAGCACGGGCCGCGTGATCCTGAAGGATCACATCGCCCACTGCATCGTGGACGCGGTGGAGGCCGACGACATGGAGCCGATCGAGGCGCTGAACCAGGCTATCGACCGGTTTATGCGATAAGCGCCGTGTGCCTAAAACGACGTGACGGCGCGTTGACAGCCGACAGCGGCGCAGCTATAATAGTGACAGGAGGAATGTCCGATGATCTCAGCCATCGTGTACACATCCAACAGCGGCTATACCGCGGAATATGCGCGGATGCTGGGGGAGCTGACCGGCCTGCCGGTGTATGACCTGCATCGGGTGAGCGACCCGCAGCCCCAGCGGGAGGTCATCTTCCTGGGTTGGCTCATGGCGGGCAATGTCAAGGGATACGCCAAGGCTGACCGGCTCTACAAGGTGCGCGCCGTATGTCAGGTGGGGATGGGGCCTGCCACGAAGGCCGCGTCGGACAAGCTGCGGCAGAAGCTGAAGCTGTCGCCGGAGGTGCAGGTGTTCACCTTACAGGGTGGCTTTGATATCCGCAGGCTCCATGGGCCGTACAAATGGATCATGCAGATGAAATGCCGGGATATCCGCCGAACGTTGGAGGGGAAGGCGAGCCTGACCCCCGCCCAGCAGCTGACCTACGACATGGCCAAAAGGGGTGCCAGCGCTGTAAAGCAGGAGAACTTGACAGATATTGTGAATTGGTATAAAACGACGAGATAAGGAGGCTGCCCATGAAGAAGTTTTTACATGTGCTCGCCGATGTGGCGAAGAAGGCGGCGAGCGTCGCGCTGTCGCTGGTAGGGAAAGGCGTATCACTGGGGCTTTCCGCGGCCAGAAGCGCCGTCGCCGCGGTGGGACGTCTGGCGGCGAGGCTGTCCGGCAAACTGGCCCGGTGCATGGGCGGTAAGCTGAAAGCGCATCTGGCGCCGACGCTGCTGGGTGTGATGATCGTGTCCGGCTCTGTGGCGCTGCTGTCCTGCGTGGGCTGGCTGGTGGCCCGGAAAGCGCGGTAAGCACCGCAAAAAGGTATACAACGGGGAGGTGCGCTGCGCATCTCCCCGAAACGCTGTGAAGCGATATCAACGCAAAAGGAGTGTCCTGTATGGAAAGAAAAGAATTTAAGGCGGAGTCCAAGCGGCTGTTGGATCTGATGATCAACTCCATCTACACCCACAAGGAGATCTTCCTGCGGGAGATCATCTCCAACGCCTCCGACGCCATCGACAAGCTGTGCTACCTCAGCCTGACCGATGACAAGGTGGGCATCAAGCGGGATGAATTTGCCATCAGGCTGGTGCTGGACAAGGAAAAACGGCTGCTGACCGTCAGCGACAACGGCATTGGCATGGATCGGGAGGATCTGGAGAGCAATCTGGGCGTCATCGCCTCCTCCGGCAGCCTCAAGTTCCGGCAGGAGATGGACGGCGACGTCGGTGCGGATACCGACATTATCGGCCAGTTCGGCGTGGGCTTCTACTCCGCCTTTATGGTGGCGGACGAGATCACCGTCATCACCAGAAAGTACGGGCAGGAGCAGGCGTGGAAGTGGCAGTCCACCGGCGTGGACGGCTACACCATCGAGCCCTGCGAGAAGGAGACGGTGGGCACCGACATCATCATGCACATCAAGGAGGACGGCGAGGAGAAGGAC
Source organism: uncultured Eubacteriales bacterium (assembly GCA_900545495.1). Classification (GTDB taxonomy): domain Bacteria; phylum Bacillota; class Clostridia; order Oscillospirales; family Oscillospiraceae; genus Vescimonas. The sequence continues at coordinate 10,436 of UQZJ01000025.1, forward strand.
GAGTACAGCCAGTATCTGCGGGAGTACCCGCTGCAAAAGCTGGTGAAGAAGTATTCCGACTACATCCGCTTCCCCATTCGTATGGAGCTTCCCCATCCCGTCCTGAAGGAGGGCAGCACCGAGGAGAACCCGGAGTACGAGGAGAAGTTCGAGTGGGAGACCCTCAACAGCATGGTGCCTCTGTGGCAGCGGAAGAAGGGCGACGTCACCAAGGAGGAGTACGACGAGTTCTATCAGCAGCGTTTTGCCGACCCCAACCCGCCGCTGAGCGTCATCACCGTGTCCGCCGAGGGTGCTGTGACCTACAAGGCTATGCTGTTTATCCCGTCCAAGGCCACCGGGCGGTATTACACAGAGGACTACGAGAGCGGTTTGCAGCTCTACTCTGCCGGAGTGATGATCATGGACAAGTGCGCCGATCTGGTGCCGGAGTGCTTCAACTTTGTCCGGGGCGTGGTGGACTCGCCTGACCTGAATCTGAACATCTCCCGTGAGCTTTTGCAGCACGACCGGCAGCTGAAGCTCATCTGCACCAATCTGGAGAAGAAGATCAAGGCGGAGCTGGAGCGTCTGCTGCGGGACGAGCGGGAGAAGTACGAGCAGTTCTGGCAGAGCTATGGTCGGCAGCTGAAAATGTGCGCCATGGACAACTACGGCGCCAAGAAGGAGACTTTGCAGGATCTGCTGCTGTTCTACTCCTCCACGGAGAAGAAGCTGGTGACATTGGCGGAGTATGTGGGCCGGATGCAGGAGGGGCAGAAGTACATCTACTTCGCCTCCGGCGACACGGTGGAGGCCATCGACCATATGCCGCAGACAGAGCTGCTGAAGGATCACAGCATGGAGATCCTGTACTTTACGGATAAGGCGGACGAGTTCCTGTCTGATATCCTGCATACCTATCAGGATAAGCCCTTCCGCTCCGCCATTGACGGCGATCTGGAGCTGGGGGACGAGCAGAAGCCGGACGAGACCGAGCATTATAAGGAGTCCTTCGGCTTCATCAAGGAGGTCTTGGGCGACCGCGTGGACACGGTGAAGGCATCCACCAAGCTGAAGACCCATCCGGTGTGCCTCACCAGCGGCGAGGGCGTGACCTTCGAGATGGAGAAGTACTTCACGGCGGTACAGCCGGAGCTGGGGCTGAAGGCCAAGCGCATTCTGGAGCTCAACGTGGATCATCCGGCGTTTATGGCGCTTGAGACGGCGCGGGTGCTGGATCCGGAGCGTGCCAAGAAGTACGTGGAGATCCTGTATAACCAGGCGCTCCTCATCGCGGGGCTGCCCATCGAAAACCCATCGGCCTACACCGACCTGCTTTGCTCCCTCTGGAAATAAACCGAAAAAAGGATGACCGCTTTGCGGTCATCCTTTTTTGCAATAATCAACAAAAAACGCGGTTCTGTTCTTGCGGGATTTGACGGAAAGTGATAAAATGCAAACATAAGCGTGCACATGGTGTGCCAAGCACAGACAAATCGCCAAAATTCAGGGAGCGTCCCTGTCAAAAGGAGTTTTGCCCATGAAAGACTTGAAGCACATGATCTTTTTCGAGGAGCTGCTGCGGCAGTCCCACAACACGCTGGTGCAGCAGGCCGTCGACGAGGGACAGTTGGCGTTGGGGTATAACTGCTACTATATCCCGGAGGTGCTGCTGAACCTGAAGGGCTGCTTTTCCTCGCGGCTGCGGGCACCCAACAGCGGTACGGCGGAGGTGGCGTCGTACTACATGACCAACCGGAACTGTCCCTATGTGCGCTGTATTTTGGAGCGCGCCATTGAGGGCGGCTTCAACTACCTGAACGCGCTGTTCGGCGCGGAGGGCTGCGCTGCCATGGAGCGGATGGAGGAGCATTTTGCCCTGCTCCAGCCGGTGCAGAATCCGCAGTTCGTTACCACCATCATCGATCCGCCCATGAAGGGGGACGAGACCAGTCTGGACTACTACAAGGCCCAGCTGCAGCTGAAGGTGCTGGATGTGCTCCGCGACCACTACGGGGTGGACGTGTCCGATGCGGCGCTGTGGGAGGCGGTAGAGCGCCACAACCGGCTTTGCCGCGTGGTCACTGCCATCGGGGACTTCCGAAAGCTGGAAAACCCGCCCATCACCGGGTATGAGTACCATGTGATCGTGCTGGTCAGCCAGGTCTGTCCCCACGACCTGATCCTGCCCTATCTGGAGGAGACGCTGAAGGAGCTGCAAACAAGGCAGCCGGAGCCGGTATTCCCGTTCCGCGCCCGCGTGGTGGTGGCGGGCAGCGAGATCGACGATCCGGAGTTCACCAAGCTTCTGGAGATGTGCGGCGCCATGGTGGTGGCGGATCGCTACTGCTTCGGCGGCTTCCCCGGCCGGGAGAAGATCGAGATACGGGAGGGGGAGGCGGCGTTTGACGCCATCTGCCGCCACTATCTCCACCATAACCAGTGCGTCCGGTTCATGGACGGCGGGAAGATCGACCAGCGCCATCAGGAGCTCCGGCGGCTGGTACGGGAGTACCGCGCCGACGGCGTGATCTACGAGAGCATGAAATTCTGCGAGTTCTGGAGCTACGAAAAGGTGTTGGCCAGCCACGTTTTGCAGCAGGAGATGGGCATCCCGTGCTGTACCATTGAGAAGGAGTATAACCTCGGCTCCGTGGGACAGCTTCGTACCCGGTTCCAGGCCTTTGTGGAGAGTCTGGAGATCAAGAAGCTCGGCGCCGAGAAGGAGGGAAAACTGTGAAGCTGAAAGACTTGACAAACGCTGCGATCGCAGGGCTCGATAAGAAGCTGGAGCGGTTTGACCCCAAGTGGCAGGCGGCCCACGGAAAGGGCGGTCTGCGCAGCCGCTATCAGGACAAGACCGGCATCGCCCGCTATCGGGAATGGCGCGGCGTGAAGGACACGTTCGTGGACTACACCGCGTGGCTCAATAACCTGCTGTCCATGGGGAAAATGGTGGTCTCCGCGCCCATCCCCGTTTTGAAGGGCTTCTGGGAGTACCGGTGGATGGGCTCCTATCTGGGTACCTTCGCCTTTATCGACCGGCTGTTTGAGGGCTTCCGGGATGAGGAGCTGAAGATCGCCCACATGAATATGCACTGCATCGTCAACAGCCTGACCCGGAAGATCGCGCTGGTATTGGCCAACGACAAGCGGTTGGGCGGCGGCAAGCTGTCGGACCGCATTGTACCCATGGACGAGGTGCTGCCGCCGCTGTTTATGACCGGCTTCAAAAACCTCATTCCCATCCCGATCCAGACGCTGCCGGAGTTTATCATCTGCGACATCGACCAGCATCTGGAGCCGTACTATATCGACGTGGCGGAGTCCTTCGGTTTGGCGGCGGACGTCTGCTCCCGCTGCTCGGCGGAGACGGGCGTAGCCATCGACGACGATTTCCCCATCGTGGGCAAGGCGGTGCTGACCACCAATATGCCCTGCAACGCCAGCGAGGCCACCTCCATGTTCCAGCGGCGGCGGTTCGGCCTGCCGGATTTCCCGGTGACCATGGCCATGATCCACAACGAGCCGGGGGCGCACCCCTACTCCACGCAGGTGTTGAAGGACGCCATCGCCTTTATTGAGGAGCAGTATGGCGAGAAGTACGACTGGAACGCGCTGTTCGCCCGGGCGGAGCATATGAACGAACAGAACCGCATCGAGTTGGAGAAGTGGGAGCTGTTCAAGACGCCCTATTCCGCCCTGTGCGGCATTGCCGAGAGCCTGTACCGGCTGTATGGCTGGGCGTCGGTGAATGGGCAGGAGGATCAGTTCACCTACAACGACCGCAAGGTGCTGAAGATCATGCTGGACGCCTACCAGCGGCGGCACGAGCCCTTCGGCGGCACCACGCGGCATCGGGCGTTCCTGTGGGGACCGTCGGCGGTGTACTACACCGACTTCCCCACATGGGTGCAGAACTGCTGGGGCATCAATATCGTGCTGAACATGGACTCCACCATGGGACACAATATGATCTCCACCACCGACCCGGAGCAGGCCATTCAGGATCTGGCGCTGTTCTCCGAAAAGGGCGTCATGCGGCATCACGCCGTGGGCGGCTGGGAGAACGTGAACGCTCTGTGGGAGTGGGCCAAAAAGTTCAACTGCGACATGGTCATCTTCAACGACAACGTGTCCTGCAAGGGCATGAACGGCGTCCACGCGCTGATGGAGGAGCAGGCCCGCGACCTCGGATTCCACTTCATCTTCCTGGAGCACGATCTGGAGGACTGCCGCACCATCTCCCGCCGGGATATGCGCAACATCATCAATAATTACATGACTGTGGTGCTGAACGAAAAGCCGCTGGATGAGACGCTGGTGGACTTCGACGACAGCCTGGCGTGGTAAGGAGGGAGAGTATATGAAATTTATCGGAAAGCTCCTGAAAACGGTGGTGCTGACGGCCCTTACCCTGTTTGTGAGTACGTTCATCATCTATATGTTCAATCTGGAGAACAAGCTGATCTACAAGGTGATCTACCCGTTTTTGCAGAAGCACTATAACAGCCAGCGGCGTGACCGCCGCATCTGAAAAAAGCAAAAAAGATACCCGCCGCGAGAGGCGGGGG
>UQZJ01000026.1 GCA_900545495.1 uncultured Eubacteriales bacterium
GCTGCTCGGGGCTGCGCTTGGCCAGCGGGCTGACCTCCACGGGGTACATGGTGATAAAGGTGGGCTGGATCAGCGTCTCCTCCACCTTCTGGTCGAACGTCTCGTACAGGGCGTTGCCCCAAGTATGCGCCACGCCGTCCATATCCACGCCCACGCTCTTGGCAAGCTCCACGCCCTTGTCGGCGTCGCCGACACAGGCCATGAAGTCGGCGCCGGTGACGTTCTTCACGGCGTCCGCCATGGTCACGCGCTGCCAGCTGGGGGTCAGGTCGATCTCGTGACCCAGCCACTGGACATGGTAGGTACCCAGAATTTCCTTGGCGGCGCCGGAGAGGATGCCCTCCAGAATGTCCATCATGCCGTCCAGATTGGTGAAAGCCTGATACAGCTCGCAGGTGGTGAATTCCGGGTTGTGCTTGGTGTCCATGCCCTCGTTGCGGAAGATGCGGCCCACCTCGTACACCCGCTCCATACCGCCTACAATCAGGCGCTTCAGGTGCAGCTCCGTGGCGATGCGCATATACATATCGATGTCCTGCGCGTTGTGGTGGGTGATGAAGGGACGGGCGTTGGCGCCGCCCGCGATGGGGCTGAGGACGGGGGTCTCCACCTCCATGAAGCCCAGATCGTCCAGATAGCGGCGCAGGTACGCCACGAACCGGCTGCGGATCTCAAAGTTCCGCTTGCTCTCCGGGTTCATGATGAGATCCACATACCGCTGGCGATAGCGGATCTCCTTGTCGGTCAGGCCGTGGAACTTCTCCGGCAGAGGACGCAGAGACTTGCTCAGCAGCGTGATCTCCCGGGCGCGGACGGACATCTCGCCCCGCTGGGTGCGGAACACCTCGCCCTTGACACCCACGATGTCGCCGATGTCGTATTTCTTGAAGCGGTCATAGGTGACCTCATCCATCTCGTCCTTGCGGGCGTAGATCTGGATGCGGCCCGTTTTATCCTGCAAGTCACAGAAGGACACCTTGCCCATGCCGCGCTTGCTCATAAGGCGGCCGGCCACGGACACCGCGCTGCCCTCCATGGCGTCGAAGTTGTCCTTGATGTCCTGCGTATGGTGCGTCACATCAAATTTCGTAATCTGGAAGGGGTCGCGGCCCTCATCCTGCAGGGCCTTGAGCTTCTCACGGCGGATGCGCAGCAGCTCGCCGAGATCCTGCTGCTGGGTTTCGTTGCGGTTGGTTTCGTCTGCCATTTTTGCAGCCCTCCTTTGTATATTGCCAATGCCGGGCGCCATGCGCCCCGCACTCAGCGTTCGATCTTCTCGATCCGGTAGCGGATCACGCCGCGAGGCGCATCCACGGCTACCTCGTCGCCGGCCTTGTGGCCCATCAGCGCCTTGCCGAAGGGGGAATCCTCACTGACGGCGCGGGCCATCACGTCCGCCTCCTGCGAACCGACGATGCGGTACGCCGGCATCTGCTTGCCGCTGCCCAGCTCCGTCACGGTGACAACGCTGCCAATGGAGATCTTGTCGGAGTCCTCGCTCTCGTCCACGATCACCGCGTGCAGCAGGATATCCTCCAGCTCTGCGATGCGGGAATACAGCTTGCCCTGCTCGTTTTTCGCCTCGTCGTACTCGCTGTTCTCGCTGAGGTCGCCGAAGCCGCGGGCCTCCTTGATCAGCTCCGCCACCTCGTCGGCGCGGGTGGTCTTGCTGTAATCCAGTTCCTTTTTCAGCTCGTCATAGCGAGCCTGACTCATTTTGAATTCTTTCGCCATGCTGCACATTCCTTTCTATTGGTAAGATGCCTCCAAACAGGCAAAATACGCACAATATATCACGTTGCATTATAGTGAGTTTCCCCCCGCCTGTCAAGCGCGGGACACCACCGATACCACATGAATTTCAGATGCCTCCCATCCGTCTGCCGCCAACAGCGCCGCCAATAGCTGCTCCGACACCGGCCACGGTGCCAACCCCGCCGCCTCGTACCGCACCTCCTGCCGTGCCGCACAGTCCGCCCCCAGATATATGGCAGGTCCCTCCGATACGCTGTCCGCCGGGCCGCACCATACCACCACCGCTGCCCGCTGTCCACCGCTGCCCGCCGCCACTCCGTACCGCGCCAGCAGCCATTGTGCCAGTGCCGTCTGCCCCGGCGGTGTCAGCTCGATGTACCGCGCCCGCTTCGCCAGCACCTGCGCCGCCTGCCGCGCCGTGCCGCCGTTCTCGCCGACAGCCAGCCGCACAGTCTTGCCGCTCAGCGCCGGACACACGCAGTCCAGCATCTCTTCCAGCTTTGCCAGACGCAGCGCCCCCACCGGCACGGGATGGATGCCGTACCGCGCCGCTGCGGTCTGCCATGTGTCACCCTCGAATACCGCGGTGCGTACCCCATGCCGCGCCAGACGGCACAGCAGGCTGCGCACCCGGAGCCGCTGCCAGCCCCGCCCCGTTGTCAGCACCCAGAAGGGTACGCCGCCGATGACCTCCCGCGTCAGCGCCGTCCGCTGCCCCTGTCGGATATAGCCGTACATACGCCGCCTCCACAAAAAAACTCTGCATCATGGTATGATGCAGAGTTTTTGTATATGTTGTTGTTACCACCGTGCGATATAGCCCGGCAGGTAGTCCAGCGGGTTTTGGTTCACACCCTTGATCATCACCTCATAGTGAAGGTGGGGACCGGTGGAGTTTCCGGTGGAGCCGGTGATGCCCAGTGTGTCGCCCTGCGCCACCATTTGTCCCTCGCTGACGGAGATAGATGTCATATGGGCGTACAGCGTTGTATAGCCGCCGCCGTGATCCACCACCACATAGTTGCCGTAGCCGCTGCCGCCGTAGGAGCCGTACACCACAACTCTGGTCAGCACGACCTTGCCGCTCTTGGTGGCCATGACCGCGCTGGTGGTACCCACACCGCCGATGTCCACGCCCCGGTGGTTGGTGCTGCCGATGCCGCCGGGGGACACGCGGCCGCCCATGGGCGACGTGATGATCTTACTGGTGCTTACCGGCCAGATAAAGCCGCCGGGGCTGGGCGTCACGTCGGAGGTCTCCAGCAGCTTCTTGATCTTTGCCTCGATCTCCTTGGCTTCCTTTTCCTCCGCTGCCGCCAGTGCCTCGTAGCCCTGCTGGGTGGAGGCATACTCGGCGATCAGCGCCGCCGCATCGTCCACCTGCTTTTGCAGCTCATCCTGCTGCTGGGACAGCAGCGCCTCCTGCTCCTCCATGGCGGCCTTGTCCGTCTTGATATTCTCCCGCGTCTGGCGGATGGCCTCGATGAGGTTCCGGTCATACTCCGCCACCTCGTTGACAAACTCCAGCCGGTTCAGCAGGTCAGCAATGCTGGTAGCCTTGAACAGCACCGACCAGTAGGACAGGCTGCCCCGCTCCTCCTCGCTGCGTACCTGCTGACAAAAGAGGCTGTACTGCTCCTCCTCCATCTCCTGATACGCCTCGATCTGCTGGGCGTACAGGTCGATCTGCTGCTTGGTATCGTCGATCTGATCCATCAGGATCTGGTTCTGCTGGTCCAGCAGATTCTTGGTACCCATCACGTCCTCTTTCTTGGACTTGGCCTCCGCGATCTGCTTGCGCAGCTCCTCCAGATTCTTTTTCTTCTCCTGCTTCTGCTTCTCCAGCTCGTCCATTTCCGCCTGACGCTGCTTCTGCTCCTCGGCCTTTTTCTGCTCCTCCTCTTTCTTCTGCTCCTCGCTTTGCTGGCTCGCCGCCGCAGCATACGCCTGCTGGACCGCGCCTGCCGTCAGCAGCGACAGCACCATCAGCAGCGCCAGCGCGCCGCACAAAAGTCGCTTCCCTTTTCTCATGCTCGTGCTCCTTCCCCGCTTACACCCGCAGGAACCGGCGGATGGCCGTCAGGCTGCCGCCCACGCCCACCAGAATACCGACGCCCAAAAATACCAGCGCCACCGGCTCCCATATTTTCAAAAACGGCACCACCGTCAGGATCTGCATAGTATCGGATTCTCCGATGCCCTGCGCCACGGCGGCGTACAGCAGCCATTGCAGGCCAAAGGCGATGACGGCGCTGAACAGGCCCAGCAGGATACCCTCATAGACAAAGGGCCAGCGGATAAAGCCGTTGGTGGCGCCCACCATCTTCATGATGGCGATCTCATCCCGCCGGTCAAAGGTGGTCAGCTTGATGGTGTTGCTGATGATGAACACCGACACCAGCAGCAAAATGGCGATCAGGGCGATGCTGATGATGCCCGCCACGTTCCGGGCGGTGGTAAAGCCCTCCGCCACCGCCTGATCGGCCCGGGCCTTGGCGATGCCGGGCACCTGCTCCACCGCCGTTTTCGTCTCCATGATATGATCCGGGTCGGTGACATGGATGATGTACCGGTGCCGGAATACATCCGCCGGCAGGTCGCCGTACAGCTCGTCGCCGTCGTACTTCTCGATATAGTTCTCCTTGGCCTCGTCGCGGGACATGAACGTGCAGTCCGCCACATTGTCCACCTTTTCCAGCTTCGTCTGTAGGGCTTTGGCCTCCTTCTCCGTCAGTGAATCGTCCACAAACGCCAGCACCGCGTTCTCCTGTTGGAGATCCGCCAGATTCTCGTTGGCGTTATAGGCAACCAGCGTAAAGGTGCCCATGATCAGTAGACACGCCACGGTGACACCCACGGCGGCAAAGGACATGAAGCCGTGGGAAAACATATTCCCCGCGCCCTCTTTGATAAAAAACTTGAAGTTATGTTTCATGCTCATACCTCGTAGCTGCCCATGCCGTCGCCGATGACGCGACCCTCGTTGAGCAGGATGATCCGCTTGTTGAAATGGTTCACCAGCCCCCGCTCATGGGTCACGACGATGACCGTGGTACCCAGCGCGTTGATGCGCTCCAGCAGGGTCATGATCTCCAGCGAGCGGGCGGGATCCAGATTGCCGGTGGGCTCATCCGCCACGATGGTGCTGGGGTTGTTCACCAGCGCCCGGGCAATGGCGACGCGCTGCTGCTCGCCGCCGGACAGCTCATCGGGATAGCGGTTCTCCTTGTCCGCCAGTCCCACCAGCTCCAGCACATAGGGGATACGCTCCCGCAGCGCCCGCGGGGACGCGCCCACAGCCCGCATGGCCAGCGCCAGATTGTCATACACCGTCTTGCTGCCGATCAGCCGGAAATCCTGAAAGATTACGCCGATGGTACGGCGCATATAGGGGATCTGACGCTCGGAGATGCGGCTCATGGAAAACCCGTTGACCATAACGCGGCCCGCCGTTGGCACCACCTCGCCGGTCAGCAGCTTGATAATGGTGGACTTACCGGAGCCGGAGGGCCCCACGAGGAACACAAATTCCCCGTCATCCACGGTAAAGGACACGCCGTTTAGGGCGTGCGTCCCATTGTCGTATGTTTTTTCTGCTTCTATCAAACGGATCATAGTTTTGCTCCTGTTCGTCAAAATGCAACATCTTGTGGCTGTTTTCGGCCGGTATTCCCATTATATATAAACGGTTACAAAATGGCAACAGGAAAGATATGAATATTTCCTTAATTCGCCTTATGTCGATGCAGTCTCTCTATATTTGCGCTTTTTCACACACCCCGTCCGGCACTTTTTGCGTTTCCGCCCACCTTACGGCGGCTTCCCTGTCCTCATCGTGCTTTACATAAAACAGCACCTGCCATGAGGCAGGTGCTGTTTTATGTAACCTTATTCAGCTTATGCGTCGATGCCGCGGCTGGTCAGATACTTCTTGACCATCAGTGCGACCTTGAACGTAATGGCGTCGTCGAACTCCCGCAGATCCAGACCCGTCAGCTTCTTGATCTTCTCCAGCCGATACACCAGCGTGTTCCGGTGGACGAACAGCTTTCGCGCCGTCTCCGACACGTTCAGGTTGTTCTCAAAGAACTTGTAGATGGTGAACAGCGTCTCCTGATCCAGCGCGTCGATGGGGTTCTTCTTGAAAACCTCCTGCAAGAACATCTCGCACAGGGTGGTAGGCAGTTGGTAGATCAGGCGGCCGATGCCCAGATTCTCGTAGTTGATAACGTAGCGCTCGGTGTCGAAGACCTTGCCCACCTCGATGGCGATCTGTGCCTCCTTGTAGCTCTTGGCCAGATCCCGCAGGTGCAGCGCCAGTGTGCCGATACCCACAAACACGCTGCTCTCGCCGTCCACCCGCAGGGCCTCCTCGATGCGCTGGGCCACTGCCTCCAGATCCTTGGCGCTGGCGTTCTCGTCCATCTGGTGGATGAGCGCCACGTCCTGCTCGCCCACGCTGATGACGAAGTCGTTCTGCCGGTCAGGGAACAGCCCCTGGATCACGTCCACCGGCACCGTCTCCAGCCGCTCATCCACAGGGCGGATCACAAACACGCCGCGCGCCGTCTCCGCCGCCACGTGCAGCTCCTTGGCGCGCATATAGATGTCGCTGATGAGGATATTATCCGAAATAATGTTCTTGATGAAGGAGCCCTTGTCGTGCTTCTCCTCGTAATAGCTCTTGGCCGCGTTCAGAGACACGGCGGCCATGGAGCACACGGTACGGCTCATGCTGTCGTCGCCGCTGGCAAAGACCGCGTAGTCGAAGTGGGGGCCCCAGCTGGGCAGCGCCTTGAAGGTGCGGCCCTCCAGCGTAATGCAGGCACCCTCCGCCGCGGCAATGGGCTCCACATACTTGCTCCACTTCTTACCGATACCCGTCAGCTCGCTGCAGGCGATCACCGTACCGTCCGCGTCAATGACGCCGATGGTGCGATCCGTCGTCTCCTTGAATTGCAGTACCACATTCTGAAAAATTCTTCCCGACATAACGACTTCCTCCTGCGAACCACGCATAGGTATTTTGTGCAATCTGTCAAGCTGATGCTCCTATTATATCGTCACTATGACGGTTTTGCAAGTATTTTTTTCTTTTTTTCACAAAAAATCTGCCCTGTTTTTTGCTGATATGTCTAAGAAATCACAATCCCGCCGCCGCGCGCAGCGCCGCCGTTTCTGCCGCCGTCAGTTCTCGAAAAGCGCCGACCGGCAAGGCTTCGTCCAGTACCAGCGGCCCCATGGACAGCCGTTTCAGGTACAGCACCGGCGCGCCCCGTGCCGCCAGCATCCGCTTGACCTGATGGAACTTGCCCTCCCGCAGCGTCACGATGCACGCGCCGGGCTCCAGCGGCTCCAGACCCGCCGGCAGGCACTCCAGCCCGTCGCCCAGCGTCATGCCCGATGCGAAGGCCGCCACATCCTCCGGGCCCAGCGCCCCGTCCACCCGCGCATAGTACCGCTTGTCCACATGGTGCTTAGGGCTCAACAGCCGGTGAGCCAGTTCGCCGTCATCCGTCAGGAGCAGCAGCCCCTCCGTGTCCTTGTCCAGCCGCCCTACCGGGGAGAGGCCGCGCCGCCGCAGCTCCGCGGGCAGCAGCTCCAGCACCGTCGCCTGCCGCCGGTCCTCCGTGGCGGTCAGCACGCCTGCCGGCTTGTGCAGCATCACATAGGTGAATTTTTGCAGCCGTATGGACTCGCCGCCCACCGTGATGACTGCCGTCTCCGGATCGATCTTCTCCTCCGCGGACACCGCCGCCATACCGTTGACCCGTACCTGCCCCTGCCGCACCAGCAGCTTGACCTCCCGCCGTGACCATCGCCCCGTACCGGCCAACACCTTGTCCAGACGCTCCATATCGCCGCCCCCTCTCCGTCATTTTTCTGATTGTAGCATATCCCCGCCGAAATACAAATATAAAATTGGTGAGAGGTGATGATTTTGTATGTGATCCATATGCGCTTTTCCCGCCGGAGGTGCCTGCTGGCTGCCGCCGCGCTGGTACTCGTCACGGGAATGTCCCTGCTGCTGGCTGGCTGCTTCGGCGGTGCACATCAGGAGGAGACCAGGCTTTCCACCAATGAACAGCGGGTGGCCTACTTGCAGGAACTCGGCTGGCAGGTATCGCCGGAGCCCATCGAGACGCTGGACCTCCAGCTCCCGGAGGAACTGGCGCCCCAATGGGGCGAATATCTGACCTTGCAGGCCAAGCAGGGGCTCCCCTTCGCCGACTGCGCCGGGCAAGCCGTCCGTCGCATTACCTACACCGTGGCCAATTATCCGGGCTTCCCGGACGGTGTGCAGGCCAACCTGTTCCTCTGCGGTGACCGTCTGGTAGGCGGCGACATCATCGCCACCGGCGAGAACGGGTTCCAGACCGTGCTGGCGTTTCCCAAAAAGTAGACGCGGAAGCCAACGTTCACACGCCGCACCGCAGCGGCAGGAACGTGCGCCCCACTGCATGGACAATATACGCAAAAAGAGAGACACGCTTGCGCGTGTCTCTCTTTTTAGATCATCTGATCCGTTTCCTTCGGTCGGAAATTACTCCTCAACGGCGATGACAACGCCGGAACCGACGGTACGGCCACCCTCACGGATAGCGAAACGCAGACCGTTCTCGATAGCGATGGGGGTGATCAGCTCAACCTTCATGTCGACGTTATCGCCGGGCATGCACATCTCAACACCCTCGGGCAGGGTGATGACGCCGGTCACGTCGGTGGTACGGAAGTAGAACTGGGGACGATAGTTGTTGAAGAAGGGGGTATGACGGCCACCCTCGTCCTTGGTCAGAACGTAGACCTGACCGGTGAACTTGGTGTGGGGATGGATGGAACCGGGCTTGGACAGAACCTGGCCGCGCTCGATCTCGGTCTTCGCAACACCACGCAGCAGGGCGCCGATGTTGTCGCCAGCCTCAGCGTAATCCAGCAGCTTGTGGAACATCTCGATACCGGTAACGGTGGTCTCGCGCTTCTCATCGGACAGACCGACGATCTCGACCTTCTCGTTCAGGTTCAGAACGCCACGCTCCACACGGCCGGTAGCAACGGTACCACGGCCGGAGATGGTGAACACGTCCTCGACGGGCATCAGGAAGGGCATATCCTCCTTGCGGTCGGGGGTGGGGATCCAGCTGTCAACAGCGTCCATCAGCTCCTTGATGCAGGCATACTCGGGAGCGTTGGGATCGGTGGACTCGGAAACCAGAGCGTTCAGAGCGGAACCACGGATGATGGGGGTCTCGTCGCCAGGGAAGCCGTAGAAGTCCAGCAGCTCGCGGACTTCCATCTCCACCAGCTCCAGCAGCTCCTCATCGTCGACCTGATCGCACTTGTTCAGGAAGACCAGCACGGAGGGCACGTTCACCTGACGGGCCAGCAGCAGGTGCTCACGAGTCTGAGCCATGGGGCCGTCGGAGGCAGCGATGACCAGGATGGCGCCGTCCATCTGAGCAGCACCGGTGATCATGTTCTTGATATAGTCGGCGTGGCCCGGGCAGTCAACGTGAGCATAGTGACGCTTGGCGGTCTCGTACTCAACGTGAGCGGTGTTGATGGTAATACCGCGCTCGCGCTCCTCGGGAGCCTTATCGATGGAAGAGTAATCGGTGTACTCAGCGCCGCCCTGCAGGGCCAGATACTTGGTGATAGCGGCGGTCAGGGTGGTCTTACCATGGTCGATATGGCCAATGGTACCGATGTTTACATGGGGTTTCGTTCTTTCAAATTTCTGCTTAGCCATTTGAAATGATCCTCCTTAACATTTTTTGTATCATGTGTTGGGCAGCGGTAACAGTCTAACACTGCCATTTTACAGTATTTGCGTGGGAAAATCAATCGTTAATTACGGTTTTATAAATTTTCCCGTCCGGTACGCTTGCTGATGAGTTTCTCCTGCAGGCTCTTGGGCAGCTCGATATAGTGGCTGGGCTCCATGGTATACTGACCGCGGCCCTGCGTGCGGGAGCGCAGGTCAGTGGCGTAGCCAAACATCTCTGCCAGCGGGACAAACGCATCGATCTGCTGGGCGCCGGAGCGCATCTCGTAGCCCTGGATCTGGCCGCGGCGAGCGTTCAGGTCGCCGATGACGTCGCCCATATACTCGTCAGGCACGATGACGCAGACCTTCATGATGGGCTCCAGCAGCGTGGGATCAGCCTTGCGCATAGCCTCCTTGAAGGCCATGGAGCCGGCGATCTTAAACGCCATTTCGGAGGAGTCCACCTCGTGGTAGGAGCCGTCGTACAGCGTGACCTTCACGTCCACGACGGGATAACCCGCCACAACGCCGGCCAGCATAGCGCCCTGGATACCGGCATCGATGGCCGGGATATACTCCTTGGGGATGGCGCCGCCCACCACCTTGTTCTCGAACTCATAGCCCTTGCCGGACTCATTGGGCTCGACATGGATCTTGACATGGCCGTACTGGCCCTTACCGCCGGACTGGCGGGCATACTTGGTCTCTTGATCCACGGCCTTGCGGATGGTCTCCTTGTAGGCCACCTGAGGTGCGCCCACGTTGGCCTCCACCTTGAACTCGCGGAGCAGACGGTCCACGATGATCTCCAGATGCAGCTCGCCCATGCCGGCGATGATGGTCTGCCCCGTCTCCTCGTCGGTGTAGGTGCGGAAGGTGGGATCCTCCTCGGCCAGCTTGGCCAGCGCGACGCCCATCTTCTCCTGACCGGCCTTGGTCTTGGGCTCGATGGCCACGCGGATCACAGGCTCGGGGAACTCCATGGACTCCAGAATAATGGGGTTCTTCTCATCGCACAGCGTATCGCCGGTGGTGGTGTTCTTCAGGCCCACCACGGCGGCAATGTCGCCGGAGTACACGGTCTCGATGTCCTCGCGGTGGTTGGCGTGCATCTGCAGGATGCGGCCCATACGCTCGCGCTTGCCCTTGGTGGCGTTGAGGACAGCGGAACCGGTGGTCAGCGTACCGGAGTACACGCGGAAGAAGCTCAGACGGCCCACATAGGGGTCGGTCATGATCTTGAAGGCCAGTGCGGAGAAGGGCTCATCGTCAGAGGACTTGCGCTCCTCCTCCTCGTCGGTCTTGGGGTTGACGCCCTTGATCGCGGGGACGTCGGTGGGGGCGGGCATATAATCCACGATGGCGTCCAGCAGCTTCTGCACGCCCTTGTTCCGGTAGCTGGAGCCGCAGACCACGGGCACCATTTCCACGGCGCAGGTCGCCTTGCGGATCGCAGTACGGATCTTATCGGTGGGGATCTCCTTGCCCTCCAGATACAACTCCATGATCTCATCGTCGAACATGGACACAGCATCCAGCAGCTTTTCGCGATACTCGTTGGCCAGATCGACCATATCCTCGGGGATAGGCTCGACGCGCATATCCTTGCCAAGCTGATCGTAATAGACATCGGCATCCATCTCCACCAGATCGATGATACCGCGGAAGGTATCCTCTTTTCCGATGGGGAGCTGGATGGGGACAGCATTAGCCTTCAGGCGGTCATGCACCATGTCCAGCACGTGATAGAAATCCGCGCCGGTGATGTCCATCTTGTTGACGTAGATCATCCGGGGGACATGGTAGTGATCGGCCTGACGCCACACCGTTTCGGACTGGGGCTCCACGCCGCCCTTGGCACACATTACGGTGACGGAACCGTCCAGCACGCGCAGAGAACGTTCCACCTCCACAGTAAAGTCCACGTGGCCCGGGGTGTCAATGATGTTGATGCGCGTCTGGGGGAACTGATCCTTGGAGCCCTTCCAGTAGCAGGTGGTAGCGGCGGAGGTGATGGTGATACCACGCTCCTGCTCCTGCTCCATCCAGTCCATGGTCGCGGTACCCTCGTGCGTTTCGCCCAACTTGTAGTTCACACCTGTGTAGTACAGAATGCGCTCTGTCGTGGTGGTCTTTCCTGCATCAATGTGGGCCATGATGCCGATATTTCTCGTATTTTCCAGTGTAACCTTTCTCGGCATACCGTTCTCCTTCTTATTTCGTAGTTGCGATTACCAACGGAAGTGGGCGAATGCCTTGTTGGATTCGGCCATCTTGTGGGTATCCTCGCGCTTCTTCACGGCGCTGCCGGTGTTGTTGGCAGCATCCATGATCTCACCGGCCAGGCGCTCGGCCATGGTACGCTCACCGCGGGCGCGGGAGTAGGCAGTCAGCCAGCGCAGACCCAGGGTCTGACGACGGGCGGGACGAACCTCCATGGGGACCTGATAGGTGGCGCCGCCGACACGGCGGGCTTTGACTTCCAGGCTGGGCATGATATTCTCCATAGCCTGGGTGAACACTTCCAGAGGATCCTTCTCGGTCTTCTCCTTGATGATATCAAAGGCACCGTAAACGACCTTCTGAGCGACGCCCTTTTTACCGTCCAACATGATGCTGTTGACCAGCTTGGTCACCAGCACGGAGTTGTACATAGGATCGGGCAAGATCTCTCTCTTGGGAACATTACCTCTTCTGGGCACTATGCTTCCCTCCTTCATAAAAATATGATTTCATAGGTACTCAACAGCCGCTGTCCGGCTGTTGTATGGCCTGCCAAAGAGGTACATTATAAAAATAATGAGAAACCTTTTGGCAAAGCACAGAGCTGCAGGTTTTACTTGCTCTTGGGGCGCTTTGCGCCGTACTTGGAGCGGGCCTGCATACGGCCGGAGACGCCCTGGGTATCCAGAGTACCGCGGATGATGTGGTAACGGACGCCGGGGAGGTCCTTGACACGGCCACCGCGGATCATGACGACGGAGTGCTCCTGCAGGGAGTGGCCCACGCCGGGGATGTAAGCGGTGACTTCGTAGCCGTTGGTCAGACGCACACGGGCGATCTTACGCAGAGCGGAGTTGGGCTTCTTGGGGGTCGCAGTTCTGACGGCAGTGCAGACGCCGCGCTTCTGAGGGGAGCTGAGGTCAGTCTCCTTGTTCTTCAGCGTGTTCAGGCCCTTCTGCATAGCGGGAGAATTGGACTTGTAGGTGCTCTTCTTCCGGCCCTGCTTGACCAGCTGGTTAAAAGTAGGCATTTGGTTTCTCCTTTCTCAAAAATTTCTTGGGATGGTTCCCTATATTTTCCACGGAACAAACAGAGTTTATTCCGGCTGGAAACTCATTGTGCCACGATGGCAACGGCGGAAGCCGGTACGGCGATGCCGCAGGCTCGACCCAGCTGCTGCATGGTCAGGGAGCAGTCCGCCTCCACGCCGCGCTCCCGGCACAGCGTCAGCAGCGGCTCCGTCAGGGCGGGGTCGGCATCGCAGGCCAGATAGACCCGCTTGGCACTGCCCTGTGAGACGGCCCTCCGTGTCTGCTTCAAGCCTACCACCTTTTCCTTTGCAGTCAGCTCTCCGGCCACGGATGGTCTCCTCCTGTCATGGCATAGCAAATCCCGCGGGCGATCCCGCGCAATTTGAAATTATAGCATAGGGCGCAAAGTGCGTCAAGTAGAAACCCCACAAAAATTTGTGTAGTTCACTGAATTTTCCTGTGAAAATACGGCGTTTTCACGAAAAGGCCGTTCTCGGTGGAAAAAGCGCCCCTCCGCCGGAGCGGAGGGGCGCTTGCAGTGCGATCGGGATAGGTTACGCCTCGTCGCCGTCGGAGGGCTCCTCCGTCTGGACGGGCGTCTCGTCCTCCACGGGGCCGGCGGAGACGGCGTAGACATTCTCCACCGCTTCCTCCTCTTCCTCCACATCGGGCACCATCTCCTCGGCCAGCTTGCGGTAGGCCGTCAGGCCAGCGCCGGCGGGGATGAGCTTACCGATGATGACGTTCTCCTTCAGACCCACCAGATGGTCGACCTTGCCCTTGATAGCGGCCTCGGTCAGAACCTTGGTGGTCTCCTGGAAGGATGCGGCGGACAGGAAGGAATCCGTGGCCAGAGAGGCCTTGGTGATACCCATCAGCAGTTGGGTGCAGGTGGCCTCCTGCAGCGGCTCGCCGTCCTCGCGGACCTCGCCGTTGGCGATGCGCTGCCGCACGGCGGCGTTGGCATCCTCCACCTCCAGCACGTCGGCCATGGCGCCGGACAGCAGGGTGGTATCCCCCGCCTCCTCCACGCGGACCTTGCGCATCATCTGGCGGACGATGACCTCAATGTGCTTATCGTTGATATCCACGCCCTGCTGACGGTAGACCTTCAGAACCTCCTGGATCAGGTAGTTGTGGACAGCGGAGGCGCCGCGGATGCGCAGCACATCGTGGGGATTCAGTGCGCCGTCCTGCAGCTGGCGGCCCTTCTCGATGACCTCGCCGTCCTGCACCAGCAGGCCGGTGTGCGGCATCGCGTAGGTACGGGTATCGCCGTCGTCGGCGGTGATGATGATGTTCAGCAGGCTGCCCTTGGTGGCCTCCTCGAAGCGAACCTTACCGCCGATCTCGGCGATGGTGGCCATCTTCTTGGGCTTGCGGGCCTCGAACAGCTCCTCCACTCGGGGAAGACCCTGGGTGATATCGCCGCCGGCCACGCCGCCGGTATGGAAGGTACGCATGGTCAGCTGGGTACCGGGCTCACCGATGGACT
>UQZJ01000027.1 GCA_900545495.1 uncultured Eubacteriales bacterium
TGGAGCGATTCGGCCTTGGAACTCAGATGCGCTTACTTAACCGAGTATTCGCCTCCGCCGACTATAAGAAGTTTGAGGCAATGGCATCATTTATGGGAGCTTCCAAAACAGCGTTGTCCATATTCTTCCAACCAATGGACGGCTCCCGCCTTTTTGATGATAGAAATCTAAGGACAAAACTTGTCCTTAGATTTCTATCATCTGTATTTTTTGAAAAGTTCCAACAGCTTCGACATAATTATATTGAAAAGTTGCTCTTTACGGTGTATAATCTTCTTGAAAAGTCATTACAAGGAGGGGCGACGATGCTGTTTCGGAAAATCGAATCTCTTATTGAAGACCATCTGCAAAGCGATTCAAAGAAGATCCTTCTGATAGACGGTGCGCGTCAGGTCGGAAAAACCTATATCATCCGACATGTGGGACATAAACTGTTTGAAAACTTTATCGAGATCAATATGGTGGAGGACTCCATCGGCCCTCGGCTATTCGCCGAAACGAAAACCGTCGAAGACTTCTACCTACAAGTCAGTATGCTGGAAGGCAGCAAGATGAAGCAGAAAGACAACACACTTATTTTTATCGACGAGATCCAGGCATATCCTCATCTGCTGACGCTGCTGAAATTCCTATCCCAAGATGATCGCTTTACCTATATTGCCAGCGGCTCCTTGTTGGGCGTGACACTGTCACAGACCACATCGATCCCCATGGGCAGCATCCGTAAAGTTCGGATGTTCCCGCTGGACTTTGAGGAATTTCTCTATGCCAACGGACTGAACGAGTTTGCCATCGCTGCCATGAGAAAGAAGTTCGAGGGACTAGACGCACTGGATGAGCCGACCCACAACAAGATGATGGATTTCTTTCGGAAATATCTGCTGGTCGGCGGCCTGCCGGATGCGGTCAATTCCTATCTGGAAAACCACAACATTCAGCTCGTCCGTGAGATCCAACAGGAGATTCACGATTACTATGCCGCCGACGCATCCAAGTATGACGAGGAGCGGAAGCTGAAGATCCGCCGCATCTATGATCTGATCCCCTCCAACATGGAGAATAAGAAAAAGCGTGTCGTAGCACAGAGCATAGAAGATAAGAAGGGGAAGACCTTCGCAGATTATCAAGACGAGTTCGAGTATCTGATTAGCGCGGGTATTGCCCTCAATGTTCAGGCTATCTCTAACCCAGTATTTCCACTGGTCGAGTCCACAGGGAAAAATCTGCTGAAGCTATACCTGAATGATGTGGGCATCCTGACCGGCATCCTTTATGGCAATAACATCCGAGCTGTGCTGGACGATGAAGCCAGCATCAATCTCGGCTCCGTCTATGAAAGCGTCGTAGCCAGCGAGCTTATCGCGCATGGTTACGAACTGTTCTATTATGATAATCGCCATAAAGGTGAAGTAGATTTCCTCATCGACGATTATGCCACCTTATCCGCCGTCCCCATTGAAGTAAAGTCCGGTAAGGACTACACCATCCACAGTGCGCTGAATAACTTCGTGAAGAATGAAGACTACCATATCCAGAAAGCCTTCGTTGTGTCCAATGAACGAACGGTCTCCACGAAGGGGAAAATCATCTATATCCCCATCTACTATATCATGTTCTTCCAGCACGGTCTGGAGGACAGCGAGGCAATGCAATTTTAAGTCGGACGATAGTGCCTTGATTGCGGCCAGCATTTAATATCAAAGAAGCCAAACCACTAAAGGCAGTGGGCTATATTGTAGCCCGCTGTCTTTTTCTTGACCTATTCCAATGAAACAAAACAATTACAACCAAGGAGATAGCGCCATGCTGTCAAATAAGAACACCAAGAACGCCAATTTTCTCTTTATTGTTGATATGCTGAAGGATCTCCTTGCGCAGGAGTTGATCACAGAAAAGGAATATGCCAGGGCGAAAAAATACTATATGAAGCTTACCGGCGCGGATATCGTATTAGCCCACTGAAAATTGTGCATAAGGTCAATTCTGCGCTGTTCCAATTGTTTTGGTAGCTATTCAGAAGAGGTATCAGTATAATGTGGTTTGCCAAAAGTGGTTCATATGATACTCATTTAGCTGATTTTTTTGATTTCTGTTTGATTAGTTTTTGCAATAACCATCACTATGCAGTCGTATCAGATGATCAGGACTTTAATACACCATTTTGTAAAGGTGCTTTGTATTCAGCGAATCCCGTGGTGTAGAGGTAACCTAACACTACATGCTATTCTAATAATTTGAGGTTATATCGTGCGAGATTGTATCTATTTTGGTCACTCTTAAAAATGGCCCGATTGTCCGTAACCATGGGCAATCGATAGCAAAAAATATGGCTGAAACAGCCCAAAGCCGCTTCAGCTCTCGATTTTTCCTCTTTTCAGCGTGTATCTAAATTGGTCACGCATGACAGATCGAGTGGATGTAACTGATTTCAGTTACATCCGCTTCTTTATTATCGTGTCCGGAGCGGGTTTACGCCTGCTCTATTTCTTCCTCAAAAGAATCATCATCCGCGTTGTATCCCTCCGAGAACAGCTCTTTCAGAATGCCCGACGGCTCGCAGGAAATATACTCTATGGCAACACCCTCGCGGATGTCGGCAGTGTAGTTCGGATGGCACTGCGTGGGATCAATGTCCAGATACTGCAAACTTTCCCGTCGCACGAAGATACGCCTCAATAGTGGCTGGTTCCCGTTCCTCCTGCCGCAAATACACTGCAAATCGCATGATTTCTCTCGGTGATTTCCTGTTTCATTCGCATTGCCATGCCCTTCCTGTTGTTTTTAAGTATCATAGCAGGAGGCGAAAGAATTGGCAAAAGCGGATCAGGTCAAAAAAAGGTTCCCATTTTTGAACCCGGTAACTCCGGCTTCAAAAATGGGAACCTCTCACTTATACTTGCGCATATTCTTTTCAATACCCCAAGCATCGCTATACAGCGCAAGGCAGGAACACCGCAAGAGGTGTCCCTGCCTTTTCGGATAGGCTATTTGGCAAATGCAACCCGCGCAAGCTGCCGCTGAAGCAATCGTCAGCGGCGTGCATCATTTCTCACTCCACCAACGCCTTGCCCAAGGCGCGGCAGGCTTCAAGCGCCGCGTCGTCGGGCGTCTCCGTGCAGATCACGCTCTCGCAAACAAGGTTCACCCCTGCGCTGTCGCAGTCGCTCTCCCATGTGCGCATCCACTCGCCGTCGCCCCAGCCGTAGGAGCCGAACAGTGCCACACGCTTGCCGCCGAGGCTGCGCTTGCACGCATCGAACATGGGTTGGAACTCCATTTCCTCCAATACCTCGCTGCCCATAGCAGGGCAGCCGAAGGCGATGGCACCATAGGTGTTCAGATCGCCGGGCTGTACCTGATCGGGTGTGAGCAGCACAGCCTCCGCGCCCGCGGCGGTCATGCCCTCGGCAACAGCCTGCGCCATCGCCTCCGTATTGCCCGTACCGCTCCAATAAACAACAGCAGATTTCATGTTTGTCAGTTCCTTTCTTTTGATGATTTTATATGATCAAACTGCAACGGCAAGCTGCTCCAGCTTCAAGCCGCTTTGCCAGAGTGTGCAGTAGATCTCCGTGCATTTTCTGTATTTTTCGAATAGTGAGCGCGCTTTTTCCTCGTCGCCGTAGGCCTTCCAAAGCCCCGCGCATTTGAAGCCGCCCGCGCGGTGGTCGATGAAGCCCTTTACGTCCTCCGGAGGATAGCTGAGAAGCAGTCCCACCTCATGGGGGAACTCTCCGCTCTCGCCTCCTTTGAATGTTTATTGGTTAGTGTCCTCTAACCATATGGCCCTTGAGAAGCCGCCCGAAGGCAGCTCTTCAAAGATCACCGATTGCCGCTGTGAACGAGCGTCATGGTTCTCTGCCAAGTGAGCCTCGGATGCAGACCGCATTGCTGCGGCACAGCCGCACCTATCCCAGCGCCACATCCAGCGTCATCATGACGCTGAAGCCGGCGGCAAAGAAAACCGTGCCGATGTTGGAGTGCTTTCCCTGTGACATTTCGGGGATCAGCTCCTCTACCACCACATAGAGCATGGCGCCCGCTGCAAAGCTCAGCAGATACGGCAGCGCCGGGATCACAAGCTGCGCCGCGAGAAGCGTCAGCACCGCGCCGATAGGCTCGACCACGCCGGAGAGTACGCCGCCGAGAAATGCCTTACCCTTGCTCTCGCCCTCCGCCCGGAGCGGCATGGAGATGATGGCGCCCTCGGGGAAATTCTGAATGGCAATGCCAAGGGACAGGACAAGCGCGCTTGCCGCCGTGATCTGCGCGTTCCCCGCAAGAAAGCCCGCGTACATCACGCCCACCGCCATGCCCTCCGGAATGTTATGCAGGGTCACTGCCAACACCATCATGGTGGTGCGGCTCAGCCTGCTTTTCGGGCCCTCCACCTGATTGCTTCCCACATGAAGATGGGGAATCAGTCGATCAAGCAGGAGCAAAAACAGCACGCCGACCCAGAAGCCGATGAAGGCCGGAAGAAAGGACAGCTTGCCCATGCCCTCCGACTGCTCGATGGCAGGGATCAGCAGACTCCATATCGACGCCGCCACCATCACCCCGGCGGCAAAGCCCGCAAGGGCGCGCTGCACCAGATCGCCAAGGGATCTCTTCATGAAGAACACGCAGGCCGAGCCCAGTGTTGTACCCAAGAAAGGGATCATGATTCCAAGAAAGGTTTCCATTTGTCTCACCGCCTTTGCATTGCAGTATTATTTGTTTCGCCTGAACCCCGCCTCATCCCGATATTCGGGATGTCCCTTCAGATACGGGTCTTTATCACCGCAGATGGTATAGTCGCACCGGCAGCCGTCCACGCAGGTAGTCGTCCGCACCAGCCTTGCGTGGAGCAGCTCCATAGATGCGTAGTCCACATTGCACAGGGCGGGCATGATATCCGTAAGGCCGTGCCGGATGGCAAACTCCGCTGCCGGACACGATGTAAATTCATAATAGATGGGCTTGCCGTTTTCATAAGGCGCAACCGTCATCTCGTAATCGTGCCATTTGCCGCAGCCAGTTTTCGCCCGCACAAACGCTCTGTACATCAGCTTCCTCCAGAACGGCTTGTTGCAGTCCACAAACCGCAGCCTGCGGAAGATTGGAAGGATCAGGTTTTCCTCCATCTCCTCGATCTCGCGGAAGGATGTGACGGCTTTGCAGACTGTGTAATAGCTCATGATGGCGATGCAGTCGTAGGTGCCGCCTACGCCGTTGTGGAAGTTCCGTTTGCCGCCCAAATTAGTGCGCCAGTCGGAGAGAAAGTCCACATACTGCCGCTGTACCTGTTCCCATATCGCCTCCCGCTCCGCTTCCGGGTAGTGCAGGGCGATTTTTGCCCGTATCTCCTTCTTGCAGGACTTGGAATACAGCACATGGCAGCTGCGATCAAATAGGAGTTTCTTGTCCTTCACCTGTCTGCTTCTCCCTCATTTCCGCGCCGTGATACAGAGCCAGCTTTTCTTTTTGTGTATCTGGACATCGTGAAAGCCCGCCTGCTCCAGATATGCCTTTAATTCAATGTCCTTATAGATAGTCATGCCGCCGATGAGCTTCGTCCACCTCTCGTCCTTGTCCGTATCGCCGTTGCTTTCGTTGCAGATGAGTAATGTCCCGCCGGGCTTCAGCACCCGGTAAACCTCCCGGAAGCACCGGGGCAGATCAGGCCAGAAATAGACGGTTTCAAAGGCTGTAATGGTGTCAAACCAGTTGTCCGAAAACACCATATCCGCCACACTGCCTTGCAGAACAGCGCAGCGATCCTCCGCAATGGCGGCCTCGTTGACTTTTTTGGATTTCTCCACGCTGACGGGCGAATAGTCGATGCCCTTGACAATACCCTCCGGGCATTTTTTCAGAAGTCTCTTGATGTTCGCCCCGCCGCCGCAGCCACAGTCCAGCACCCTGGCGTCCGGCGCAGCATTCAGAAATTGAAGCCCCCACCGGGCCACGGCGCTGTGCCCGACATTCATCATGGCGACCATAATTTTCCCGCCGAGGCCCACGGGCTTGCGGGTGTTTTCAAGGAATGACATATCACACCTCCGTTTTCTCACACTCGGCATAGGTCAATGGGAACGAGGCTTTCAGCACGGCGCTTTTCCGCACCGTCCAGCCGTTCTGCCGCAGGAAGCGCAGGTATTCCTCACTCGTCCACCTGCTGTGGAGGGGAAAGCCTGCCAGCTTCATGAAAAATGCCCTGACCCTGCCGGAAAATGAGTTTCCTGCATGGGTAAAGGTGGGCGCAATGAGCACGCCGTCGTCCTTCAGTACCCGCTTGATTTCTTGCAGGGCTTTCTCCGGCTGCGGCACGATATGCAGCGCGTTGGACACGATTACCGCATCAAAGGACTTATCCGCATAGGGCAGGCGGAACATATCCTGCACGGAAAAGTGCAGCTTCGCAGATTGATTATCCCGCTTCGCCTCGGCGATCATCTCCGGGGAGGCGTCCGTCGCCTCGATGTGTGCCGCCGCGTTTACGATGTGTTTTGCGATCAATCCCGTGCCGGTAGCAAGCTCCAGCACCGTCTTGGCTTTTACAACCGGCCGGAGCAGCGCATACATCTTCTCATACGCCGCCTGATCCTTTCGCATAAAGCGGTCGTACCGACCGGCATTTCTGTCCCAGAAAGTCTTGTGTTTTCGCATGGCCATCGTCCTTATCTCTTCTTTATTTTTTGCCGCCTTGTACCTCTGGGCAAGGATTCAAAGTGCCGCTAAATTTTCCCGTGCGGGCATCTGTCCCGCCGCTGCCGGGCATATTCCAGCAGCGCATTACACGCTGGGCAAAGCGCCTCACCCCTTGTCCCATGTACGCCCCGGCAATACCGGCGCACCATGAGGGTAACGGTTTCGATCTCCTCTTCCTTGTTCAAGCTCCGATTTCCTTTCTGTTTTATATGCAGTTAGTCACCTCTAACCGCCTGTTAGAAGAAAAGGCAGGCCACCTGTATGCAGTCTGCCTTTTGTCTGATGCGAAAGCCCGCAGCCGCGCTCGGCTTACAGCACCAGGGAGGGCGCGGTGTAGACCCGTGCCTTCAGCTCGCTGTTGAGCATATATAGCCCCTTGCTGTCTCCGCCGAACAGCTCCATCTTGGTGATAAGGTCGGCGGCGTTCTTCTCCTCCTCACCCTGCTCCTTAATGAACCAGTCCAGCATCTGCATGGCGCGGAAGTCCCTGGCCTCGTACGCGGCGGCGTAGATGGCGTCGATGCTGGCGGTGACCAGCTTCTCATGCGCCAGCGCCTTTTTCAGCGGGGTCATGTGGTCGCCCCGTTCCCACTCCGGCCTTGCGATGGCCTCAAAGGTGACGCCCTCGCCGTTATTCTGCAAATACTGATAAAACAGCATGGCGTGATCCCGCTCCTCCTGCGCCTGCACCCGGTACCAGTTCTCAAAGCCGTCTAAGCCCACGGAGGCGTAGTAGTTGGCGAAATCAAGATACAGATAGGCGGAGTAGAACTCCTTGTTGATCTGCTCGTTGAGCAGCTTAGATACGTTAGCGTTCATGGTGCTTCTCCTCCATAATGTTGTCTTTTTCCTGCTCCCGGCAAGCGGGGCAGATATACCGGATCCTGAGGTCGTAGGAGAGGATCTCCTGCCCCAGCGCCTCCCGGATCCGCTCCTGCATATCCGGCAATCGGACATCCGTGATTTTCCCGCACCGGCTGCAAATCAGGTGATCGTGCCGTTCCGTCCGGTCGTACCGGTCCGGCGAACCCGGCTCGGTGATGCGGAGCAAAAGCCCCTCCTCCGCCAAACCGTTCAGGTGCTTATATACCGTACCCAGAGCAATGCTGGGGTGCTCCTTTTTCATCTCCAGGAACACCTGCTCCGCCGTGGGATGCCGCTGCAGCTCCGTGACGGCGGCCAATATCTCCTCTGCGTATTTCGGCATACTGCATTCCTCCAAAACAAGAACTATTCTTATTCTTGTTTTCCATTATACGCATATTCATCCTGTTGTCAACAGCTATGGAGGGCTTCCGCTGAAAAATTGGCGGAAAAGCTTGACACGCCGAACTGTATCTGTTATAGTCACAGTAGAAACTGTACTTGCCACAAGCACAGATTATCGTAGGAGGGATAACCATGGACAGTTCCTTTAATCTGGCCGTTCACGCGCTGGTCTGCCTGAGCCACAGCAGGCGCTCCCTCAGCAGTGAGGCGCTGGCGGAGAACATCTGCACCAACCCCACCCGCGTCCGCCGCGTGCTGGCGGGGCTGAAAAAGGCGGGAATGGTGGAGACCCGGGAGGGCTTGGACGGCGGCTACCGTCTCTGCGCCGACCCCGCATGCCTTACTCTCCGGCAGGTGGCGGAGGCGGTAAACACCCGCTTTGTGGACTGCGCGTGGCACAGCGGCGACATTGACCGGGACTGCGCCATCTGCTCCGGTATGGCAGGCGTGATGGACGAGCTCTATCGGAACATGAACGAGCAGTGCGCCGCCTATCTCTCGCACATTACCATCACAGATATTGAAACACAGCTTTTTACACAGAAATAGGAGGATTTTATGATGCTTACCATTACGACCAACAGCTTCGAAAACGACGTTCTCCGCGCGGACAAGCCCGTGCTGGTGGATTTCTGGGCACAGTGGTGCCCCTACTGCCGCCGTATTGCCCCGGCCTTCGACAAGGTGGGTGAGCAGTACGCAGACACGCTTATCGCCGGCAAGATCAACTACGACGAGGAGCCGCAGCTGATTCAGCGCTTCGGCATCGACACCATCCCCACGCTGCTGCTCTTTAAGAACGGCGAGGTGATCGGCTCTGTGGTGGCTCCCGGCTCCAAGGCGGCCATCGAAGCATTTATCAAGGAAGCGCTTTCTCAGTAAGGAAACGGCCATGGAAAAAATCTACGATATGATCATCATCGGCGGCGGCCCTGCCGGATACACCGCCGCCCTGTACGCCGCCCGTGCCGGGCTTTCCACGTTGGTGCTGGAAAAGCTCTCCGCCGGCGGGCAGATGGCGCTGACGGAGCAGATCGACAACTATCCCGGCTTCGAGGGCGGCATCGATGGCTTTACGCTGGGCGAAAAAATGCAGCAGAGCGCCGAGCGCTTCGGCGCGGTGACGGAGCTGGCGGAGGTGTATAAGGCCAGCCTTTCCGGGAGAATTAAGACGCTGGACACCAGCGAGGGCGTCTTTCAGAGCCGCACGGTGGTCATCGCCACCGGTGCGACACCCCGCCCCTTGGGCATTCCCGGCGAGGAGGCACTCGTCGGCAAGGGCGTTCACTACTGCGCCGCCTGCGACGGCGCGCCCTATCGGGGCAAGACCGTGGCGGTGGTGGGCGGCGGCAACTCTGCCGCGGCAGACGCACTTGCCCTGTCCCGTATTGCAAAAAAGGTCTACCTCATTCACCGCCGGGACAGCTTGCGGGCTACGAAGGTCTATCATGAGCCGTTGATGAGCGCGCCCAACGTAGAATTTTGCTGGAACAGCACCGTTTCCGCTCTGCTGCACGACAGCCGCCTGACGGGGCTTCGGCTAAAAGATGTCAACACCGACGCGGAACATGACCTTGCCTGCGACGGCGTGTTCATCAGTGTGGGACGTGCCCCGGCGACGAAGCTGTTCCGACGCGAGCTGGCGCTGGACAAATCCGGCTACATCATCGCGGATGAATCCACCCGCACCAGCCTCCCCGGCGTGTTCGCCGCAGGCGACGTGCGCACCAAGGCGCTGCGGCAGGTGGTCACCGCCGTATCGGACGGCGCGGTGGCTGTCCACTACGCGGAGGAATATCTGGCGGAGAACCGGTAAAGGAGACTGTCTTGAGAACATACAGGGATAAAGAGGATCTCAAAAACGAGATCCGTCAGAGCTTTGAAAAGTACATTTCCGAGTTTGATACGATCCCGGAAGCCCTGAAGGATAAAAGAGTACCCGGTGTGGACAGGACACCGGCAGAGAATCTTGCATATCAGGCGGGATGGACAACGCTGCTTTTGAGCTGGGAGGCTGACGAGAAGCGCGGAATGGACGTGAAAACACCGTCGGAGCTGTTCAAGTGGAACCAGTTGGGCGGCCTGTATCAATGGTTTACGGACACCTACGCCCATTTGTCCTTGGCGGAATTGAAGGGCAAATTAAATGAAAATATCGCCGCGATCCAGATCATGATCGATTCCATGAGCGAGGATGAGCTGTTCCAGCCGCACATGAGAAGGTGGGCGGATGACGCCACCAAAACAGCGGTATGGGAGGTTTACAAGTTCATCCATGTCAACACCGTCGCACCCTTCGGAACGTTTCGGACGAAAATCAGGAAATGGAAAAAGGCAGCGCTGTAAATTGCAAGGAAGTGCAGCAAAAAGCGCAGCCGCAGATGTTCTCTGCGGCTGCGCTTTTATCCATTCTCAAGGCTTCAGCCTCACGCAGCACCATACTGCCGTCTAAATCAGCAGCGCCGTTTCACTTTTGAGGCATCGGGCGGCTGGACGAAGCCAGCCTCGGCGCGGGGATACCGTCCGGTCTCCCGCCGCTTACTCCGCGCAGAGTTCCGCCACCAGAGCATCCATCTGTGCCTCACTGGTTTGGTTCAATGCGCCGCGCAGCGATACCTCCGTTTCGCACAGTCGGATATCCTTCATGTCCTCCAGCTTGGCGCGCATCAGCCGTGCGGCGGCGGGCGCCCAGGATCCATTTTCCATCAAGCCGACCCGGCGGCTCCGAAAGCCCTTGGCCTGCAAATGCTCCAAAAAGGCCTTCATGGGTGGAAACAGCCCTCCGTCATAGGTGGAGCATGCCAATACCAGCTTCCCGCAGTAAAATGCGCTGGTCACGGCATAGGAGAGGTCTGTCACCGTCAAATCGCACAAGGTAACTCGCACGCCTTTTCCCTCCAGCTTACCCCTTAGGATCTCCGACGCACGGGCGGTGTTTCCGTGGATGGACGCTTGCGCGATCAGTATGCTCTCCGGTTCCTCCGGCTTCCACTGTGACCACAGGTCATAAAGCCGCAGATACTCCTCCAATCCCTCTGTGAGCATCGGGCCATGGAGCGGGCAGATCGTTTTGATCTCCAGCGCGGAGACCTTTTTCAACAGAGCCTGCACCTGCGCGCCGTATTTGCCGACGATATTGTAATAATACCGCCGCGCCTGCGGCGCCCACGGGGCGCGGACAGTCCGCTCCAGTGCGCCGAAGCGGCCAAAGGCATCCGCTGAAAACAGGATCTTTTCCGTTTCCTCATACGCTGTCATTACCTCCGGCCAGTGTACCATCGGCGCCAGCAAAAAGCGCAGCCGGTGCATACCCAAGGAAAGCGTATCTCCTTCGCCAACCTCCAGCATACGGTCCTCTGTCAGCGCACCTGTGCCGAAAAACTGCTTGATCATGGTAAATGTTTTCGCATTTCCCACGAGCTTCATCTCCGGGTGCCTTTGCGCCAGATGCATGAGGCTGCCGGAATGATCCGGCTCCATGTGTGTGACCACAAGATAGTCGGGGCTGCGCCCCTCCAACACCTGCGCCACATCGGAAATCCAATCCTCCGCCGCCCGTGCGTCCACGCTGTCCATCACAGCGATCTTCTCATCCAAAATGACGTAGGAGTTGTAGCTCACCCCCATAGGCTGGACGGGGTACTGGTTTTCAAAGAGTGCCAATGTGTTATCATCCGCCCCTACATAGCGGATCGCATCCGTTACCGTTCGGATGGCCATCGGAAAAACACCTCCTGATTTTCTGTTTTGAACCGGCATTAGCCTGTTTTCCGAAACTCGTTTTGTTGCGTTCTGACTTGCTTTGCTGTGCCTCCTTTAAAAAGGGCGGACAAGCGCGGGATCGTGCTTGTCCGCCCCATCTCGCGGAATACGGTCTCCCCGGCAGGGAGGCGGCAGAGCCTTCCGGCAGCCTATTTCTTTCTTCCGCTCCCCGCGCCGGTCACTGCACAGACTCCAAAATCGCGTCCGCCAGCGTTTCCAGCTCAACGGCCTTGTCCTCCCCCAGCGAGGAGGCGAGACTGAGCCGCTCGTTGAGCACCGTCATGTTCTTCAGCTCGTCGTTGACGAATTTTTGCATGAGGTCGCCGGACTTCACCGCCCATGAGCCGTTTTCAATGAGGGCGAAGGTGCGATTTTGCAGGTTCAGTGCCTTCATGTCCATAAGGAAGTCGTGCATGGCGGGGTAGATGCCCAGATTGTAGGTCACCGAGGCCAGCACGATGTGGCTGTACTTGAACGCCTCGGAGATCAGCTGGGACACGTGGGTGGAGGACACATCGTACAGTGCCACACGGCTCATGCCCTTGTCGCAGAGCCTTGCCGCAAGTGCCTGCGCCGCGTTCTCCGTGTTGCCGTACATGGAGGCGTAGACGATCAGCACGCCCTTTTCCTCCGGCGCGTACCGGCTCCATGTGTCGTACTTCCCGATGAACCAGCCCAGATTCTCCCGCCACACCGGGCCGTGGAGGGGGCAGATATACTTGATCTGATCCAGGATCCCACCGGCCTTTTTCAGCAGGAGCTGGATGTGGGGGCCGTACTTGCCCACAATGTTGGTAAGATAGCGGCGGGCATCGTCCAGCCAGTCCCGCTCAAAGTCCACCTCATCGGCAAACAGCTTGCCGTCCAGCGCGCCGAAGGTGCCGAAGGCGTCGGCGGAGAACAGCACGCCGTCAGTGAGGTCGAAGGTCACCATGGCCTCCGGCCAATGCACCATAGGCGCGCCCACAAAGGTGACGGTGTGCTGGCCGAAGGAGAAGGTGTCCCCCTCCTTCACCTCGATGCACTCGTGGTCGTCCACATGGAAGCCGAACTGCCGCATGAGCATGAAGGCTTTTTCGTTGGAAATGACCTTCACCTTGGGGTGCCGCAGCAGGATCTCCTCGATACAGGCGGCGTGATCCGGCTCCAGGTGGTTGATGAGCAGATAGTCCAGCTCCCGCCCGTTCAGGACGTGGTTCAGGTTCTCCAGCAGCTGGCGGCAGGCGGACCAGTCCACGGTGTCGAACAGCACCGTTTTCTCGTCCAGCAGACAGTAGGCGTTGTAGCTGACGCCGCGGGGAATGGGGAAGCAGTTTTCAAACAGGGCAAGGCGGTGGTCGTTGGCGCCCACCCAGTAGAGGTCGCTGGTCACATTACGCACGCAATACATATCTCATACCCTCCCGGCTCAAGCCTTCACAAATTGATCCTTGCCCTCCGCGCACTCCGGGCATACCCAGTCGGCGGGGAGCTGCTCAAACAACGTACCCGGCGCAATCTCGCCGTCCTCGTCGCCCAGCTCCGGCACATATTCGTAGCCGCAGCCGCCGCACACATAGGTGTCACCGATGGGCGTGGGCTTGGGCGGCGTGGGACGCTTCATCTTCACCATCGGCGGTGCGGGCTGCTTCTCACCGCTGTCCAGCGCGGCAGTGAGCAGGGGCAAAATCTCCATCACGTCGCCCACGATGCCGTAGTCGCAGTTCTTGAAGATAGGCGCGTTGCCGTTTTTGTTGATGGCCACGATGGTGGAGGCATCCTTGATGCCCTTGAGGTGCTGGGTGGCGCCGGAGATGCCGCAGGCGATATAGAGGTTGCCGGTGAACTTCTGCCCGGACATACCCACATAGCGGTCAAGGGGCAGGTATTTCAGCGTCTCCGCCACGGGACGGGAGGAGCCGATCGCCGCGCCGGCGGCCTTGGCCAAGCCCTCCACCAGCTTCATGTTCTTCTTTTCGCCGATGCCCTTACCGGCGGAGACCACACGCTCTGCCTTGGGGATGGGCGTATCCATGGGAATGCCCACGGAGAAGTCATGGCCGTCCTTTTTCAGTGCCGCCACAAGGTCGTTGACCTGCTGGGCGGCGTCGCCCTCCCGGAAGATGGTGCGCTTGCGGATACCGGTGATGGGCGCGGGCTTCCTGGCTGCTGAGCGGCTTTCGCCGCCGCTGCTCTTGCCCAGCCTGCCGATGAGATGGGAGGCGAT
>UQZJ01000028.1 GCA_900545495.1 uncultured Eubacteriales bacterium
ACGATGACGTCGCAGCCGCCCTTGATGGCCTCCTTGGCCTCGATGTTGCCGATGAAGTACAGGTCGCCCCGCGCATCGGCCTGCCGCAGCAGCGCCAGCGTCTGCTTCTGGAGGTCGGTACCCTTGCTGTCCTCCGTGCCGATGTTCAGAAGGCCCACCCGGGGCTTTGCCACGCCCAGCACACGCTGGGCGTAGAAATTGCCCAGATAAGCGAACTGCACCAGATACTCCGGCGTACACTCGGCGTTGGCGCCGCAGTCGATGAGCACGGCGCTGCCGGTGGTGGTGGGGATCACCGGCGCCATGGCGGCACGGCGGATGCCGTGGATGCGCTTGGTGATGAGGGTCGCGCCGGTAAGCAGCGCACCGGTGGAGCCGGCGGACACCATGGCGTCGCCGCCGCCGTTTTTCAGCAGCGTCAGCCCCACGCCCATAGAGGTATCCTTCTTCCGGCGGAATACGGTGGCCGGGTCGTCGCACATCTCCACCGTCTCCGCGGTGGGGATGATGGCCGCGCCGTCCGGCAGCTCCGTCAGGCCGCAGGCGCGGACGGCGTCCAGAATGGCGGCCTCGTCGCCGGTGAACACGATGTCCACGCCGAAGCGCTTCTGCGCCTGCAGCGCGCCCTTGACGATCTCCAGCGGGGCGTTGTCGCCGCCCATGGCGTCTACGATGATCTTCATGTCCACAGTACCTCCTGCTTGATGCCCTCCAGGATCTCCAGCGACCGCTGGCTCAGCTCCGCGTTTTTGTTGCGCTTGCCCTTGACGCGGTGATCCAGCGGCGGGATGATGCCGAAATTGATGTTCATGGGCTGGAAATCGCCCACCGAGCCGTTGCTGACATACAGACCCAGCGCGCCGATGGCCGTCTCCGCCGGGAAGTCGATGGGCGTCTGCCCGTTGAGGCGGCGCGCCAGCTCCACGCCCGCCAGAAAGCCGCTGGCGCAGGATTCCACATACCCCTCCACGCCTGTCATCTGCCCGGCAAAGGCGATGCGCGGCTCGGCCTTCAGCCGGTAGTAGCGATCCAGCAGACGGGGCGAATCCAGATAGGTGTTGCGGTGCATCACGCCGTAGCGCAGGAACTGGGCGTTCCGCAGCGCCGGGATCATGGTGAACACACGCCGCTGCTCCGGCCACTTCAGGTGAGTCTGGAAGCCCACCAGGTTGTAGATGCTGCCGTCGGCGTTGTCCCGGCGGAGCTGCACCACGGCGTAGGGCTCTTTCCCGGTCTTGGGGTCGATGAGCCCCCGGGGCTTCAGCGGCCCGAACCGCAGGGTATCCTCGCCCCGCCGTGCCATGACCTCCACGGGCATACAGCCCTCGAACACGCTTTTATCCTCGAAGCCGTGTACCTCCGCCTCCTCGGCGGCGATCAGCGCCTGCCAGAAGGCTTGATACTCCTCCTTGGTCATGGGGCAGTTGATGTAGTCCGGCGTTCCCTTGTCGTAGCGGCTGGCGAAATACGCGCTGTCCATGTCCACGCTGTCGCAGGCCACCAGCGGCGCGGCGGCGTCGAAGAAGTTCAGGGTTGTGCCGCCGCCCAGCTTTTCAGCGATGGCGTCCGCCAGCGGGTCGGAGGTCAGGGGGCCGGAGGCGATGACCACGTCCCCCTCCGGGATGGACGTGACCTCGCCGGGGATCATGGTGATATTGGGGTGGCTGAAAATGGTCTCCGTGACCATGCGGGCAAAGCCGTCACGATCCACGGCTAGCGCGCCGCCGGCGGGTACCGCCGTGGCGTCTGCGCAGCGCATAATGAGGCTGTTCAGCCGCCGAAGCTCCTCCTTCAGCAGGCCCACGGCGTTTTCCAGCCCCGCGCCCCGCAGGGAGTTGGAGCAGCAAAGCTCTGCAAAATAATCGGTCACATGGGCGGGGGTCTTTTTCTCCGGCTTCATCTCCCGCAGCGTCACAGCCACGCCCCGCTGGGCCAGCTGCCACGCGCACTCGGAGCCGGCCAGTCCCGCGCCGATGACGGTCACATGGTTCATGTCTTACTCCGCTTTCTCCGCGGCCTTTTTTGTGGTCTTTTTGGCAGCGGTGCTCTTGGTGGTGGTCTTTTTCGCCGCCGTCTTGGTGGTCTTCTTGGCGGCAGACTCCTTCTCCGCGGTCTTGGCGGTCTTCTTCGCGGCGGCAGTCTTGGTGGTTTTCGCGGTAGTGGTCTTCTTGGCGGCGGTCTTGGTGGTCTTCTTGGCGGTATCCTCCGCCGCTGCCGCCGTCTCCGCCGCACCCTCCGCATTTTCCGCGCCGTCGGCGGTCTTGCGGCGGCGGTAGCCCCGCTTGTCCTCCGGCAGGAAGTTGCTGCACGCCGGATTGGCGCAGAAGGGCTTGTTGAAGCCCCGCCCCGCCTTCTTGAACATGGTCTGGCCGCACACGGGACAGTCGTCCTTCACCGGCACGTCCCACGTCATAAAGTCGCAGGTGGGGAACTTATCGCAGCCATAGTAGGTGTAGCCGTTGCGGCTGGTCTTTTTCAGGATGCGGCCGCCGCACTTGGGGCAGCGTCCCGGCATCTCCACCACCAGCGGCTTGGTGAACTTGCACTCCGGATAGCCGGGGCAGGCCAGAAATCGGCCGAACCTGCCGGACTTGATGACCATGTTCCGGCCGCACAGGTCGCACTTCTCCTCCGTCACCTCGTCGGGCACCTTCAGGTACACGCCCTCCATATCCTTCTCCACCTGCTCCAGATTCTCGTGGAACGGCACATAGAACTGGCGGATCACGTCCTTCCACTGTACATCGCCGGACTCCACATCGTCCAGCTTCTTCTCCATACGGGCGGTGAACTTTACATCCACGATGTTGGGGAAGCGCTGGCACATCAGGTCGTTGACCACCTGCCCCAGCGGTGTGATACGCAGGTACTTGCCCTCCTTGATGACGTACTCGCGGTCCAGAATGGTGGACACGGTGGGGGCATAGGTGGAGGGGCGGCCGATGCCGTTCTCCTCCATGGTGCGGATCAGGGTGGCGTCGGTGTACCGGGCGGGCGGCTGGGTGAAGTGCTGCGCCGGGGCAAAGCTCTCCAGCGTCACGCTCTCGCCCTCCGCCAGCTCCGGCAGGGGGGATTCCTTCTCCTCCTTGTCGTCGTCACGGCTCTCCTCGTACACGGCGGTATAGCCCGCGAACTTCAGGTTGCTGGCGGAGCAGCGGAAGCTGTGGTCGCCTGCGCCGATCTCCACGCTGATGCTGTCGTAGACGGCGTTGGCCATCTGGCTCGCCAGAAAACGGCTCCAGATCAAGCGGTACAGTCGGTACTGCTCGCCGGTGAGGTCGCCCTTGACCTGCTCCGGCGTCAGCGCCGGGTCGGAGGGGCGGATGGCCTCGTGGGCGTCCTGCGCCCCGGCCTTCGTCTTGTAGGCGCGGGTGGACGCGGGGTAATAGCGCTCTCCGTAGCGGGAGCAGATCACGGTCTTTGCCTGCGCCTGCGCCTCGGCGGAGATACGCAGCGAGTCGGTACGCATATAGGTGATAAGGCCCACCGTACCCTCGCCGGTGATGTCCACGCCCTCATAGAGCTGCTGGGCAATGGCCATGGTGCGGCGGGGGGTCATATTCAGCTTGCGGGACGCCTCCTGCTGTAAAGTGGAGGTGGTGAACGGCGGCGCGGGAGAGCGCTGCTTGTCCGCCCGCTTCACAGAGCTGACGGTAAAGGGCAGCTCCCGCAGCTCATCCATGATGGCCTGGGTGTCCCCCTCGCTGGACGGCTCGTACTTCTTGCCGCCCTTGCCGTAGTAATGGGCGGTGAACAGCGCCCCGGCGTGGTTTTTCAGGCTGGCGTCCAGCGTCCAGTACTCCTGCGGCACGAAGTCGGTGATCTCCTTCTCCCGCTCCGCCACCAGACGCATGGCCACGGACTGGACGCGGCCCGCCGACAGGCCCCGCCGGATCTTCTTCCACAGCAGCGGCGAGAGCTGGTAGCCCACGATGCGGTCCAGCACACGCCGGGCCTGCTGGGCGTCCACCAGATCCTGATCGATGTCACGGGGATGCTGGATGCTGTCCGTCACCACCTTCTTGGTGATCTCGTTGAACGTCACGCGCCGGGCCTTCTCGTCCGGCAGCTCCAGCAGGTACTTCAGATGCCAGCTGATGGCCTCTCCCTCGCGGTCCGGGTCGGTGGCGAGGTAGACGGTCTGGCTCCCCTTGGCCGCCGTCTTCAGATCCTTGATGATATCCTCTTTGCCCTTGATGGGCTTATAGTTGGGGGTAAAGTCCCCGTCCACATCCACGCCCAACGTGCTCTTGGGCAGGTCGCGCAGATGGCCCATGCTTGCCTTCACCTGATAATCCGGCCCCAGATACTTGCCGATGGTCTTGGCCTTGGCCGGGGACTCCACGATCACCAGATTTTTTGCTTTTGCCATAGTTTCCTTATTCCTCCCTGAGTTCTACCGTCCGCAGGAAGCTTCCCGCTCCCTGCCGGCAGACATATCCGTCGATCTCCAGCATGGTCAGTGCCGACAGCACCCGCCGCACGGGCAGCTCTGTCATCACCGCCGCCTCATCCGCCAGCAGCGGACGATCCGCGGGCAGTACCCGCAGGACGCGCTTCTGGTCGTCAGTCAGCGCCGCGCCCTCACCTGCCAGATCCAAAACCGGCCTTGCCGGTGTTTTTTCCCCCTCTTGTTTCGCCGGTACCGGCATATCCCTTGTCTCATCCGCCGCGCCCTTGGGCGTCTCCGGCATGGCTACCCGGATGGGACGCAGCTTCTGCGGGAACTGCCGCTGGTAGGTACCCAGCACGTCCCACGCCTCCATGACCAGCCCCGCGCCGTCCCGGATCAGCTGGTTGCAGCCCCGGCTGGTATCGGCGTTGATGGGGCCCGGCACGGCGAACACGTCCCGTCCCTGCTCCAGCGCGGTATTGGCGGTGATGAGCGCACCGCTTCTCTCCGGCGCCTCCACCACCAGCACGCCCAGACTCAGACCGCTGATGATGCGGTTGCGCACCGGAAAATGGCTGCCCTTCGGCTCCGTCCCCGGCGGGTACTCCGACAGCAGCACGCCGGTGGCGGCGATGTCCTCATAGAGTCGCCGGTTCTCCGGCGGGTAGATCACATCCACACCGCCGCCCAGCACCGCGGCGGTAAAGCCGCCGGCCCGCAGCGCCCCCTGATGGGCAGCGCCGTCGATGCCCTTGGCGAGGCCGGATACCACCAGACCGCCCTGCCGCGCCAGCTCGTAGCCCAGCTGAGACGCAGCCCCTGTGCCGTAGGGCGTACACTTCCGGGTACCCACCACGGCCACGGCGGCCTCCTCGTCAAAAAGCGGCATGGAGCCCTTGCCGTACAGCACCACCGGCGGGTCGTACATATCCCGCAGGCGGCCGGGATAGGCCGCATCGTCCATGGTGACGATGAACTGCCCGTCCTTGGCGCAATCCGCCAGCACCGTCTCGGCGCGGGTCAGCGACTTATCCGCCAGCACCTGCGCCTGCTGCTTGGTGACGCCCTCCACCAGACACAGCTCGTCCGGCTGGGCATAGTATACGTCCTCCGGTGAGGAAAAATGCTCCAACAGAAGGAGCTTCGTCCGGTTGCTCAGTCCCGGCGCCGTGGTCAGCCACAGCCAGTATTTCAGCGCAGCCATCCCCTCATCTCCTCTTTTTTGTTCAGCGGTACGCCTCCCACAGCAGCACCGCCGCCGCCATGGCCGCATTCAGCGACTCGCAGTGCGCCTCCATGGGGATGCGCACCGTCCGGTCGCACAGTGCCAGCACCTGCGCCGTCAGCCCACGTCCCTCGCTGCCGATGGCGATGGCGCAGCGGTGCAGCGGCAGCGCCCGCACATCCGCCGTGTCGTCCCGCAGCGCCGCGCCGTACAGCGGCAGTCCCGCGTCGCGCAGGCGGACGTGCAGCGTCTCCACATCGGTACACCACACCGGCAGACGGAACACCGCCCCCATGGACGAGCGCAGTGTCTTGACGCTGTACGGGTCGGCACAGCCGGTCAGCAAAATCACGCCGTCGCAGCCGAAGGCATCCGCCGTCCGGATCACCGTGCCCACGTTGCCTGGGTCCTGTACGCCGTCCAGCACCACATAGCGCTGCCCCGTCAGCTTCTCCGGCAGGGCGGTGTCCGGCATCCGGCACGCCGCCAGCATCCCCTGGGGCGTCCGTACCGGCGAAATGGACGCCATCACATCCGGCGGCACAGCCACGCACCGCACCGAAGCGTCCACCCCCTCCGGCAGCGCCACACCGTCGCTGACGGCGAGACTCACCACCTGCGCCCCGTGGCGCAGCGCCTCCTCCACCAGCTTGGGGCTGTCACAGAGAAACTCCCCCCGCTCCCGCCGGTAGGCGGCGCTGTCCAGCCGGCGCATATGCTCCAGCAACGGATTTTTTCGACTGGTGATGCGCTCCATACGCCCTCCCTGCTTTCCGCGTCAGACGGCGGGGCGCCTACGTCCCCGCCTTGCTCGAATATTCTTTATAATATAGGTGTCGTTTGCCATTGTCAACCTAAAATAAGGGAACGCCCGTGGGCGTCCCCTTATTTTACGCGGTTTTTTATGAAATACAGTGCCCCTTTTGCCGGATAACGTCCACAATTTGCGTCACGCACTCCCGGCAGATGGCGTCCTCCGGTGCCTCCGCCATAACGCGCAGCACCGGCTCCGTGCCGGATTCACGCACCAGTACGCGGCCCGTTTCGCCCAGCCGCGCCGCCACCGCCTCCACGGCGGCCTGTACGTCCCGATCCTCCCGGGCGGCCTTCTTATCCTTCACCCGCACGTTTTCCAACACCTGCGGATAGATGGTCAAGCCCTCCAGCAGCTTGCTCATGGGCTTCTTCTGCTCCAGCATGACCTCCATCAGCTTCAGGCTGGTGAGGATGCCGTCGCCGGTGGAGGCGTACTTGGAGAAGATGATATGCCCCGACTGCTCACCGCCCAGCGCACAGCCGTTCTGTGCCATATACTCATACACATACTTGTCACCCACAGCGGTCTTGGCGTAGGCGATGCCCTCCCGGTCGAAGGCGCGGTACAGGCCGAAGTTGGACATGATGGTGGTCACCACCGTGTTGCCGGGCAGCTCCCCCGCCTGCTTCATGTGCTTGCCGCAGACGTAGAGGATGTGGTCGCCGGTGACGACGGTACCCTGCTCATCCACCGCAAGGCAGCGGTCGGCGTCGCCGTCGTAGGCAAAGCCGATGTCCAGCCCGTTGGCCACCACGAACCGGCGCAGGGCGTCGATATGGGTAGAGCCCACGCCGCTGTTGATGTTGTAGCCGTCCGGCTCGTCGCCCATCACATAGGTCTTGG
Organism: uncultured Eubacteriales bacterium; assembly: GCA_900545495.1. Classification (GTDB taxonomy): domain Bacteria; phylum Bacillota; class Clostridia; order Oscillospirales; family Oscillospiraceae; genus Vescimonas. Next base: position 7,279 of record UQZJ01000028.1, read on the forward strand.
CACCCAGCGCGTCGAACACGCTCTTGGCGATGGTCCACGCGCTGCCGTTGGCGCAGTCCAGTCCCACCTTCATCCCCTTAAAGGAGAACATCCCCAGAGAGATCAGGCGGCCCACATACCGGTTTCGCCCGGCAACGTGATCCACCGTCCTGCCGATATGGTCGCGCTGGGCCAGCGGGATCTGCTGCCACGTCTGGCCAAATGCCTCCAGCTTTCCGTCCAGATAGTCCTCGATCAGCGCAATCGTGTCCTCGTCCATCTTCTCGCCGGTGCCGCTGATGAGCTTGATGCCGTTGTCGTAGTAGGGGTTGTGGCTGGCGGAGATCATGATGCCGCAGTCAAAGCCCTCCGTCCGCGCCACATAGGACACGGAGGGGGTGGTGGTCACGTGCAGCAGATAGGCGTCCGCACCGGAGGACACCAGCCCGGAGGCCAGCGCGTACTCCAGCATATAGCTGCTGCGGCGGGTATCCTTACCGATGACCACCCGCACCGGCGTCTCGTCCCCGGCGCGGCGCTTCAGATCCCCGTAGTACCAGCCCAGAAAGCGTCCCACCCGATGGGCGTGATCCGCCGTCAGATCCACATTGGCCTCCCCGCGGAAGCCGTCTGTTCCGAAATATCTCCCCATAGTCGCTCCTTACTCCTCCCGCTGGGCGGCAATGTCGCCGCCGTGCTTATAGATGCTGTCCGCCGGCACCGTCCCCCGCACGGAGGACAGCGGGTAGACCCGGCTGTTCCGGCCCACCACCGTGCCGGGATTCAGCACGCTGTTGCAGCCGATCTCCACATGGTCGCCCAGCATGGCGCCCACCTTCTTGCGTCCCGTCTCCATGCGCTCCGCGCCGCAGCGCACCGCCACCAGCGTCTTGTCGGACTTGACGTTGGAGGTGATGGATCCGGCGCCCATGTGGGACTTGTAGCCCAGAATGCTGTCACCCACATAGTTGTAGTGGGGCGTCTGCACGTTGTCGAACAGGATCACGTTCTTCAGCTCCACGGAATTGCCCACCACGCAGTTGTCGCCCACCAGCGCACTGCCCCGGATGAACGCCCCGTGGCGCACCTCCGTACCGGCGCCGATGATGCACGGCGCGCCCAGATAGGCGGTGGGCGCTACCACGGCAGTCTTATGCACCCACACCTCCGGGGCGCGCTCCTGAAAATCCTCCCCCAGCGCAGGGCCGAGCCGACGGATCAGCTCACCGATACCGGCCAGCGCCTCCCACGGGTAGGTGAATGCCGCCAGATACGCCGCCGCCCGGGTGTGGGACAGGTCAAATAAGTCTTGGATGGTATACACAGTATCTCCTCCGTTCTCCGCGCCTTCACTCTATGGTACGCACCATCGGTGCAGATAGAAGTATTATACTATCATCCGCCCCGGCCTGACAAGACTTTCTGCGGAAAAACTCGGTATCCGACAACAAAAGGAGGCAGTCCCACGGGGGACTGCCTCTTTCATTTGCAGCTTTTCTTTTACAGCGGCTGCCCCATTTTCGGGGTGCTTAGTACAGCTTTGCGCCTGCCGGAATGTGAGGATCAACCATCAGCAAATGCAATTTTTCTTCGCCGTTTTCGTGATGCACGGCGGAAATCAGCATACCGCAGGAATCGATACCCATCATGGGGCGGGGCGGCAGGTTCGTAATGGCGATGCAGGTCTTGCCCACCAGCTCTTCCGGCTCATAATACTCGTGAATTCCGCTCAAAATGACCCTATCTTCCCCGGTTCCGTCGTCCAAAACGAACTTTAAGAGCTTTTTGGACTTCTTCACGGCTTCGCATTCCTTAACCTTCACGGCACGGAAATCGCTCTTGGAGAAGGTGTCAAAATCCACCTGATCCTGGAACAGCGGCTCGATCTGAACATTGGAAAAATCAATTTTTTCCTCGACTTCGGGAGCCGCCTGAGCAGCCGCCGCAGGAGCCGAAACTTCCTTGGAAACCTTCTTATCAGAGTCAAGCGGCTTCATTGTAGGGACGAAAGCAACCATCTTTTCAATCTCTCCTAAACCTCCTCATATCTCATAATAGGTCTAAACGGGGTTTCTTCCTGAATCGCCATATCCCTATAAATTCGTGTAGTTTTTCGGTGGATTGGAGTATAAATTGGTGTAAATGGTGTAGAAGCTTTTATCCTCGCTCAAGAAATGCCGCTTATTCGTTAGACACTTCATTATACTCGCTTTTGAAATATGAGTCAAGACCTTCAAACTCGGACTGCCTAAGCTCCTTCGTCACATCGGTATAGATGTTAAGCGTTGTTGAAATATCCTTATGACCAAGCGTATCTTGAATGACCTTGACATTCACTCCTGCTTCGCACATTCTCGTTGTAAATGTATGTCTTAGTGAATGGCAGCTAAAATGCGGAAGTAGCACTTCGGGATTTTCATTCTTCAAAAACTGCTCATCGTTACAGTCACGGATTATGCGGCGGATTGCTTTATTGAGCGTTCCCTGATGTTGCGGATTTCCGAAGCGATTGATAAAGATAAAATCTGTATATCCATCAATGGTAGCGATACAATGAAGATCAAGCAACTCCTGCCTTTCCTTTTCCATTATAATTGCCTCTTTCACAAAGCTGAGCATTAGCACTTTTCTCTTTCCAGCCGGAGTTTTCGGCGTATTGACATTAAAATAGCAGCCTTTTTTGCTTCCATCGGTGCGGTGGTCATAGTAAACCAAAGTATGATTTACATCAATAACATCATTCTCCAGATCGACATCACACCATCTTAATCCGGTAAGTTCTCCAACTCGAAGTCCTGTTCCTAACAAAACCGCAAAGATTGGATACCAATATTGTGCGGCGGGAGTATTTTTCAAGTAGCTTAAAAATAATTCCTGTTCGGGACGGGTTAAGGCTCTGCGCTTTTCTGTTTTGAAGCAATGTGCTTGCTTCAGCTCTCTAAGTACATTATCTGACGGATTATTTCTTATATAATCATCATCAACCGCCATATCCAAAATTTGATGTAATACCGTATGGATACTGTCAATGGTCGAGGGTTTTAGCTGGCGTTCGTCTGTAAGGTAATTATAAAACCTCTTTATATCTGTTTTTTTCAGCGATGAAACTGTTTTTGAGCCTATTTGATGACGGACAAAGGTTTCATACATATATTTATAATTCTCAAAGGTGTTGTTCTTCAGCCCTCGCTTCAGTTCCTTCCAAAGCTCATAGACCTCATTGACCGTCGTATATCGGGCTTCGGCTTTAATGCCATCGCTCTTATCTTTTTTAATTTGTTCTTCCTTGTAGCGCAATTCATCAAGCGTCTTGGCATATACGCAAAACCTCTTATGATTGCTGTCAGTCCATCGGAATTGATAAGTTCCGTCAGCCCTTTGCGATTCGCCTGTCCGAAGCACGGCTCTCGACTTGTCTTTTCTTTTTGTTCTCGGCATAATTCTCTCTCCTCCTATATGCGAAACTGCTTATCAAGATAATCAATGAACGCTTCTCGGATCACACAGATTTGTGTGCCGTTATTTACCGTGAAAGGACAATTCCCTTGTGAAATGATTTGGCGGATTTTTGCCCTTCCGATTCCGGTGTATGCGGCAGCTTCTTCAACGGTTAAAATCGTTTTCGTCCAAAACTGTGTGTTTTCCGACCTCTTTTGGAGTTCACTTCTGTAAGCTAAAATTTTTTCGTCCATACAACCTCCATCATATTGAATACATTTGCTCAATGTATTCATCAAAAATCCTGCGCTTAATCATTCTCCGATTGCCTACCCACAGCACAAACGGACAATCGGCAAGGCTCGTCATTTCATAAAGCTTATCCCTACCTATTCCCGTATACTCTGCCGCTTCTTCTATCGTCAAATAAGGTTTTACCCAAATTGGAACAGCAGCCACACGCCTGTTGGAACTGCTTGTTTCAGTCAGTTTATTATCCATTAGCTTGTCCTCCTCTCAGACGGAATATTGTGTTTCGAGATAATCCTCGAATTGTTTTCTTTTAATCAACCGCTTTGTTCCATTCCATAGGACAAAGGGACAGTTTTTTTGATTTGAAATTTCTTTAATTTTAGATACGCCTATTCCTGAGTATTCGGCGGCTTCTTCCACCGTCAAATTCATTTTCTTCCACAACGGGACTCTCGACATATCCGGGTTGTGCTTTTTGCTAAGCATATTGCTGTACCTCCTTGCTTTTGGTAGTTACAGCATAGCCAATGTCCTGCGATAAGCCAATTATGCGAATCGGCTCATCGCAGGCTTGACTTTTTCATTAAATTGAGTATTGCCGCTCTATATACTCATCAAAAACTTTTCGCTTAATCATTCTCCGGCTACCTATCCATAAGACAAATGGGCAATCCTCACTTTCTGTCATCTCATAAAG
>UQZJ01000029.1 GCA_900545495.1 uncultured Eubacteriales bacterium
TGGCGAGGTAGCCGCCCCGGGGCAGCAGCTTCATGGCCCGGTAGTTGATCTCCTTATAGCCGGTCATGGCGCTGGCTACGGTTTTGCGGCTCTTGGTGAAGGCGGGCGGGTCGAGGATGATGAAATCGTATTTTCGCGGCTGCTTTTCCAGCTGGGGCAGCAGGTCGAATACGTTGGCCGCCATGCAGTCCATAACGCCGTCCAGCCCGTTGCGGCGGGCGTTTTCCGCCGCGCACTGTACCGCGAACTCCGATACGTCCACGGCGGTGACGTGGGCCGCGCCGCCCCGCGCAGCGTTGAGGGCGAAGGAGCCGGTGTGGGTGAAGCAGTCCAGCACCGTCCGTCCCTTGGCAAGACGGGACACCGCCAGACGGTTGTACTTCTGATCCAGGAAGAAGCCGGTCTTTTGGCCGTTCTCAAAATCCACGGTGTAGCGGATGCCATTTTCCACGATGTCCACCGTTGTCTGCGACGGCGGTGTCTCGCCGGGCAGGGGATACCAGCCCTTGCCCTGCGCCATGCCCTCCAGCTCGCGGATGGCCACGTCGTTGCGCTCGTAGATGCCCCGGATATCCTGCCCATCCTCCCGCAGCACCTTGGCCAGCAGGGGGAACAGGCGAGGCTTGATGCGCTCCATGCCCAGACTCAGCGTCTGGGTCACCAGCACGCTCTCAAACCGGTCCACCGTCAGACCGGGGAACAGGTCAGCCTCCCCGAAGATCACGCGGCAGCAGCGGCTGTCCGTCTCGCCCATCACCGTCTTGCGATACTCCCAGGCGTAGCGGATGCGCCGCTCCCAGAAGGCGTCGGAGAAGTCGTCGTTGGCGTTGCGGCTCACCAGCCGCACCCGGATCTTGGAGCGGCTGTTGTAGAACCCACAGCCCAGCCAGCTGCCCCGGCGGCTCACCACGTCCACCAGCCCGCCGTCCTCCACCGCGTCGTCCACGGCGGTGACCTCGCCCTCGTAGACCCACGGGTGTCCGCCGGTCAGCGCGGCCTCCCCCTTGGGGGTAATGATGATCTTGGGATAGGGACGTGCAGCTTTCATGGTACATACCGCCTTTCATTTCGTGGGCAACATGATAACACATCTTCCCGATGTTTTCCATATAAATGTGGTGATGACATTCGATGAAAGGGGAATGACCATGCCAAGTGTATTTCTAAGTCCCAGCACGCAGGAATACAATCCGTATATCACCGGCGCGGGCAGCGAGGAGTATTTCATGAACCTCATCGCCGACGCCATGGAGCCGTATCTCACCGCCAACACCATCCGCTTCGGGCGCAACACGCCGGAGATGACGGCTGCCAGCTCTATCCGGCGGGGCAACGCCGGGGACTACGACTTCTACCTGGCGCTTCACTCCAACGCCAGCACCGACGGCAGCCGGGAGGGCTTCATCCGGGGCATCATCGCCTTCTACTACCCCGGCAGCGCCAACGGCCAGCGTGCCGCCGACATCTTCGTGCGGAATCTCCAGACCATCTACCCACTGCCGGAGAAGGTCTATGCCCGCTCCACCACCACGCTGGGGGAGGTGCGGCAGCCCCGGATGCCCGCCGTGCTGCTGGAGCTGGGATACCACGACAACTACGCCGATGCCCGCTGGATACAAAGCAGCGTCCAGTCCATCGCCGCCAACCTTGTATTGTCCCTGACGGAGTATTTCGGTCTGCCGTTCATCACGCCCATTACGCCGTGGCGCGGCACGGTACGCACCCAGTCGGGGAGCCTGAATCTGCGGGAATATCCGTCCCCGTCGGGGAGGATCGTCGCGCAGCTGCCGTCCGGCACGGCGGTGACGGTCTACGGCCGCACCGGCCAGTGGTACAGCGTGGGCCGGGAGGGACAGCTGGGCTATGCCGCCGCCGCATATATCCAGTAGCCGCCGGTTGTTGGCAAAATCGAGAAACTGCCCAAAAAACACCGGGGATTTTTGCCGTTTGCCCTTGACAGTTGACCATAATATGTTTACTATTGTATAGGATTATTATCGGGAGGACAGGGGTCCCTTTCGATTATTTTCTATTGGCACATTTTGTGCCGCACAATAAAACCCATCACAACATAGGAGGAATGTACCATGACCACTACTGGCTGGATCGTGGCAGTCCTCTCGTTCGCTGTTGCCCTCGTTCTGGGCTTTGTGGGCTGTCTGCTGATCCAGCGGCGCAAGGCGAAGAACGACCAGCGCAAGATCGAAGACGCCGAGCAGGAGGCTCTGCGTATCGTCAACGAGGCCATCAAGAGCTCTGAAAACAAAAAACGGGAAGCACTTCTCGAAGCGAAAGAAGAGATTTTGAAAAACCGCAGCGAGTACGAGAAGGAAGTCAAGGAACGCCGCGCCGAGCAGCAGAAGCAGGAGCGCCGTTTACAGCAGAAAGAAGAAAATCTCGATCATAAGACCGAGATGATCGAAAAGAAGGAGGAGGCGCTGGCTCAAAAGCACGCCGCCGCCGATAAGGAGCAGGAGGAGATCAAGCTCATCAAGCGCAGCCAGACCGAAATGCTGGAGCGCATCTCCGGCTTTACGGCGGAGCAGGCCAAGGACTACCTGATCGCACAGGTGGAGTCCGAGGTCACCCATGAGACGGCGCTGAAGATCAAGGAGATCGAGGCCCGTGCCAAGGACGAGGCCGACCAGCGCGCCCGTGAGATCGTGGCCACCGCTATCCAGCGCTGTGCCGCCGACCATGTGGCTGAGATCACCGTCAGTGTGGTACCCCTGCCCAATGACGAGATGAAGGGCCGCATCATCGGCCGCGAGGGCCGCAACATCCGGACACTGGAGACGCTGACCGGCGCCGATCTCATCATCGACGATACCCCGGAGGCCATTACCGTCTCCTGCTTTGAGCCGGTTCGCCGCGAGGTGGCGCGTCTGGCGCTGGAGAAGCTCATCGCCGACGGCCGCATCCATCCCACCCACATTGAGGAGATGGTGGAGAAGGCCCGCCGCGAGGTGGACGGCGTCATCCGTGCCGAGGGCGAGCGCGCCGTGCTGGAAACCGGCGTCCGCAGCCTGCACCCCGAGCTGCAGAAGCTGCTGGGCCGCCTGCATTACCGCACCAGCTACGGCCAGAACGTGCTGCAGCACTCTATCGAGGTCAGCCACATCGCCGGCATGATGGCCGCCGAGCTGGGTGCCGACGTACAGGCTGCCAAGCGCGCCGGTCTGCTCCACGATATCGGCAAGGCCCTTGACCACGAGTTCGAGGGTACCCATGTGGCGCTGGGCGTGGAGTACGCCCGCAAGTACCGGGAGAAGGAAGACATCATCCACGCCATTCAGGCGCACCACGGCGACGTGGAGTGCAAGACGCTGGTGGCCTGTCTGGTACAGGCGGCCGATGCTATTTCCGCCGCACGTCCCGGCGCTCGCCGCGAGAATCTGGAGAACTACATCAAGCGTCTGGAGAAGCTGGAGGAGATCACCGGCACCTATCCCGGCGTGGAGAAGAGCTACGCCATTCAGGCGGGCCGCGAGGTTCGCGTCATGGTCAAGCCCGAGCAGGTGTCCGAGGACGAGATGGTCATTCTGGCACGGGAGCTGGCCAAGCGCATCGAAAACGAGCTGGAGTATCCCGGACAGATCAAGGTCCATGTCCTGCGGGAGACGAAGGTCGTGGAATACGCAAAATAAAGACCCCTACAAGCTCCGGAGCGCGTTGCACTCCGGAGCTTCTTTTGCTATAATACCCTTTAGGTGAAAGAAAGGGAGGTGCCGCGCCGATGAAACGCCTGATCCTGCTGATCCTGCTGCTGGCGGCGGCACTGTCGCTGTCCGGCTGCCTGACCATCGTGGGGGACGACCCTGTGCCGGAGGAGACGACCGAGCCGGTGGATGTGATCGATACCGTGCCGGAGACGGAGGTCTGGACGCGGCAGCACAAGTCCGTCTGGGGCGGTGAGCCGCAGCCGGTCAGCGCCGCGTTCGAGCGCATTTCCGGCGCAGCTGCCCACGGCATGACCACCGGGCAGGAGCTTCTGCTGCTGGACTTCATGGACTGCTACTACCAGTCCGTCTGCAATTTGCAGGTCATCGACCCCGCCGCCCTGTTTACCGATCACGCCCAGTCCGCCTACCACAGGACGGTCTGGCGCACGCTGGCGGCCATCCGGCGGATGGCGCCTATCGACCTCCACGCCGAGTCGTACAGCTACTCCCTGCGCTGCACGGAGCTGACGCAGGACGGCGACACGGCGGAGCTGACGGTGCTGGAGAGCAGCGTGGTCTACTTTGCCGGACTGGACGGGCTGCCCTCCGAGCAGTGGAACGTGCAGCACGATTTTCAGCTCCGGCGCATCAGCGGCGACCGCTGGCGCATCGTGACCCACGACTCCGACGACAACCCCTATTACAACGCCGACTATGACGACGATACCGATACCGACCGCAACCTGCCGCTGCTGCTGGCGTGCATCGAGGCGCGGCGGACGGATCCCCGCGAGCCGTGGACGCCCGCCGTCACATGGGATCACGACTACGACCGCGCCGCCGCGCTGGACTATATGCTGACATACAGCGCCAAGCGCAACCCGTCCTATAAGGCCTATGACGACGTGGGCGGCAACTGCATGAACTTCGGCTCACAGGTGCTGACCGCCGGCGGTATCCCCGCCCTCCCCGGCGGCTATGAGGACGGCTGGTTCTACAACAGCAGCCGCAGCGTCTCGCTGCCGTGGGTCAATGTAGGCGGCTTCCTCGATCTGGCGGCCGAGCATACCGGCTCCGGCCTTGTGGCGGTGGTGGACGCGCCCTATTTCACCGGCGAGGTGGGGGATATCATCACCATGGGCGTGGAGAAGCCGCGGAACCATACTACCCTGATCTGCAGTGTGCTTACCGATGAGGCGGGGCAGACCGTGGACTATCTATTGTGCTCCAACACCGCCAACCTGCGGAACTATCCGGCCTCCGCGTACTACTATGCCAACCGCCAGCTCACGAAGATACTGGGCTGGAACGACTGACCTCAAAGGAGGAAAAACCATGGAATACCGTGTTTTAGCGCTGGGCGACGTGGCCAGCGAGACGGGACTTGCGCTGCTGGAAAAGAAGCTGCGCGCCTTCAAGCGGGAACAGCGCATCGACTTCACCGTGGTCAACGGGGAGAACATCTCCGGTACCGGCCTGACCCGGGCGCAGGCGGAGGATCTGCTGGCCGCCGGCGCCGATGTGGTCACGCTGGGCAACCACACCTTCGGCAAGCCCCAGATCGCCCCGTTTCTGGACGAGAACCGCTACATCCTGCGCCCTGCCAACTTTACGGGCCGCGCCGCCGGCCGCGGCTGCGCCGTCTATGACTGCGGCGCGTTCTCCGTGGCGGTGCTGGTGCTCATCGGCCGCTGCGTCTTGGATTTCAACGCCGACAACCCCTTTATCACGGCGGATCGTCTGCTGAAGACACTGGACAAGCCCACCTTCACGCTGGTGGAGTTCCACGCGCAGGCCACCAGCGAGAAGCTGGCCATGGCCTACTATCTGGATGGCCGCGTCTCGGCCCTGTGGGGCACCCACACCCATGTGCCTACCGCCGATGCCCGGGTGTTCCCCAAGGGTACCGGCTACGTCACCGATCTGGGCATGACCGGCCCGGTGGAGTCCGTGCTGGGCGTCCGGCCGGAGCAGTCCATGGAGTTCTTTCTGGGCGGGCAGCCCGGCCGCTATCAGGCGGCGGACGGCCCCTGCGCGGCGCAGGGCTGCATTTTTACGTTAAACAGCGACACCGGCCTTTGCACCGGCGTGGAGCGTATAGAGATCAAATAAAAGGAGAAGCTGCATCATGTCTGTGGAAAAAGTAAAAGCCTACCTGGCGCCTTACGGCGTCAATGATCGCATCCGTGAGTTCGACGTGTCCAGCGCCACGGTGGAGCTGGCCGCGCTGGCCGTGGGCGTGGAGGGCGCCCGCATCGCCAAGACCCTGAGCTTCAAGGTGGGGGAGGACCCCATTCTGGTGGTGGCCGCCGGTGACGCCAAGGTGGACAACAGCAAATATAAGCACTTCTTCGGCGCCAAGGCCAAGATGCTCACCGCTGAGGAGGCGGTGGAGCGCATCGGCCACGCCGTAGGCGGCGTATGCCCCTTTGCCCTGCCCGACGATGTCAAGACCTATCTGGACGTGTCCCTGAAGCGGTTCGAGACGGTGTTCCCCGCTGTGGGCAGCGCCGCCAGCGCCATTGAGCTGACCTGCGACGAGCTGGAGCGCTGCTGCGGGAAGAACTTCGTCCAGTGGGTGGATGTGTGCAAGGGCTGGCAGGACGAGGAGGCGTGATGGTACGTCTTCTGCACGCCGGGGACTTCCATCTGGACAGTGCCTTCGGCGCCCTGACGCCGGAGCAGGCTCGCCAGCGCCGTGCCGAGAGCCGGGAGAGCGTACAGCGTCTGGTGGACTGGGCCAACGACCACGACATACAGCTGATGCTGCTGGCAGGCGACCTCTTTGACGGCGCCGCCATCGGCGGCGATACCGCCCGCCTGCTGGCGGAGGCGCTGGGCAGCTTTCGGGGACAGGTGGTCATCGCCCCCGGCAACCACGATCCCTACACCGCCCGCAGTGCCTACGCCCGTACGCTGTGGCCTGACAATGTGCATATCTTTACAGAGGATCGGATGCAGACCATCCTGTTCCCCCAGTACGGCTGCGCCGTCCACGGCGCCGCCTTTACCGCGCCGGAGGAGACGGAGGATCGGGTGCTGTCCGGCTTCACCGCCCCCGACGACGGACTGGTGCATATCGGCCTAATCCACGGGGAGCTGACCGGCTCGGAGAGCCGCTACCGCCCGCTGACCACCGCTGCAGTGGCCGCATCCGGCCTGCACTATCTGGCGCTGGGTCATGTCCACGGCTGCTCCGGCGTTCTCCGCGCCGGTACCGTGTCATACGGCTACTGCGGCTGTCTGGAGGGCAGGGGCTTTGACGAGCTGGGGGACAAGGGCTTTCTCGCCGGCGAGGTGTCGCCGGAGGGGGCAGCGCTGCAATTCATCCCCTTTGCCCGCCGCCGCTACCGCATCATGGAGGTGGACGTGACGGAGGGCGACCCGGCGGAGACGGCCTTGGCCGCCATCCCGCAGGGGTGGGGCGAGGACGTGTGCCGCATCGTCCTCACCGGCAGCCCCGCCGCGCCGGTGCGTCTGGAGCGGATCGAGACCGCGCTGGCCGGGCGCTTTTACGCCCTGCAGGTGCGGGATAAGACCACGGCCCGGCAGGAGCTGTGGGAAAGGTGCGGCGAGGACACCCTGCGGGGCTTGTTCCTCCGAAATTTGCGGGACAGGTGCGGCGATGATCCCCAGTCCCGCCGTCTGATGGAGCAGGCGGCTGCCTTCGGGCTGGCCGCCATCGACGACCGGGAGGTATAGACCATGAAAAAGATCCTGATGATCGGCACCGGCGGCACCATTGCCTCCGAAAAGACGCCCTCTGGCCTGACACCGGAGCTGACCACGGAGCAGCTGTTGTCCTTTATTCCCGGCATTGCGGCGCTCTGCCATGTGGACTGCCTCCAGCTGTACAGTCTGGACAGCACCAACATCCGGCCGGAGCATTGGCTGGGCATCGCCGCCGCCATTCGTGACCGCTACGACGACTACGACGGCTTTGTCATCGCCCACGGTACCGACACCATGGCCTACACCGCCGCCGCCCTCAGCTATCTGGTGCAGGGCAGCCCCAAGCCCATCGTGCTCACCGGCGCGCAGAAGCCCATCTGGTTTGACGGCACCGACTCCAAGCGCAACCTGACCGATGCGTTTTTGTATGCCTGCCGGGGCTGCGGCGGCGTCCAGATCGTGTTCAACGGTAAGGTGATCCTCGGTACCCGCGCCCGCAAGACCTGCTCCAAGAGCTTCCACGCCTTCTCCAGCGTGAACTACCCCGATCTGGCGGTGGTGCAGGACGGCCACCTGCTGCAATATATGCGCTGTGCCTGCTACCCCCGCCCGCTGTTCTATAATGCGCTGGACAGCCGCGTGGGGCTGCTGAAGCTGATCCCCGGTACGTCCAGCGAGCTGATCGACTTCATGCTGGACCGGCACGACGGCCTCATCATCGAGTCCTTCGGCGTGGGCGGTCTGCCGGAATACGAGGGAACTGATTTTTACGACGCGGTGCGCCGCGGCGTGGAGCGGGGCAAGATCGTGGTCATGACCACGCAGGTACCCAACGAGGGCAGCGACCTGACGGTGTACCATGTGGGCGGCCGCCTGAAAAGCACCCTCCGGCTGCTGGAGGCCTACGATATGACCACGGAGTCGGCGGTGGCCAAGCTCATGTGGATCCTGGGGCAGACGCGGGACTTCAACGAGGCGGAGCGTCTGTTCTACCGGCCGGTGGCCCGCGACATCCTGTACGAAAATTGATTTTAACGCAAGAAACGGCGCGCCGCAGGCGTGCCGTTTCTTGCATACTTTTGCGCCGTTTTTCCCATACTATCCGAAAATGTGCGGGGAGGACGCAAGGCATGAAACAGAATTTTTCCGCCAGAACGACGGCGTTGGACGATGCGCTGGGCGTAGGGCGCTGCTTCGACATGACGGCCCGCGACCTGACCATCGGCGGCCGCCGCGCCCGGCTGTGGGTGGTGAACGGCTACGCGCAGGAGGGCGTTTTGGAGCGTATCATCGCCCAGTGGCTGGCGGCGCCCGACCTGTCTGACATGAAAACGCCGGACGCGTTTCTCCGGCGCTTTGTCACTGCCTGCGATGCCGCCGTCTGCCTGAAAAAGGAGGCGGCGGTGCTGGGCGTGTTCTCCGGCAAGACGCTGCTGGTGGTGGACGGCTGGGACGGCGGTATTCTGATGGACGTGAAGCAGTTTCCCACCCGCTCCATCGAGGAGCCGGACACCAGCCGCGTCCTCCGGGGCAGCCACGACGGCTTCGTGGAGAACCTGATGCAGAACGCCGCTCTGCTGCGCCGCCGTATCCGTGACTCCCGCCTGACGCTGGAGCGGGTGCAGCTGGACAACCGCTCCCACACCGATGTGGTGCTGTGCTACATGGACGGGGAGGCCGACCCCGATCTGCTGGCGGAGATACGGGAAAAACTGGAAAATATGCAGGTGGGCTCCATCGCCATGAGCCAGGAATCGGTGGCGGAGGCCCTGTCGCCCCGGCAGTTCTGGAACCCTTTTCCCAAGGTCCGGTATACGGAGCGCCCTGATGTGGCCACGGCCTGCATCATGGAGGGCGACGTGGTGGTGATGGTGGACAACTCCCCGTCGGCGCTGCTGCTGCCCACCACGCTGCTGCGGTTCACCGAGGAGATCAACGACTACTACTTCCCGCCCCTCATTGGCTCCTATCTCCAGATCGTCCGCATGGCGGTGCTGCTGCTGACATTGTTTGTCACGCCGGTGTGGTATCTGCTGGTGAAAAACCCCGATACCCTCCACGAGAACCTGCATTTCCTGCTGATACAGGACGAATACTACGTTCCGCTTATCCTCCAGCTTTTGCTGGTGGAGCTGATCATCGACGTGCTGAAGCTGGCGTCCCTCAACACGCCGGATGTGCTGAGCAACTCCTTCAGCATGATCGGCGCTCTGATCTTGGGAGACTTCGCGGTGCAGGCACGCTGGCTGGTGCCGGAGGTGCTGGTGTACATGGCCTTCGTGGCCATCGCCAACTACGCCCAGCACAGCTACGAGATGGGCTACGCCACCAAGCTGTGCCGGATGCTGCTGCTCCTGCTCGTCTGGCTCTTTGACCTGTGGGGACTGCTCGCCGGTGTGGCGGCCATACTGGTGATGATGGCGGTCACCAAGCCGCTGGTGGGCAAGGGATACCTCTACCCGCTCATCCCCTTTGACGGCAAAAAATTAAAGCGTCTGCTGCACCGCGTCCCCATCCGTAAGGACAACAGCTAAATGCAAAAGCCATAAAATGCCGGGCTGCTGCTGGCAATTCACCCTGAATTTACACCGCATGACTCACCCCGTTCCGGCACAAAGTAACGCTGTCGCCGGCGACAATTCCACAAAGGGGTGAGACGCTTGTATGAACTGCGTGAAACGCATCGCACAGGCAGCCTCCGCAAAGGCACCGCAAGGCTGCTCGCTCTGGTTTTTTCCCTATCACTGTGTCTCCAGCTGGTCTGGGCCGCCCCCGGAGAGCGGACAGTGATCCCGCTGGGCAAGGCCGTGGGCATCAAGCTGTTTGCCGACGGCGCGCTGGTGGTGGGACTGTCGGAGGGCGATCCCTGTCCCGCAAAGGACTGCGGCCTGAAGGAGGGAGACCTGATCCTCTCCATGGGTGACACGAAGATCACCTCTACCGAGCAGGTACGCGCACTGCTACAGGACAACGGCTGCGAGCCGCTGGTCATGACCGTCCGGCGCAGCAGCCGGACGCTGACCGTCACCGCCGTACCCGTGCAGGGTGTTGACGGCGCGTGGCAGCTGGGGGCGTGGATCCGCGACAGCATGGCCGGTATCGGCACGCTGACCTACTACGACCCCGCCACCGGCAGCTACGGCGCACTGGGCCACGGCATCACCGACGTGGACACCGCCAAGCTGATGCCGCTGGCCTCCGGCTCCATTATGGAGACCACGGTGAAGGCGGTGAAGAAGGGCGTTAAGGGCGACCCCGGCGAGCTGAAGGGCGACTTCTCCGTCCAGCGTGACGTGGGTACCGTCTCCATCAACAGCGACGGCGGTATCTTCGGCACGGTGGCGGATCCTGATTTCCTCCAGACGGGTACGCCCGTTCCCGTCGCCACAGCCCGTCAGGTAAAGCCCGGCCCTGCCACCATTCTGGCCACCATCTCCGATGATGATACGGCGGAATACACGGTGGAGATCGTCCGGGTGTTCCCCGGCAGCCAGTCCACCCGCAACCTGCTGCTCCGCGTGACGGACCAGCGGCTGCTGGATACCACCGGCGGCATCGTGCAGGGCATGAGCGGCAGCCCCATCCTCCAGAACGGACGGATCGTGGGCGCTGTGACCCATGTGCTGCTGAACGACCCCGCACAGGGCTACGGTATTCTCATGGAGAATATGCTGGCCATGGCGGGATAAAGGAGGGACACGCCTATGCAGTCTCTGCTCATCAAGGACACCACCCGCGCACAGCGTGAGGAGATCGTGCGCCGGGCGCTCAGCGTCTGCGGCGATGGCTGCGACGGCTGTAACGGCTGCGGCAACACCGGCGGCGGCCGTGTGGACAGCATCTATCAGCCGTATATCGACGGGGAAAAGGAACTGCGCGAGATCAACCGCGAATATGTCGCGCACTACATCTCCGGCCGTGAGGGGCCGACGAAAAGCGAATGTGGGATGTTCTGACCATCAAAAAAACACGCTCCCCTGACGGGCCGTCAAGCTTAAACCAAACATTTCAAGAAACAAATATCTAAGCATTTT
>UQZJ01000030.1 GCA_900545495.1 uncultured Eubacteriales bacterium
GAGGAGATTGCTTGTGCAGATTGGGCAAGGCGAAAGTCTTGTCCATTTTTTTGTGGCCGGCTTTGCCAAATCGCCCACACCAGACCGTAGTAGTGGTGAAAAGCGGACAGGACGGTTTATCGCAAACGCTTTATTTGCAGAAGTGGCCAAAAAGCGCTTTTGAGATTGTAGTAAGCATATATAGGCCAAAAGGCGGTTTTCTGCAAAATTTCGTGTAGATGCACAATCCAACGCATCTGTAATCGACATGTTTGCAGCGTTATGCCCATGAAATGCGGCGGTTTTTGCTGCCTGCACACGGAAAAATGGGCGGTGGAGGCCGATTTCTACCCCCAAACCGCCGAAAATAATATAAATATTTAGGTCTTATTAAAAAAGGTGCTACACTGACCGCAAATCACATTACAGGAGGAAATGACCATGGATGTTACTTTTTCACCCGCCCTCCGTGTGTACGCGGAGCTGTGGGAGATCGCCGGACGGCGACGGGCGGCGGACGCACAGTTCGCGCAGGCGTTGGCACATATCCGCAGCGGCACGCCCGACGCTATGGCAAAGGCATTCGATCTATTCAAGCGTTCAGGAGCCCACAACTTTACCGAGGCGCAGTTCGCCGCCGGATGGTGCTGTGAGCACGGCTGTGGTACAAAGCGCAACTACCCGCAGGCTATCCGCTGGTATCACCGGGCCGCCGAGGCTGGTAGCGATGCCGCCATGTCGCGGCTGGCGGGGATCTACGAGGCGGATAAGCATTACAAGGAGGCGGCAAGGTGGTATCGCCGCTACGCGGCGGAGCGCATCCGCTGGCGCAACCAGCGGCTAAATTGGTGAAAAAAGTTCCAAGAAATTGGTGAACTTGTGTTTTTCGGCAACGGCTCTTATAATGGATGTACAGGCAATGGCACGCAAAAGAATATGATGAGAAGGAGAATGAACGATGGAAGATTTGATTAACCAGTTGACAAGTACACACGACAAGGATGCACAAGTGAATTTCCTGCAGGAAATTGGTAAAAAACTGCTGACGGAGTATGTGATCAAAGTCGGTGATATCACAATCAAGCCGCTATGGGTCGAAGCATACTATTCTGATACGAACACCGGATTTGTTGACGAAGCTGTTCACGGTAACGAATGTCAGAAGAATCAGTACGGTGCTCTCTATTTTCACCACAAAACGGATGACCAGCGCAGCGGTGTAGATATTTGCCTGTCGTGCGGCAATTACTATCTTTCCTATCTGTTGAAATACACACTGGTCAATGGCATCTTCAAATCGCAGGCACAACTGAGCAGTATGATCCCACATGAATTGCGGGGAACCGCCAAGAACGTTCTTGTAAAGGAGCAAAATCCCGCAGAGGTAATGGTTTGCACGAAACGCATCGGCATCATGTCCAGTGCGTACAAGGATGCAGATCTGGCTATTGCGAGGGATATCAACCAGCGTTTTGTGACAGATTCCGGGGAGAAGAAATCCTTGCCGCAAAAAACGGAACTATTAAAGGCATATATCGACGCCGTTTATTCGGACGACCAAATCAACACAGAGGAGCAAAAAGCAGCTATCAGCCGTAAATTAGTCGGCGAGTATTGGAAAGGTCTGTTTGAATGATCTATTTCTCTGCACTCCTCCCTGTGCTTTATCCAACCGACGCAGAGGCGCTGTTTGCCGCGCTGGCGGCGCACGATGTCCCCTATGCGCTGCTGGATGGCACACGGGACGTTTGGGTGCGGGACTTCATGCCGGTGCGGACAGGCTCCGGAAAGCTGGTATCCTTCCGCTATGAGCCGTCCTATCTGAAAAACGATCCTGATCTGAGGACCGATTTTCGTAAGGATCTTGCTCCGCAGCTCGATCTGCCGGTTACATACAGCAATATCAACCTTGACGGCGGGAACGTGGTGTTCTCGCCGTCCGGGGCGCGCGTCCTGATCAGCGACCGCGTCTTTTCCGAAAACCCGGAGTATCCGTCTGCCGCGCTGGTGCATGAGCTTTCGGAGCTGCTGGAAACGGAGGTTTTGATCATTCCCTCTCTGAAAAGCGACATGACCGGCCACGCCGACGGCATGGCGCGATTTCTCGACGACCGCACCGTGCTGTGCAATCGGCCGCTGTCATCCTGCGGCTTTGAGCAGCAGGTGAAGCGAGCGGTGCAGGACTGCGGCCTGGACGCGGTGGATTTTCCCTTTGTCCCGACCGGTGGGGTCAGCGCCGTCGGCTGCTACCTGAACTATTTGGAGACGGAACGGGTGATTTTCCTGCCGGTGTTTGGCATTGAGCAGGATGCCGAGGCTGAGACTTCCGCGCGGCAGCTTTTCAGCAAAGAGATCGTGCCCGTCAACATCCGGGAGATCGCCCAACAGGGCGGCTGTCTGAACTGCATCAGCTGGGAGGGACCTCATGCATAATGAACAGGATTTGAAGAACACGCCGGAATACCGCTCCGGTATGTTCTGCATCGTCACCTGCCCCGTCTGCGGCCATCCCACGCTGGATATGTACTGGATCTGTGCGCATTGCGGCTGGGAGTATGACATCGAGCTGCAGACGGAGGATGAGGAGTCTCCCTGCAACGGTATGTCCCTGCGGGCATACCGCGAACTATACAAAACTGGAGGTATATCTATGAACGTGACCATCTGTTCCCGCAAAGCCGCCGAGGAACTGCTGCGTACCGACACGCTCTCCCGCACGGCGGTGATCTCCTTCTGCGACCCGCCCTCCGTCGGCAAGCCTGCCCCGATGCCCCCGCTGGACTACGCCGGCAAAGCGGCGCGGGTGTTCACCGTGGTCGTTCACGATCTGGATCTGACGGCTCTGCCGGATGTGGGGCTGGACTACGACACCTATATGCCGGAGGCGGACGCGCTGGCGGCGCTTATCTGTCAGGCAAGGGCGGACGGGCTGGATATCCTTTGCCAGTGCGAGTACGGGCAGAGCCGCAGCGCCGCCTGCGCCGCCGCGATTTTGGAGTATTTCAACGGCACCGGCATTTCCGTCTTTGCCGACTACCGCTATTACCCCAATCAGGTGGTGTATCACAAGATCATGGACGCGCTGACCCGGTACGGGCTGGAGACGCAGTCATCCACTTGACTTTCCCGCCAAAGCGCTTTACCATATAAGCATAACCGAAGATCAGCCCCATGCAGTAGTGTACAGCTTAGAGTTTCGTACTTTGAGGAGGGCGGCGAGTCGCCGCTCTGTTTACCAAGAGGACGCACGCTTCGCAAGCGAAGCGACCGCCTGATACCGCTCCGTCGAATCGCGAATCACCATATGATTATCAATTCGACTCCGCTTACATCAGGTCACTTTGTACTGCATGGGGCTGATTCTATGTCAGGGAGGCCTCTATGAAAATCGAGAAAGATGCGGTCACCTTCGAAATGCCGGACGCAGACTTCGTGGCCAAATTCGGTATGCAGGCCGCTGCGGACATGGTGTTGGATTTTCACTGCTTCCACCCGCAGCTTCCCTTCCTGTACGACGCACGGCAGCTGGCGGCGTTTCTCTCTACCAGCAGGCAGAAGCTCCTTTACTATGCGCGGCACACGGCGGCAGCGTACCACCCCGTCACCATCCCCAAGCGTAACGGAGCTGTGCGCACGCTGTCCGTGCCGGACGACACGCTGCGTCGCTGGCAGCGGAAGATCTGCCGGGATCTCCTCGCCTATCTGCCTGTCGCACCGCAGGCCACCGCTTATCGAAAGGGCGGCACTCTCAGTGGCAACGCCGCGCCCCATGTGGGCAAACGGTATCTCCTGAAGCTGGATATCTCCGACTTTTTCGGCAGTATCCGCTTTGAACAGATCCACTCTGCCGCCTTTCACACCCGGTACTTCTCCCGGCAGGTGGGCTTTCTGCTGACCGCTTTGTGCTGCAAGGACGGTGTCTTGCCGCAGGGAGCGCCCACCTCTCCCGCGCTTTCCAATCTGGTCATGCGGAATTTTGATACGAACATGGCACGCTGGTGCCAGCGGCGCGGCATCGCATACACGCGGTACTGCGATGACCTGACCTTTTCTGCCGATCATCCGCTGTTCACCGTCTATTCGAAGGCGAAAAATATGCTGGTGGAGATGGGCTTTGACCTAAATGAAACCAAGACCCATTTTATCACCAACGCCGGACGGCAGAGCGTGACCGGTCTGACCGTCAATGAGAAGGTATCCGTGCCGGCCGGCTATAAGCGATCACTTCGACAAGAGGTCTATTACGCCCTGCGCTTTGGTCTGGCGGACAGTATCCTGCGGGGCGGCCACGCAGCGCTTCGCGCAGACGGCGTTCCTGATACGGAGCGCTACCGGCAGCAGCTATTGGGCAGGATTCAGTATGTGCTGCAGATCGAGCCGGAAAACCGCTGGTTCCGTGAGGCAAAACAAAAGCTGCTGTCCTGCGATGACCTCCCGAAGGTCTGACGCCTATTCTTTAATTACAGCGTGGTCATTTCTGCGCCAATGCGCGGCGGGATGTCCCGTGGGATTTCGGCAGGACAGCAGGTGCAACATCTCAAAAGCGGTAGAATCGGCGTTTCTGTAATTTTTCAGATATGCCGACATATTGCTTGATGCTGCCGCAAAGCTTGTTTTCCTATTTTGTGAATGCTATACTCAAGGCAGGGTCTCCAGACAAATTACCCAGAGAGGGGAATCGGCATGGTCAACCTTTCCAAGTCCAAATACTGTGCGCTGTGGCAATGTCCGAAAATGCTGTGGCTCCGCAAATATAAGCCGGAGCTTGCCGAGGTGGACAGCCATACGCTGTCCATTATGGAGACCGGCAAGCTGCCGTGAGTCAAGTCTATTGAGGTATTAAAGGAAGAAGAGGTGTGACCGATGGTCACACCTCTTCTTGTTGTTTGCATATTCGCGCGGTCAATGCTACTCCTGACTCACAGCGTCCCACGCTTCCGCCAGCGAAGCAAGGGATTTCCGTATTTCGGGGAAACGCGGTCGTTACTGCCGCTGCGTTTCCCAGATCAGGCTGTCGAGAAAGCGCACTGTGATATTCGGGTATTCGGGCTTCAGCATTTCGACCGTACGCACCATAATTGCCTGTACATCATCGTCCGTCAGCTTCTGCAGAGCGCACGTCTCCTTGATGAAGCGCACGATGTGCCTGTCCGGTTTGACGCGGTTTTCATCACCGGCCAGCATATAGAGGTACTTCAACATGATGCCGCTGCCCTGACCGCGCACCGACTTGATGTCCTTATCAAGGGCGGCCTTGTCCGCGTAGTCATTGAAGTCGCGCAGCGTATTGATGCCGTGCTTCCGGCAGACCAGCGCGACCTCCCGGCACGCTTCCGCCTTCAAAATGCCGTTGCGGCTGGAAGTCCGCTGCATGTTGTGAAGCACATTCTTGGAAAAGTCCTCGATCGTATCATATTTCGCGACATTCGTGAGGAAATCACGGATCGTATGCTCCGTCTCGTCCGTCTGCGTTCTGGATATGGTAAGGTCAAACGTCCCGATATAGCTGTTGACAACGTTCACGACCGAGGTATACCGGACGCCGATGGAAAACACGGCATCCAGAATGCAAATGGGCAAGGATTTATAAAAATCCTTGAACGGATCGTCACGATCTTTCAGTGCATTACCAAATTCTTTTGCGCTGTGCGCCGCCAGCAGTTCTGCTGCCCTCTGAATATCCATTTCTATAAGCCCCTCTTTCTTTAAATCTTAGGCATTTCGCCGATTATGCCAGAGGTTCCCCAGACACTTTCGTACATTATATCACACACTTCCCAGTAAAACAACACACCCCCTACCCTTCACCACCCCAGCCGTCATCCAGATGACATCTGTAATGGCGGCTGTTGTCGTATCGAAGCAGCGGCTGGGACGTGATGGCAAACACCGCCTGTATCTCCGACAGCAGGGCTGGCGATACGTGGGGGCTCATGTAGATCACCGGCTGCCCCCTGTTGTCCGCGTCCACCCTGCCGCGAGGATAGTAATTGTACGGCTCGCCAAGGGAACCGTGAAGCTGCTCCCACAGCTTCTGGTGGTTATATGTGGCGCCGGAGCGAGCGGTGCCCCCGGCGTATACCCCTTCCGCAAACGGGTACGCCAGCAGGGCGCCGTCGATCACCCAGAACACACCGCGATGAAACTTACCGCCCTCCATTCCTTTAGCAATCCACCTCTATGCGAAAGTCACTGACAGAATAATTCCCCTGCGTGTTAAAGACTGTGATCAATCCGGAAAGCTCGTAGTGCATCGTGCCGTATTCTGCGCTGGGCATCCAAATATCAAGATTCGCCCGATATACGCCGAAATCCTGCGGCACGACATACCATTCGGTTTCCGCCACTGTGCGCCAAGCATCATCCAGTGGGAAAACATTGTCCTTTAAGAAGCGTTCAAAGGCGGTATATACGTCCTCCGCGATCTCCTGCGTAACGTTTTCCGGGGAGGTATACGCGGCAGGAAAACTTATCGAAATGGCGGATGCCTGAAACCGAACTTCGGCCTCCGGGGAAAGTTTTCTTGCTTTGTCCGCAGCGAATACATTTTCTTCCAACCTTATACCATGGGCTCATAACGGATAACAAAGGAAATAACCGGTCTCCGCTCACCACACTGCACACGATGGGAGACCTCTGTCGGAAGTTTTAAAAAATGCTGCGGTCAAAACAACGGAACAGACTTACACGGGCAGTTCGAAGGTCTCCTGCTGATTGGCGGCGTCCAGTGCCATCTGGGCGCGGGCCAGCTCGTCCGCCGCCTGCTCATAGTCGGCCTCCACCGCCGCGATGTCGTAATTGGCGTAGGAGTAGTCGATCAGGTCAGCGCGGCGACCATACTGCTCCTCCGCACGCTCCATAGGCAGGCGGTTCTTCATCGCCGCCAGCTTATTCTTGCGGCGGGTAAGCTGGGGAATGTACACCAGCATCTCGTCAATGGTCATGTCGAAGCCGGGAACGGTATGGGTGGCGTTGAACAGGTTGATGGCGTGCTTGATGCGGCGGATGCACCGCTCCAGCTCCGCCAGACGGCGCTGGGTGTCCGCGTAATCATAGGCGGGGCGCACGGATTCCACATTCTCGCCGGCGGCGGCGCGAAACTCCCTGCTGCGGCTCTCCTTCTCCCGCAGGGACACATATTCATCGGTCAGCTTCTTCAGCCGCTTATTGGCCTGTGCAGAGGTATACTTCATAGTCATTCGTCCTCTCCCTTCCATTCCTCTTTGTTTGTGTTCTTCTGGTTCACGCCGCGGTCATACCGCCGCCCTCCGCCTGCGGCACAGCGCGGCGGGTACGATCCCGACCACGGTCTGTTCCGCGTCCCCGGCGTGAAAGCGCTCCCGCGCAAGAAGATGCTCCACCTCCGCAATGGCGGCACAGATGTCCCGCTCACTGGGCGCTGCCGCCCACGGCACCTCATAATAGCGATAACGCCCCTTGACGCCCGCGTACCTGGCGGCGTCACAGTGGGGGGAGAGCATCGCCTGCAGATCCTCCAGATAGTACGTCAGCGTTTCCTCTCGGCTTGGATAGCCGCAGCATGACCGCTCCTGATATGACCGCTCCAAGGCGGCGTTTGCATAGTATCCCATGTCACACCTCACTCCACATAAAATTCCTCCAGCGTATCCAGACACAGGCAGCCCAGCACACCGTTATAAACCGCGCCGCAGTCGATGGCAATGTGTCCGTTGCCGCGCCAGATACGCCCCCTCGATGCCTCGTCGATAAAGCTGGTAACGGTATGGCCGGTGACGATGACGCGGCTGGGGTCATAGCACAGCTCATACTCCGGCTCCCCCGTGAGGAAGTCGCAGACGCGGCAGCTCTCCGGATGGCGCATTTTGCGCTTTCCCGGCACGGTATGCGCCAGAAAGAAGCTACGTCCTCCCGCCCGTACCTCCGCATAGACCGGCAGACTGCCGAGGATACGCAGCACCCGGGCGCGCACCGCGTCAGACCGGTTCCAGAAGGCTCGGTATGTCCTATCGCCGCCGTCCTCCATCCACTCATACCATCGTGCAAAGAGCCTTGCGGGCGTCGCCTCGTTGTCCGGGTCGCGGGGCAGGAACTCCAGTGCCGCCTGCTCGTGGTTGCCCCGCAGGAGGATCACGTTCTGCCGCGACGCCGCATCCAGCAGGACGCGCAGACCGCCGCTGCCGCGATCCGTCACGTCACCCAGAATATACAGCGTATCAGTGTCACTGAAATGCAGCATTTCCAACAGCCGGAAGTACTTTTTATCGCAGCCGTGGATGTCGCTGACAACGTAAGTCATGCCGCACCTCCTCTCAGGTGGCAGGTACGGCTCGGTACCTGCCGCAGATGGACTGAATGTCGGAGTGGAGAAGCGTCTGCTTCTTCAACAGCGCATCTGCAAGCTCCTGCACCAAATCGCGATTGGCGGCTAAAAGCTCCTTGGTTTTGAACAGATAACGCTCCAGCTCCGCACGGACGATGGTCTCGCGCTCCAACAGACCTGCTTCACTGTCGCCGTATCGCCCCGACACATTCACGCCCAGCATGCCGCTGCCGCCCAACTCCTCCGCCTTCTCGCGGATCAGCTTGGCCGCATTCCGGATATCGCTGTTGCAGCCAGGGGCCATTCTGCCGTACTGCAGCTCACAGGCCGCCTTGCCCGCCAGTCTGACCAGAATATCCGCCCGCCGTCCCAGCGACCGGTTTAAGTGAACAAAGCCGTAGCAGTAGGTGGAGGCAGGGCTGTACAGCAGTGTTGCGAAGGCTGCCGATCCCGGCGTCACCAGTTCCATCATGGCCGTGTGGCCGGCCTCGTGGAACGCCACCTTTTTGCGCTGCTCCTCGCTGACGGGATACACCTCCGGCGGCACATGGTGGATCGTTTTCAGCACGGCACGGACAAGGTGTGTCCGGGTGATGCTGCCACTCCGCTCGTAGGCGGCGTAGATAGCAGCCTCGTTCAGGGCGCTTTCCACCTGAGCGCAGGAGCTGTGGCTCAGCAGCTGCGTCAGATCGGACAGGGAGATATCCGGCACCGGCGCCTTGCCGGAAAGATAGCGGCGGATGATCTGCTCCCCGTCCGTACAGTTGGGGCGCTGTACCTTGATCTGCCGGTCAAACCGCCCGCACCGCAGCAGAGAATCGGGGATTTCCTTCACATTGTTGACGGTGGCGATCACGAACACCTGCTTCTCCTGCACCTTGTCGATGCAGCTCTGCACCGCTGTAAACGCGGCGGTGCTGAACTCGTCACTGGAGAATTTGTCCATGTCGTCCAGCAGGAGCATGGACGGCGCGGCCTCCGCCGCCTCGTCAAACGTGTGCGCCAACTGCTTCAGGAATTCGTCCTCCGGCTGGCTGCGCCGCACGGTGAAGCAGGGCAGGCCGCTGTCCTCCATCAGCGCCGTGGCCATCAGTGTTTTGCCCAGGCCGGGTTCGCCGGACAGCAGCAGACCTTGCGGCAGCTTTGCGTCCAGCGCCGCGTAAACCTCCGGATGGTGGATCATATCGCTGATCTGCATCAGCTCCGCCTTAATGTGGTCGTAGCCGATGATCTTGTCAAATGCGCTCATAGCAAGTACCTCCTCAATGAATCGCAGGGGTTATGTACTGGCAAAACGAGCGAACAGGCAGTTCGATCGTCTCGCGGGACTGCATCATAGCACGCTGGTTTTCGAAATCGTTGCATACTGCTGTCCGAAATCTTGACTTGCGATAATTTTTCTATAAAATATTTTTGAGGAGGGGATTTGTATGGATATTCCGCGCCGCAAAAACCGTGACCGCCTCGACAAGCTGACGGCAGAGCTGCTGTTTTTCTGCTTCTGGCTGACTCGCTACGGCGAGGTGGAGCTGGGCGATTTCAAATGGCACAGCGGAGAACGCTCCTCCGCCAGCTATCGCCGCTATGCGGAGGAGCTGGCGGCGTGCGGCGCCATACCGCGATTGAAGCTTCGGGACAACGGTCGTCGCTTCGTCTCCGCCCCGCCGGTAGAGGAGTTCGTGCCGTCGGTGCGGTTCGATTTGGCAGACGACCACCTGCAGCGGCTGGCGCGGCTGGCGTGCATGGCGGCGTCGGTGCTTGCGCCCGATGGAGAACTGTCGGCATTTGACAACGCCATTGAGGACTACCGGTACTACAACCTGCACTATCCCGACTACCACGCAGCGTATGAGGGATTGGATGCCCGTACGCTCCGGCGTGATAAGCAGACGGTGCGGCAGGTGCTGCTGCGCTGGAAAGACTACGACGCCCGGCGTATGCAGCGTGACGAGGATGCAGAGGAGGAACTCACAGCGGATTTTCTGGCACGGCTCAAGAATTTGTAGGTATGTAGCTGCCGCGCCTATTCTTTAATTACAGCGTGGTCATTTCTGCGTCGTCACAACCGGCTTACCTACATTCTGCGGTTGGTTGCGAGTGCCAAATAATGCGTAAATTATAGGTTGATTTTTACCTATATACAGGTATAATAAGCATAGGAGGTGTTCACCATGACCATTGATACAAAGACAATCGTTTCGGTCACCGAAGCGAATCAGAACTTCTCGCGGGTAACGCGCATTGCCGAGAAAAACGGGCAGGCGGTGATTTTCAAAAACAACAAACCCAAATATATGCTGGTGGATCTGGATGTGTCCCCCATGATCGATATGACCGATGATGAGAAGATCGACGTTGTGGCGGCGCGCATCCTGAAAAAGTATAAGCCCGCATTTATGGAGCTTGCGAAATGATCAAGTTTTCGAAAGATAAGGTGCTGCTGCTCCACAAGCTCATCGCCCAGGAAACAGGCGGCAGTATCGGTGTCCGGGATGAAGCCCTGTTGGATTCCGCATTGGAGAACGCCTTTGCCGGCTTTGACGGGCAGGAGTTCTATCCTACCAAGGAGGAAAAGGGCGCACGGCTTGGCTATACGCTCATCTCTAACCACGCTTTTGTGGACGGCAACAAGCGCATCGGTATGTACGTTATGCTGACGTTTCTGGAAGTGAACGGGATACACATGGAGTGCACCAATGAGGAAGTTGTGGAGGTCGGATTATCCGTTGCCTCCGGCACAATGGACTACGACTCGCTTCTCCAATGGGTGCGCGACCACAGGATTTGACGGTTTTGAAGGAAGTCGATAGGCGGCACGCCTATTCTTTAATTACAGCGTGGTCATTTCTGCGCCGTCGCGGGGCTTGACCCAAACCGTGGCCCAAACGCGGAAAAAAGCAGGTGGATACAGGCGGACACAGTGGATCGCCCACCGAGCCGAAAGCACGCAAAAGCGCCGGAAAGCGTTGCGGCACAACGCTTTCCGGCGCGCATCGTATCTTCACACGCAGGAGGTCACTGGT
>UQZJ01000031.1 GCA_900545495.1 uncultured Eubacteriales bacterium
AGTGACCTCCCTTCATGGTTTTATATATGAAAACGCCGCCCGTTGTCCTGTTGGGCGGCGTTGTTCTCAATTTTAAGCTCCCGCTGCCTATAAAGATTTAGGCAACGGGAGCTTTTGTTAGAATAAAAACCTCTTGCTGACTGCCAGATTGATACTTTCAATTTTAGTCCGTTGTAGTTTTATTTGCTTCTCGCATCTCTTCGTCCAAGTCGGCAAACATCAGCTTTAGCAAGATGTCTGCCATGCTTTCACCGTCTTTCCTGTACCGTGGCTCAACGATAAAAACTCGACCGCCAATTTCGTATCGTTGGGGCTCTCCGGCAATATATTCTTTTTCCATGCCCGCACCTCCTTTCCAACATGGACACAAAAATTATATCATGCCGTGGAGGGACGCAAAGCAGAAAAATTATTTTCCTTGATATACGGGCTTTCTTTGACTATAATGAAAGACATTCAGGGTGTGTTTTGGGGTTGCCCGCGTATTGAAGTGCTCTTTTGACCCGGTTTAGAGGGGTATGTAACCGCACTAACCGGGAGAGCGCTTGAATGGCATTCAAGAGGTCAGCGGTTCGATCCCGCTTATCTCCACCAAAAGATCCTGAAACCTTTGGTTTCGGGATTTTTTCTTTTGCCCGGACGCAAATAGATCGCCTACCTTTTAATGTTTTCCAACCATATTGACGCACCTCATTGCACCGCGCCGTCCGCGTCGGGCCGGGCGCAGACAACTCTATCGCATTGCGGGGAGCGGGACAAAAGTCCCGCTCCCTGCTTGTCTATCTCAGGTGCGGTAGATTTTTCGCAGAATCAACAAAATGTACGAAGAAAACAGGAATCATTCGTTGCAAAGTGCCGGATTTTGTGATAAAATAGCAATAGCGTATTGGCAATATTGCACACAAATGTTTCGTATTGTGCAATAACTGACGATCCGCGCAAAAATGGCTGCACACATACCGGACAGAACCCCCAAGCTGCCTGACCGGTTCGAGACCGAAAGGATGTGATCCCCTCATTGAATAGAGACACCAAGATCATCGCCGTCGCCGGTAAGGGCGGCGTGGGAAAGACCTCCATCTCCGCCGCCTTTGTGCGGCTGCTGGCGGAGACCTATCCCGACAAGCGCATCCTCGCCATCGACGCCGATCCGGCCGTGGGGCTGTCCACCGCGCTGGGCGTGGAGGTACGCGAAACGCTGGACGACATTCGCAAGGGCATCGTTGCCTCCGTGGAGGACGGTGCGCCCCGTGAGGCCATCGAGCTGCTGAGTGAGGCACGCTACCGCATCTTCGACACCATGGTAGAGAGCCGCGCCTTCTCCTTTCTCGCTATCGGGCGGCCGGAGACGGCAGGCTGCTACTGCAAGGTCAACGCCTATCTGAAAGAGGTCATTCACCTGCTTGCCAATGACTTCGACTATGTGGTCATTGACGGCGAGGCGGGGATCGAGCAGATCAACCGCCGCGTCATGGAAAAGGTCACCCATCTGGTGCTCATCACCGACCCCAGCCGCAAGGGTACGCAGGTCATCCAGACCATCCGGCGCGTGGCGGACGATCTGGTGATGTACGACCGCTGCGGCGCCATCATCAACCGCGTCACCGACCCCGCCATGATCCCCTACATCCATATTGAAGGCACTGAGCTCCTCGCCTGTATTGGCAGCGATTCCCTGCACGCCGCCAACGACATCCGCGGCCTGAGTGTTTTTGATCTGCCTGCTGACGCACCTGTGCTGGCAGGCGCCCGCGAGGCCCTTACAAAACTTGATATCCTGTAAAAAACACATTTGGAAAGAGGTGTAATCCTTGAGAGATCTGAAGCATTTGATCTACTTTGAGAATCTGCTGGAAAACGCCGACAACGAGCTGGTGAAGCAGGCGCAGGCGGATGGCGGGCTGGCCATCGGCTATACCTGCTACCATATGCCCGAGCCGCTGCTCAACCTCGGCAACTGCTTTTCCGTGCGTCTGCGCGCACCGCGGACAGGCTCGCTGGACATCGCCACCTATTATATGTCCAACTACACCTGCGAGTATGCCCGTGCGCTGGTGGAGCGCGGTATGGAGGGCGGCTACCAGTTTCTGGACGCGCTGGCCGGCGTGGACGCCTGCTCCATGATGAACCGCGCCATGGAGCATTTCGAGATCCTGCAGATGAACGACAAGCCCAACTTCTTTGTCTCCCACTGCGACATCCCTTACAAAGTGACAGACTACACGCTGGACTCCTACGTCAGGCAGATGCGCCGCCGCGTGCTGGAGCCGCTGGCGGAGAAGTACGGCGTGGATACCTCCGACGCCGCCATCCGCAAGGCCGTGGCAGAGCATAACGAGGTCTGCGCCATCATCAGCGAGATCGGCGAGATGCGCAAGGCCGATAACCCCGTTATCACCGGCTATGAGTTCCATGTGCTGAACCTGGTGAGCTTCACCTGCCCCAAGCAGCTGATCCTCCCCTACCTGCGGGAGACGCTGGAGGAGCTGAAGACCCGCAAGCCCGACGCCAAGCCGCCCTTCCGCGCCAGAGTTGCCATCGTGGGCAGCGAGATCGACGACCCCAACCTGACCAAGCTTATCGAGAGCTGCGGCGCGCTGGTGGTGTCCGACCGCTACTGCTTCGGCTCCACCCCCGGACGGGAGATCATCCACCTCCGGGACGACGAGGACGCCCTGCCCCAGATCTGCCTGCACATTATGGAGCATTCCGAGTGCGCCCGCTACATCTCCGACGAGAAGGTGCAGCAGCGCCGGGACACCGCGGATCGTCTGGCCCGGGAGTTCCACGCCGACGGCATCATCTACGAGCAGATGAAATACTGCGACTACTGGGGCTTCGAACGCGCGCTGGTGAGCCACATCATGCACGAGGAGTATAATTGGCCCGTGCTGAGTATCGACCGCCTGTACAACAACGGCAATTCCGGCCAGCTTCGCACCCGCGTGCAGGCCTTTGTGGAATCGCTGGAGATCAAAAAGCTCCACAAGAACGGAGGTGCCAACTGATGGCTGAGAAGAAGAAATTCCCCAACCCCCAGTTCTTCCGCGCGCGGAACAACATGGACTGGAGGAAGCAGGCTGAGAACCTGAAGGAGTTTGGCTCCATCGCCCTCGACCTGCTGAAGGAGACGGACTGGAAGGCGTTTGCCGCCAGGCAGAAGGATCACCTGCTGAACAACGTGGCCCGTGTGACCCGCGAGGCCAAGACCGTTGCCGCCATGACCGGCGCAGAGCGCATGGATCTGCTGAAAAACGGCGAAAAGCATCTGGGTACCCTGTACCGTAAGGGCGACATGGCCACCGTCCGCCGTGAGTGGCGCGGCGTGGAAAGCACCCTCATCGACTTCTCCGGCTGGCTGAAGGTCTGGGGTATGCTGCTGGCTACCTTCTCCAAGGACTTGGTACCCGCCCTGAACACCACGTTCTGGTATCGCTGGATGATCTCCTATATGTGCTGCGTGGGCTTCATGGATAAGAACACCATGGGACAGCGGGGCAACGCCCTGAAGATGAGCCACCTGATGACCTACGATATTTTCCGCTATGTGGCGGAAAATCTGGTGTTCCTCGCCAAGTGCGACGAGAAGAACGGCAACAGCCGCGAGCTGAACAAGAAGGTCGTGCTGTTCGACGAGATGACCATGGGGCAGCTGATGGCCGGCTTCCCCGACCTGCTGGGTATCCCCTATCAGCTGATGCCGGTGTTCCTGGTGTCCGAGATCGACCAGCTCACCTGCGTCCCCTACATCGACGCGGTGGAGTCCTTCGGCCTGCCCGCCGACTGCTGCCCCGTGCCGTCCTCTGAGTGCGGCGCACTGGTCATCGACGCCCTGCCCCACATGGGCAAGTGCTTCATCTCCTCCTCCATGCCCTGCGACGGCTCTACCATGGCCTCCAGCTATATGTCCCGCCGCTTCCCCGACCTGCCGGTGTTCCACCTGTGCTTCCCCGTCCGCTATGAGGATGAGGAGACGGTGCAGATGGGTGCGGAGGATATCCGGGCGTGCATCAAGTTCATTGAGGAGCAGACCGGCGCCAAGTGGAGCTGGGACGCCTACTTCGCCAGCATGAAGCGCTTCAATGAGGAGACGCGGTACGAGCTGGAGAAGTGGGAGGTCAACAAGACCCCCTATCCCCAGATCATCGGCCCCACCTACGAGCTGTTCCGCAAGTGGAACTATGAGATGGACGGAGGCATCGATCCCCGCATCATGAAGAGCTGCCGGAAGGTCAACAAGCTGCTGATGGAGTCCTACGAGCGCCGCGAGGAGGCGTGGGTCGGCAAGATGCGCTACCGCGGCATTGTCTGGTCCTGCCCCGCCCACTACTACGCCAACTTCTCCAACTGGCTGGCCAACTGCTGGGGCATCAACGTGCTGGTGGAGATGGAGTCCCTGAACTTCACCAAGCCTCTGGAGACGGAGGACAAGGAGGAGGCGCTGCGGGATCTGGCCCGTCTGTACGAGCGCATGGTCATGCGCCGCCACACCAACGGCGGCTACCAGCATGTGGTGGACGAGCTGTGGCGTCAGTGCGAGGCGTGGAACGCCAACTTCATCATCATGTACCAGAACGTGGCCTGCAAGAACATGGCCACCGTACAGGGCATTCTGGACGAGCAGGGCCGCGAGCGCGGCTACCACATGATCTGGATCGAGCACGACCTGATGGACCCGCGCACCGTGTCCCGCAAGACCATGCGCGAAAAGGTCAACGAGTATATGCGTACCGTCATGCGCGCGGAGCCCCTCGACCCCACGCTGTGCGACTTCGACGATGAGAACTGTATGTGACCCCCTTTATCAACATCTATAAAAGGAGTATGTGCTATGAAATATTACGGCGGTTGTGACGTAGGCTCCACCTACACGAAAGCGGTCATTCTGGACGAGAATGGGAAGATCTGTGCCGATACCACCATCCGCAGCAAGATCAACTCCGAGGTCAGCGCCAAGCTGGCCATGGAGGAGGTGCTGACCAAGGTGGGCCTGAACTCCTCCGAGGAGCTGGGCTACCTGATCGGCACGGGCTACGGCCGGAACAAGGTTCCCTTTGCGGACGAGAACATCTCCGAGATCTCCTGCCACGCCATGGGCGTCCACGTCACCGATCCCACGGTCAAGGCCATCATCGATATCGGCGGTCAGGACGTGAAGGGCATCTCCATCGACACCGACGGTACGGTGAAGAACTTCGCCATGAACGACAAGTGTGCGGCGGGTACGGGCCGTTTCTACGAGGCCATGGCCCGCAGCTTTGAGATGAGCCTGCCGGAGTTCTCCAACCTGAGCCTGACGGCGAAGAACGTCATCCCCATCACCGCCCAGTGTACGGTGTTCGCCGAGAGCGAGGTCATCACGCTGGTGGGCGAGGGCAAGCCCATGGACGAGATCGCGGCCGGCATCCAGATGGCAGTGGCCAAGCGCTGCTTCGTCATGAGCAAGAAGGCGGGCGCCACGGACGCCATCACCCTCACCGGCGGCTGCGCCAAAAACGCCGGTCTGAAAAAGGCCATCGAGCACGTTTTGAAGCTGAAGGTCATCGACCTGACCACCGACCCGCAGCTCATGGGTGCGCTGGGCGCCGCCGAGTACGCCCGTCAGAAGGGCATGGCCCGCGCCTGACACCTCTGGACATAACAAGGAGGCACGATTATGTGTAAATTCTGCAAGGCTGTCATGAAGGTCGTGAGCATCCTCACCGCCATCGTCGGCGCTCTATTCGTGGTCTATTTCTGGAATCTGGATCAGAAGCTGCTGGGATGGGCCTACATTCAGGTCAACAAGATCTTCGACCGCAAGAAAGTGGATATCAAATTCTAATGGAACTCTACAACGCCATGATCCGCGGTGTGGAGGGGCTGGCCGGCTCCTCCGCACCCCGGCGCTTTGACTACGACCCGGCCAACGCATGGGAGGATACCGGCGCCTTTGAGCTGGTGATGCTGCGGGACGCCGCCTTTGAACTGGGCGGCGGCGATAAGCCCGCCGTCAACTTCACCTGTGTCACCACATCCCCTACCCTGATCCCCAAGGACGAGATTTTGGTCTTTGGCCCCGATCTGGGCGAACTGAAGGGCGACTGCGCCTACGCCCGCGTTGCGCTGCTGCGGGTGGGCGATATCGAGTCCGACGATGAGGAGGACACAGAGCAGGCGTTCCGTGCCATTCAGGACATGGACTTCGTCAAGTACCGCGTCTTCCCCAAGGGCTACATGATCCGCACCAGCTCCGAGAGCAGCCGCGAACAGGTACGCATCAGCAAGGAAGCGCTGCAAAAGGGCGTCAGCTTTCAGCGTATCGGCAACGACTTTATTCAGCAGTACAAAAAGAACCCCTCCATTCTGGCGGTGAAGATGCTGTTCATCACCGCCCCGGACGCGGATTACGCCGCGCTGGTCAAGGAGGCCAAGACCGCCAAGGACATCACCCTGAGCCTGACAAAAATTCTGGAGGGTATGCCCACCGACTGCGGCTCCTGCAGCCTGAAATCCATCTGTGACGAGGTGGAGGGTATGCGTGAGCTTCACTTCGGCAAGGAGCATCACACCACAGAATAACGCCCCCCTGTCAGGCAAAAAGATACCCGCCTCGCATGGGTGCTCATAAGACAGTAATTCTAAAAATTACGACTGGGGCATCTGTCAGGCAGGGTTGGGCAACGAAATAACGGGTATCCGGTGAGAGCCGGATACCCGTTATTTTTTTGCCGTCACGAAAAGCAATAGATTTATTCACAGCTTTCAGGTATAATTGCCTTAAATCAATCCTATCCCATCCATTCCAAGATTTTTTCAAAAAATCTCAAAAAAGTTTGAAAGCATTGGAACAATTCAGCCCTTCTCATGCCATATATAGTAGAGGGCTGAATGCAAAAGCGATTGGAGGTGACGTTGATGGACAAGCAGACGGGCCCGAACGATTTTCTTGTGGTGCTGCCCGGTGAGATCATCGAGATACCGCAGGACAGCGACAAGTCATGGCTGATCCTGTTTTACAGCTTACCGAGGGAACTTGCGGAAAAGTGGAAGCCAGCCTACGATCTGCCCCGCTCCCCCTATGAAGTTCTGAGAACGGACAAGTATGACCACATCGTATGTGACGATATGTTCAAGCTGCTTGTGTGGGACTGCTACGCATGGAGCGCATGGCAGTTTTTCCAAGTCAAAGACCGCAAGGGCAACTACCGCGACATTCCCGGCAACTGGAATCAGTACGCAGGATATTTCCCTTTGTGGCGGCTGTCGTACAGCATTATCCCCTACATCCGAATGAAGTTTGAGCAGAACGGGCTTGGCTTCCAAAACCTTTACAACATCCCGCAGGGTGTGGAAGTGCCGTGGCTGACCTATCAGCAGTTCAGCAATCTGATCGGTAATGTCACCGCCATGGTGATTGCAGAGCAGAACTGGCAGCCGATGATCGACGCGATCTGGGAAAACCGCACCGTAGAGGACTACGAAACCACAGGCAGCACCGTCAAGACCGATTTCATGCGAAAATGGCATCACAATCGCTCCGGCAAGCCGATTTCTCTTGACGAGATGATGGAGAATGAGGACGGCGATATTTTTGAGGTTGCCGATCCTCGCGGCGAGTTTGAGCAAAAGGTGATTTCCGAAATGCAGATCGCCGCCTTTGCCGAGCAGAGCATTACCGAGAAAGACAGGGAAATATTAAAGCTGCGTATGGACGGCTTGACCGAACAGGAGATTGCGGACAAAGTTGGCTACAAGACCGCCAGCGCAGTCCATAAGCGGATCGCCAAAATTGCGGGAGCCTATGAGGACTATGTGACAGCGGAGTATCAGAAGTATTTGGACAAGTAAACAGACGCAGAAGCGGCAGCAGTTACCGAAATGGTAGCTGCTGCTTTTTCATGCGGGAAAGGAGATTTTATGAGCAGAGAACCGTTTGAAGCCATGCCCGATGTGATGGACGCAAAGCAGCTTGCCGAAGCGTTACAGATTTCCAAAGCGGGGGCATATAACCTTTTGAGCAGCCCGGATTTTCCAACCTTACGGATCGGCGGGCGCAAATTGGTGATGAAAAATGAGCTGGTGGAGTGGCTGAAAAGCCACACGAACAGAACACCATGAAAATGCAGTCAAGAGCTGGAAAAGCGGCAAATCAGTCGGTAGGACAAAGTGAAATGTACCCCGCATCGTTTGGGGCGTTTCCATCAAAAAATCGCAGCACTTTTCCTATTCAAGAGCTGAGAAAAATCTATGAGAATCGGGAGGTTTTATGAGAACAGGGCTTACCAAAAAGCAAAAGACAACGGTGATCTATTTTGACGAGCATAGCCGCATCATTGAGGTGCAAACTCACAATACCGATCTCAAAAAGCGTCTGACGGCATTTGCGGCAAAGCACCCGCAATGCTGCCGTCAGACCGACGATGATGAGCAAGGAGGGCTGACCTTTGAGATTGAAAAAGGACGGTTGAGCTTTCGGCTGACCGCGCCGTATAGTGAGGAACGGCGGAAGGCGGCAAGTAAACAGGCAAAGCAAAACGGCGTTCATAAAAAGGTCGCTGATTTACCATGAAGAAGGCGTTGATGTAAGTCGCTTTATATGCTATGCTTATCAGTGAGAAGTCGTTGGCAAACCGTGAGTTGTGGAGGTGAAAACAAATGAAGTATTTAGT
>UQZJ01000032.1 GCA_900545495.1 uncultured Eubacteriales bacterium
AAGGAGATCAACTACCGGGCCATGAAGCTGCTGCCCCGGGGCGGCTACCTCGCCACCTGCTCGTGCAGCCACTTCGCCACGGAGGAGCTGTTCATCAAGATGCTGCGCAGCGCTGCCCGGGACGCGGGGGTACAGCTGCGGCAGATCGAGGCGCGGCAGCAGTGCGCCGACCACCCCATTCTCTGGGGCGTGGAGGAGACGAATTACCTGAAATTCTTTATCTTTCAAGTGATCTGAAACGCAAAAGAACACCGGCTCAAAGGCGGGTGTCCGTAACACAGTTAACAGCTACCGTAGTTTGATCTGCGGTGGCTGTGCTTGCGTTCTGTGCTGTTATGCGATAATATGAAGCCGAACAAATTTACAAATCAGAATTTACCTCAATTCGCTGTTTGTGAGGAAGACTTCTCACAGGAAAGGCGATATCCTCTCTGAGGAGGTGCAGAACAATGGATCAAATGAAAATCGGAAGGTATATCGCACTCCTTCGCCGACAGGCAGGACTCACGCAAGAGAAACTGGGCGAGAAACTAGGTGTAACGAACAAAACCATTTCTCGCTGGGAAAATGGAAACTATATGCCAGACATCGAAATGTTTGGGCTGCTTGCCAAGGAGTTTCATGTCAGCATCAACGACTTGCTGGCAGGAGAAAAAATACCAGATGAGGACTTCCGACAAAAGGCAGACGAAAATATTATCGCAGTAGCGGCATCAAGCGCTTTTTCTTTCGATGAGCGCAAGACTTATTTCAAAAAGAAATGGCGTAAAGAACATATATCACTTTTCGTAATTATTGGACTTATTTTGATTGCTGCCTTGATAATTCCGTTTGTAATTCATAAGCCTTGGCTTATAAGCTTATTACCTATACTTGCAGTTGCTGGGCACTGTTATCAGCACAATAAGATGATGATTTATGTGGAGAATAATCTATATCATTGATGAAATCAATTTCTATTTGTCGAACAGATACAACGGTACAACGGCGCACTTCTATACAGGTACTCCCCGTATGTGTGCTCCGTGAGACCGAACAGTCCGGACACCTGAATGTCCGGACTGTTTTGCGTCATTATGTTCCGAACAAAGGACTGCGTCCCTTGCGCTGCTTTGCAGCTATTCTTGTTGACATTAACTGTCTTACGAACACCGGCTCAATGAGCCGGTGTTCTTTTGCGTTTATCAGGCGGCGGGCGTCTTCTCCGGTGTCTCGGTGCCTTCCTCCGCCCGCTCGTCGATGGTCACAGGATCGTGTGCCGCGATGCGGGTAACGCTGTCGGCGGTGAAGATGGTACCCTCGCCCTCGGCGTACCGAATGGCAACGCTGTCGCCCACGTTGAAGATGACCGCCTCCGGCTGCACCGCGGCGGAGATGACGTAGTAGGTGTCGCCGCTGTTCAGACGCAGGTAGTACAGGGTGTTGCCGTCCACCACGGCGGAACGGATGTCCTCAATAACCCCCGTGATCTCCCCCTGCCCCACGGTGGGCAGCTGGGCCGCGTCGCCGGAGACAAGGCCTTTCTCCGCCAGAATGCGGCGGTAGTTGGCTTCGCAGGCAGCCACGGTGTCGCCGGTGGCGACGATCTGGTACTGGCTGACGTTGACCATGGCGTACATCTTCACCAGCTGCGCCGCGTCCTTCAGTGCCATGAAGTAGGTGGGCTGGTCGGAGATATTCAGCAGCAGCGGGAAGGTGGCTGTGTACTTCATCTGCTGCACCTGTCCCTCGGCGCTGTCCATGGCGGAGTACTCCTTGGCGCCGGCTACCAGATAAAATCGCGTCTCCTTGGTGCGCTGGTTGGACAGGATAAAGCCGATATTGGACTGGTCAGACACCACGGAGGTGACGCCGGTGTACATATACACATCGTCCCCGATGGCGATATAGTTATAGCCCTCGGTGGTGACGGTGACATCCCGCTGGCCAAACAGGGAGTTGATGAAGCCGTTGACATAGGTGCCGTGGTAGTCGTACTGCTGCATGATCAGCTCGGCGGTAAAGACGTGATCCACCCAGTTGGGTACGCTGCCCGCCTCATAGTAGGCGCTCTCGCCGGTGACGGCGTTGACCAGCACCGCGCCCACGATGTCCCGGCCGCCGAACAGGCCGATGGTGTGGCTGACGCGGGGACAGACCCACCACGGGTCGCCGTTCTCGTCGATCTCGAAGGCGGGATCGTCAAACATGAAGGTGGGGTAGCGGAACCGCAGATGCCGGTACAGGTTGCGGCTGAAATGCTCGGCAGTGGTATAGTGGATCCCCTCATCCAGCCGCACCACTTCCACGTTCTGGGTGACCATGTCGATGATGAGGTAGGCGGGCAGACCCTGGGCGCGGTTGTTCAGCCACTTGATAATGTCGCCGTACCGCAGGGGCGTCACCCGGACGGGGCGGCCCTGATAGTTGATCTGGGTATAATCCTCCGCCACCTCGAACTGGGACACCATATCCGCCAGCTCGCCCAGCTTGCGGTCGCCCAGCTTCATGGCGGACTGTGCGTCCAGCATGGGGATCTGGTCGTAGCTGATCTCCTCCACCTCCGTGGCGAAGTCGCCGTCCTCCACCGTCAGCAGATCCCGGTAGCTGCCGGCGCGGAACAGCTGCCAGCCCAGCACGGCGCCTACCAGCGCGGTGGCGGCAAGCCCTATGGCAACGATAAACGGGATGGTGCATTGCTTCTTCAAAAAGCCCACATAGCCCTTGACGCCGTCGCCCTGAAAGCCGGAGGTCAACACGGCGCACACGGCGTACACGGCGCAGCTCAGCAGCGCGAAAATGTAAAATTCCTCGCTTTTCAGGTTGATGGGCGGCAGCACCACATAGTAGTACACGGCGGCGAAGACCAGCGTCACCGCCAGATTCAGCAGCGTGCGGCCCAGCGGCGTTCCCACAGGCTTGCGCGCCTTTTTGGGACGGGGCTGACGGCCGAAGCCCTGAAAGTTGGGATCGTTCCAGTTGATGTTCATAGGCAGTTTCCTTTCTGTATCAGTTTGCGATTTGGGGATAGTATACCCCATCGCGGCGGATTTGTACAGAGGGCAGCTTCGCGGTATGTGCGCGAGATTGTCTCCGACGGCAGGGGATATTCCGCGCTGCGGCGCGGGTCACTTTTGGCCGCAGTCCCAAAAGTGACCAAAAGGACTGCTTAAACCCTGCGGTTTCAAGACTTCCGCCGCGCCCCGCACATTGCCCCTTGCCATTCTGCGTTCCACGCGAGCGGTACAGAGCGCAAGCCACCCGAAATGCGGCATTGACCTGCTCCTATCCCCGCTGCCGCTGGGCTTGTGAAATGTAGAACTGCGCACCGGCGCATTTCAGGGCAAAAGCGGCAGCGCACAGAGAAATACGTCGATTCCACGTTTCGGACGGATCAGAACGCACCGGCCAGCGGCGAAAGGAAATCCAAAAACCATTGGTTTTTGGCGGCGTTCTTTCCCCCATTTCTTTCGCTGCTGAAAGAAATGGGGCCGTCGGAGACAATCCCGCGCCAAGGCGCGGAACATCCCCCTCCCTCGTTCAAAAATTGTTTACACTTTTGGTCAAGAAAAGTCAAAAATAGGTGTTGACAATCAAAATGAACGTGCTATACTATGCTCAAGGTCAAAGAAAGGCAAAGTCAAAACCGATTTTGTGGAAAGGTGGAATGTGCGCATGGGCATCTCTGATATCATCGCCGGATTCATTCAACAGGAGCTGGAGGAGGCCGGCGGTGCGCTGGAGCTTCAGCGCAGCGATCTGGCGCAGCGGTTCAACTGCGTGCCAAGTCAGATCAACTACGTCATGTCCACCCGCTTCTCCCCCGAGCGCGGCTACATTGTGGAATCGCGGCGGGGCGGCGGCGGCTACATCCGCATCACGCGGGTGCAGGTGGACCGGCAGACGCTGTTGATGCACGTTATCAATTCCATCGGCGGCACGCTGGATCACGCCAGCGCACGGGCCATCACCCAGAATCTGGTGGAATCCGAGGCTATCAGCCGGGAGCTGGGGCAGGCGCTTCTGTCCGCCACCGGCGAGCAGGCGCTGCACTCCGTCGCCAGGGAGCAGCGCAACACGCTGCGGGCCGATATTTTTAAGCAGATCCTGATCCATTCGGTCTGATTTTTCAGCAAGGAGGTTACGATTATGAGATGTGATCGTTGTGGAAAGAACGAGGCTACGTTCTACTATAAGAGCAATATCAACGGCAAGGTGACGCAGATTCACCTTTGCCCCCAGTGTGCGGAGGAGCTGGGCTACACCGATTCCTTCCGCTCCGCCGGTATGACCGGCGGTCTGTTCGGAGATTTCTTCTCCCGTCCCTTCGGGATGCTGGAGCCGTTCTTCAATGGGTTTGGCTCCCGGATGCTCACCGAGTTCCCCGAACCGGTGGACGTACTGGGGCAGGCGCGGGAGAGCGTGCCGGCCGCAGAGGAACACAGCGACCTGCTGCCCAAGGACGAGCAGGACGCGCTGACCAAGCAGCGCAAGCGCAACGCGCTGCAAATGCAGCTGAATCTGGCAGTGGAGGCGGAGCATTTCGAGGAAGCCGCCAAGCTGCGGGATGAGCTGCGGGCGCTGGAGCAATAAGTCCGGCGCGAAACACCATAGCTAAGAGAGGAAGTGCTATTTTATGAGCGAGAATAAATTCACCCCCCGGG
Organism: uncultured Eubacteriales bacterium; assembly: GCA_900545495.1. Classification (GTDB taxonomy): domain Bacteria; phylum Bacillota; class Clostridia; order Oscillospirales; family Oscillospiraceae; genus Vescimonas. Next base: position 4,644 of record UQZJ01000032.1, read on the forward strand.
CCGAGGAGGCCCTGCGTCTGAGTCAGGAAGCGGCGGAGGAGATGGGCCACGGCTACGTTGGCTCCGAGCATCTGCTGCTTGGTCTGATCCGTGAGGAGGAGGGCATTGCCCACCGTGTCCTCAGTGAATATGGTGTCACCGATGAGATGGTCTGCGACGTGCTGCAGCGCAGCGTGGGCAAAGGCTTGTCCGGCACCGCGCCCAGTCAGGGTCTGACCCCCCGCGCCAAGAGCGTGGTGGAGCTGGCTGTGTCCGAGGCCGCCCGTATGGGCAGCAGCTACATCGGCACGGAGCATCTGCTGATGGGCATTCTCCGCGAGGGCGGCAACATGGCGCTGCGCATCCTGCGCACCATGGGCGTCGACCCCAAGAAGATGTACAGCAGCATCGTGCAGAAGCTGAACGACACGCCCCACACCGTGACCAGCGGCGCGTCCACCGCCAACCGCGAGTCCGATAAGAAGAACAAGACCCTTGCCGAGTTCACCCGCGACCTCACCGAGGCCGCACGCGCCGGCAAGCTGGACCCCGTCATCGGCCGTGAGAAGGAGATCCAGCGGGTCATCCAGATCCTGTCCCGCCGCACCAAGAACAACCCCGTTCTCATCGGTGAGCCCGGCGTCGGCAAGACCGCCATCGCCGAGGGTCTGGCCGAGCGCATCGCCTCCGGCGATGTGCCTGAGGAGCTGCTGGACAAGAAGATCCTGTCCCTCGACCTCAGCGGCATGGTGGCCGGCACCAAGTACCGCGGCGAGTTTGAGGAGCGTATCAAGAACACACTGGCCGAGGTGAAGAAGGCCGGCAATGTGATCCTGTTCATCGATGAGCTGCACACCATCGTGGGCGCCGGCTCCGCCGAGGGCGCCGTGGACGCCGCCAACATCATCAAGCCGGCTCTTGGCCGGGGCGAGATCCGTGTCATCGGCGCCACCACCCTCAACGAGTACCGCAAGTACATTGAGAAGGACGCCGCGCTGGAGCGCCGGTTCCAGCCCGTCACCGTGGGTGAACCTACGCCGGAGGCCACGCTGGAGATCCTGAAGGGTCTTCGCGACAAGTACGAGGCTCACCACAAGCTGACCATCACCGATGAGGCGCTGGAGGCTGCCGTGCAGCTGTCCAAGCGGTATATCGGCGACCGGTTCCTGCCGGACAAGGCCATCGACCTGATGGACGAGGCCGCGTCGCAGGTGCGTATGACCGCGGAGGCCTCCTCCCCCGACCTAAAGGCGCTGGAGGAGAAGATCACCGCCCTGCATCGGGAGAAGACCGAGGCCGTGGCGGCGCAGGACTTCGAGAAGGCCGCGCAGCTTCGCGACATTGAAAAGAACTATCAGGAGCAGGTGGAGATCGAGCGGGACAACTGGCGCAAGCAGCTGGCGCAGAACCGCGGCAATGTCACCGCCGACGATGTGGCCAAGGTGGTGGCCGGCTGGACCGGCATCCCCGTCACCCGTCTCACCGAGGACGAGAGTATGCGTCTTCTGAAGCTGGAGGAGAAGCTCCACCAGCGCGTGGTGGGACAGGATGAGGCCGTCAACGCGGTGGCCAAGGCCATCCGCCGCAGCCGTGTGGGTCTGAAGGATCCCAAGCGGCCCATCGGCTCGTTCCTGTTCCTCGGCCCCACCGGTGTGGGCAAGACCGAGCTGTGCAAGACGCTGGCTGAGGCCATGTTCGGCGATGAGAACGCCATGGTGCGTATCGATATGTCCGAGTACATGGAGAAGCACACCGTCTCCCGTCTGGTAGGCTCGCCTCCCGGCTATGTGGGTCACGAGGAGGGCGGCCAGCTCACCGAAAAGGTGCGCAGAAAGCCCTACTCCGTGGTGCTGTTCGATGAGATCGAAAAGGCCCACGAGGATGTGTGGAACATCCTGCTGCAAATTCTGGAGGACGGCATTGTCACCGACTCCCAGGGCCGCAAGGTGGACTTCAAGAACACCATCATCGTCATGACCTCCAACGTGGGCGCCAAGAACATCACCGCCG
>UQZJ01000033.1 GCA_900545495.1 uncultured Eubacteriales bacterium
GTATAAGCGTGGGTTCATCATATTTGGTGTGGTATCTTTAACTATGGGAAACTCCGGACTCCCACTTGCTCACCGCCTGACGGGAGACCTGCAGCTGCTCGGCAAACTGCTCCTGTGTCAGGCCGCTGCCGCGGCGCACCGATGCAAGCTGTTCTCCAAATGACATAGTCTCGTTCCTCCGTTCCTCTTGCCGACAGTGTAGCACGTTCGCCGGATTTGTCTATCACCTTTAGGTTGCGGCGGTCAATTTTTTGAAAAAACCCGCGCAACCTGAGGTTTACATTCCTCATTATAACGGATTCCCCCCGAAAATGCCACAGGATTTTTCCGGCGAAGCGGGTTGCACAGCGGCGGAAAGTCAGGTATACTGATGGGTACGAATTTGAACGAGCGAGGTACGCCGACTATGGTAACATATATGATCCCCTGCCTGCTGGGGCTGGAAAAGCTGGTGTCCGACGAGGTGAAGCGCCTTGGCTTACAGGATGTCCGCGCGGAGAACGGGCGCATCCTGTGCCGGGGCTCCATGGCGGACTGTGCGCGACTGAACATCAACCTGCGCTGCGGCGCACGGGTGATGCTGGTGTTGGGGCAGTTCCCCGCCCTCAGCTTTGAGGAGCTGTTTCAGGGCGTGCGCGCCATCCCCTGGGAGGACTATCTCCCCCGGGACGCGGCGTTCCCGGTAAAGGGCTACGCCATCTCCTCCCAGCTCCACGCGGTGTCCGCCTGCCAAAGCATCATCAAAAAGGCCATGGTGGAGCGGCTGAAGGCCGCCTACGGGCTGGAGCAGTTCCCGGAGACGGGCGTGAAGTATCAGGTGCGGTTTTCCATCTTCAAGGACGAGGCCGCCATCTGTCTGGACACCTCCGGCGAGGGACTGTACAAGCGGGGCTACCGGGCCGTGGGCGTGGAGGCGCCGCTGCGGGAGACGCTGGCGGCGGCACTGGTGACCCTCAGCCGCTACCGGGGGCGCGACCCGTTCTGCGACCCGTTCTGCGGCAGCGGCACCATTCCCATCGAGGCGGCGCTCATCGCCAAGAACCGCGCACCGGGTCTGGACCGTCGGTTCGACGCCCAGCGGTGGGAGTTCCTGCCCGGTCAGGTGTGGATGGACGCGGCGGACGAGGCGCAGGACAAGGAGTTCCACGGACAGTACGACATCTGGGGCGGCGACATCGACCCCCGCGCCGTGGACATCGCCCGGGACAACGCCCGGAAAGCCGGCGTAGACGACTGCATCCGCTTTGAGGTGGCGGACGCCGCCAAATTCCACCGGGACAGCCAATACGGCCAGCTGGTGACCAATCCCCCCTACGGCGAGCGGCTGCTGGAGCGGCAGGAGGCCGAGGAGCTGTACCGGATGCTGGGCAAGGTGTGGAAGACCCTGCCGGATGGCTGGCGGACACTGGTACTCAGCAGCCACACGGAGTTCGAGCGGGCCTTCGGCCGGCCGGCGGACAAGAAGCGCAAGCTGTACAACGGCATGATCAAATGCGACGTTTTCATGTACGGCAACGTGTGAACAGCGGCGATATCCGGCGCAACGGCCGTTAATTTTCAATTTGTTCACTTTCTTTTCTGCCGTCATGGTACAATGCTAATGAATTCTTAAACTTTTGCTTGGCTCGAGGAGGCAACCCAAGATGAAGCACGTTTTCATCATCAATCCCACTGCGGGCAAGGCGGACAGCCGCCAAAAGATATACGATATGGCGGATGCGCTGCGGACAAAGCACAATCTGGACGTCCAGTGCATCCTGACAAAGAAGCAGGGTCACGCCACGGAGATTGCCCGGCGGCTGTGTGACAGCGGCGAGGAGCTGCGGTTCTACGCCTGCGGCGGCGACGGCACCGTCAACGAGGTGGCCAACGGCATCATCGGCTACGACAATGCCGCCATGACCGTCATTCCCGTCGGCACCGGCAACGACTTTCTCAAGAACTTCGGCGACGATCTGGAGAAGTTCCGGGATGCAGAGAACCTGTGGGACGGCCCCCAGTTCCCCATAGACGCCATCGACGTCAACGGCCGCATCGCTCTGACCATCGCCTGCTCCGGCATCGACGCGCGGGTGGCGCGGGACGTACATAAGTACAGCGAAAGCCCCCTGCTGGACGGCAAGAGCAGCTACATCTACTCGCTGGCGGTGAACTTCCTGTTCAAGGGCATCGCCTCCCACTGGACGGTGACGCTGGACGATGTGGCGGTCAAGGGCGACTGGTCGCTGGTGGCCGTGTGCAACGGCCGTTACTACGGCGGCGGCTTTATGCCCGTGGCGGAGGCGCGGATGGACGACGGTGTGCTGAACACGCTGGTGGTCAAGGCCGTGACCCGCCGGACGTTCCTGAAATTCGTGGGTCCCTACTCCAAGGGCGACTATCACAAGTTCCCCCATGCGGCGCACTGTTCCACGCCCAAGGTCATCCGGATCCAGTCGGACAAGCCGGATATCGTCACCTGTCTGGACGGTGAGTGCGTCACCAATCAGGACGTGACCATCAAAATGGCCGACAAGAAGCTGAATTTCTTCGGCCCCGTCGGGTGCAGCTGCAACCGCACCGCACGGGAGCCGAGTCTGAGTTGAACATTTTGTGAATTTTTCAAATTTTCCCTGTTTCCCCCTTGCAAATCATGAATAGTGTGGTATGATAAGCAGCGTTAGCACTCAGATATATCGAGTGCTAACGCTGACTTAGTTTTTCAATATTTAGTATATGAGGAGGAAGCAGCTATGAAACTGACACCGCTTGCTGACCGCGTGGTGCTGAAGATGACCGAGCCGGAGGAGACCACCAAGGGCGGCATCATCCTGACCGGCTCCGCCAAGGAGAAGCCCTCCGTGGCAGAGGTGATCTCTGTGGGCCCCGGCGGCACCGTGGACGGTAAGACCGTGGTGATGTCCGTGAAGGCCGGCGACAAGGTCATCACCGACAAGTACGCCGGCACCAAGGTGACGCTGGAGGATGTGGAGTACATCATCGTCAAGCAGAGCGACATTCTGGCCATCGTGGAGTAAAAGTAGGAGGTAAGTTATATGTCTAAGATCATCAAGCGCGGCGATGAGGCCCGCAAGGCACTGGAAGCCGGCGTCAATCAGCTGGCGGATACCGTTAAGGTCACGCTGGGCCCCAAGGGCCGCAACGTGGTGCTGGATAAGAAGTTCGGTACGCCCCTGATCACCAACGACGGCGTGTCCATCGCCAAGGAGATCGAGCTGGACGATCCGTTTGAGAACATGGGCGCACAGCTGGTGCGCGAGGTGTCCACCAAGACCAACGATGTGGCCGGTGACGGCACCACCACCGCCACCCTGCTGGCACAGGCCATGATCCACGAGGGTCTGAAGAATCTGGCCGCAGGCGCCAACCCCATCGTCATGAAGAAGGGCATGGCCAAGGCCGTGGAGGCCGCTGTCAGCGCCATCAAGGAGCAGAGCCAGAAGGTCAACGGCACCGCCGATATCGCCCGCGTCGGCACTGTCTCCTCCAGCGATGAGACCATCGGCAAGCTCATCGCCGAGGCCATGGAGAAGGTCTCCGCCGACGGTGTTATCACCATTGAGGAGTCCAAGACCGCCGAGACCTATTCCGAGGTGGTGGAGGGCATGATGTTCGACCGCGGCTACATCACCCCCTACATGGCCACCGATATGGAGAAGATGGAGGCTGTGGTGGACGATCCCTACATCCTCATCACCGACAAGAAGATCTCCGTCATCAGCGACATCCTGCCCCTGCTGGAGCAGATGCTCCAGAGCGGCAAGAAGCTGTTCATCATCGCCGAGGACGTGGAGGGCGAGGCTCTCAGCACCCTGCTGGTCAACCGTCTGAAGGGCGTTCTGAACGTGGTGTGCGTCAAGGCCCCCGGCTTCGGTGATCGCCGCAAGGAGATGCTGCAGGATATCGCCGTGCTGACCGGCGGTCAGGTCGTCAGCGAGGAGTTCGGTCTTGCTCTGAAGGACACCACCATTGATATGCTGGGCCGCGCCCGCCAGATCAAGGTCACCAAGGAGAACACCATCATCGTGGACGGCATGGGCGATCCCCAGGCTATCAAGGACCGTGTGGCTCAGATCCGCGCCCAGATCGGCGTGACCACCAGCGAGTACGACAAGGAGAAGCTGCAGGAGCGTCTGGCCAAGATGGCCGGCGGTGTGGCTGTCATCAAGGTGGGCGCCGCTACCGAGACCGAGATGAAGGAGAAGAAGCTCCGCATTGAGGATGCTCTGAACGCCACCAAGGCCGCCGTTGAGGAGGGCATCGTGGCCGGCGGCGGCACCATCTACGTCAACGTCATCCCCGCCGTCACAGCGCTGCTGAATAGCACCGAGGGTGACGAGCGCGTGGGCGTACAGCTGGTTGCCAAGGCTCTGGAGGCTCCTATCCGTCAGATCGCAGCCAACGCCGGTATCGACGGCAGCGTGGTGCTGGAGAAGGTCCGCAGCGCCGAGAAGAACGGCTTCGGCTTCGACGCCTATAAGGAGGAGTACTGCGACATGATCGCCAGCGGCATCGTGGATCCCGCCAAGGTGACCCGCAGCGCACTGGAGAACGCCGCCAGCGTGTCCGGCATGGTGCTGACCACCGAGTCTCTGGTGGCCGACAAGCCCCAGCCCCCCGCTCCGGCTCCCGCCGCACCCGACATGGGCGGCATGGGTATGTATTAAGCGCCTGCACCGGGCGTGTAAGCTCCGCAAAAGATTTTCGAAAGGGTGCGGCGGCTGTGCCGCCGCACCCTTTTTCCCTTTTTTCTCCCGAACCCGCAAAAAAGCTGTTGACAAACGGCAGGTCCATATGGTATAGTAACTCGTGCCTGTCGAGGACGACATGGCGGCGTAGCTCAGTTGGCTAGAGCATGCGGTTCATACCCGCAGTGTCACCGGTTCAAATCCAGTCGCCGCTACCAGAACCGGAGAGATGCGAGAGCATCTCTCCGGTAACCCTCGACACAACAAACACGGCCCGTTGGTCAAGTGGTTAAGACACGGCCCTTTCACGGCTGTAACATGGGTTC
>UQZJ01000034.1 GCA_900545495.1 uncultured Eubacteriales bacterium
GTTGCCAAAGGTTGCCCGCCCCTTGCCTCACAGCGCAGAAGCAGACGTGTTCTCCGGCAGCGGACGAAACATTTTTCAAAAATTTTTGATGAACCGGGTTGACGTAGGCTCTGATACGTGTTATAGTATGGTCAACGTATCACAGCATACGTTTTACAATCATCCACCACACAACGTGTTTGAAAGGAGAACAGACTATGAGCAGAGAATGGGACAAGAACAACATGGCGACCATGTCCGCAAACGTCAAGAAGGAACTGGCCGAAGATTTCCGGAAGATCGCGGCGGAACGCGGCACGACCCCCGCCGGGCTGATCCGCGGCTTCGTGCAGGCCACTGTTAACCCGGCTCCCGAGGACAGCGACGTAGGCTCCGTATCCTTCCCCGTGAGCTACCGTAACGTTGACCGCATCAACGCGGAGATCGCACATCACAACCCCAACCACATCCCCGGCAACAAGATGCTGGATCACATCCTCGACACCTACTTCAGCATCGCAGAGACCCTGCGTAAGTAAACAACGATCTGAAAAGGAGGACGCAAAATGAAAGGTGCAATCATCGGTGACATCGTTGGCTCCATCTACGAGTGGCACAACATCAAGACGAAGGATTTCCCCCTGTTCGCGCCGAACTGCTTCTTCACGGACGACTCCATCATGACCCTCGCCGTGGGGCGGGCGTTCCTGAACTGCACGGATGAGGCCGACTTCCCGGAGGAGCTGGTGTACCAGATGCGGCTGTTCGGTCATATGTACCCCCACGGCGGCTACGGTGGTCGGTTCAAGCAGTGGCTGCGGGCGGAGGAGCCCCACCCCTACAACAGCTTCGGCAACGGCGCGGCCATGCGCTGCTCCCCCGCCGGTATGATCGCTTCCTCGCTGGAGGAGGCGGAGGACTTGGGGCAGCGCACCGCCGAGGTAACCCACAATCACCCAGAGGGCATCAAGGCAGCCCGTGTAACAGCGGGTCTGGTCTACTTGGGACGCGAGGGACGGAGTATGGACGAGCTTCGTGCCTATGCAGGGGCGGTCTATGAGATACCCACCTGCGACGCGATCCGGTCTTGGTATGAGTTCGACGAGACCTGTCAGGGTACGATGCCCGCCGTTTTCGCGGCGTTTTTCGACAGCACCGGCTTCGAGGACGCCATCCGCAACGCCATCAGCGTCGGCGGGGACAGCGACACCATCGCCGCTATCACCGGCAGTATCGCGGAGGGCTACTACGGCGTACCCGACGCGCTGTGGAAGCAGGCACGGCAGTTCCTCCCCATCCGGCTGGACAACGTAGTACGTGCCTTCTACAAGCGCTACGACCTCAACTAAAGCAGAAAAAGACCCCGGTAGGTACAGCACCTACCGGGATCTTATCCCCCCCCATTTCCGGCTCCTTCCGAAAAATAGGGGTTGCTTTTTTCCGCGAAAAGTCGTATACTATATGGCACAATCTGAGTATTCACCGAAAACCAATACTATCGAAGGACGTGCATTACCAAGTGGGGTTACTATGCGCGTTTTTGATAGTGTTGGTTATTTTTGTTTTCGGAAAGGATCGGTGAGTACGTATGTTGAAACCCGGAGTGCTGGTCAGGTGGCATTACCTCACGTATTATGTGTCTGCCGTTCAGAGGGACAAGGCAGACCTGTATTCCCATTGCATCCAGCGGCGCCGTGCCGGTGGCTATCGCCATGTGCGGTGCTGTGTGTACGCCGTGCCGGTGACACAACTGGAGCTTGTGCAGCGCCAGCGGCGAACAGCAGCATAAAGCAGAAAAAGACCCCGGTAGGTACAGCACCTACCGGGGTCTTTTCATGTCATCCGCCCAACAGCTCCAGCTTCGTGTCGATGAGCGAAGGCGCCCAACCGCGCACGGTCTTGCCCACGTTGAAGTCATCGAACAGCACATCGTACTGCTCTTGCGTCAGGTTGGGATACATCTTATAGATCATCTGCGCCTTGCGCATACTGGCCGTGTTGCTGATGGTATCTCCGTTTGCGTCAGGAATTCCCCGAACCGTGGTGATGCCGCTGGAGTACAGGTTCACGTAATCGCTGACGGGGAAGGAGTAGTCGTTGGCAGCGTCCCGCGCCTTGATGACCCAGCTCTCCGTGATCTCGTAGTCGCGGAGGGTCGTCTCCTTGGCGATCTCGTTGGCGTACTTGTACACGTTCGACACAGCCTTGACCTTCTGCTCATCATCCATGGCGCGATAGGCCGCACTTCCTGTCAGGCTGTTCATCAGCCGGAATGCGGTCTGGCCCCGCGTCTGCGCGTAGGTCAGATACTGTGCGCCGGTCAGATCGACGCGCTCGCCGTTCACGTTGAAATACTTGTCCGCACGGGAGATGAGTACGCTTTTCTTCCCGGTGGACTCGTACAGCCGCAGCAGCTCCTTCTCCATGTCTGTCTCCTCGATGGTGGAGGAGTAACCGGGACTGAACAGCTGAGACAGCACGTTCTCCGTGGCCGTGTCCGCGTTCTTCTCCGTCCGGCCCCAAGCGTCAATATAGGCGATCTGAGCGCCGGTGATGTTGTTCAGGCCGGGAATCTTGCCGGTGAGCTTGCCGGACAGCTTCTGCCAGAAGTCCGGGATGTCCTTGTTCTTATCCACGTAGGTGGACATCCGCTGGTTGTTGATGGAGCGGTTGACCTGTCCTGCCAGTGTCGGCACGAACTGCGTGAGATAGCCCCACATTGTGTTCTCGACGAAACGGGGCAGGGCGCTCTCATCGCCGTAGGTAGAGGCGTTCTCCAGCGCGTCATTGACGCCCTGCAGCATGGACATCTGGAGCATGGGGTCCGTGATCGACCCGACGGCCTCCAGCGCCTCCTTCAGCGTCAGGCCCTTGCTCAGTGCCGCCGCGTGGAGGTTGGCGCCCAGAAACAGCGGGATGGACTCAGGAGTCAGCCAGTCCAGTGTGCAGCTCTTACCTCCGTACTCCAACGAGTATTCCTGATGACCCAGCTGCTCCCAGAACTCCTTCTCCTTGTCATCCTCCGGTGCCTTGCCGACGAGGTGACCCATGGAGGCCAGAGAGAAGCCCAGCAGAACCAGCGCCGAGCCGGTGAGGGTCTTGGCCAGATTGGACACGATGTCCGCGCCGGTCACGGCCGTCGCCCCTTCGCCCAGTTTGCCCGCCGGGTGCGCCCTCATGTCGGCCGGAGAAGTCCAGCTTCGTGCCGTCCGTGGTAATGTATCCGGTTTCCTTCCAGTTGTTCGTCTCCCCGAAAAACTCCTTTGCAGATTTTACATGGCCTTTTTTCTCCGCCTCCGAATAAGCTTTCAGCGAAAACTGCGGCTTGATATTCTCGCCATCGGTGAGTATACTGTCATTGGCGGTAGATGTGTCCGAGTTTCCGGACTGCTCCGCCACAGAAGCACCGGATTGCGTGGCGGCGTTTTGCCGCCTATCGGCCTTTTTGTTAAGGTCTAGCGCAAGGCCGGTGTTTTCTTTTATTGCCACAATGTCATACAGATACTTCTTGCCGTCGGAGGCGTTACGGATAACCAATTCCGCATCGTATGCTTTGTAAGCCCGTTGCGTCCCCTGTACAGGAAATGCAAAAGTCGTATCATAGCGATACCATCCATTTTGTGCGTCTTTACTGTGTTTCGGCTTTACATTCTCTCGCCACTCGCCATTTTCAGCCAGCAGAAGCATCTCATCCAAGTTGGTAGCCGCTTGCATTTTGATTTTCCGCAGCGCAGGCTTCATGGTTTTTATGTACTCGGAAGATTTGTATTCTCCCGGCAAGTCTTTTCCCACATATCCTTGGCATCGATGAGTTTTTCCCGCAGCATAGGGCGGAACAGTGCGGGATGCTCAACAGCCGCCCCAATGAGCTTTGCAGCATTGGATCTTATATACCTGCAGTATTTTTTGCCGGTTTTGTCCGCGCAATCCCGAAATGCCTCTGCGCCGATATGCGTCACGTTTTCCGGAATTGTGATACTCGACAGCCCACTGCACCCTGCAAATGCGGAATCTCCAATACTCGTAAGACTGTTAGGGACGATGTATGCTAATAGCGAGGACTTTTAAGTCCTCACTACCGTACCATGCGATGTTCAGCCCTTCTATGCCAAACAGGTTTTCACAGCATAATGATTCATAGATTTTTTGAAAGCCTCCCTGCTATTCGACGCGGAGCATCCGATA
>UQZJ01000035.1 GCA_900545495.1 uncultured Eubacteriales bacterium
CAGAAAAGAATCATAGGAGGACAACATGAAAAAGATACTTGCAATTCTACTATCGCTGCTTACGCTGCTTTCCTGCGGGCTTCTTTCCGCCTGCTCTGCCAAAAAAACGCAGCCGGATACACCGGATACTGAAACCGTGTGGGAAACGGTCAGCGAGGCATACATCTATGCGTTCCCGCTGGTGCTGACCGACGCAACCAAAACATTATCGACCAATACGGACGGGACCATGACTGGCCGTGCGCCCATCAATCAGTTCAACCATGTAAAAAAGCTGGCGGACGCCTCTTTCCGCACCGTCGTGACGCCGAACGTCGATACCGTCTATTCGCAGGCATGGCTTGACATCAGCACAGAGCCTATGGTCTACGTCCTGCCGGAAACGGATCGCTTCTGCAATGTGCAGCTTCTGGATGCGTGGACGAACACCGCCGCCGTGCTGGACAAGGCGGGTGCTTATGCCATTGCGTTTCCCGGCTGGGAGGGCGAGCTGCCCGACGGGGTGACGCGCGTGGACGTGCCCACCGCAACGGTGTGGTCGATCACCCGCACGGTGCTGTCCGGGAACGAGGATCTGCCCAATGTCTATGCCATTCAGGAGCAGATGCAGCTCCTGCCTCTTTCGGCTTATATACAGGGAGGCGAGTATACCGCACCGCAGGGAGCTTATAAAGAGGAAAATGACTTTGTTCCCGTGAACAAGGTGCTTTCCATGACGCCAGCAGAGTTTTTCAATACGGCTAACGCTCTGATGCAGGTCAACCCGCCCGCCGATGCGGATGAGGAACTGCTGAAGAAACTCTCCACTATCAACGTGGGCGCGGGTAAGACCTTCGACGCCGCTCTCCTGGGCGAAGGAGCTGCCGAGCGCTGGACGCAGATGCTTCAGGGGCTTCGCGCCACGCTTGCCGCCGACGGCGCGAAGTATGCGCAAAAACTCGGTCAGTGGATCTATTACGGCAAGCCCATCGGCGACTTCGGCACGGAGTATACCTACCGCGCGATGGTAGCGCTGGTGGGGCTTGGCGCCAACACCGTGGACGTGGCGATCTATCCCAAGACAACGGCGGATGAGACCGGCGCAGCGCTGACCGGAGAAAAGAAGTATACGCTCCACTTTGAAACCCTTCCTCCCACGCTGGAGGGCGGCTTCTGGTCCGTGACCGCCTACGGAGAGGATGATTTCCTCATTGACAATTCCATCGACCGCTACTGCATCAACGACCGCTCCGACTTCAAGCTGAATGCGGACGGCACATTGGATATTATCCTGTCCAAGGATGCACCGGAAGACACCTCTAACTGGCTGCCTGTTTCCGACGGGGAATTTCATCTGTTCATGCGGATCTATGTACCGGATATGACAGCACTGGATAGCTGGCAGTCACCTGTTATCCGCGAACAATAAGGAGATGGAAAAAGAATGGCTATGAAACGCATTGCAGCAATGCTTCTTACATCGGTACTGTTGCTGTCCTGCGTCGGCTGTGCGCGGGATGGGCTCAAAGAGCCGGGCGCGGAAAAGGCAGACCTGGGTCTGACCGCCGAGGTCAAGCCCGCCACAGACTTTACGGCAAAGGCAAATGCCGCCGTCTACGATGAACTTGACTTCGATGATAAGCAGGAATATGAATTCGCCACCCGCGGACTGATCGACGCGCCGGAAACACTGGAACTGAAGGACGAGGATGGGACGATCCTCTGGAGTCAGGAAGCCTATGCGTTCCTGGACGATTATGAAAAAGCGCCTGACAGCGTAAATCCCAGCCTCTGGGAGAACACGAAGAACAACCATGCCTATGGCCTTTTTGAAGTGACGGATGGCATCTATCAGGTCCGCGGCTATGACATGGCAAATCTCACTGTTGTCAAGGGTGATACCGGCTGGATCGTCTTTGACACGCTGATGAGCGTGGAGTGCAGTCAGGCTGCCATGCAGCTAATTGAAAAGAATCTTGGTAAATTCCCGGTCAAGGCCGTCATCATCTCTCATTCCCACGCCGACCATTTTGGCGGCATCGCCGGCGTGATGGCGAAAGAGGATAAGGCAGACGAGACACTTTCTATTGAAGATCAGCTCGCCAGCGGCAAGATCCCCGTGATCACACCTGTGGGCTTCACGGAGCACTCTGTGAAGGAAAACGTCTACGCCGGTAAGGGTATGGGCCGCCGCAGCAATTATCAGTATGGTATCCTGCTGACGCCCGGCGTGACCGGCAAGCTGGCGCAGGGCATCGGCATGGGACAGTCCACCGGAACGGTCTCGTTCATGACGCCCAGCTATGAAATCACGCAGTCCGGCGAAAAGCTGACGATCGACGGTGTGGAGCTGGAGTTCCAGCTCACGCCGGGTACGGAAGCGCCCGCCGAAATGAACACGTGGCTGCCCCAGTACAAGGCGCTGTGGATGGCGGAAAACTGCACCGGCACGCTCCACAATCTCTACACGCTGCGCGGCGCGGAGGTGCGCGACGGCGCGGCATGGGCAAGCTATATCACCGAGGCCATTTCCCTTTACGGCAAGGAAGCGGAGGTCACCTTCCAGTCCCACAACTGGCCGCACTGGGGAAACAACGTGGTGAACGACTACATGGTCAACACGGCTGCCGTGTATAAGTTCATCAACGACCAGACTCTGACCTATATCAATCAGGGCTACACCAGCGACGAGATCTCCAACATGATCGAGCTGCCGGAGGCTCTCAATAAAATCTGGTACACCCGCCAGTACTACGGGACGGTCGCCCACAACGCCAAGGCGGTCTACCAGAAGTTCATGGGCTGGTATGACAGCAACCCTGTCAACCTGAACCCCCTCATGCCAAGCGACAGCGCAAAAAAATGGGTGGAGTACCTGGGGGATGTTGACAATGTCCTGCAAATGGCAAAGGCGGATTTTGACAAGGGTGAATATCAGTGGGTCGCCGAGGTCACAAACACCATCGTCTTTGCCGACCCGACGAACACCGATGCACGGCTTCTGTGCGCCGATGCACTGGAGCAGCTGGGGTATCAGGCGGAGTCCGGTCCGTGGCGCAACGAATATCTGACCGCCGCGCAGGAGCTGCGCCATGGAAACGCCAATTTCACCGCTTCCACCAAATCTACCGGCGACATGGTCAAGGCCCTCTCCGCGCCCATGCTGTTTGACTATATGGCCATTGTCATGGACAAGCAGGCGCTGGCTGACCGCGACTTCACCATGAACGTGATCCTGCCTGACGTGGGCGAACAGCACATGCTCCGCGTGAAGAATGGTGTGCTGCTGGTCTATGCGGATTCATTGTCTGATGATGCGGACGTGTCTATTACCTGCCCGAAGAATGCGCTGTTTGCGATCCTGACCAACAATCAGGAAACGGTTGCAAAGTCCGTCAAGGTCGAGGGCAGCGCAGAGCTGCTGACGCTGATGATGGAGAATATGAACCAGTTCCCGATCACCGGGACCAATCCCTTCAACATCATCGAGCCGTAACGGCTTCGCGGGGCGGTCCGTGGGAAGACCGCCCCGCTCGAGAGAAAACAGCGAGATGCTTTCAACGCAAATCAAAAGCTGTCTGTTTCTGTTGGAAACAGACAGCTTTTGCAG
>UQZJ01000036.1 GCA_900545495.1 uncultured Eubacteriales bacterium
TGCCCAGCCTGCCGATGAGATGGGAGGCGATGACCACCCGCTGGATCTCGTTGGTACCCTCATAGATGGTGGTGATCTTGGCATCGCGGTAGGCGCGCTCCACCTCCATACCCTTGAGGAAGCCGGTGCCGCCGTGGATCTGCATGGCGTCGTTGGTGACCTCCAGCGCGATGTCTGAGGCGTACATCTTCGCCATGGCGGACTCCATGCCGTAGGGGGCGTGCTGCTCCTTCAGCTCCGCCGCGGAGTAGACCAGGAAGCGGGCGCAGCGCAGCTTGGTGGCCATGTCCGCCAGCTTGAAGGAAACGGCCTGCTGTGCCGCGATGGGCTTTCCGAACTGGACGCGCTCCTTGGCGTAGGCCAGCGCGTGCTCAAAGGCCCCCTGGGCGATACCCAGTGCCTGCGCCGCGATACCGATGCGGCCGCCGTCCAACGTGGACATGGCGATCTTGAAGCCGTCGCCCTCCTTGCCCAGCAGGTTCTCCTTGGGTACCTTCACGTCGTTGAAAATCAGCTCCGCCGTGGAGGAGGAGCGAATTCCCATCTTGTCGTAGTGGTCGCCGAATTCAAAGCCCTTCCAGCCCTTCTCCACGATGAAGGCGGAGATGCCCCGGGTGCCGATGTCCGGCGTGGTGACGGCGAATACCACATAGGTGTCCGCCTTGGGCGCGTTGGTGATGAAGATCTTGCCGCCGTTGAGCAGGTAATGGTCGCCCTTGTCCAGCGCCGTGGTTTCCGTGCCGCCGGCGTCCGACCCGGCGTTAGGCTCGGTAAGGCCGAAGGCGCCCAGCTTTTCGCCTCTTGCCAGCGGCACGAGATACTTCCGCTTCTGCTCCTCCGTGCCGTAGGCGAAGATGGGCCACGCGCCCAGCGACACGTGGGCGGAGAGGATCACGCCTGCGCCGCCGTCCACACGGGCCAGCTCCTCCACCGCCATGGCGTAGCTGAGAATGTCAAGGCCTGCGCCGCCGTATTCCTTGGGGAATGGCAGCCCCAGCCAGCCCAGCTGTCCCATCTTTTGAACAGCCTCGTCGGGAAACTCGTTGTTCTGATCCAGCAGGAAGGCAAGAGGCTTGATCTCCTCCTCCGCAAAGGCCCGGATCTTGGCGCGCAGCTCCTCGTGCGCGGGTGTGGTCTGAAACAGCATACGGTGTACCTCCTTATATCACGTTTGTTGGGTCACTTCTTCTTTTTGAATTGCTTCGCCGGTCAGCAGCCGGTGCAGACTCACGGCGCGGAATGCCTCGTCCTGCTTTCGCTGTAACTCCGTTAGCTGGCAGTGGATGGCGCATTTCCCGTGTTCGCTTTGCCAGCGGCAGTCATACCCCGGCTCCATACAGGCGCACAGGACGTCATGCTCTCCCATGACGACCATAAGATCGTAGAGGGAAACGCCGCGCAGGTCGCGGGACAGCCGGCAGCCGCCGGCTGCGCCCCGGCTCACCTGCACCAGCTCCCCGGCGGAGAGCTTTCGCAGGATCTGATAGGCAAACTGTACGGGGATCAGCTCCGTCTCCGCCATCTCGGCGGCGGAGTGCTTCTCTCCGTCCAGCAGCACCCGCAGCATCCGCAGTGCATAGTCTGTTTCCCTTGTGATGAGCATATTCCTGCATCCCCTTTTCCCTTGGTTGTATTTTCATTCTATCAATCTTGATAATATTTGTCAAGATTGATTTCGGAAGAAATTTCCCTCCTTTCCGCTTATATTCGGAAGAAGCGCCCCGCCTTGTGCCGCAAAACACTGACCAAGCCAGCCTCGGCATGGAGAGCCATTACGCACAAGCAAGGCATACCCGCCGAAAAGCAGAGCGGCGGGACAGTAAACTGTCCCGCCGCCCGTGGTTCAAGATTCTGTTATGGAGATCAAGGACATCCGCCAATTCATGGCTTGGTGCGCTGCGGGCCCGTCCACCTATCCCAAGCGTAAGGCCATATTTGAGGAGCGGACAGGGGGGCTCTGTCTCCCCTACTTTTCGGCGGTCTTGCCGCGGAAGTATACCTCCGCCAGTACGTTGCCCGCCTGCTGCTTTCCCGCCTCGATATCATATTCATACCTACCACGCCGCACGCTTCCCTGTTTTTCTTCACCGCTGCCCCAGTTGCTCCGTCACGGCAAAGTGGTTTTTCTCATACCGGATCAGCCCGTCCCGCTGCATGAGGGACAGCTCGTTGCTCAGCGCGCTGCGCTCCACGTTCAGGTAATCCGCCAGCTGCTGGCGGTTGTAGGGGATGTCGAATTCATAGCTGCCGGTGCGCTTGATGCACTCGGAGAAATAGGACAGCAGCCGCTTGCGGATGGACTTGGGCGAGGTGTGCTGCACCCGGCGGGAGAGCTGCAAGTTCTTCCCGGCGGAGAGTGTCAGCAGGTTTCGCAGCAGCCGGAGGTGGCGGGGACACACCTTGGCGCAGGGCTCCAGCACCTGCCCGATGTGCAGCAGCAGCACCTCTGTGTCCTCGGCGGCGGTGACGTTGACCATCAGCGGCTCGCCCGGCACGCAGGCATACGCCTCCGCAAAGATGCCGCCTGCGCCCACGCTGCTGAGGACGCTGTTGTTGCCCCACACGTCCCCCATCTCGATGATGACACGGCCGGACAGCACCACGCCCAGCTGCTCCGTAGGCGTCCCCTCCGGCAGGATGACCGCGCCCTTTTTATAGGTGCGCTCTGCGGCGCGCAGGCAGCGCAGCATTTCCTCGATGTCCGGCACCGTCATGCCGCGAAAAAGCGGGGTGTTTCCCAAATTGATCCGCATATTTTTCTCCTTTTCGTTGGCATGCCAACAGACTTTCATAAATTATGATAGTAAAATGAAGCCACAAAGTCAAGAAGAACCGCAAGGAGGACAAAACTATGGTACGGAGAATCATTGAGATCGACAGGGACAAGTGCAACGGCTGCGGCGCCTGCGCCGAGGCGTGTCATGAGGGTGCCATCGCCATGG
>UQZJ01000037.1 GCA_900545495.1 uncultured Eubacteriales bacterium
ATAACCTCCTGTGCGTCCATGTATGTGTCATTTACACTTAAAATTATGCACTCCAGCGGGCGCTGCCGTATTCCGCATCCCGGCGGTATTTCTTGGCGTTCTTGCTTTTGAAGTAGATCAGCAGGCGGAACACCGCCGCCCCCACAATGCCCACCAGCCAGTCAAAGGGAGCAAGGCCGGGGGCAAAGTCGGCAAAGGCTGCGCCGACAGTCTGACCCAGCCCGATGAATTTATGGGCGAAATCACTGCCTGCCGCCAGACGGTACGCCGTCCCCAGCTTGAGGAACGCCCAGCCGATGAACACATAGGGAATGTTGGGCAGCACATATTTACGGAGCTTATCTGTCATGCGCCACCTCCTTGATATGCTCCTTGGGCGGCTTTTCCTTGGCAAGCTGTTGTTCCGCCTGCTTCATCTGTTCGGGGATCGTGGGTCGGCGGGACTTGGCCTTATCCAGCACCTTGCGGGAATATTCCGAAAAGCAGGCGGTCATAGCGTCCGCCTGCCCGGACTTAAAGAACAGCAGGTATTTCCCCGGTTCAGTCTGATAAAAGGCGTAGTCCACATTCCACTTCCGGGCTACCCGGTCAAAGAACTTCGTGTCCCCGGACAGTTCAAGGCTGTTGGTGGATGCGCCGTGCGCCATGAGCTTTTTCACGGTCTGCTTGCCGTGGGGCGTCTGCTTTGCCCGGTGTGCCTTGGCGATCTTGCGCCCCACCGCCCGGACAACATAGGCAAGCCCCCGGGCGGTCAGCTTTGACGCTTTCACCGATACGGCAATCGTGCGCCGGGAAATATCCTCGTCTACCAGCCGTCATCTCCTCCTCTCTGGTAGAAATATGACCTTGGGACAAGTTGTCCCAAGGTCAGCGGTCATCATGCTCCTTTCTCGGGTGCAGGCGTTCGCCCTCCAAAGAGGAACGGTCTATGACCTCCTTGTAGGCAGCCATCTGCTCCCGGATATTCAGTTTAGGGTACGCAAAAATGCGGTGTTCGGCGGGAATGTCCTCGATGCCGTGGTACACCTCCTTGAAGTCGCCGCTGCGGGTCAGATAGCCCGTGGGGGCGAAGTGGCCTCCCTCGTTGATCCGCATATCCCGCCCATAGGCTTCAAAATCGAAGTATGGCAGCACATTGTCCGGCACATCCAGCAGCTCCATGTCCTCCACATAGATGCGCCCCAGCATTTCATCGTCGGTCACGCCGGGGTGCAGCTCGTAGCAGTCCAGATTGTGAACAAGGTTGATGATGTCCGCCACGCTGGAAGTATGGTCGCCCTTGTTGAGTACGGCCTCCAGCGTTTCGATCTCGTCGCTGTCCAGCTCGGAAATAAGGTGCGCCAGATGGTTCAGCTCGTCCAAGTTTTCATACTCGGTGAGATAGTCGTATAAGCCCATCACATCGCCGTCAAAGGCGGTGATGAAAAACTCCTCATACCGCACACCGTCCACGCCGATGTTCTTTAAGAGCGATTGCACCTCCTCCGTGGTGGCCGGAAATTTCAGCGTTTCGCCCACAAGCTGCCCCTCGGCGTATTTGCCGAGGTTGGTAATGTAGGCTTCAAATACCGTCATTTGCACCTCCTTTTATCAGCGCCTCCGTGATCCCCGCCATGATGTATTCGGCACAGGGCAGCGCGATGGCGTTTCCCAATGCCCGGTAGCGGTGGGAGGATAGAATTTCCTTACCGTCCGCGCCGTACCTTGTCCAGCCCTCCGGCAGCCCCATCAGCCGCTCACATTCCGTTTCCGTGGGAAAGCGGACGCAGCCCCCGGCGGGATCGTCCTCGTACCAAAAGGCAAAGGGCGAAATGCCGCCCGCTAACAGAGTGGGAAAAGGATCAGTTGGCAATCCGAAGCTGTTTCGGAACGCTGTTTCCGTCCGCTCCTTGGCGGAGGCCCGCATACGGAAGCATTGAAAGGGTCGGGTGACTGGTATGCGCCGCCCTGCTTCAATAAAAGAGCCTCGATCTCCGCAGGCGGCGGGCAGCCCGCGATCTCCGCCAAATGCAGGAAGTGACTGCATTGTGCGGGGCTTAAAAAGTATTTCGTGGGAACGCCGTCCTCCAAAGTCTGCCACAAGAAAGATGCGCTGCCGTCGTGCCAGCCGGGGGCTTGCCCAATGCTGGGCGTCCATGAGCCGCCAGCAGAGGTCAGGCGTTCGCCCTCGCACCATTCCGGCTCCTGCCCATCTTCCAGAAGCAGGCATTGAAACATCGGTGTCTGTGAAAGCGGATAGGACGGCTCTAAAATCCATCCGGTCATTTGATGAAAACGCTCCCATGACGTTTTCCCAAACAGCGATTGCTGGAAATAGACCATTTGTCGCCTCCCTCATTTCGCGGATAATGCGGATAGCTTGAAAGAACAGGCTGGACTTTTCTCCCGCAAGCCCCTTGCGGTTGCCGATCTGCGAAAGATTTTGACATGGTGAGCCAAAGGTGATGATATGGACGGGCGGGAGATCCCGCCCGTCCAGCTTCGTCACATCCCCCAAATGCGCCATATCGGGAAAGTGGCGTTTCGTGATGGAGATAGGGGCTTTTTCAATCTCGCTTGCCCATACTGGCTCAATGCCACAGCGCACCGCCGCCAGCGGGAATACGCCGATCCCGTCAAACAGGCTCCCCAGCCGGAGCGCCGTCATCTTATCTGCGCCCCTGTCCCTTGACGGTCAAAATGCCCTCAAGGGTGGTGGCGGTGATCCCGAGCCGCTGAGCAACGGCGATGTCGTTCTTCATGGCCTCGGTGACGGTATGACCGCACACCACCAGCACATGAGAGCGGCGGAGCAGGTCGCGCCCCATGTCGATGCCGCTCTTATGTTCCTCGGGAACGGCGTCATTGAGGAAAAGGGGCTGATAGAGCGTCGGGCAGATAGGCGAAA
>UQZJ01000038.1 GCA_900545495.1 uncultured Eubacteriales bacterium
GTAAAATGTAATGACTATAGGAGGTTTTTATGAATGTAATTCATACTTCAAAGGCCCCGGCTGCTATCGGGCCCTATGAGCAGGCTTATAGGCACGGTGAGTTTATATTCACCAGCGGACAGATTGGGGCAGACCCCGCAGACGGCTCCATGCCGGCAACTATTGAAGAGCAGGCGGAGCTTGCGTGCAGGAATGTTGACGCTATACTCAAGGAGGCCGGCTCTGATTTGGGGCTCGTTCTTAAAACAACATGCTATCTTTCCGATATGAGTGATTTTGCGGCATTCAACAGTGTTTACGCCAAATACTTTGTAAACAAGCCTGCCCGCAGCTGCTTTGCAGTAAAGGACCTTCCTAAAAAAGCTCTTTGCGAAATTGAGGCAATTGCGGTAATAGAAAGAACGAAATAATTGGACAACAATCAACAGCACCCCATTTGTTAGGCAGTATGGTAAACTACTAACGAATGGGGTGTTGTTTTATGCCAAAAGGGATTCCTAAATACGATGGAGCATTTAAGAAACAGATAGTAGAGGAAATGCGAGAGAAAGGATTAAGCTACCGAGAAATTGCACGACAGTACGAAATGAGGGGAGCTCACTCTGTAGCGGATTGGGAAAGGATATATCTTGAAGAAGGTTCTGTGCCCTTCCCGGTTTCGTGGACAGTAAAAATGAAGAAAAAACAGAAAGAAACGCAGGATATCTTGTCGTATCACACTCAGGCGGCGGGATGCTCAGACAAGGCACGCGCAAAGGCATCCGGAGGACGCCAGCCAATAGAGGAATGCGGGCGCACTGGGTTGTAAAAGGTCTCGATATAAGCGAAGACGTCTGCCATGGCATGTGCCCTTGAGGCGAAATGGCGCAGATGGACGCACTCGCACTTGAGGCAGCTGAAGAAGTTTTCGGCCACGGCGTTGTCATAGGGATCGCCCTTGCGGGACATGCTTTGCCGGATGCCGAGGCTGGCGAGACGCTGACGGTAAGCGTAGGCGGCGTATTGGACGCCGCGGTCGGAGTGGAAGATGAGGCCGGGCAGAGGCTTGCGGCGCCGGACGGCCATGCCGAGGGCGGCGAGAGTGAGATTTGTGTCGATGCGGTCGGAGAAGGCGTAGCCGACGATCTGCTTTGTGCAAAGGTCTTTCACAACAGCGCAGTAGAGCCAGCCCTCGCCGGTGGGGATATAGGTAATATCGCCGACCCATGCGGTGTCTGGCTTGTCAAAGGAGAAGCGGCGCGCAAGGAGATTGGGCGCGATGGGGTGCGCGTGTCTTGAGTTGGTCGTGGCTTTGTAGGCACGCCTGCGTGTGGAGGAGATGTTCATCTCGTTCATCAGGCGGTGGATGCGCTTGCGCGAGCAGGAAAGCTGCGGGCGGATCAGGTGATACAGGCTGTCCAGCCCAAGGGCGGGATAACGCTGGTGCAGGCTCAGCAGCCGGCGTTTCAGTTCCTGATCCTTCTGCCGGCGCAAAGAGGGTTTGCGGCCCAGCCATTCGTAGTACCCGCTGCGGGAGACCTCCAGCAGTCGGCATACAAGTTCCACAGAGGCCCCCGCGCGGGCCGTACGGATGTACCGGTACTTGTCCTCTATGGTTTGGAAAGTATGCCGACGGATTTTTTTAGGATGTCAATGACCCCGTCTTTCTCTTCAAGCTTCTTGCGCAGTGCTCGAATCTCCGCCTCCAGTTCGCGCAGGCGTCTGGCGTCGCGGTTTTGGCGGTCAGCTTGCCCCGGCGATGGTGCGCCCGCCGCTTTCAGCCAGCTGCGCAGCGTGTCGATGCAGATGCCGAGTTCCGCGGCCACCTCCCGGCTGGGCCGCCCCTGCTCGGTGACCATCCGCACTGCCCCCGCCTTGAAGGCCTCATCGTATCGCGGCGGCGCTGGGTGCTTTCGTTCTTTGGTTGACATTTTTCATTACCCCTTTCCATTATACAGATTGTTTTTCTGTCCGGCAAATCGGGTATGGGGGCAAGCTGCGCTGCCACGATGTTTTTTGCAATGTACCGCGCCATATATGCCCCGCTGCGGTCCACCTTGGTGGGATCCTTGCCGGAGAAGGCGCCGCCGCCGTGCCGGGCATAGCCGCCGTAGGTATCCACGATGATCTTACGGCCGGTCAGTCCCGTATCGGCCGCCGGGCCGCCCAGTACAAAGCGTCCGGTGGGATTAATATAATACTTGGTCTCGGCATCCAGCATTTCGGCGGGAATGCAGGGCTTGATGACCCGCTCAATCATATCCTGACGGAGGGTCAGGGG